>JAKQOG010000278.1 GCA_029565395.1 Candidatus Hydrogenedentota bacterium | reverse complement strand
AACTGGTGATGGATAGCCTCACGCCGGGCGGGGTCAGCGATCAGGAAGCCGCCAAGGGCGTGCTCATGCTCCAGGACCACGGCAATTCGGTGAAGTACCGGAATATCTGGGTCAAACCGCTGAATTAAGCGTGTTTTCTCCACTATCGAGGGGAGATACCATGCGGTTGTCACTCATTATCCCCGCATATAACGAGGAACGGCGGCTGGGCGATTCGCTCCGGAAGGCACTCGCCTATCTGGACGCTCAGCCGTATGATTCCGAAGTGATCATTGTGGATGACGGCAGCCGTGATCGGACTATTGACATTGTCCGGCAAATGGAGAGTGAGCCGCACCGCACTCCCTTAAAATGTCTCGCCTATACCCCCAACCAGGGCAAGGGCTACGCCGTGCGAACGGGGATGACTGAGGCTTCCGGTGAATTCCGCGTGTATACCGACGCCGACGCCTCCACACCCATCGAGGAATTGGAAAAGTTCTGGCCCCGCTTTGACGACGGTGCGGACATCGTCATAGGCTCCCGGGCTTTGCCCGATTCCGACGTTGCGGTCCATCAGGCGTGGTACCGCGAATCCATGGGGCGCACCTTCAACCTGCTGTTGCGCATGCTGCGCCTGACCCACTTCAAAGACACCCAGTGTGGCTTCAAAGGATTCACCCGCCGTGCCTGCGAAATTGTTTTTCCCCGTCAACACGTGCTGCGCTTCAGCTTCGACGCAGAACTGCTTTACATCGCCCAAAAACATGGACTGCGCATTGACGAGGCGCCGGTCCGCTGGCTGAACAATCCCGAATCGCGGGTTCACCCTATTTCCGATTCCACACGCATGGCCTTCGACATGCTAATCGTCCGCCTGCGCAATAGTTTGGGGAAATACAAATAATCCTGGCTCCAGTTTAGATTACCGCTGCGGATGAAATTCATAACCGTCTTCAGGCCGCATAAGATAGGGAATCCCTTTCTCCCATCGGATCTCCATGCGTGACAGATGCCAGGTTTTCCCATGGTCGTTATTTCCCTGAAAAAACAGATGGTGCGAACCATTCCGATCCACAAATACACCGGGATGCCCTGACTCCGAAGCATTCCATGAACCGGCGGGGCCGTTGGGCAGCAACGGAAGATTCGACACTCTTTTCCAGACAATGCCGTCTTCGCTTGCCGCCACGCCGATCTGCTGTGGCGCGTTATTGTAATTGCCGGCGTAAAAAAGATACAGGCGATCCTTTCGCCGGCAAAGCGTTGGGGCCTCGATGCATTGGCCTTCCCACGGCAATTCCGGTTTTAAGATTGGCCCCTCCCCGCATTGAGTCCAATCTTCCCGATGGAACTGGGAAGCAAGCGGAGCGGAGGCCATCCCCAGCATTTGCGTGGTCATGGAAGGATCGCGCGTGGCGAAAAACAGCAAGAGCCGGTCTTGGTATGGAAACACCGCCGCGTCAATTGCACGCCCGCAATTCCAGGCGCCTGTGGGGGAAAAGATGGGATTTGTGTCATCACGGGTGAAGTGGACGGCGTCCTTGGACACCGCATGGCAAATAGCATCCTTGGGGCCATTCCCATAGGTCTGGTAAAAGAGATGAACGCATCCGTCGAGTACAATAGCGCCGGGCGCGGCAATACCCTTTTTCTCATACGCCGTTTCGGGCCGAATTTCACCCATCTTTTCCCATATGTTCAAATTGGTGCTTCGCGCAATACCGATAATGAATTTCCCTTTTTCATATTTGAGGGAGTAATAAAGGTAATACGCGCCCCTGAATCGAATGACTTCGGGATCTTTGGCAAATGGAGCGCCGTAGGATTCATCGGCAAAATACATCCGGGGCAACGCGTTCGGTGCGGCTGCCGGCTTGCTTGAATGCTCCATTCCTGCACATCCCGTCAGGAAAGCCAGAACAACGACCGCAATGATCTTTTTTGACATGGAAGCTCTCACCTGTTTTCTTCGCTCATAAAGAGAATTAGAAAAAGTATATCAGAAAGCGCCCACCACCATCATCGGAGAAGCGGATCAAGGGATTGATTGGGGCGTATAGATAAACACCAGCGCGGCGGGCCGTTCAAGTGCTTTCACCTCGAGGCCCGCATTCATCAGTTCCTCGCCCTTGATGGTGACACGTTCTCCGCTATCGAGGTTGGTGATCATGTAGACGGTTGTGGGATTTAGCCCTTGGAGCACAAGGTGGCCGGTTTCACATACGCTCTTGGGCCTGCGGAACACCTGTATCAATCCTTCGTTTAAATCATCGCGATGGAATTGCCACGCCAGCCATGCATCCTCCGCCTGAGAATATTCCGTGAGCGGATAATAATCCCCCAGGAAAAACTTCTGGAGATCGCGGTATTGCTGCAAAACAGCCTTCGTCTTGCCCACGTCAATGGTTTCAGGATGTGCCAAGGCCTTCTTGGCATCGCCCGCGCCAAAGAGTTCAAAGACCAGACTGCTGGACCATGTGGACCGAAATGCATAGGCATCTTCCCGGGCAGGATTCACCGCCCCAGTGGCGTTCAGCGGCGCACAGAGCGACATCCCATAGGTGTGGCATTGTTTTGCAATGGGTCCGGCAGGAAAATCGGTTCGCCAAAAGGGGGTGCTGCGGTTGAGCGATTCGAGATCAATGCGGCGTCCGCCGCTGGCACAGTTGTCAATGATAAGACCTGGATGCCGTTCGAGCAGGCCATCCCAAAACGCATAGAGTCCTTCCACCCAGCGGATTTCCGTCATGCCCTGGCGATCCGGGGCATCTGCCGCGCGCCAGAATTCCAGCGGCGCGATATTGGCATCATGGCGGAAACAATCCAGCCCGAATTCCGTGATTTTGTCTGAGATATAGTCTATTAAAAACGCGCGGGCTTCCGGAATACCCAAATTGAACAACCGGTCATTCTCCCGAATCTGATTGCGTGCACTTTCCCAGGCCACCCAATCCGGCTCGGCTTGTGAAGTGCCCCAATTGTAATGGCGTTGTTCCTTGGGGACTTCCAACAGCCAATCTTTAAGTTCCGTGTACCAGGTGGTGCCCTCGCAAACACGTTCGGGTTCAAACCATAGAAGCAGTTTTCGTCCGGAGGCGTGCAAAGCATCCGCAAGCGGCTTGAATCCCTGCGGATACAGATCCGCTTTGGGCGTCCAATCGCCTACCGTCTGATGCCACTTCCCCTTCCCGAACCATTCCGCATCGATCCAGTAATAATCGATGGGCAAATCATGCTGGGTAATCAATCGAATGTTGTCAAGATGATCCGCAGCGCTCGTGCCGCCCCAATTCCCGTTCAGGGTGAGTGGTTCCAGCGGTTTGCCCGCGCAGGCAGGCCGGTGATATTGCAGTACAAACGCACGCAACAGATTATGCGCCCGCGTGGCCGCGCCACTTTCATAAAACAACAACGCCACTCGCGGCGTTCTAATTTCTTCCCCGGGATGCAAAATCAGATGGGTATGCGCCATGCCGCACGACACACGCATACTCTTGCCCTGTTTCTCCCGCTCAAAATCCGCCGCCCATTCGCCGGACCAGCCAATCCCCAATACCATCCCTTTGTCCGGTTGTGTTTCGAGATTGAAAAACGGCATAAAGTCACTCGAAGAGCGCCCGCCACCCGGTTGAAAATGCTGTGAGCCCCCTTTGTTCAAAATACGCTTCAGCGGATGATAATCTTCCATGGAACACGTTGCACCCTTCATATAATGCACTGAAGGATCCCCGCTCGGCGTCGGCAGCGTGCTATCCAACGCCCGAATATCCTCGATCATCGGAGTATCTGCGGTCCCGGTGTTTTTCAGATACGCCACCCACTCCACCACGGGAAAATCCTTGTAAACAATACCCTCGATCCGCATTTGGAGACCCGTGTTTGGGCACGTGCGGAAGAACTTGAAATGGTCGCCATTGGCCTCGGTTGTTTTCTCCCGCTTCACCGGCCACGTGTTGATCGTGTTGGCGGAAAACTTGCCATCATACAGGAATGAAACCGGCCCCGTCCCCCCGTCCTTCTCTACATTTTCCGAGAACCATGTTGTTGCGGCCGCTGTATCCCCCGGCTGTACCTGAACCGCACATGCATCGCGCACTGTAAACAACGCCAATAGTACCGCTGCTAAAATCAGTAGGACTTTCATACCTGGTGCTCCTTATCTCCACATTCATTTCAGCCAATGTACTCTACCAAAATTCACCCACATATCCCACCTGAAAAGCGAGGTTTACCAGCCGCAGGAGAACTCCCCGCCTTAAATGGAAAGATTATTTATCTCTTTCAGAGAAGGTGTATAGGGGGACGTGTGCACCCAGGGTAGCGAAGCGCAACCCGTGGGCTGTGTTATGCATCCCCTTCGGGGAAAAATGCAATACGCGAAAGCGTGTGAGTGCATTCTGGTGTTTCTTCCCCATTCCCCCCTGTCTTCGGGCGGGTGTGGAGCTCGCAATGACAATACCGCTCGTTCGCTCGTTCCCATAATGCCCTTGGGAATGTATTTACCGGAATGCGTATATGAATCTTGGTTTTGGGATAGCCTCTACGAAATGTTGATAATCACTTTTGCTCTGTATCATAGTGTCTTAAATATCGAAACAGGAGAAGAATTCATGTTCACGCAAACTCTTAGAATGTCATGTTTGATTCTATGTATGGCAATCATTTTGTGCGGGTGCGCTACTCAAACAATTTCCCCGGCCCCCGTCCTTTCCTCATCTTCTCTCGATCCCGCCAAGGCGGTTCCGAGCGCGGACGGGAAAACGCTCTGGTTCAATGCGTTGGATATTGGTCTAGAAGGTCAAGGCTGGTCTAGTTTAAAACATCCGTATGACCGCCTGCCTTCCGAAGCGGAAGGAAAAGTGACCGATGCCGTGTGGAACCTTTCGCATCATTCGGCGGGATTATCCGTTCGGTTTGTCACGGATTCCCCTGAAATCTCCGCACGCTGGTCACTGCGTTCAGAACGCCTTGAAATGAATCACATGCCGGCCACGGGCGTGAGTGGGCTAGACCTGTACGCCAAAGGCGGGGATGGTGCATTTCATTGGCTGGCGGTCGGGCGGCCGGGAAAACAGAATGGAAACGAAACGGTACTGGCAGGGAGTCTGCCAGCCGGGCTGCATGAATACATTCTGTATCTTCCCTTGTATAACGGGACGGAATCGCTGGAGATCGGCATACAAACGGGAAGTACTTTGAATAAAGGCCCGGCCTATCCGGCGGACCGTGCCAAACCCATGCTGTTTTGGGGCACTTCCATCCTTCATGGTGGATGCGCGTCACGGCCCGGCATGGCCTATCCCTCCATCATCGGCCGCCATATGCAGCGTCCCACCATCAATTTGGGATTCTCCGGAAACGGTAAGATGGACCCGGAACTCGTTAAACTCATTGCCCCGCTGGATGTGGCCGTCTATGTGATTGATTGTGCGCCCAATATGGGGCCCGACCTGATCACCGAGCGCACGGAGCCTCTTGTGCACACCTTGCGCGCCGCACATCCTGACACGCCGATTGTGCTTGTGGAAAATATTGTCTACCAGCAATCTTGGTTTCTGGACAAGAAACAGGCGGCACATGTTGATAAAAATGCGGCGTTATGTGCGGCGTACCAGAGACTTCTCAACGAAGGCGTAAAAAATCTCTATTACATCCCCGGCGACAATTTGCTCGGACACGATTTCGAAGCCACCGTGGACGGCACCCATCCCACCGACGTGGGCTTTTTGCGCATGGCCGATGTGATCGAACCCGTTCTCCGCCGCATCCTCAAATAACAGGAGAATAGCCGGGGCGCCCGGCATACCCTACTTGAAGTTTTGAGTATCGATATATTCTTCATCCTGCGATGTATAAACAGCGTCAAGGATAATGGGCGCTTTCGGAGAACGCTGGATGTAGGCGCGCAACAGTGCCATGTCGGCTTGAGTAGCCAACGGCTGCGACACGCTCCAGAGGGCGCCATTGGCGTCATACCCCGGTGCGCTGGCCAGCCAAAGTCCGATTTTATCCACAAATTCCGGTTTCAGCAGGTTTGGCTCGATTTTTTGATGTGCCAACAGTGCGAGACTGGCCGCAATGCGCAGATTAGGCGCACCCATGCGTTGAACAAAACCTGCCACATCATCCGGCGTGCGCAATCCCTTTATGCTCATGCGAAAATATACCGTGACGCCCTTTGCCGCGGCTTGTGCGCAAATCTCGCGGACAGAGGTTTCAAAGGAAGCCTCGGTTTGTTCTCCTGAAAAATTGTTTTCCGGGCCTCGATGCCGAGTCAGGATTAGGTCCTTCGCACCCAAAATGGTCATTTTCTCCAGCACGTCGTGAATCGCCGCCATACTCTCGTTGTAAGGCGTTTCATCGTTGCTGACCAGCCGCAAATCGGGAAACAGATTAATGCCTGAACCCAAATCGACATAGATCCGCAACCGCTGCCGCGCCAGCCAGCCGGATTCCCGCTGCAAGGCGGCTGAATCTTTCTTATGAAGATACCGCCAATCCACCAGCACACTGTCGAAATGCTCAAAAAACGTTGGGCGCGCCAAAATGGCTTCCTTGATATCCTGAGGTGTATTCAACGCCAACCCACGGCCTGTATTCGTCGGCGGAGTAGGATCATGGGGAAGTTCAACAACTCCACGTTCATTCACTTTAACGGAGAACATCCGCACCGATCCGCCTGCGATAGTAGTGGCGTCATCTTGACCGATGGCTGCGTTTTCCGAACCCTCCGGGAGAAATCCCTCGGCATTTTTCTCAGAAGTATCCAGGGGAAGTTCCTGGATGGATTCAATCTCGCCAATATTCGAAGCAATGGAGAAGGGTTTGGGGGCCAAGGTGTTGTTGCATATGCCCAGCGTATAATCACCGGGCGCTTTCCGGCAGACGATGAAACTCAATCCGTCGCCTACCGTGAATAATGCCTGCTCACTGAAAACTTGGTTAAGTACCGTTTGGACGTGACTTAAGAGTGGATACGGTTTTGGAAGCGGTTGATCCGTAGCGCTGGAAATAGGGAAAGAAAGCGAGGGCGTATCGGCAAGTCCAAAGGAACTTGCCAATACAATAAGCGAACCTTTGCCACATGGGACATTCACGGCCACTGGGGTATCGCCACACCTTGCCAAAACATTAGAAGCGGCGGGAAATGTAAGGGCATTCAGCGTGAATGCTTGATCTTCCGTGCATATTTTCCCCTCCGCTGTTATTTCTGTTCCTGGCGGCATCGCGTTGGCCTCCCCCACATTGACGCCGCATAACCCCCCCGGCAACTTCTTAAGATTTCCGGACGTGATGACCACTTGCCCCCCTCCATTGACGTAATGCGTGAGTTTCTCCTGCAATTCCATCCCGCCCGACATTTCACCGGTTATCACCAGCACAGCATACCGTTTAAGCAGCCACTCCGGGGCATCGCTCAATAGACAATCCGTTGTATCGCCATACGGGGTGGCCACCTGAAATCCCGTTTCATCATGGAAGTACGAAGAATCCTGATACCCGGGATATAGCATGTCGAGGACACCATCCGTCAGGTAATCGCCGGGTCCATATGGGAGATTGCCCCAAACACGGTAAATATCCCCCGTATACAGATGGCGGGGAAAAGTCCAGCCCGCGAAGAAATCCGTCACAACCGCGATGGGGGTCAGCATGACACCGGGCATTCCATGTTCCCGCACCCAGCGCTTGGCTTCCTGTTGAATCGTCCCAATGGGCGATAAATGATCCCCATCAATCCACCCGGATTCAAATCCCACAAAAACGGAGTTATACAGGATATGACTGTACAGCAGCCGTTTGAGGAGATTGAGGCTGGTACCTTTTTTCGGGCCATTATCCGGGCCTTCACTGCCATAGGTTTTCCAGCCCCAGCGGTTCCACACCGACGCATTGCCGAACCACGGCACGCCATATTGTTTGCCAGCACCGCGAATGAACGCGTAGTAAATCTGACTGTTGGGCAGGGCTTGCGCCGTTTCCGCGCCAATCGTGGTGTAAATGCCCTCCTTAAGAAAGTAATGGCCGAAATTTAGCGACACCAGCGTGGACAGCTTGTTGCCCAGTTCGTCTCCCATGCGTTCAAAATGCCGCTGAAAATTGAGGTACTGCTGAAAGCGATCCTGGGAAATGGGATGCATCTGCCCGGCATACCCGCCAATATACCGGCCATCCTGCTCCCCATTGTCCATGCCGAGCCAATGATCCCCCAGCTTCGATTCCAACAGCGCAAACTGCGCCGGATCCGGACGATACTGCGTCCAATATCCGCCGGGTCCCGATCCTGGCACATACCCCCACAGATCAAAAAGGAATAGATTCCGCTGTTTAATTTCATCGGCGAGTTCCCCCAGATTTTTTGCAAAAATAATCGGATACGACGGCCAGACCACCGAACATAAATCATACGTTTTCGTATACGCGTCGATTTCCTCCGCGTACTTCACGATGCGGTCATTCTCCACCGCAAACCCGCGCAAGGCCACAAACTGCGTCAGGTTCCCAAACATATCCCAGTTTGGCGGCTTCACCCAATGCCGCTCATAGTCCGGATGCTCCCGGGGATCCAACAACCGCGGATAGATCATATGTTTTGGGCTTTCCTGCCCAGAACCATATCCGGGCAAGGCCCCAAGAATGATAACGGTAGCCACAATGGACAAAATGGAAGATTTTCTCATGGCGCACTCCCTGCAAACGTTATAGAATCATTGCCATTACCTGATGGAACGATAGTACCGTGAATCCATGGAGCAATTAAAGGTTTTTTCTCGGGCTAGCCCAGCCCTCCAAGGCGGGTTTTGTAATCGGAGTATGTGAATTGGCGGACCGTACGGAGATCGCCGGATCGGGAGTCGTAGAGGACGATATCGGGAAGGCGGACGCCATTAAAGGTGGTGTTTTTCACCATGGTGTAGTGGGCCATGTCGTGGAAGACGAGTTTGTCGCCGGGTTTGAGGGGTTGGGGGAAGGAGTAATCGCCGATCACATCGCCCGCCAGGCAGGTAAGCCCTCCCAGACGAAAGGTATGGGGCAGTTCTCCGGGCTGGCCCGCGCCTTCGATTCGCGGGCGGTAGGGCATTTCCAGGACGTCAGGCATGTGGGCCGCGGCAGACGTGTCAAGAATGGCAATATCCATTTCATTGTGGACGATGTCCAACACGGAGGCAACAAGAAAACCGGTATTTAAAGCGATGGCCTCGCCGGGTTCGAGGTATACCGTAACGGGATGCCGTTCTTTAAAATCATGGATGATTCGGCACAACCGATCCACATCGTAATCGGGGCGGGTAATGTGATGTCCGCCGCCGAAATTGATCCAACGCATGCGGGGAATAAACATGCCGAAGCGTTGTTCAAATGCTGGGAGGGTGCGTTCGAGCGCATCGGAATTCAATTCACACAAAGTATGGAAATGGAGGCCGGAAATGCCGTCGAGCGCATCCGGGTCAAATTCAGAGCGGCGTATGCCAAGCCGGGAACCGGGCGCACAGGGATCATAAAGTTTGACCGCGACTTCGGAGTGTTCAGGATTGACCCGCAGGCCGCATTCCACGGATTTCACGCGGCCACGGAACTTTTTCCATTGTGAAAAAGAATTAAAGATAATGTGATCCGCCAGGTTCACTAGTGTGTCGAATTCGTCGCCGCGGTAGGCCGGGGCGTAGACATGCACTTCCTTGTTGAACTCCTCGCGGCCTAATTGCGCCTCGTGCAGGGAACTGGCTGCGATGCCGTGGAGCACCTTCCGGATATCCGGAAATACATTCCACATCGCGAAGCCTTTGAGCGCAAGCAGAATCTTACATCCCGTGCACTGTTGCACGCCGTCCAGGATGTCGAGGTTCCTCTGAAGCAAGGCGGCATCTGTCACGTAGCAAGGCGTTGACAGCCGATCGAGGGGCAGCATCACCGCTCGATTTCCTTCCACGGCAAGCCGTACTTATTCAGCAGGTCCATAAAGGGCATGGGATCGAGTTGTTCAACATTGAACACACCGGCGCCGGCCCAGGCGTTGGTCAGCATAAGATATCCACCGATCATGGCGGGCACCCCGGTGGTATAGGACACCGCCTGGGCTTTGACTTCCTTGTAACACTCCGCATGGTCGCAGACGTTGTACAGCATCCGTTTCTTCGGCTTGCCGTCTTTGATTCCCTCGAAAACACATCCAATGCACGTCTTGCCTTTGTAGTTTTCACCGAGCGAAGACGGATCAGGAAGCAATACTTTGAGGAACTTCAGCGGCACAACTTCGTGACCCTCATACATGACAGGATCAATGCGTGTCATGCCGACGTTTTGCAGCACCCGCAAGTGGGTAAGGTAATTATCGCTGAAGGTCATCCAAAACCGGATGCGCTTCAGACCCTTGATATGCCTGACGAGCGATTCCTCTTCTTCGTGGTAAATGAGATAGCCTTTGCGGGGCCCCACTTCCGGAAAGTCGATCATTTCGGAAATCGACATCGGATCGATTTCTTTCCATTCGCCTTCTTCCCAATATTTTCCACGCTGGGTGACTTCGCGGATGTTGATTTCCGGATTGAAATTCGTGGCAAAGGGATGACCGTGATCGCCCGCATTGCAATCCACAATGTCTACAGAATGAATCTCATCGTACATATTCTGCTGCGCATAGGCGCAGAAGATATTCGTCACGCCCGGATCAAAGCCGCAGCCGAGCACCGCCATCAAACCCGCTTTTTGAAAGCGTTCCTGATAGGCCCACTGCCATTTGTACTCGAATTTCGCCACATCCGGCGGCTCATAGTTGGCCGTATCCAGGTAGTGCACGCCTGCCTTAAGGCAGGCCTCCATAATGGAAAGATCCTGATAGGGAAGGGCGACATTAATCACCAGTTCCGGTTCAACACAGTCGATAAGCGCGGCCAGTTCATCCACGTTGTCGGCGTCCACCTGAGCCGTGGTAATAGGCCGCGGCACTTGCGCGGCAATGCGGTCGCACCGCGCTTTGGTACGGCTTGCAAGACAAATCTCCGTGAACACTTCCGGCACTTGCGCGCATTTGTGGGCAACGACGCCGCCGACGCCGCCCGCGCCGATGATCAACACTTTACTCAAGGACGTTCTCCTTTTCCGGTTGAACAGACCGATTAATTACGGGATTTTATTGAAATTGAAGGCACATTGTACCTTACTGAGGGCATTTCCGCCACTCTTTTCAAATCAGTTTTTACTTACCCCTGCCGAACGAGGCGGTATAGTGTAAAGAGCCCCAGCAGGCACAAGGCAAGACCCATCAATACACCCACCGCAATGATCTCAAGGCGCATTTTTTCCCCGGGCGTCATCGTAGTAAGCGTTGCGGCCTCATTTCCATATGCCGGCGAGCGCCCGTCATATAGCAGGGACGATGGAGGCATGCCGCCATGCTGGAAGGCGGTCTCCACCTTTGCCACTTGGGGTATCGGAATATCGGGCGATTCCTGCTCCGGCGATGAGGAGCCTGATTCTTCGGAAGAGGCGCTCTGTGTGCCGAATTTCCCTGCCTTGCCATATTTAAAAAACCGGGTCGACTGTTTCGCACCGGATGGTTGAGAAACCACGCCGGGAACCGCCGGGCGAGGGACAAAAACAGAAGCGTGAGCAGAAGCTTCCATTGGGCCATCAACCTCCGGAACAGAGAACGATTTGCCATTTGCAGGATGTGCGGCAGATTTCGACAAACCGGTGCTTTTTGTTCCTTCTTCCACCCCTGGCCAATACGGAACATTCGACAGCCCTGTTATACCATCCGTGGAAGAGGTAGTTCCGGTTTTGGCAGAAGAAGAATCCGTGGAGGCAATGTCCTGAGAGGTGGAATCTGTTTCGGAAGACGTATTGTCCGCAGGGGCCGCCTCAGGGGAATGATCCGAATGATGTGTTTCATGTTTTCCGGATTCCGGTATGGTCACCGGAAGGGATCGCCCCAAGGGATCGGAAAGCACCGCATCTTCCAAACCATAGGCCCCCATGGGTGCATGGGCACTTTCAGGAGACAAATAGAGGACGGCCACCTCGCCTGAAGCGATGGCATCTTGATTAAACCCGGCAACAATAACCCGTACGGAATTCCCCTGAATGTCGAACATCACCTGTTTGCCGGCCGCTTCGGCAGCAGCGCCCACATCTACTTCTGCAATCGTGTAATACACGGAATTACAGTTCAGATCAAACTGAAGACTGGCCACCGACGCGGTAGAACCCGGTGTAAGCATAACAGGAACGGCTAGCAAGTCCTCTACCGTTGCCGGATTCCCCAGTGAGAGCGTTGCTCCAAAAGCAATGCCCCCATACCAGGTGATTATCCCGGCCAGTAGCAAACTGCTTGTCCGTCGGGCCGTTTTCACTATATACACTCCTCCACCATTAACTTTACCATTGCCTCTTCGCTTTTGCAATGGCTGTCCCTATTCTCTTATGTTAAGGTTATTCACTGGGTTTTTTCGTAAAAAGCCGGAAAATGCCCGGAAAATGCCGAAAATAACCTTGGATTTTCACGGAAATCAGCTAAAAACTTGTTGACAGCCCCGCAAGACTATGTTACGCTTAATACAGAATAGGGAATCAAAGAACTATGGTAAGAATGGTGGGGCAATGCCTATTGGCATGGGCGTTTGCGTGCGGAAGCGTCTGTGCGCCAATGGGGTTGTTATTGCCAACCGCCGACCTGAATGGTGACTGGCGGGTGGATGTGCGTGACGTTCAATTTGTGATCACACGGCTTGCATTGGCAAACGGCCAATCCGGCGCTGGGGATGTGAATGCAGATGGACATATTGATGTACTGGATTTCCAATGCATTCTCGGTAAGACCCGGGATACTGGGGCGCATGAGCGAAAGACGGAACCTGACCAGGATCATCATGCTTTGCCAGTAGCGCGATCCGAAGCGCCGGCGCGGAATTATGAGCTCAAACGGGTGTTAGCAATTCTATCCGAGTATCGGGAACAGCCGGGGATCACGGGCATCCCCGCCGTTTCTTCGATTCTCCCGCCGCCGCGCATGAATCGCCTGGTCTTATGTCTTGCGCCTAACGCCCCTCCTTTTGTTGTCTAGCATCCTGAATTATTTCAGGAAGGATCGATAAATTTAATCATGAGGGTGCGATGCGTTGATACAATGCGGCGCAGTGCATAAAGCAACCATTACAGATGAAAAGCGGTTTGTAATAAGCAGGAGAACTTGAGTATGAAAACGCATAATGTATGGATTATGGCGGCGTTTGTGGCGGCGGCAATAATTGCCGGTCCGAATCTCGCCCAAGCAGATCCCGCCGTATGTCCGTTGCCCGATGACCCAGAGGTTTTACTTGGTTTAGTATTTCCTTTGGTGGATGTCAACGGGGATGGCGGCATTTCCCTGTCGGAAATTCAGGTGCTCTATCCGGTGCCGGCACAATATTTCGACATCGTAGACGCCAATAACGATGGTTTGGTCTCGATGGCGGAGTTGTTGACATTTGTTCCGTTGCTGGAGGCGTATCTGCCCGGAGGCCTTCTGGGCGCGGTGGACAGCAATGGCGATGGGGTCATTCAATATTCCGAGATTTCGGAGTATGCCAGCCAAGACCAATTCAACCAATTAGACGCCAATGGCAATGGCATCATTGATTGTTATGATATTGGCGAGACGCCGCCGGTGGAAGGCGAAGAACCACCGGTGGAGGGCGAGATCGAGCCGCCAGTGGAAGGCGAAGAACCACCGGTGGAAGGCGAGAGCTATTGCCCGCTGCCTTCAGACCCCATGCCGATTTTGGCGTTGCTTCTCCCCGTCGTGGACGCGAATGGCGATGGAGGGGTAGACCCCAGTGAGATCCGGGCTATTGTTCCCGACGTGGACCAATATCTCGATGGCACCGGTTTCACCCTTGAAAGTCTTTTCGCCATTTTGGACAGGAACGACGATGGGATCGTGGTGCTGTCGGAATTGGCGCCATATGTCTCCCTGCTTCCCGATGATTTTATTTCCTATGTAGACACGAACGGCGATGGGGTGGTTCAATATGGCGAAATATCCGAATATGCCACGGAGGATCAATTTGCCCAACTGGATCACAATGGCAACGGCGTAATTGACTGTGGCGACCTGCCCGAGCCGCCAGTCGAAGGCGAAGACCCAGTGGAAGGCGGGTTCGAACCGCCGGTCGAAGGCGAAGCGCCCGGGGAGGGCGAGGGCTATTGTCCGCTGCCGTCCGACCCCATGCCGATTTTGGCATTGCTCCTCCCCGTTGTGGACACAAACGGCGACGGAGGAGTAGATCCCAGTGAAATACGGGCCATTGTTCCCGATATAGACCTATACCTTGAGGGAACCGGCCTCACCCTGGAAAGTCTTTTCAACATTCTGGACAGCAACGACGACGGGATCGTGGTGTTGGCCGAACTGGCTCCCTATACCTCAATGCTTCCCGATGATTTTGTGTCCTATGTGGACACGAATGGCGACGGGGTGATTCAGTATGGTGAAATTGCCGCCTATGCCACGGAAGATCAGTTTGCCCAGTTGGATCGCAATGGCAATGGCGTAATTGACTGCGGTGACTTATTCGAAGGCCCGGTGGAAGGCGAATTGCCTGGTGAGGGTGAGAGTGAAGCGCCTTGCCCACTGCCGCGCGACATCGAAGGGTTGTTTAACTTTCTGCTGCCGCTGGTAGATACCAATGGCGATGGCGGCATCAACAAAAACGAAATCCTTGCGGTTGTCCCGGATGCGGATATTTACCTGCAACAAATGGGTTACAGCCTCGATCTGATATTCTCTATCCTGGACAATAATCACGACGGCAAGATCACGGTGAACGAACTTAATGTCATGATGCCGCTATTGTGCAAGTGCGGGCCTATTGACGTGCTCTCGTATGTCGATACGAATGGCGATGGCGTGATCCAGCCAGGCGAAGTGGCTCCCTACATCCCGGCGGACGTCTTTGCCAACCTTGATACAAACGGCAATGGCGTCTTGGATTGCGAGGATGTTCCTGGCACACCCCCCGAAGGCGAAGTATTCCGCTGCGATGGAGTAGCGATGGGGTTGTTCCCCTTCTCTGGCATTTTTGGATATGGAATCACGGGAACATTCCCGTATTCATTTGAAGGGACTTTAACGAAATCCGACTTGAGTGACCCTGCATGGTTACTCACGGGGCAATTTACCTTCCCCACAAGCGGATATACTGTTTTGGATCCGGTGGTGACCATCGCGGAATCCTATCCTGAACAAGTGTGCGTAGTATTCAATGTTATTGAGTACGAAGGGCCTGCTCTTCAAGTGATTACTACCGTTTCCGTCTCTATTGAGATTGCCGTCTCCAATGAAGCACAGTTTTCGGTTAACGCCAATTCCATATTCGATCCGGGGCCGGGCGAAGGCGAGGGCGAGGGCGGCTATGAAGAATACTGCCCGCTAATGACCAGCCCCGAACTGCTTCTCGCGGCACTATGGCCGTTGGTGGATATGGACGGGGATGGCGCCATTTCCCTGGCCGAAGCCGATGCGGTATATCCCGGATTCTCCGGCTATGGTGTATGGGGCATGCTGGACACGGACGACAACGGCGTGCTTACCCAGGATGAATTACTGCCCTATATCGGATTTGGCGTGCAATACCTGGATGGCAACGGCGATGGCGTGCTGAGTTTCGAAGAAGTGAATGGCTTTGTCACCAACGCCCAATTCATCGCACTTGATACCAATGCCAATGGCGTGCTCGATTGCGAAGATGTGGGAGACGTGCCTCCGCCGCCACAGCCGTGCCCCCTGCCCGATGATCCCATGATGCTGCTTGAACTGCTGTGGCCGATCATCGATGAGAACGGCGATGGCGGCATCTCGCTCGAAGAAATCCAGCGGGTGGTGCCGATGGTGGATCAGAATGTGTTTAACCTGGCGGACCAGAACAAGGACGGGCTGATCACGATCGACGAAGTGTACGTTATTCTGCCGATGGTCCTTCCCTATACGTTTGCACCGATCGACTCGAATGGAAATAACGTGCTGGAATATGAGGAAGTTTCCGGGTTCATCCCGCTGGAAATTTTCCAGCAGCTTGACCTGAACGGCAATGGCGTGCTCGATTGCGGTGATTTACCCCCCCGTGAAGAGGAAGGGGAAGGAGGTTCCACCGGCAATGATGAGCCTGTGCTGGTAATGTCACGAGACGCCGGCGGCAACGGCTACTACACGCCGGGCGGCGTGCTTACCGTGACGATTACCCTGAACATGGTGAATCCCGGCACAGTGAACGCCCTGGGATTGTGGGAAGAATTGCCTGCGGGCTGGACTGTTGCGGAAGTAGTCGATTCTTCTGGCGCTGAATCCATCCCGGAAGCTGGTGCAAGCGGCCGCATCGAATTCGCCTGGCTGGTCATCCCCGCGTTCCCGGCCACGATTGTGTACCGGGTGAATGTGCCCGCGGAGGCATCGGGCGTGGTAACGATCAGCGGCCAAACCCTCTACCGCAGCGTCACGAGCACGGAGTACTCCACGGAGATCGTGGAAACGCTGCTCAGCACGGATCTCGGCGAAGGCTGGCAGCACACGGCGGATTCCGATCACAACTGGATTATCTCGTTGTCGGAAATTCTGCGGGTCATTCAGTTGTACAACATGCACGGGTATCATTGTGAGCCCGGCACCGAAGATGGGTACGGCCCAGGATCAGGGGATACAAGCTGCGCCATGCATGGCTGCGACTACATGACCCAGGATTGGGTGATCGATCTTTCGGAATTGCTGCGCATGATCCAGTTGTACAATGCGCCCGGTCATGCCTACCATGTGCTTGCCGGGTCCGAGGACGGCTTTGCCCCCGGAGCCTTTGGTCTCGATTAATTTTTCCTCAACTATACATCGGGCGGTGGAAGAAAACTTCCGCCGCCCAATTTTTTCGTCATCTGCACATTCAACCGCGATCACGTATTATTTCGCAAAGCATAGATGGCAACCTTGTGCGTAATCCAGGCTAGATATACTCGTACAGCGGAGCGAATCTTTGCGGCTTAGTCCTTCTAGTCATAAGCGCTTCAAGATGTTCTACTGTCTGGGGGGGGAGAAGCATGTCCGAACACACATTACATACTTCCGCAGGCACATTCTCAAACACAAGAATATCTGCCCCACTTTTTACCGTGTGAACGATAAGTTTCGTCTCATATTGACCAGGGCAACCTTGAATGCTGCATTTCATACTATTATCCTCTCTGAAATGGAGTCTTCCATTTAGGTGGCTTGGGCTCATAAACTGTAATGATGATCGCAACTTCTGTTGACGCTGTACAAACTACATGAATAAAGCGTCCTTTATATGTCTTTTGACAAACCAAACAACATGAACCACGTTTGTGTTCCGGATAATTCTCAAGAACAACAGCGTTAGCAAGAACATCTCTTATCTCATCCATCGTGATGGCTTCAGCCACCATTTCCTGATGCGCATGCAATGTAATCCGTATAGCATCTTTCATCACTTGCTCCGAAAGCCGTGATGTAATTTCATTCATATTGTGTTCATCAATAATATCCATAAACGCAAAAACGATTCTGGAATCTATTATAAGTCATATATCACAAATAAAACCACGATTAACTTGAACCTTTGTCAAGTGGGGGCTATAATCCGGCTCAATCACGTTCCGTGGGGTCTGCATAT
Organism: Candidatus Hydrogenedentota bacterium; assembly: GCA_029565395.1. GTDB lineage: Bacteria > Hydrogenedentota > Hydrogenedentia > Hydrogenedentales > CAILVY01 > CAILVY01. Next base: position 79,905 of record JAKQOG010000278.1, on the reverse strand, counting down.
TAGTCATTAAGATATAAGGGCAACGTACGGTTGTCTGTTTCAGGAGAATACCTATGATACGCGCAGGAATGGTCGGGGCGATTGGATTCGGCGGCCGGGAGTTTATGCGGCTGCTGGCAATTCACCCCGAAGCGAAATTGACGGCGGCGGTGGAAATGGAGGCCGGGAAAGCACTGGGGGATGTGCTTCCCGCCTTCCGCAAGGTTTATGACCTTGTGCTGGAGCCGTTTGAACCGGAAGCCATCGCGAAAAAGTGCGATGTGGTGTTTATCGCCGTGCCCGGCACAAAATCCATGGTTTTGGGGGCGCAACTGCGCGCTGCCGGAGTCCGGGTAATGGATCTGGGATCCGATTTCCGGATTAAGGATTCCGCCCTGTATGTACAGTATTATAAGGCCGAATACACCCATCCGGAACTGGTTCAGGAAGCAGTTTATGGGCATGTTCCTTATTACCGGGACCAGATCCGCACGGCGCAACTGGTGGCGGTGCCGGGGTGTTTCCCGATCTCCATTATTACCGCGCTACGCCCGCTGGTGGAAGCCGCCGCGCCGGAAGTGCCGGTGGTGGTAAACTCCATTTCGGGCGTGTCCGGCGCCGGGCGCGCGTTGGCCGAAGTATTTCATTTCCCTAATATGAACGAGAATGTACGCGCTTATAAGCTGGGAGTGCATCAGCATATCCCGGAAATCGAGCAGGAATTGGGAAACAAGGTTCAAGTGCAGTTTACACCGCACGTCGGACCCTATACCCGGGGCATTTTAAGCACGATAATCCTTCGGCCTTCCCGGGCAATCGATGTGGCTGCTTTGTACAAATGGTATGACAATGAACCGTTCGTGCGGGTGCTTCCGGAAGGACAAGTTCCCGATCTCAGTGAAGTGCGCGGCTCAAACTTCTGCGATATTGGCTGGAGTTGGGACAAACGAACTGGAAACCTGATTATTGTAAGTGCGATTGACAACTTGGTCGGCGGTACGGCGGGTATGGGCGTACAATGCATGAATGTGGCGTTTGGCCTTGACGAGCGGACCGGCCTCAACTTTCCAGGAATGGCCCCATGACAAAGATCGAAGGTGGAATCACCGCCCCCAAAGGGTTTTGCGCGTCAGGCGTGGCGGCGCAGATCAAAAATCGGAAGTCTACACGAAAAGATTGCGCAATGCTTGTCAGCGACCGCCCGTGTGCCGTAGCGGGGGTGTTCACCACGAATCGCGTGAAAGCCGCACCCGTCCTTTGGACACGGGGCGTCTGCGCGCGAAAAACAGCCCGGGCACTCTTTGCGAACAGTGGCAACGCCAATGCCTGCACCGGATCCCAGGGCATGGAGGATGCCAGGAAAACAGCGGAACGCGTTGCCGAGGGATTGAACATAGACCCAGAACAGGTCTGCATCTTGAGCACCGGCGTGATTGGCGTTCCACTGCCCATGGACCGCATTTTTAACGGTGTGGACGCCAGCCTGGCGGCATTATCGCCAACCGGCAGCGCCGACGCCGCGCGCGCCATCATGACCACGGACACCGTGCCGAAGGAAATGGCGTTGGAGGTGGTCTTGGATGGCGGCACTGTACGCTTGGGTGTCATCGCCAAAGGCGCGGGCATGATCTCGCCGAATGTAGCCACCATGCTCTGTATCATTACCACCGACGCCGCCATAGATCCAGAGGTGCTCCATGGGCTCCTGCAGGGATGCGCCGAAGCTACGTTTAACCGCATCTGCATCGATAACGACATGAGCACTAACGACACCGTGCTCTGCCTGGCAAATGGCGCGTCGGGCCTTCCGATGCTCAAGCCCGGCACTTCCAATTACGCCAAATTTGCGCGCGCCCTCCATGAGATCTGCATGAATACGGCGCAGGCATTGGTGCGGGACGGCGAGGGCGCCACTAAATTTGTGGAAATCCGGGTGGAAGGCGCCCGAACGGAGACGGAAGCCACGAAAATCGCAAAGAGCATAGCTGCCTCTCAATTATGCAAGACGGCCTTTTTCGGCCAGGACCCAAATTGGGGCCGGATCGCCTGCGCCGCAGGGTATGCCGGCGTCGACCTCAACCCGGACCATCTATGCATCCGGGTGGGCGATGTGGAAGTGGTGCATAACGGTCTTCCCACCGATTACAACGAATCTGACGCCGCCGCGCACATGCAATTAAAAGACATTCTCATCCAGGTGTCCGTTGGAGAAGGTCCCGGTCAGAGTGTGTTCTGGACCAGCGACCTCAGCCACGATTATGTGACCATCAACGCCGATTACCGCACGTGAACCGCCGGGAGAACGCCCATGGAGCAATTGATACAGAAAGCCGCGGTACTGACGGAAGCCCTGCCCTATATCCGCGAGTTTGAAGGGAAAACGGTCGTGATCAAATATGGCGGCGCCGCCATGTTGGATCCCGCATTGCGCGGCACAACGGCCGAAGATATTGTTTTGATGAAATATGTGGGAATGAATCCCGTGGTGGTGCATGGCGGCGGTCCGGCCATCAACAGTGTTTTGAAAAAACTCGATATCAAATCGGTGTTTAACAAGCAAGGACTGCGCGTCACTGATGACGCCACCATGGAAGTGGTGGAAATGGTCCTGGCGGGCACAACCAACAAAGATATCGTCAGCCTCATAAACCAAGCGGGCGGCGACGCCGTGGGGATCTGCGGCAAGGACGGGCGCCTCCTGCATGCGTGCCAGGTGGAAACAGAGGATGGAAGCGATATTGGCCACGTGGGCCACATCGTAAATGTGCGCTGCAAGGTCATCGATGTGCTATGCGCCGCCGGCATGATTCCGGTCATTGCTCCCATCGCCACCGATCCGCAAGGCGGTACCTGGAACGTTAACGCCGACACGGCCGCCGGCGAGATTGCCGCGGCATTGCAGGCGGAAAAACTAGTCTTCCTGACCGATACCCCCGGTCTCTTGCGGGATAAAAATGATCCCGAATCGCTCATTCATCAATTGAAATCCGAAGATGTCGCCTCATTAAAAAAAGACGGAATTATCGCAGGCGGCATGATTCCAAAAGTGGAAGCTTGCTTGAAAGCCTTGGATTTCGGCGTCCGCAAAACCCACATCATCGACGGACGGGTGCCGCACAGCCTTCTGTTGGAAATTTTCACGCAAAAGGGCTTGGGTACACTGGTCAGCCATTAAAAACGACGGGTTAGGCGAACCGCCCGAAAAGCTTCCGGATAAAGCCCTTGGGCATAATGGATACTTCTTCCGCGCCTTCCTGAAGGGCAGATTTTCCTGCAACGCTCAGAACCCGCACTATCACCGCCGTAATGTTATCCGCCCCGCCCCCATCAAGGGCTTTTTCGATCAGACGGTGCGCCGCACTCTTAATATCCTCCAATTGCACCGCATCCGCGATAAAGGCATCGGATACGGTGTTGCAGAGTCCATCCGAGCACAAAAGAAGCATATCATCTTCCTTGAGACGCACTGCGAACAGGTCCACCTTCACTTTGTCTTTGATCCCAACGGCCCGTGTAATCAGATTCTTCAGGGAATGATTCCGCGCTTCCTCTTCGCTGATAATCCCGCTGCGCACCTGCTCCGCCACCAGGGAATGGTCCCTCGTTACCTGATGGATGCCCGCACGTTCCCGCCATAGATACACCCGGCTGTCCCCCACCTGCACCACATACATCCACCCGCCCAACAGCACAATGCCGGAAACCGTGGTGCCCATCCCGGAAAACAAGGGATTTATTTCCGCCTCCTCAAAGATGCGTTCATTGGCCTTCTCCACCGCCTCCCGCAAGGCTTCGGGCACCGGTTTCAATGGGCCTTTGAAGTAGGTTTCAACCAGGATATTCAGCGCCAGGCGGCTGGCATATTCCCCCGCACTGGCCCCGCCCATCCCATCCGCCACCGCAAATAGACACCCCCGCTCCTGCGCCAACACCGGATCCGCGGGGATGCACATGATACAGGAGTCTTCATTATTGCGGCGTTTCTTCCCCACATCACTCAGCAAATACGCTTCGATGGCCTCACTCTGCCAGGCAAAGGCAAAGTTAAGGCCGTTTATGGGACCAAACTCAGTACGTGGCACTAATACGCTCAAGACACCCCCCCTTATTTTGGGGAATCCGCTGGAATCCGATTACAGCGTTTTCTACTCTTTGCATCCAAACCATCCACAATATGTATAAAGACCAAAGGACAGGCGTACCACGCGCCTGTAGGATCGCATAATCCCGCCCAAAAAAGCAAAAAGGCGCAAAGAACGGTTTCCTCCCCGCTCTTTTGCGCCCGTTTACACCTGTCAGTCTAATTGCTGCTGCGGCCTTTCGTGCCCACGGTGGATTTGATACGTTTCGCTTCAGGTTCTTTCGGGCGCAATGCACGGCATGCTTTGCCGGCCTGCCACATCTCGGAATTGCCCAGAACATTCAATTCCTTCTGAAGCAATTCCCGGTAATTCTTGGCGCCTGTTGCCTTCAGTACACGCCGTGTCTCATCACCATTCTTTACCCGCTTGTAAAGTTCACGAAACACCGGCATAACCGCCTTTTTAAACCGCGGCTTCCAATCCAGCGCCCCGCGCTGCGCCGTGGCGGAGCAGTTCATATACATCCAATCCATGCCGTTCTCATCCACAAGCCGGATCAGGCTTTGCGTGAGTTCCTCCACCGTTTCATTGAACGCTTCACTTGGGCTGTGGCCATTCGCGCGCAACACGTCGTATTGGGCTTCCATGATTCCCGCGAGGGCGCCCATCAACACGCCCCGTTCGCCGGTAAGATCGCTGAATACTTCATTCTCAAACGTGGTTGGAAACAGAAATCCAGACCCAATCGCAATGCCCAGCGCCAGCGTCCGCTCATAGGCGCGGCCCGTAAAATCCTGCGCCACGGCAAAACTCGAATTGATGCCCGCCCCGCTCAGGAAATTGCGCCGCACCGACGTGCCTGAGCCTTTGGGCGCCACCAGCAGCACATCCACGAACTCCGGCGGAATCACCTTGGTCTGATCGTTATATACTATAGAAAATCCATGCGAAAAATAGAGGGCGTCGCCGGGGCACAAATACTTTTTCACCGTGGGCCAAATCGCTTTTTGCGCCGCATCGGAAACCAGCATTTGAATAATCGACCCCCGGGCGCAGGCCTCTTCGATACCGAATAACGTTTTTCCGGGAACCCATCCGTCTTTTACCGCCCGGTCCCAGTCTTTCTTGAACGCCTTGGATTGACCGATAATTACATTAAATCCATTGTCGCGCATATTCAGACTTTGCGCGGGTCCTTGAACGCCGTACCCAATCACGGCGATAACTTCATCTTTCATCACTTTTTTGGCCTTTGCCATGGGAAATTCTTTGCGGGTTATAACTTCTTCCTTTTCTCCGCCAAAATTAATCAGCATAACGTGTCCTCCCACGTGTCACATTGGGGTAAAAATCCCAACTCCTGCGAACAACCTACAAGAAAAACAAACAAAACATCCGCATATTGTAGGGGTTTGACGCACTCCGTTGCAAACCTGTCACGCGTTCCGTTAGGCTCTTGCCATGTTAAAACGAAGGAAAATGCATTATGAATGAGTTTCCCCGAACCATGGTGGGCGGTATTTCCCTTTCACGAATGATCATCGGCTCCAATTGGCTGTTGGGCTATTCACACCAAAGCCAGGCCAAAGACATCTTTCTCAAAAGTTACCATGACGCCAAACGCATTGCAGACGTGCTCGAAGTATTTCTGCGCGCCGGCGTAGATGCCGCCATGGGATGGCTTAACGTTAATCCGATGTTTGTCACCGCGATCCGCGACGCACAAGATCGCGTGGGACGGCCCATCACCATTATCGACACTCCCAGCATTCCCATGGCGGAAGGGAACATCGACTATGAGGACGCCGCGCGTGTGCTCGATCAATCCGTGGCAGACGGCGCAACCTTCTTTCTTCCGCATCAAAGCACCACGGACATCCTGGTTGATCGCGGGAAACGCGTGATCCGGGGCATGGATCGTTTGAGCGTCATGATCCGCGAACGGGGCATGATCCCGGGGCTTTCCACGCACATGCCCGAATCCGTAGTATACGCCGACGAATCCGGGGTGGATGTTGAGACCTACGTTCAAATTTACAATTCCGCCGGCTTCCTCATGCAATTGGAAGTGGAGTGGGTGCACAAAATCATTCATTCCGCCAAAAAACCCGTCATGACCATCAAACCCATGGCCGCGGGACGTCTTTCGCCTTTGGTGGGGTTTGCCTTTTCCTGGAATACCATCCGGGATCAGGATATGGTGATCGTGGGCGCCATGACCCCCGATGAAGCCAAAGAAGACGTTGAACTGTCTCTTTCCATGCTGGAACGGCGTGCGCCCGGCCTCACCCTTCAGCGCACCCGAAGCAAAGCAGCCGTTGAAAGTTCCCCCAGGTAATATCACGCATGATTTTTCTGGACATGCCAGGAGCCCCTACAGGTTGTTCTCTTCTTCCTGCTTGGGCGTTAGATTCCCATATAGTTTGGCAAAGCATTCCGGGCAAATGGAATGGGTAAACTCCGCTTCCGAGTGCTCGTGAAGGAACACCTCCAGCCGATTCCAGTAGCCTTGGTCGTCCCGAATCTTCTTGCAGGATGCACAGATGGGCAACAGCCCCCCCAGCCGTTTTACTTTGGCCAGAGCCTCCTGAAGTTCTAAAATGAGCTGTTCCCGTTCTATTTCCCATTGTTTCTTCGCTTCCATCAGCCGCCGACGTTCTAACGAACGCTCTATCAGGGTGGGTAAAAGATTTAAATACCCAGCTTCCGCATCCTTCACAACATAATCGGACGCGCCCAGCTTCATGGCTTCAACCGCCAGGGTTTCATTGCCTGCTCCGGTCAACATAATGACTGCTGGAGGAATACTGCATTGTTCCATGATGCTGCGCATAACATCCAAACCATTCTGACCGGGAAGATTGTAATCCACGATAACCAGGGAATAGGCGCTACTCTTTAGCTTGGCAAGGCCTTCGGCGCCATCCCGCGCCAACTCCACCTGCTGTCCTGCGCGGGATAACCGTTTTTGCACCAGCCGGCCCAGGCCTGCATCATCTTCTATATATAAAATCGCGGTTTGCTCCACTTGCTCATTCATTATACAGGCTCCTGATTTGCGCTCCCGGCGCTGTATTTAGGAAGGGTAAACGAAAAAAGTGTTCCTTCGCCCGGTGTGGAACTGCACCTGATTTCTCCACCGTGGCGCCGTACCATCGTGCGGACATAGGACAATCCCATACCCTCTCCCGGAACATCCAAATCTCCTGAACGCTGAAAAATCTCAAAAATCCGGGCATGATCCGTTTCAACAATTCCCCGGCCATTATCCCGGACATGAAATGTCACCTCAGATTTCGTTTCCGTCGCAAACACTTCAATCTTTCCCGGACGTGAGCCCGTGAGATATTTGACCGCATTGTCCACCAAATTCCCCATAATTTGGTTCATGGACAGATAATCAGCCTGCACAAGAGGCAGTTCCCCCACTACAATTTCCGCGTCTTTCGTTTCAATTTGATGCGCCATGCTGCTTAACACATCCCGCACCAGCACATTCATGTCGATCACCTCAAGGATTAATTCCTGACGGCCGATCCGGGATAAGGTAAGGATTGCGTTCAGCAGTGCATCCATCCGGGCTTCGGAGGACTCCATATACCCTAGAGATTCCTCCATGTCTTCCCGAAGGATCCTGGCAAACTCCACATATCGCTCCCGATCCAAAATCACAGGCCCATCGAATGAAGAGCCGCCAAGCAATTGATGGAGTCGACGTAAGTCCTGCCGGAGTTCCTGGGCAAATCCACGCAGATTGATCAATGGCGCCCGCAGATCGTGTGACACGATATAGGCGAAGGTTTTGAGTTCTTCATTCCGTTGAGCGAGTTGCTTGCTAAAAAACTGCAGTTCCGATTCCGCCCGAACCCGCTCCCGAACCTCTTGTTCAAGCCTTTCCTTTGCCTTAATGGTTTCTTGAAGCAGTTTTTCGCGGTCGGTCTCCAGCCACTTCCGGCGCTCCTCCACCGCAATGGCCGTCGCGACAATAGTGAGAAATTGGACGTCATCCACGCTAAGACCCCGCTCATCATCGAATAATACGGCCAGGCAACCCACGGTCTTTCCTTCTCCCCACACGCCACGCCCGGCAAAGGTGTGCGCGCCGCTGAATGCAATCAAGGGATCGGTTTGCATATAGGGGGTATTCGCCAGATTCGGGATGATTATCAAGGACCCGCTGCTGCTCTGGATTACTTCATAGGCAATGCGCCCTTCGGGCCGGTCAATTGCGTTGTAATCCGCCCGCAGATTCTTCTCCCCCGTTTGATGTCCACGGCGGTGTTTAGGCCCCGGCGCCTGCCATACCCCCGGCGTGTACAATACCCCATTGTCCAGCCAGCTATAGTACGCATGGGAGGCCGAAAGCAGTTCACCGCACAGGGCGGTCAACCGCCGCACATTCTCCATCGGGTAGGGCGTGAAGCTCAATAGACAGTCATTTAACCGAGAGATCCGTACGGACGCCTGACGATTATTTTTACGCATGAACGCTGTCGCCTCAAAGTCTGGTTATGAACGATATTATAATGAATTAAAAATAACCTTCCCAAAATACTCGCACGGGATCTCTATTTTCGCTGAAAGCGCTTCGGCACGCAAGTTCTTAAAGGCCGTTTTCCCTTAATTCAGGCCGCAGGCTTCTTCCGGCGCTTCCGTCCCTCTCCGGGCTTTTTTTGTCCGGTCTTTTTCCCGCCCGGCTCCCAAAGCGGAGGTTTAAGATCTTTTTCCCAGTTTTTCAATGCTTGTTGCAGCGATTCCACTATCGGACCATTGTTCGCCGCGACATTGTTTGCCTCCTTTATATCCTCGTCAAGGTTGAACAGCACCGGAGAGGCATCTTTCTCAATGACCAGTTTCCAGGGGCCTTGCCGGACGGCGCGTCCGGAAACGAACGCCCAAAACAGGGTGTCATGCGGATTATCCTTTTTGGGGCCGGTCAAATAGGAGATAAGATCCACGCCATCCATAACCCGGTCCGAAGGCAACGCCGCCTGAGCCGCTGCGGCGCAGGTTGCAATAATATCCAATGAAATAACCGGCTTGTGATAGACCATGCCGGCGGGAATGCGCCGGGGATAACGGATAAAGAATGGCACGCGGATGCCCCCTTCCCACACATTGCCTTTCACGCCGCGCAACGGCGTATTATCCGCCCCCGTGCCCTGAGTAGGTCCCCCATTGTCACTCAGGAAAAAGACCATCGTGTCTTTTTCAAGACCGGCATCCTTTAATTTGTCCAGTACTTTCCCCACCCCATCGTCCATGGCGCTCACTTGGGCTGCGTGAATACGGCGCTTGTTGTCCGCAATATCCTTAAACCGGTCCACATATTCCGGCGGAGCCTGCAAAGGCCCATGCACCGCATTGTACGATAAATACAGGAAGAAGGGCTTTTCTTTGTTCCGATCAATAAACGACACCGCTTCCCGGGTAAAGGCATGCGTGAGATATTCCGGCTCGTCCACCACGTCCGTACCCCGCATGATGGGATTCTTCGGCTCGGCCTTCGCATCAATGTAGGAATGCGCCCCTCCCAGGAAGCCGAAAAATTCGTCAAATCCCCGCTTCTGCGGATGAAACTCCGGTTGATACCCTAAATGCCATTTGCCCACCAGACCGGTCGTATAGCCTGCTTGTTTCAGTATGTCGGCAATGGTTATCTCCGTGAGCGGCAAACCAAAATTCACCGCGGCCTCGGTGGCAGAACCGGGATTGTACCAGTGCCCAAAACGCTGCTGATACCGGCCCGTCATCAAACCCGCCCGGGTCGGACTGCACACGGGGCAGGAGACATAACCGTTTGTACAACGTACGCCCGCCCTGGCAAAGGCATCCAAATTCGGGGTAGGAATATCCTTGCAGCCTTGAATGCCTAAATCCGCATAGCCGAGGTCATCTGCAAAAATAACCACAATATTCGGCTTTCGTTCCCCCGTCTCCGCGTGCAGGCACCCACTGATAAGGGCGGCGGCGCTCAATCCCGTCAACGCCAGGAAATCACGCCGGCCTAATTCCACAGAAATATTCTTTTTCATACCCATTCCCTCCTCTTATTGTTTGCCTTTAGTAAACCCCATCATTAGCCTTCCCGTCAATCCTTTTCTTTAGAATATTCAACGCCTGAATCGGCATCCACTTCCACCGGAAATCACAAGGTTGACTGTGCAGAGTTTCAATGGCAATATGATTTCCCGTGAAGAAACCATCGGAAGGGAAAAACTGCCCATGGATGAAGCGATTAAACGGCATTGTGCGGAAATTGAGCGGTGTAACCAACGCGGTGAACGCATGCTCTCCGTACTCGATTTGCTGGACGCCAAAACGCTGGATCTAGATCTTGCAGCTTACCTGATGGCGCGCATTTCCAACGGCGCTTCTTTCATGGTGGGAGCCAATCCCGGCGGCGCAGGTAAAACTACAGTTATGTGCGCACTGCTGAATCTCGTTCCCCCGGACCGGGTGTTATTGGCGGCCACACCAGAAGCGGTGCGTCAAGGCACTGCACACCCGCACTGCTTTATCTGCCATGAGGTGGGGTCCGGGCACTATTTCGCGTATCTTTGGGGCAGGGATCTGCAGGCGTATTGCTCTCTATCGGAATTTGGGCATATCCTGGCGAGTAACCTCCATGCGGATGACCTCGAAGAGGCCTATGAGCAAATGTGCCTGGATAACGGCGTGCCCAAGGCGCATTTCCAGAGCTTTCATCTGATGCTGTTTCTCCAGGTGTCCGGCGTGTATCCTGAGCGCCGCCGCCGCATCGCAACAATCTACTCCTCTGACGGACAGACGCCGCATAAGCTTGTATTTGACGACGCCCAAACAAATTTTACTTCCGACGCCGATCCTGAATGGCAAGCGGAATGCCGGGCATTCCTGCAACAGGCCGCCCAGGAAAGTGGAAGGACCATCGAGGAGTTTCGGGAACGCGTGGTGGCTTTTTTAGTATCAAAGCAACATCCGGAAGGAAAAGAAGTATGAGCAACGATACACTCGCTATTGAGGGAGGTCCCAAGGCTGTTGAACAACTGGGGCCGTTCGCCACGAAAATTGGGAAAGAGGAGCTTTGGGAACTCATCGACCTCTGGGACTTCAGCGAGGATAATAAAGAAAAACTGAAAGAGATCATTTTGGGCGACGATCACGTGCGCGGCCCCCATTTGTTCCGCTATTACAACCCGAAACCAAGCCGCGTGGCCGCGGCGGAACAGGCCATGGCGGCATTGATCGGAACAAAATACTGCCTTGCCACGAATTCCTGCACCTCGGCGCTTGTGGCCGCGTATCGCGCGCTCGGTGTGGGCACGGGCGACGAAGTGATTGTGCCCGGATACACCTTTTTTGCCACCGCTGCCACGGTCGCCGCCAGCAATGCCATCCCGGTTATTGTGGACGTGGACGATTCCCTCTGCCTCGATCCAGTGGCTATCGAAAAAGCTATTACCAAACGCACCAAGGCCATTGCACCGGTCCATATGCGCGGGATTCCCGCACAGATGGATGCCATTATGGACGTGGCCAATAAGAAGGGCATTCCTGTGGTGGAGGACGCCGCGCAGTCCGGTGGAGGCTCCTTCCAGGGAAAACGTCTGGGCAGCATCGGCGCGATGGGCTGCTTCAGTTTCGACTTCTATAAAGTTATTGTGAGCGGAGAAGGCGGTTTCATCACCACAAACGACGAGTGGCTCTATACCCGCGCGCAAAGCTGGCATGATACGGCCGCGTGCTGGCGCCCCGACCGCTACGCCCATGAACGGCGCGACGGTGAGTTGTTCTGCGGCGAGAATTACCGCATGAGCGAATTGGAAGGCGCGGTCGCGCTGGCCCAAATCCGGAAATGCGAACAAATCCTCGCGGGATACCGCCATGCCAAGAGCCGTATTAAAGCAGCTATCGAGCCTCGGCTCGGCCTCAGTTTCCGGCGCATCCCCGATCCGGCAGGCGACACCGCGGTCTGCCTGGTCATGTTTCTGCCCAATCCGGAGGTCACAAAAAAAGCGCTGGAGGCCATGAAGGCCGAAGGCGTGCCCATCGGAGGAGTATACGATTCCACCGTGCGTGATTGGCACATCTATACGTATTGGGAACACATCCTGGAGAAAAAATGCGTGGCGGAAGACGGCCTGCCCTGGAGCGGTGTACCGCCGAATGAATTACCCAAGTATTCGAAGGACATGTGCCCGCGCGCGATGGAGTATCTGTCGCGTGCGCTCATGCTCGATATCAACCGGAACTATACCGATACGGAGTGCGATGCCATTGCGTTGGGCATCAACAAAGTCCTGCGGACGCTATTGAAATAACCAGGAGATTGAACCATGGAATTTGGACTGTGCATCGAAATGGCGCTGACACACCTGCCGTTCGAACAGCGGCTGGCCAAGGCGGCTGAAATCGGATTCAAGAACGTCGAAATGTGGCTCGTGGGCGATAATTACAAAGGGACGCCGGAACATCTGGCGGAAGTGGCCGCGAAGGCCGGCGTGCGGGTCACCAATACTGTTATTGGCCCGCCGGACGGATCCATCGGCGGCGGATTGACCAATCCGGCCCGGCGCGAGGACTGGTTGGCCCGTGCGCGCATGACCTTCGATTTCAATAAGCGTGCAAATATTCCGGCAACGATTGTGTGCACGGGAAATACCGTGGACGGCATGAGCGATGCCGAAATGGAGCACTCCGTACTCGATGGATTGAAAGCCACCGTGGACTTGGCGGAAAAAGAGGGCATCACGCTGCTGCTTGAACCGTTAAACCTCCCCTACGATCACAAAGGCTATTGGCTCGACTCCAGCGACCGCGGCGCGGACCTCGTGCGCCGCATCGGCTCAAAACATTTCCGCCTGCTCTTCGACTGCTACCACATGCAAATCATGGAAGGCGATTTGGTCAATCACATCCGCCGCAACCTCGACACCATCGGCCATTTCCATTCCGCGGGCGTACCCGGCCGTTTCGAACACTACAACGGCGAAATCAATTATCCCTTCCTAATCGCCGAAATCGAAAAAATGGGCTACACCGGTATCTTCGGATTAGAATACCAGCCCTCCATAAAGGATCAGGAGGCTTCCGTCCGCAACGTTTTAAAACACCTCACGGTATAACTAAACTAATATTGTTTCATAGTAGCGCCCAATTCCAAATGAGTGCTTTTTACTCATCCGATAATATCATCCATGCTTTTGCACACAAAAAGCTATTGTCAATTGTGTGTGCTGGGCATCCCCAAAATAAGACCCCAATCGTCATTCCCGCGCAGGCGGGAATCCAGGCCCTCATGTTTTTTTCACCTTCATACTCGTGTTCTTAAAGTCATTCCTGCGCAAGAAGTGAAATCGTGCCTGGAAACGGCAATTAATCACGCGTGACAATCCTGAAATACAGGAACTCTCGGAAGATACATTTTATTGTTGAATCCTGGATTCCCGCCTGCGCGGGAATGACGGTGTAAGGCGCAGGGATAGTGACTTTGTGAAGCAGATGAATTATGGTTATGTTCTAAAGTACCGTTTGTGAACGAGCGCGTAGTTTATACAACACGCAGCGTTACGATCTTTTTCGGCGCAACGTCAACATGAAGTGCATTTTGTTTAATGGGCACGGGGGCTTCGGGGAGTTCTTCCAGGGTGACTACTTCAGCGGAGGCGGGAGACATTGCAAAGGTGATCGTTCCTTTCACGTGCTCCATCGTGGGATTGAACACCCTTAAAATAAAGCCATTACCGTCTTCGGCGCGTTTGAGGGCGCTGAGGATAAGGGTTGAGGGGGAAAGGCTGAGGAACCCGTGGCGTTTGGGCAAATCACCACCGTGCGGGCCGCTCTGCGCGGGGATCATGGGGACGGTGAGTTTGTCCGCCTGCTCAAATACACCGCCCTCCGCATAATCACCCGCATGCGGGTAAATCAGGAAGTTGAATTCGTGTTCGCCGGGGCATTGTGCGAGTTTCATCGCCGCATGCGTTTCCCAGCGGCAACTTACGGTGGCCAGATTGATTTCATAAGCCCGCATCAGCGTTATGGCGATCGCGCGGTCGTTATCCTGGGTTACTTCATATTCGCGCAGGCCATCATTGATGACCGCCAGCCCCGCGCCTTCCCCGCTGACATCCACGAACCGCTGCATGGGGAACGTAACGCCATGGGCGCCTTCCCAGGGGCTTCCTTCGCCAAAGACCGTTTCACGCTCCACGACATCAAAGGCGCTTTCCGCATCACAGGTCGTTCCTGGACGCCGCGTGGGGAACATGGCCCGCAAACGGTGGTCTTCCGCCGTATTGTTGAATTTGACGGTGATCCCCACACTCTCTTCGCCGTGCCGCAAGGTGATTAAGGAGATAATGCAAAGTTCGTGCAACTCAGGCGACCGCCGCGCTGAATTTCCAACTCCATCAAGCCGCTGCCAGGGATCACTGCCGTTTTCATCGAGCCGTGCGGGAATCTGCATCCGGCATTCCACCCGGAATCGCGCCAGCAACGGCCCGTCTTCTTCCAGAGCAATCGTCACGGGGAAACCACGACTGTCGATGACCTGATCAAACGCGGGATTATGATGCATCCACGCGTGACCCGCTTCGCCATTATCGAGAAAATACAGCACATCGGAATACGTGATGCCGGTTTTCTTGTGAGTGACTTTCAGTGTTCCATCCGGCTGAATAGCGACACGTAAATACTCATTCTCCATCGTATTCGCCGCTGTAACGAGGCTTCCGCGCTTGAACATCCTGCTGCGGTCCACTTTGTAGGTGGCATACCCCAATCCGGGGATGTTTTTCGCTTCGAAATGCACATGGAAACGCTGTGCCTTCATCATCGATGCGGCGTCACCCAAATGCTTTTGCACCGCCCAGAAGGGCTTGCGATCCGCCCCTTGCACAGGCACTTTCCCGCCATTGGCCATATCAACTAACTCAAACTCGCCCCGGGGGCCGGTATACGGCAAATCGACGGCCGCCGACACGACGCCGGACCGCGCATACGGCGCGGGGTTGAACACCGTGAGCAGCACGGTATCCGGTTCACAATCGCTATTGTCGATGCGCAGTTGCAGTGCGCCCAGCGAGTCTTTCAACACGCCATTTGAGATGTTGATCACCTGCCGCAAGCGGTAATGCATGTCTTCTTCGATGGCATCCACCCCGCTCCCGGAAATACTGTCATGCGCATGGCATTTCATCAGCGTTTTCCAGGCAAGGTCGATCAATGCCTGCGGATAGGCGCCGCCCAGCCATGCTGCAACTGCCGCAAACGGCTCCGTCTGCCGCTGCAATAATACCTCCGCATGACTGTTCCGCTGTTTCATGCGCGTACGGCTGGACAACACGTCGCTGTACAGATGCAAGATCACCGGCATGGGCTTGGGCGTTCGGCGTTCCCCCTTCAACACCGTCAATTTGTCCCATTTCATTTCCGCTTTAATCGCAGCCAGTAAATTTTCATAGCTGTCATGCTTGATTTCATCCTCAGGAAGGGCCTGGCGCGCTTCCTCGATCATGCGCAACTCCGCACGGTCGGCATTGCTGCTGTCGTGGCCACTCATAAACGCCAGATGACGTGTCGTCGAAACATTGATTTCACTTTCCCGGAGCGCGCGCACCCGTTCCCGCAACAATTCCTGATTAAATCCCAGTTTTGGATCCAGAATCCGGTGGTGGTCCATCTCGTAGTCACGCCCGCACAGATGGAACTGCATCCCCAACTCGTTCCAGCCATATTCTCGGTCATTGATGCCTTTTCCATACCGCACAGGCCGGTAAACATTGTGATAGAAGTTGTACCGTGCGCCGCTGCTCATCTGGCTGCCGAGGATCTGCGTGCCATCCGCCCCTTCGAAAATAAACTCATTCTTCACCTCATCGTGGCTGACGCCATGATAAAAGAGCATGGTGTCGATGCCGAATCCCTTGTAGATCTGCGGCATCTGCGAGTTTTGCCCATAGGAAAACGGCGTGTGCCCCACTTTCATCACGTGGCCGAATTCCCGCGCCACCCGGTGGCCATACTGAAGGTTGCGCACCAGCGACTCGCCGTTCACCTCAAAACATTCCGGGCAGGTATACCATGGCCCGATGAGCAAACGCTTATTCGTAACATGCATTATTACGTTTGGCCGCATTTCCGGGCGCACTTCGAGATAATCCTCCACCGGAACCGCCTGCGAATCCATCAGATACGACCGGTAGTCCTGCTCCGTATCAAGAATCTCCAACAATTGATCCATCATCTCCACCAACAGCATCCTCGTTTCCTGGAAATTGTAGAGCCATTCGCGGTCCCAGTGGGTATTGGAAATCACATGAATCACATACGGTTTGCTGGGCATATTTACATTCCTTTATTGTGTACTGCCAATATTGTTTCCAGCCCCCGCGTAATTGTCAAAAC
The DNA here is from genome assembly GCA_029565395.1 of Candidatus Hydrogenedentota bacterium. GTDB lineage: Bacteria > Hydrogenedentota > Hydrogenedentia > Hydrogenedentales > CAILVY01 > CAILVY01. The sequence continues at coordinate 63,457 of JAKQOG010000278.1, read as the reverse complement.
GCGCTTCCGCGCGTCTTTAACTGATCGAGCAACACCGCCGCCAAAATGACAACACCCAAGGTTACCTGCTGACCGAAGGTCTCCACGCCTATCCATGTCAGGCCGCTGTTCAACACCGATACCACGAGCAGTCCGACGAAGGTGCCGCCGATGCTGCCGCGGCCGCCGCTAAGGCTGGTGCCGCCGACCACCACCGCCGCGATCACCGCCAGTTCATCGCCCAAACCCACCTTCGGACTGCCTGAACCCAACCGCGAGGATAAAATCAGGCCCGCAACCGCCGTGAGCATGCCGCACAACACATACACAAGCCATTTCACGCGCATCACATTGACGCCGCTCAACCTCGCCGATTCTTCGTTGCCGCCGATAGCGCGCACATGCCGCCCGAACTGCGTGTGGTTCAACAACAGCGCTCCACCCGCCAATATGAGAAGAAGCAATACCACACTCACGGGCACCTGCCCCCACAAGGGATGCCGGCCCAGCCAATTGTAGGCTTCCGGAAGCGGTGAAATCGGTTTGCCATCCGTGGCGAGATTTCCCAGTCCGCGCAAGGAACTCATCAACGCCAAGGTGGCAATAAATGGCGGAATGCTGAACCAAGTGATGAGCAATCCCGCCACGCTTCCCGCCACCATGCCCAACCCCACCGCCGCGATCCAGCCAATGATAATCCACGCCCACACTTGCTCTCCCCCGCCCCAATGCACAAACATCGCGCACAACACCCCTGCACACGCCACGAGCGACCCCACGGACAAATCAATGCCGCCGGTGATAATCACAAAGGTCATGCCCACCGCCATGACCCCATATACGGCGGATTGATTCAACACGAGGATCAGGGTATTTAAAGAGGCAAATCCGGGATTGTCCTGTCTGCGGCCGATCATCTCAAAAATGACTATTTCCAGAATCAGCGCTAACACCAGCGGACCGAAGGTAAGCAGGGTCCGCTTGATTTGTGCGGCGTGGGTGGAGTCCGAGGGAGCGCTCATACCGGCATCAGGCCGCTTCGGCCTTGCCCATGCCCGTGGCCAGGCGCATGATGCGTTCCTGGGAGGCCTCTTCACGCGTCAATTCGCCTGCGAGCCGCCCCTCGTGCATCACGAGCACGCGGTCGCACATGCCGAGCACCTCGGGCAATTCGCTGGAGATCATCAGAATGGCCACGCCCTTTTTGATCAGGGCGTTCATCAGCTTGAAGATTTCCGCCTTCGCTCCCACATCAATCCCGCGGGTGGGCTCGTCGAAAATCAGCACGCGCGATTGCGTAAAGAGCCATTTGGCCAATACCACCTTTTGTTGATTGCCGCCGCTCAGGTTTTGCACCACCTGCTCAACGGACGGTGTCTTGATCTGGAGTTCGCGAACATACTGCTCCGCAACGCTGCGCTCTTCCTTGCGGTTGATAAACAGGCGTTTCACCAATTTTTTCAAACTGGCCAGCGTGGTATTCTCCCGAACGGTCATCCCCAGCACCAACCCCTGATTCTTGCGATCCTCCGTCAGCAGGCCGATGCCGTACTTAATCGCATCCTGCGGCGAACGGACCTCCACCGGCTTCCCGTCAAGAAAGATGCGGCCTGCGGTTATTTTGTCCGCGCCAAAAATCGCACGCGCCACTTCCGTCCGGCCCGCACCCACCAACCCCGTCAACGATACAATTTCACCGGTGTATAACGAAAAGCTCACGTCGCTAAAGGCGCCTTCGCGGCCAAGCCCTTCCACGCGGAGCCGTTCCTCGCCCCGCGTAAAAAATTCCTTGGGATACTCCTCGGTCAGCTCGCGGCCCACCATCATGCGGATGATCTCTTCGCGGTTGAGTTCGCTGACCGGTTTCGTGGCCACATGCTGCCCATCGCGCATCACGGTGACCTGATCGCCAATTTCAAACACCTCTTCCAGGCGGTGCGAGATGTAAATTAATCCTATTCCATCGGATCTCAAGGTACGGATAAGATCAAACAACGCGGCAAGCTCATGTTCCGTGAGCGTGGCGGACGGCTCGTCCATGACAATGATCTTGGCCTTAACCGAAAGCGCCTTGGCAATTTCCACCATCTGCTGCTGGGCCACGCTGAGTTCATTCACGGGCCGGCGCACGTCGAGGTCCACGCGTATCCGTTTCAGGATCTCCCGGGAATCATTGTACATGCGCTTCCAGTCAATAAAAGGGCTTTTGCCCAGCCTCGGCTCGCGGCCCAGAAAGATGTTTTCCGCAACACTGAGGTAGGGGCTCAGATTGAATTCCTGGTAAATCATGCTGATGCCCAATTCCTGGGCGTGATGCGGCGACAGAATCTGCACGGCGGTCCCGTCGATCAGAATCTCCCCGGAATCCGCCGGTTGCGCGCCTGCCAGGATTTTCATCATGGTCGATTTGCCCGCGCCATTCTCCCCAAGAAGGCAATGCACATCGCCCGGACGCAATTTCAGATGCGCCTTGTCCAGGGCCAATACGCCGGGGAACCGTTTCGTGACATCACGCATTTCCAGAATGTATTCGCTCATTTCAATCGCTCCGCCTTTCGGGCCGTGTAAGCGCCTATTCTACCATGTACAGGCCGTTCGGCTCACGGTTTCCCACCCTTGAGCGAGGCCTGATCAATCAGCCCCACCTCCACCGGCACGACCGGCGGCACTTTCTCGCCGCGCAGGCATGCTGCAATCACCTCGATGGTCTTCTGGCCGATCTTCTTCGGATACTGCACGGCATCCGCCTTAAGCGCCTTGCCCGCCGCAATTTCGGTTTCCGCCTCGGGCGTGCCATCGAAGCCCACGATAACGATTTTGTCTTGCAGACCTGCCGATTCCACGGCCGCGAGCGCGCCCAGCGCCGAATCGTCATTGATCCCGAAAATGGCGGCCAGATCCGGATGCGCCTGAAGCAGATCCTGCGTCACCCGCATCGCCTTGTCCCGTTGGCCTTCCCCAGGCACTTTCTGAACAATCTGCATGTCCGGATATTTCGCCAGAGTCTGTAAGAAGCCTTTGGTGCGTTCCTGCACCGACGCCACCGTCGGATGATCTATGATGGCCACCTTCCCTTTCCCATTCAGGCGCTTTGCCAAATATTCCGCCAACAGCACACCGCCTTTCTCATTATCCGAGGCGATGTGCGACACCACCTGTGCGCCGTGCGCCGCGATATCCGCCGTGAACACCGGAATGTTCTTGGCGCGCGCTGCGGCAATCACCGGCGTCATTCCACTGGAGTCGTTTGGGGCCACAATAATGGCATCCACCCCTTGCGCGATAAAGGTTTCAACTTGGTTAATCTGCTTCTGGCTGTCGAATTCCGCGTATTGCAACCGCAACTTGAATCCCTGCTTCTTCGCCTCATCCTCCATCGCCGACACCATGTCCTGATAAAACACATGGGTCTGTGTCAACAGGGCCGCGCCAATCACTTTGGGTTTGACCGGCACCGCGCCCGGTTTTGCCCCGCACCCGCACAATACGCCCGCCAGACATAGGACAATGCCAACCTGAATAGCTTTCATGGGAGATCTCCTTCTCAACCCGCCCTACTCTACCCTTTTTTACCCAACACCGCAAATGTCCGGACCGGTTATTCTTAGCACTCGTTCCCAAGTTGTGCTCTTGTCATTACCCACAAGTAGAAACCATCGATCCATGTGACAGCGATTTGAAAAGGATTTGTTGAATCTTGTAGCCCGAAGGGCTTAAACATGCCAGCCCAGGGCAGCGCCCTGGGAAAATGGCAATCCCATTCGAGCCCTGATAGGGCGAAACCGGAGATATCGTTCGTGTTCGACGGGGTTTTGTTGCGGTTTACTGATCGGCAAGTGTTGCCGTCGGTATTCCAGGCGCCGCCGGTTTCACGGCAAATCCTTAAGCCGATTTGACCTGCGGCAATTCGATCAGCTTGCCTTGCACCGATTCCAGGATGAAGTCCCGGATAAACGTGCTGGCCCGGAGAATTTCAATGCCGATTAACGCGCCCTGAGCATTCAACTCCGCCGTGATGTTCGGGCTCAACTCGACGCTTCCCGCCTCCGGTTCATCGGAAATCAAAAGGTGCAAAACGTCTTCCTGCGCGAAATAGGACATCTGTAGGCTACTCATACCTCCTCCTTCAGCTTTTCCTCTTTCCCAAGTTTGGAACGAGTTACCATGAATCGTAGATTCCCCCAGAAACCATGAAAATGGGTGGAGGGTACGGGGAATTTTCAGAGCAGCGGGAATACGCTTCATCCGGGGGAGGTGTTTGCCTGGGCCGCTTCGCGCATCTGTGGAAATTTCTGGCGGGCTTCTTCATTCTTGCGCCGCCAATACTCCATCTCTTCCTCGTTCGTCATGTCCTTGGTTTCTTCATAAATGCGCAATGCGCCCGCGTGCATCATTTCGACGCAATCGAATTCTTTTTCAGTCTTCTTCATCAATTATCACCTCTGGGGGGGTATGTATTGCTATGGGGGCATACCCCTCCGCCTGATTAACCTCATTATACAACAAAATGCGCCGGAAATTGACAATATGCTTGAAATTCCAGCTAACGATGGCGCGGCAGCCGCTTACGGTCGCCACAGCCACTTGCAGCGCGTCCGCTTTCCATCTGGGACCAACGATCTCTGCGCGCATGTAAGCCTGCCGCAGAGCACGCGCATCCTCATCGACTTCCACGCGCACAATCAGGGGCGCCAGTTCCTCAAAAAAATCACATACCGCTTGGGGAGCGCCCTCAAGTTCATCAACTACAACAGCCGAAACTACAAGTTCCACGGCACCCCCGCGCACCCGGTCAAAGAAAGGCTCGGAAAGCGCCGAGAATTCCGGGTCCAACGCCCCGCCAAATACCGACGTGTCCGCATATACCCGCATCGGCCCTGTCATCATTTTTATCCTTTTCCATTTTATCCTTCAGATTTCGTATCTGACTTACTCTGTTTTCCACAAGTAACAAAGTGACAAAGTAAGCAAGGGGCAATCACCTGGCGAGGCGGAAGCCGAGGCTGCTGCCTGCACCCGACGTATCCATGCCGCCGCGACCCGCTGAACGGCAGGAACCGGCGTCATCGGCATTGGCGGCGCCGCCACCCCGGAACATACGGTACGAGCCCCTGGGCGAATCCACCCAGGAAGTCCCGTCCGTCGGCCCGCCGGTATAATTCGAGTGCCAATCGTCCTCGCACCATTCCCACGCGTTCCCACTCATGTCAAATAATCCAAATAAATTTGGAAGCTTCAAACCCACTATGTGCGCATATCGCTCATCGACATTGTATGCATTATAATACCACCAGCAATAGTCATTGCCTATCGTATACCCCGGATCATCCCCCCAGTAGAACCGAGTTGTTGTCCCTGCACGGCACGCATACTCCCACTCCGACTCCGAGGGTAGCCGGAATGTCAACCCAGTACACGTATTCATCGCTGTGAGAAACGATTGCGCATTGTTCCATGATACATACTCCGCAGGGCTATTTGGATCATCAAGGACATCATCATACCCACTCCACGGTATCGTGCCCATCACCGCCGTCCACTGCGCCTTCGTTAATTCATACTTCCCCATCCAGAAACCTGGTATGGTTACAGGATGCTGGGGATCTTCCCAAAAATAACTGTCCTGCTCATCCGAATACCGCCCCATCATAAAACTGCCCCCAGGTATCCACACCATCTCTACCGGCACCCCGCCCGGAAGCAAGATGGTCTCCTCACATTCCCCCTCAATACAGATCTCTCCTTCCGGCTGTCCTTCAACACCGCCCTCTCCCTCCACCATGCCCTCTATAGCACCTTCTTCCGAACCTTCCTCAACTCCCTCAACATCACCTTCCCCCTCTGCACCCCCTTCTCCTTCCTCAATTGGTATGTTAGGAGCATACCCATCCTCAGTGTCTTCCTCAATATGGTATCCGCCGAAATTAAAGAACTGGATAATGCGAAGCAATTCCGACAGATTGATATGCCAATCCTGCGGAATATAGTCACTATCATGCAGATCACATGTCTGTTCGCCCGTCCCCGGCGCGTACCCGTCCTCCGTCCCCGCCTCACAATGAAATCCCTCCGAGTTATAGAACTGGATTACCCGCAGCAATTCACTCAGACTAATCGCAGAATCCCCGTTCACATCCGCCGAATGCGTTTGCGCGATCACCGGCGCGCAAATCCCCGCCAATATCATCACAACGAAAACGATCTTCCCTTTGCAATTACCTGCCATGACTCTATCTCCCTAATCCGAAGATATTGTTAACATCCTCACCACATTCATGGTTTACCCTTATCAGTACTAAGCATAGTATAAACCTCCCTGCCCGTTTCCGCAACGCATCCCAGGCGCCGAGACAATCCATGAGCGCGGGTTCCGGCATGTCCTATCCCGCATATTTCCCCAACCTGCAGACTCGTTTGTCATCGCTGTAAGTTGCCCACCTCCTTCGGCGGCGATTCGTAGAAGAAAGTAAAATGCGAGGTTGGGAGGGCGAGGCTCCCGCCGAGCCGTCAGAACAAGATCAACAAAACATATTTTTTTACGGCTCGGCGGGAGCCTCGCCCTCCCGATCATGGCCGCTTTCTTAGCAGTGGAGCGAAGCAATGACAAATAAACATTGTGTGATGTCTACTCATGATTGTCTACAGAATTCACCACACTAAACGCCAGCGTCAAACAAGTCTGGCAACCGCCAGAAAAATCCTTTACAATAACCTTTATAAAGTGAAACTCTGCAAGAAAGTGAAACCGTGAACATAGCGAATCTATATAAGCAACAGAAACTGGTCATTTCCTTCGAACTGTTTCCGCCCAAGAAATGGAAAGGGATGGCGAACCTCTTTGAACATTTCAAGGAACTGGCCACCTGCAATCCCTCTTTTGTTACCTGCACCTATGGCGCGGGGGGGTCCAACCGGGACAATACGCTCGAAGTGTTGCGGTGGATTCGCGAGGACTACCCGGACATCCCGATGGTTGCCCATCTCGCCTGTCTTGGCATGGGGCAGGAATCCTTACGGAACTACATTGCGCAAGCGATCGAGCGCGGCGTTTCCGGGATTGTCGCACTGCGCGGCGATCCTCCGAAAGAAGGCTCGTTCACCCCCGCTCCGGATGGTTTTCACCACGCCAATGAACTGGTGGCGCTCCTGCGCGCCGAGTTCCCGGAAATCAGTGTTCTCGTGGCGGGCTATCCCGAAAAACATCCGGAAGCCGCCAGCATGGATGCCGACATCGATTTTCTCAAGAAGAAGGTGGATGCGGGAGCGGATGCGGTGATTTCACAACTTTTTTATGACAACACGGACTTCTTCCAATTCCGGGAGCGGTGTGCGCGCGCCGGGATTACCGTGCCCATCGTTCCGGGCATCCTGCCCGTGACCAATCTTACGCAAGTCAAGCGGATCACCAAGCTGTGCGGCGCGAAATTGACCCCAAAACTGGTGCAGCGCCTGGAACGGCACGGAGAAGACGCCGAAGGCCAATTCTCCGTCGGCGTCTACTACGCCACACGTCAAGTCGAGGAACTGCTCGAACAGGGCGTTCCCGGCGTCCATTTCTACGTCCTGAACAAGTCCCGTGCCGCCTCCCATATCTGCCGCGCTCTCACCTTGGACCGGCGATAGTTTTCAGACAGACTGTTCGATTCTATATCCAGAAAGCAATATTCCTGCCATTTCTATCCCTTTTGACACCCTGAACCAGCAAAATTTCTGTTTCCAAGAAGTAATCAGGTGTGCTAGAATATCTTTACTAGGATAAGGGTCATGGCTGCGAGGGGGCGTTAGCGGAGAACGGCTGGAGGTTTGTTTAAATACCAGCAAAAACAGAAGGGAATGGGTTATGCGTTACTTAGGGTCAATTCAAGGCCTTCTGGCGGGACTGCTTCTATGGACTGCCGCGGCAAGCGCGGACGGTCAAATCTCCATCATGGCGCTCGCCCCAAAGAGTCTCTATACAGGAGGAACGAGTTCCATCACGGTTACCAGCATCTATACGTCCGACCGAAGCCCGGCGGATGTGGCCGTTTCAGTCTGGCTCGAAAAAAACGGCGATCCCCAGACGTATCCCTTAACCAGCGGAACCACCGGTGCGCAGGGCCGCTTCTTCGGCACGTTTTCCACACCGGCTATATCCCCCGGCACGTATCAGGTCAAGGTGCAGTCGTCCACGGCAGGGATTACCCTGCAATCATCGGTAAGCGTTATCGCGGTGCCGGTCTTATTCGTGGAAACGGACAAACCGATCTACAAACCCGGACAAACCATTCATGGCCGGGTGTTGCTGCTGAATCAGGAATTGATGCCCACGGCGGGAACCGTGGAACTTGTCATTACAGACGCCAAGAGCATCAAGCTGTTTCAACAGGAGGTGACCTCGAACAGCTTCGGGGTGGCGCCGTTCGAACTTCCCCTGGCCTCCGAAGTGAATTTCGGAACGTGGAAAATCACCGCCCGAAAAGATGCCTCAAAAACGTCCGTGGACGTGCGGGTGGAAAAATACGTGCTGCCCAAGTTCAACCTGGATATTCAGGCGGATCAGGAGTATTTCCTCGTGAGTGATCCGGTACGAGGTTCGGTGTCAGCGTTCTATTTCTTCGGCCAGCCCATCGAGGGAACGGTGGATATCGTTGCCAGCCGCTATATCGGGGTGTGGGACGCATACGCCACCTATAGCGGCGCACTGTCGAATGGCCAACTCGAATTCGACCTGCCTGCCGTCAATTATGTCGCGGGCACGCCGGCCAACGGCGGTGCGGGCAATCTATTGCTTGAAGTAACCGTTACCGACACCTCCGGGCATAAAGAAACAATCTCGGAGTTTTTCAAGGTCCCGCAGTCAGGACTGCAATTGCAGCTTATCCCGGCAGCGCAACGGTTAATCTCTGAAACTCCATGTGAGGCCGCTGTCGTGGCCAGCACGCCTAACGGCATACCCGTTGACGTCTCCGGAACCGTCAACGTAAGTTATGCCACCTTGGGTGGAGGGGACGAATGGGGCTATTACTACGAATGGACCTCCAATGAATCGTTGCCCTTCTCTACAACGGACGGCGTTGCCTGGATAACTCTTTCGCCTCCCCCGAATGTGGTTCGAGCGGACCTGTACACCTCTGTAACAACCGAGGGACAATACGCCTCCGCCCAAGCCACGATCTATGGCGCCTATTCTCCCTCGTCGAATTTCATTCACCTGGTGCGCACCGGATCCGGCCCAGTGGAAGCCGGACATACCGTAACGTTCCAAGTCATTGCCACCGCCGCCACCACCATATACTATGACGTCTTCGCGGCCGGCCACACCGTCTTTTCCGCGTATACCACTCAGCCGGAAATCACATTTACCGCAACTCCGGCCATGTCGCCCTCCGCAAAGGTGGTGGCCTACGTAATCAATCCAAATAACGAAATCTCCGCCGATTCCCTGTCGTTTGAGGTGACGGCGCCCACCGCCACGGGTCTTGAGACCGCATTCAGCGCGGATCAAGTGCTGCCGGGTGATCCCGTGCAGGTGAATTTGCAGGCACAGCAGGAAGCCATGATCGGCGTATCCATCGTCGACGAATCCGTCTATGCCCTGAATCAAGGCCGGTTGAACCTTCGGGAAGTCTTCGAGGAACTGGAATCCCTCTATATGGAACCTCAGCAGGAATATCATCCCTATGGTGCGTACGACATATTGACCGGCGCCGGATACCAAGTGATGTCCGATCCCGGCATGACAATCCCTGAAAGCCCGGATCAATGGTGGGATTGGTGGGATTGGGCTGGAGGAGGAGAAGGAGAATGGGAGTGGGAGATGGAAGGCCAGGCTGAGGGAGAGCCGCCTACGGATGGAGAAGGAGAAACCAATGGCGGTCTCGCGGAAGTAACGCGTGTCCGCCAATTCTTCCCGGAAACGTGGGTTTGGATGCCGGAACTCATGACGGACGCATCAGGCGCCGCGCAACTCGACCTCACCGCCCCGGACTCCATCACCACCTGGAAACTGCATGCCGTGGCCACCTCCGGCGCGGGAGTTGGCATCGCCGAATCGGAACTGGTAGTCTTCCAGGAATTCTTTGGCGAACCGGATCTGCCGTATGCGGTAACAAGGGGCGAACTGTTTCCGGTCCGCGTGCAAATCTACAACTATCTTGACAACCCCCAGAGCGTTCAGGTGGAACTCACCTGCGAGGATTGGTTCACGTTGTTGAGCGACGATACCGTGACGGTGGACGTATCCGCCAACTCGGTAAGCGCGGCGTCGTTTCTCATTCAACCCACTATGCTGGGAACCCATATCGTGGAAGTAACGCTAAGATCTCCCGAACGCGCCGACGCAGTGCGCAAGCCGCTGCTGGTGGAAGCCGAAGGCACTCCGCGTGAAATCGTGGATAACGGATCATTGAACGCGGGAGAGTCCATACAACTCTCCAGGAGCATTCCAACCTATGCGGTCGCCGATTCGGGCAAAGTGCTGTTGAGCGTGACCCCCAGCATCGCGGCCAAGGTGATCAACGGCCTGGACAAATTGCTTGATATGCCTTTTGGCTGCGGTGAGCAGAACATGATCAACATGGCCCCGGATGTTCAAGTCTTGCGGTATCTCGATGCCACCGATCAGGCCTCACCGGAAATCCGCGCCAAGGCAGAGAGTTTTGTTCAAACAGGATACCAGCGGGAATTGACCTACCGGCATGATGACGGCTCCTTTTCCGCATTCGGAGAAGACGATGAATCAGGAAGCCTGTGGCTCACCGCATTTGTCCTGAAAGTGTTCAGCAACGCCTGCGATGTGATCGCCATTGATGACACCATCCTTAATGAAGCCGCCACCTGGATCAGTGCCCATCAGCTTGCCAACGGTTCCTGGACACAAGTGGGATTCTTGCACCACCAGGATATGATGGGCGGAGCGGAGGGCGTGTTCCCGTTAACCGCATTCACTGCGCTGGCCTTGCATGAATTTGACCCTTCATGGTCTGGATTAACCCAGGCGGCCGATTACCTCGCGGCCAACTTAACCACGGTGGAAGACAATTCCTACGCATTGGCGATAGCAGCGTTGGCCCTGGCCCGGCTGGAACATTCCGCCGCAACCACCGCCATCGGACTCCTCATGGATCGCGCGATCTCTGACGATAATGGATTCCACTGGGAGCCTTATCCCGTGGAAACCACGTCTTATGCCGCACTGGCGCTGTTCGAAACGGAAAATTATTCCGCCATGAACGATGCCGTCGCCTGGATTGCCGCGAACAGCAACAGTCTCGGCGGCTATGGAAACACTCAGGATACGGTTATGGCCATAGAAGCCCTGCTCACCGCCGCCACGGGGCAAAACAGGGATATCAACCTTACACTGACTGCATATGATATCCCCGATACCCCCTATGAAGGCGAAAAGACCGGCACCGTGCTTGCCCAGTTCACCGTGAATTCGGACAACTTCGACGTTCTCCAGCAGGTGGAGATCCCGCAGGGCGATCAGTTAGAACTACGCGCAGAAGGAACGGGAAGGGCCGGTTACCAGCTTGTGCGCAAGTATAATGAACTGCTGCCGGAAGAGATTCCCGTGGACAGCATAGATTTCGATATCACCTACAGCGCCGATCACGTTGAAGTGGACGATATTGTGGATGTTACGGTGGTGGTGCATTTCGCGGATCCTGAAATTACCGAGGAAGGCGAACTGGAAGGCGAAACGCCTGACCCGGAACATGCTTCGGGCATGCTGTTGTTGGATGTAGGCGTGCCCACGGGCTTCACCCCCGTGAGTGCCTCCTTGACCGCCTTGATGGAAGCTGGTCTCATCAAACGCTACGAGGTGGCGGGCCGCAAGGTGATCCTGTATATCGAAAACATGGATTCAGGGCAGGAAATCACCTTGAATTACCAACTTTTGGCCCGATTCCCCGTGCGCGCCCTTACACCGGACAGCTACGCCTACTGCTATTACAAGCCCGAGGTCCGGGACGAGGTCAAAGGCCATGAAATCACCATCGAACTGGAAGGCAGCACTCCCAACACGCCCGGCATACACTCCGCGGACAGAGACCAGAACTGGATCGTTTCCATGAGCGAACTGCTGCGGGCGATACAACTCTACAACTCCCGCGCCTATCACTGCCAGGCCGACACCGAAGACGGATACGCCCCCTATGAAGGCAGCACAAGCTGCAGCCCCCACGCCTCCGACTATGATCCGCAAGACTGGAAAATCTCCCTCCACGAATTGCTGCGCCTAATCCAGTTCTACAACTCCAAGGGCTACCAACTCTGCGAAAGCAGCGAGGACGGATATTGCCCCACATTAAAATAATCTCAATGAAAAACGCGCCCTGTTGAAAAATGGGGCGCGTCCTTTTGTGTGCCAAGCATGGCGCGAAGCTATGGGGTGGAAGTCCCCAGCAAGCCCTGATGGTGGGAATTGCTAGCCGATAGCAAGGGCGTCGCCGCGAGGCGAGGTCTGGAGGAAGCTGTAGGCAAAAGCCGGACTCGACGAACAGAAACCGGATACAAGGCCGGGGTGGTGGGGTAAGCCAGCAATAGATGGCGACGCCCAATAGCCATTCGGACACGCACCCTGGTAAATCCGGCGAGGTCCGGCGGAAAGCGTTGCGTCTTACCTTGGGAGACCTGCACTTTTGTCTGGAGGAACCAGACTAGCGGGATGGAAACATGCCGTGATGGATGGGCAGGAGTCAGCCGAGGCCATAGTATCCGCCTTTGGCGGAGAAGGGCCGAATCGATCATTCAAGGAGCAGCATTGTACGTCTTGCGGGATATGGAGCGGCAGCAAGTAGCCGGATATCAGATGGAGCTTCCACTGAATCCGGCTTGCCACGGCGCAATCGGAGAAGGCGGAACCGAATCTGATGTGTCCGAGGCGCGGCAATTATCTCCGGCGGCGGCCAATAAGCGAGCCTTGACGCAAGACCTGATGGAGCGGGTCGCAAGTCTTGCGAACCTAACGGAAGCGGTACGCCGGGTGCTGCGAAACAAAGGCGCGGCAGGCGCGGACGGCATGAGCGTTCGCGACCTGAAACGCTGGTTTCCTGAACACTGGCGGGAGCTACAGGCGCAACTGACGGCAGGCCACTACCGACCGCAGGCGGTATTGGGGGTGCAAATACCCAAGCCGGGCGGTGGAATGCGGCAATTGGGCATTCCGACGGTAATCGACCGCGTCGTGCAGCAAGCGCTCCTGCAAGCGCTCGAACCGCTTCTGGACCCGACTTTTTCGGAAAGCAGTTTTGGTTTCCGTCCAGGACGCAGTGCGCATCAGGCGCTGGACCAAGCCAGCAGGTATGTAAGCGAAGGCCGCTGCATTGTCGTGGACCTTGACCTGGAGAAGTTCTTCGACCGGGTGAACCACGACATCCTGATGGCTCGCGTGGCGCGCCGCGTGACAGACAAACGCGTGCTTCACCTCATCCGCCTGTTTTTAGAAGCCGGCATGATGCAGAACGGAGTATGCGTGGAACGATACGAAGGGACGCCGCAAGGCGGACCGCTGTCGCCCCTGCTTGCCAACCTGTTACTGGACGACCTCGACAAGGAATTGGAAAGCCGGGGCCACCGTTTTTGCCGTTACGCGGATGACTGCAACATCTACGTGCAGACGAAACGTGCGGGAGAACGCGTGATGGCGTCCGTCACGCAGTTCCTTGAAGGAAAGCTGAAGCTGCGCGTGAATCGCGAGAAGAGTGCGGTGGCGCACATCGAAGAGCGGAAGTTCCTCGGTTACCGTCTGCGCTCCGGCGGGCGGTTGGGCATCGCGCCCAAGAGCCTGGAGCGGGCGAAAGACCGAATCCGCGAAATCACACGCCGAAACCGTGGAGACGCCAAAGTGCGCCAGATGATTGAGGAACTCAACAGTTTCCTGAGCGGCTGGATAACCTACTTCCGGTTCGCCGAAGGCAAGCGTCATCTGGAACGGCTCGGGGAATGGATGCGGCGCAAGTTGCGCTGTGTCATCCTCAAACGACTCAAGCGGACTAAAACGATTGCAGACTTCCTGCAACGGCTAGAAGTCCCAACATCGCAGGCGTGGATTCTCGCGCTATCCGGGAAAGGCTGGTGGCGTAAAGCGGGGAGTCCTTCCGCACAACACGCCATGAACAAAGAATGGTTCGCAAAGCAAAAACTGATAGACCCAGTCCAATGGTACGAAACGTTTAAAAATGACCGAAACCGCCGTGGTACCGAGCAGGTATGCCCGGTGGTGTGAGAGGGGGGATCCGTGAGGAACCCCCCTACTCGATTGAAATGCATCAAAGTCCGGGGCAGAAACTATCTTCCGTGTCTTCGCCGGGACAAGCGTGATACCCGCCGGAATTATAAAACTGAATGATTCGCAGCAATTCACTCAGGCTGATGTGCCAATCCTGCGGATTATAATCGCTGGCATGCGGAGAACAGGAGGTATCCCCGGCATCGGGGCTATAGCCATCCTCTCCCATCGCATCACAATGGTATCCTTCCGAATTGTAGAACTGAATCACCCGGAGCAATTCTGACAGACTAATCAATCCATCCGCATTCTGATCCGCACTGTGTGCCTCTGGTTCTTCTTCACCTTCCTCACTGCCTTCACTTACGCCTTCCGCGGAACCTTCGCCTTCCCCAACTCCTTCGCCTTCTACAGCGCCTTCACTTACGCCTTCCGCGGAACCTTCGATCATTCCTTCGCCTTCTACAGCGCCTTCACTTACGCCTTCCGCGGAACCTTCGCCTTCCTCAACTCCTTCGCCTTCTACAGCGCCTTCACTTACCCCTTCCGCGGAACCTTCGATCATTCCTTCGCCTTCTACAGCGCCTTCACTTACGCCTTCCGCAGAACCTTCGCCTTCCTCAACTCCTTCGCCTTCGCCTTCCTCAACTCCTTCGCCCTCATACGTGATTTGTGGATCGATATTGTTTGCGTGGGTGCGATCCGCCAATTCACAGGCCGCCGCCGCCACACCCATCGCCGTGGGCACCGTAATGGGCTCCACCGCATCACGGATGCTCATATGATCAAATATGGCAAAACCGTCATTGTCCGTGGCATCCGGCTGACTCTCCCCCATGATTTCCTCTAAATAGCTTCTATCAGGGTTCACACGCACGAAGCGCGCGCCGGCACTGCGCATTCCTTCATATTGAATCAGCACATGCGGGTGATCAAGAGCAGTCTGAACATGATCCTGTGCGCTGGCCTCCACAATAAACATCAAATTGGGAATATTCGTAACGGCCTGAGTGAACCAATTCTCAGCATTGCGGCTATACCAAAAAGCGGCGGTTTCCGCGGCCGTGGGCAAATGGCTGGGCGCGGGATCAGGATACAACTCCAGGCTCTCAGCCTCTTGGGCAATGCGGTTTGAATAATAGGCTTTCTTTCCGTCCCCAAGATCAAATATATATGGATTCACAAGGAAATCTGTGCCCACATCATAGGACTCATTCCCATTTAAATCAAAATACAGCCCGCCGGTAAGCACTTCAACAGCATCTCCGTCAATATCCACATCCTCCACATACCGGAGCGAAGACAGATCCCATACCCCCGTATCAGGGTCATACGCCGAATTCGTCATCGGATTCTCAAAGGAGGAGTTTCGCCCGCCTGCTTCAGCGGTGGGCATGCCGTCGCCCACCGGAGATTCCCAATTCACAATCCAACCAAGATCGGAAATCTCATCCCCATGCATTCCCGCAACACTAATCGTGGCATTGCCCCCATTCGACCATCCGGTGATCCCGGCATTCGCATAGTCCGGCACTATCGTTCCGGTAAGATCCGCAAGGGTATGACCGTCCACGTCCGTGAGATCGCCCATGGCAAACCGAAGCACATCACGCAACGCCTTGAGGGAATCGGGGCCGCGAAAATCATACGTGCCCCCGCTTATTTCATCCTCACGGCCGCTTCCAGGGAAATTGAAGAAAATCTCAATAAATCCCTCTGTGTTCAATTGTGCCCCCGTATTATGCAATCCCCCCCCGGTGGTTCCGCCAGGCACATAGACCACTACCGGCGCCCCTTCCGCGGCATACCGCGCTTCAACCGGCATAACAATACGTGTCGCAAGACCCTCCGTGCCGGCCACTTCCGAAGGTATCCGGGTAACCACTTCTCCACCATCACAGGCATCTTCCCACGCAACAAAGGCCTCGCCCATCTCCTGTATTGTGGACCATTGGAGATAGCCGGCCGCAACCAAGGGATCCACCACCGTGCTCAACAATTC
The DNA here is from genome assembly GCA_029565395.1 of Candidatus Hydrogenedentota bacterium. GTDB lineage: Bacteria > Hydrogenedentota > Hydrogenedentia > Hydrogenedentales > CAILVY01 > CAILVY01. Next base: position 47,261 of record JAKQOG010000278.1, on the reverse strand, counting down.
TTCATAGTAGGAAAGATGAATAAGAAATTCATCCGAATAGGTCACTTCATGCGTAACCGGGTCCACCGCCAGGTATTCATCATAGGGGGTTCCTTCTTGCGAGAGAAAGCTATCCACATGAAAAATAAGACTGAGCGCATTCACCCGGTCCGCGTCCGCAAAATGAATGAATTGGCTGATGATGCGCGAAACGGCCAAGGGAACCCGATCATGATTTTTTGTAAAGCTTGTCCCCACGCCTGGAACATACACCAGCGGTCCACTAGGGTCATGGGTTAAAAATGTTTCCGTGTCCACGAGAGCATCCACATTGGTGGGACGCCACGGATTGTTGATCAAGTAATCATAGGATCTCTGAAGGCCGGGATTTTTAAAGCACGTGAGCGTTCGAATACCAATCGCCGCCAGGGGATTCTTAAAAACCAGATCAAAATTGCCATTGTGATCCATCACCGGAACACCTGACATCAGGGAAAATGTCTCATTTCGCGTCTGAATGTACTCTACAACATCCTCCGGTGTGATCTCCCGGCTCCATTCTGCATGCCGGTTGCATATTTCCGCGCCCATGGGCGTCCCATCTTCATCCTTGCATATCGGGCCATGGGTATGGGTTGAATAATAGACGCCATACTCCTCGCTGAGATGCTGCAGCGTGTCCGGCTGAAACAACTGCGCACCCAGCGCCCATTCCAGTTCCGGCTGAATGTTCAGGCGTCCCCCATGGTTGTAAAACAGTTCCGCAAGCCGGGTAAACACCGCGGTCTTCTGCCGGAAGAACGTTTCCTCTTCCACAAGCTCCTGCGGATCTTCCAAATGGATGCTGAAGGAAAGCAGTGTGGGGGCAACCGGGGTCTGGGGAACAGGAATTCCTCCGACGGTAACGGAAGGCCCGCTCACTTCCGCCAACTTCCAGATAGGCGGCTGCACGGATACATCGTCCACATAAAGTGTTGTTCCGGGGCCGATGGTCACCCCCGCCCACACTTGATGAAAATTCTGTTTGGAATAGGCTGTATAGGTCAATTGCGTCCAGGAATCCGTAATATCCACAAACGGACCGAAATACGGGCCGTCAATCAACAGATCATCATCCTCAAAATGCACCACGATTCTGGCCTGAGCGCTTCCTCCTGGGCAGCGCACCCAAACGGAAACCTGAATATCCTCCGCTTTATCGGCAAAGGCTTTGGTGGTTAATTCGCCGGCCTGGCCCGCCGTCGCCTGCACCTGATACCCCCAACTCCCGGAATGCGCGGCATCTCCTGAGCGCGTAGCCGTGGGCGGATCAAACGGTATTGATACAAACGGCGACGAAGTCCGCACTTCCGTGGCGGCATCTTCAAAACTGCCGTCCGCCAGCACTTCATACGGTTCCCAAAGCTCCGTCGAGACTTGGGCGCGTTTGGGATTTGGGAGTTCACACGGCGTTTGGGTCCATCCCCAAGTCCCCCACAACAACACACTCACAACAATACATACTGCGAAAATACGGATGCTGTTCCTCATACTCTTCCTCCTCCAAGCGTATCTACGCTTGCCTTCTTTACTTAGTCTAACACAAATTCACGGAAAAGGTTCCCCGAAGATCACGGCCTTTGGAAGATTAACCCGTATCGATCAATCTTTTCATCTGCCTGCATGATAGAGGCTGAATTTTCGAATAACAGGTTCTGCCGTAGATTTTAATACGCGCACCCGAACGGCGCTCACGGTCACGGCGACAAATTTCTCAATGCGCTTATGCCCTACGGACTGCCCCGTGCACAATGACTTCCATTGACCGTCCATCAGGCCTTCCACTACATACTCCCGAATTCGTTCCCCCTCGGTGATTTGCTCCATGAGGATCACATGATCCACCAGCGTTGGTTTGGATAACGCCAGCTCCACCACATTCCCCTTCCCGGAAGTTTCGGCAATGCTCCGCCCGAACCGGCGGCGAATCTCCGCGCCAAAAGCCGCCGCACGGTCAAAATCCGCCCTGGGAATCAGTCCGGTGCGATCCGGAGTAATGCCTACAATCATGTTGCAATTCCGGCCCACGGACTTGTAGTACATGTCCACGAGCGCGTCCACGCTGTAAAGCTTATTTTCTTCGTTCGGATTCCAGAACCATTCATGGTCGCGGATCGGCACATCGCATTCTCCCGGCTGCCAAACCGTCCCCTCCGGATCCCCATTTCCAGCGGCTTCGCTTTGCTTCACCGTCGCCCAACAGGGGTATCCCGCCATGCCGTCCTCATTTCCAATCCAGCGGATGGAGGCCGCAGGACCCTGAAATACGATGGCCTTGGGCTGAAACAGTTTCAAAATGGGGAGCATATCCGGGCCGCCCTTGTCCGGCGTCAATGCACCGCCATCGAACCAAATTTCAAACAACGGGCCATAATTGCCCCAGAGTTCCTTCAGCAGTTGTTCACACATCCGTGAATAGCGCGTCTGCTTCGCATCATCGCCGCCCTTCCCCCAATTCACCAGGCCGGGATTGGTCACTTCCCAATACGCATTGGCCGTGACACTCGCATATATCCCAGGCTGGATGCCATATTTCCGACACGAGGCCACATAATCCCTCACCACGTCCCCTTTGCCATCGCGCCATTTCGATTGCTTGACGCTATAGGGATACAGATCGGTCTGCCACTGTAAATGGCCCGTGCACCACTTCGCCACAAACACCGTATACGCCGCCCCCATCGCTTTCGCGCATTCCATCCATTGGTCCGTATCAAGCTGCGCCGGGTTATAAAGATTCGGGTCCAATGTCCCCGCTTTCTGCCAGTTTGGCTCCCGTATATCCGTAAACGTGATGAGATCCAGGCAAAACATAATGCCCAGTTCGGCATCCTGCCATGCGGCCTGCTCAGCAGTCGGACAGGGAATGTTACCGCCCTCCTCCGCAATTCCTGCTCCAGCAACGGCGGCAATTATTCCCAACGCAACCGCTATCATCCTTGCTTTGTGTATCATCTATGTGAATTCCTCTCCTGGACACTATAATCCCGCCGGGACCATTTCCACAAAAGCCTCGTATGGTAAAAAAGGCATTGTCACCCGCGCCGCCGGAAAAGTTGGCGTGTCTGGGTATATACATGGTAGGATCTTCTTTCTTTGCCCTGCAATTCTGCTGGGAAAGCCTGAAAATTGACGGAATGGGAAGTTGTTTGCATGAAAACACATGATTTTATTGCGTTGGAAGAAGAATACGGCGCCAAAAACTACCACCCCCTGGACGTAGTGCTTACCAAAGGCCAGGGCATCTGGGTGTGGGACGTCGAAGGCAATAAGTATCTGGATTGCCTGGCCTCGTATTCGGCGGTGAATCAAGGCCATTGTCATCCGAAAATCGTGGCGGCCATGGTAGAGCAGGCACAAAAACTTTCCCTGGTGTCCCGCGCCTTCCGCAATGATCAACTCGGCCTGTTTTACAAGGAAATCTGTGAACTGACGAACTCGCACATGGTCCTGCCCATGAACAGCGGTGCGGAAGCGGTGGAATCCTGCATCAAGGCAGTGCGCAAATGGGGGTACCAGGTAAAAGGCGTTCCGGAAGGCCAGGCGGAGATCATCGTTTGCGATAACAATTTTCACGGGCGCACCATAACAATTGTCGGGTTCAGCACGGAAGAACAATACCGCGACGGCTATGCGCCATTCACGCCCGGATTCATAACTGTTCCCTTCGGCGATACGGAGGCTCTGGAACGCGCCATCACCCCGAATACCGTGGCATTCCTGGTGGAGCCCATTCAGGGCGAAGGCGGCATCATTATCCCGCCGCAAGGCTATCTGCAACAGGTCCGCGAGATTTGCGATCGAAACCGGATCGTTTTCATCACGGATGAAATCCAGACCGGCTTGGGGCGCACGGGAAAACTGTTGGCCGAAGAACATGAGGGCGTTGTAGCGGATTTGACCCTGGTGGGCAAGGCGCTCTCCGGCGGCCTTTATCCCATTTCCGCCGTGTTGTCAAACAAAGAGGTATTGGGCGTATTCCAGCCAGGGGATCATGGCAGCACCTACGGCGGCAATCCGCTGGCCTGCGCCGTGGCCCGCGCCGCCTTGAAGGTGTTGGTGGAGGAAAAAATGGTGGAAAATGCCGCTGCACTTGGCCCCTACTTCATGGAGCGGCTTCGGGAAATCAACAGTCCGCATGTGAAGGAAGTGCGCGGCAAAGGCTTGATGATCGGCGTGGAACTTCACAAGGAGGCGGGCGGTGCGCGCCGGTTCTGCGTGCGCTTGAAGGAAAAGGGCCTCTTGTGCAAGGAAACGCATGAAAACGTGATTCGTTTCGCGCCGCCGCTGGTGATTGCCAAAGAAGACATCGACTGGGCGCTGGTGCGCATCGCGGATGTATTGATGGCCCCGTGATCCTACTACATTGGAAAAGCGATGAGTATAGAACGGCAAGGCGATCTATTCGATCCTGAACGTATGGAGCAGGAAGGGCTCTTTGACGAGCAGCTCCCACTCCCGTTGCCAGCCATTGCCGCACCAGAACCTTTCCGCACCATCGTCAAACGGGATGGCCGGGAAGAGTCGTTCAGCAAACACAAAATCGCCCTGGCCATTTATAAAGCCGCTCAGCAAACCGGCGGTCAGGACTATGACCTCGCTGAAAACCTCGCCTCGGCTGTCACTCTCTATCTCACCAAACGCCTGGGAAGCCAGCCGCCCACCGTGGACCAGGTCCACGACGCCGTCGAACGCGTGCTAATCCACATGTCACATGTGAAAACAGCCCTTGCCTACGCCCGATACCGGGATCGCCGCGCGCGGGTGCGCCGGCTCCGCGAAGGCGATATGCGGATGCTGTTGACCGAATTAAAGGAGGCGCGGGAAGAACGCGACGCATTGCGCGGACGAAGCGAAGCGCTCATGGTCCGCACCAGCGCCGATACGCTGGCCGAATGGAACCGCGAAAAGATTGTCGAAGCCCTGGTCCGCGAAACCGGCCTTGAAGACTCCGCCGCTCTCATGATCGCGTTGGAAGTGGAACAGCAAATTGAAACCGCACGCATCACCACCCTCACCACCGCCCTCGTGCGGGAACTGGTGGATGCAAAATTAGTCGAACATGGCCTCGACGAATATACGGTCCGGCACCGGCGCCTGGGTGTTCCGCTGTATGATGCCGAGCGCATCATCCGCGGCGTTACCCCGGAAACCGCCGGCCTGGATCCATCGGGAACCGACCGCGTGCTCGCGCGGATGGTAAAAAAGGAATATGCCTTCGCACAGATATTCTCCACCCCGGTGACCGAAGCCCATCTGCGCGGTGAACTCCACATCCACGACGTGGAGCAGCCAGACAGGTTGTTTTACACCGAACACACGCTCCTCCCCATTTTACAGCAAGGTTTTATGGCGCCAGGAGCTTCTCAAAGTGCTGGGCCGCCCAAGCGGGCCGATGAACTGCTCGCTCAACTGCTGAAAACCGCAGACACGTACCAAACGATGTTTTCCCAGCCGCCGCTATGGAGTGCATTAAACGTTTATTTCGCCCCCTTCCTGCAGGATTGGTCCGAAACGGATATTGGCCGCTTCGCCCAGATGCTCGTCTATGAATTCGCCTATCGCGCACTTGTACATTCATCGTCCGGAGAAGGAATCGAGCTTTGCTGGAATGTACCGGAGCCGTTGCGGGATGTTTCCATCCCCGGTGCAGAAAAAACCTTCGGGGAATGCCTTCGCACGGCGCGGCAATTTGCCTGGGCCATTCTCGACGTGCTGATCCGGCATGGCGAGGAAGGGGTTCTGCTTTCCACGCCGGCGATACATATCGCATTGGAACCCGGCGTTTTCCAAACGCCCGAAGGGGATGCCTTTTTGAATCATGCCGCGCAGGCCGCCGCCCACCGGAGGCATGTCCATTTTCTTTTTGAACGAGGGGATGCCCGGAGCGCGCATCCATCCGCTATTCAGCAAATTACGTTGAATCTGCCCCGCGCCGCCTATCAGCACAGCAAAGAGGCGGACCTCTTCCGGGAACTCACCCGGCTGGTGGACTTGGCCGCCATGGCGCATCAGGAGAAACGGGACTTTCTGGAAGGGCTCGCCGATGGGGCGGCCCCACAGGCACGGCCCCTGAGTTTACTCGGTGCGCACGGCGCAGCCAGCTCCATATCAGACGCTCCATGTCTCGTGGCGGTGGAAGGCCTGAATGAATGCGTCCAATTCCTCATGAATGCCGAATTGCATCAAGGTGAAGAATCAGAGAAGATGGGAAAACGCATTCTCGTCCATCTGCAAGAACAATGCACCTTATATGGAGAACGCCTGGGGCTCCATTTGGTCCTGGCGCAAAACAATGACCCCGCCATCAGCCGCCGCTTCGCGCTCTTGGACATCTACGAATACCCCAAGACCGCCCATACCGTAATCAAGGTTGTTGAAGCGAACCGCGATCCCCGCTACACCACCGGCGTGCGCTGCAATCCCGCCCGCCCCCTCAACCCGATGGAGCGCGCCCGGATTGAAGGCCTTTTCCACGCCTGCCTCGGATTCGGCGCACAAAGCGAACTCCCCCTGCCCTTCGAAAATACCTCCACCGAGTCCATTTCGGACTTTCTCAAACTCATTGCCCGGCAAACCACCAATCACCGACTGGCCTTTATATAGCGGATACTCTGTCCGAGTTCTTTTTCAACACACACTTATAGCAGCTTACCTGGTCCAAAACCGTCTTCACCACCCGCATTCTGGTGATATCCGCCGGAGTTGAAAAACTGTACGATCCGCAGCAATTCCGAAAGCGAGATCTGCCAGTTCTGCGTATTGTAATCACTGGAATGTGGAGTACAGCTCGTGTCACCAGGCGCAGGTGCAAATCCGTCTTCAGTCCCGGCTTCACAATGGAATCCGCCTGAATTAAAAAACTGAATCACCCGCAGTAACTCGGAAAGAGATATCAGGAAATCCTGATTCTGATCGCCCGAATGCAGCACTCCTGCCCCCTCAGACCCCGCTTGCGCCACCAAAATCGTCTGTGGCGCCACACTCAGGTCCGAAGTCGTCAGCATAATCTGCCCCACACGCTGCAATGCACCGCTGTAGGGCTCCGCCACCACGGTAAACCCGGCCGCCTCGCCGCTCTTCACGGTTTGCACCGAGAGCCAATCCTGACCGGAGGTTACCTGTACATTCCACGTGAAACTGCCTGACCCCGTGTTTTCCACGGCAACATATCCGTTGCCTCCCTCAAGATCGATCCGCACCGTCGGAGGCCATGCAAAAAGCGTTGACCCGATCACCGGTTCCGTGGCCCACGGTTCGAATAGGCAGCCATCCGTCACCGCATTTCCAAGACCACCCGGATTAAGTGTGGCGTGATATGGCCCTGATGCATCGCCCCACCAAGTGCCCCGAAGGTCCACGGGAGTTCCCGCGCTATAACTCAAAAAGCCATTCAACCGATTGCCTTCGATGTGGTTGTTTATAAACACAGGCTGCGCGTTGTCTTGCACCACAACGCCCTGATAATTCGAAGAGCGAATAATCGAGTTTTGTACTGTCACCGGCGATGTCCGAATATTTAATGGATTGTTTGCATATTCAAACGTGCAGTAATTAAAACTGCCAGAACTGCCTGCATTAAACTGAATAAATTCCCAGTCGCCCATTGCCGGTTCTGATTTATAGGAGGTAAACAGAATTCGCTGGGAGGGTGTGCCATTGGCAATCAGACTGCATCCGTTATTCAATTCAAAATTCGACTGCATCGCCGCGCCAGATGGGGCAAATTGCACAATCACCCCCGGATCAATCTCCAGGTGGACATTCTCGGCAAACCGCGCCCAGCCGGAAACTGCATACGGTGCGCCGCACAAATGCCAGTGCATATCCTGGCTCACGCTATTGCCGCCCGTGCCCGCCCACATAACAATCGCATTACCGCCTGTGTTGTCATAAAGGCTTATATTGCTGTATGTGGGCATCATCGTGATCGCGGTCTGCACGATTCCCCAGCCAACGCAATTACGAACTACAATATTACTGAGGCTTGGGCTGATCCCAACATTGTTCAATTGAATGCCGTCGTATTGGCAATCCTCTATCAGCATGTTGCTCACGGTTACATCCGAGGTCTTGACGATAAAGGCGGGGCTATTGGCGCATCCCGCATACCGGATTCTGCATTGATCAAAACTGGCCTGTCCCCCTTGATCTACCTGAATGAAAGACCAATCGCCGGGAGCCGGATCACTCTTGAATGAGGTAAAGTGGACCGGTTTGGATGCCGTCCCTTCCACAGTGAACGTTCCCCCATCCATCACCTCGATATTCGATTGAAGCGCCGTGCCCGCCGCCGTAAACGTCACGTTCACGCCAGGCTCTATCGTAAAACTTGAACCGATGCCAATCCTGAACCACCCCGCAATGACATAGGGCATGCTATTCACCGTCCAGACAATATTCGACGTGGTCTGCTCTCCGCTCCCCGAAAGCACCAGCATGCCGTTCCCGCTGGGATTATTGTAAAAATTAAGCGACTCGCCAATCACCGGGCTCATGTTATTAGTGTACATCACCAATGGCCAACCCGCTGTGTCATGAATGACGAGACCATCCAGCGAGGGAGTGATCAGCGGCGCATCCAGCCATAAACCGTCACAACTGCTATGCCGGATTTCCAGATTGTGCACAGCCACCTCAGAACTCGCGATATGAACGCTATAGTTGCCCCACTGGCCTGCATACTCGACGATAATATTCTCCAAGGTCCCCGAACCGCCTTCGTCTATCGCCAGATCCGCCCAATCCCCAGGTTCCGGCGCTTCAAAATGCGATGTGAATAGTACCGGGTTTTCCACCGTGCCCTGGATATTCAGACAGCCAAGCGCCGATGCTCCGATGCTGCTTTGCCGAGCGGAAGCCGACTCAGCGAATTCCACACGCACCCCCGGGCTGATATTCAGAATCCCATTCTCGCCCAGCTTATACCAGCCGGCAATCACATACGGCGCACCCACCATCTGCCAGTCCACTTGCCGGAATACACCCGCAACCGCAGGCGTGCCCGGCCAGATCACATTCGCATTCTCGCCATTGCCTGAAAAATTTACGCCGATAATTTGAGGATTCATATCCCCCGTATTCTGGTGCAACGCGTAGCCCGCGCAACCGGTCACCGTTAAATCCTCGATCACCGATGTATTCCCCGCACCATTCAGTTGAACGCCATTCCCTGCTCCGCCGCTGATCGTGCAGTGACGCACCGCCGAAGCGCTTGCCCCAAGGGCAAGGGAAGCACTGCCTCCGGAACCGCCGCCCGCAAGCGAACAATACTCCAGCGTAGCGGTGGCGCCATCATGTATGCTTATCCCGTACCAACCCAACGAATGCGTGGAACTGAACGTAATCGGATCGCCTGCCTCGCCAATCGCAACGAGCGTGCTCCCCGTTTCCACCGTAATGGCCCCAAGTTCCGCATCCACCGTCTCCACCCACACCAGGTTTACGCCGGCATTGATCGTAAGCACCCCGCCATTGCGTACCACTACCGCCTCATCCAACTGGGCTACCGGCGCAATGTCCTCCCAGTTAGTTGCAGTCTCAACGACAATCACCGCTCCTGCCTGCGGGACACACAATACCCCGGCGGCAAATACGCATGAAAGTACATAAAAAGAACTTAGCAGACACCTCATAGCTTTCCCTCCTATGCTTCTCACACCTGGATATACCTGCATTCATTTCCTGTCTAAGCAAACCTTAGACCCTCACAATTATCACCGCCTGCTTATCATAATTCTTATATTGTAGTATGTCAATAAAATTTATCCCAGGCAATTAAAAATAACGCTTTTTTTGAAAAGTATACCGGACACAGGGCACATTACCGGCATTTCACACCCAAACCATTGCACTATACCCATATTTTCCGGTGACAACACACTGTCAACAGGATGCCCACGCCCGCCATGAGCAAGAGATCACCCTTGAACGAGGACTTGGCGCCGCCATTTCCCGCCCCGCAGCTAAACATTCCCGATTTGCCCTTGAAAACCGCTGTGACAGTCATATCACTGGTCATTTGGATCGTCACAGGATTCGCCGTAGCGTCGGAACCTTCCAAACCCGTCCAGTGATCAAAGACCCAATCCTCTGCTGGCAGTGCCGCCAAACTTACCGACTCATTATCTTGGAAAGTATGTGTGCCTGAAATGGGGGAGCATGCACCGCTGCCTTCCACGGCAACGGTCAACGTCCACAGTTGTGGCGCGAAAACGGCCCGCACCGTTTTGTCGGCATTCATGACAAGTGACAGGGGGTTATCCGTCGAACCCTCGACGGACTCACCGGCCCAGTGATCAAAGCGCCAACCATCCTCGGGAGTTGCGGTAATCGAAATATCGGCATTCCATCCATAGCCATGGCTGCCGGGCTCCGGCATAGTGTTTCCCAAACCTTCCGTTAGAACGGTCAATGTAAACGCAACGGGTACAAAGACCGCAGTTACGGTAAAATCCTGATCCATCATCAGGGTGATCTCAGGCGCCGAATATTCCGCAGAGGTGTCAAAAGCCCAATGATCAAAAGCCCACCCGTCCGCCGGGGTGGCCGCTGCGGTAACCTGCGTCCCATATTCATACGTATACACGCCTGTTTCGGGAGTTATCTGACCACTGCCCTCCACCGCAAGGGTCAGGGTATACAGTTGCTGGACAAAGTAGGCATGCAACGTCTTTGATCCATCCATCGTCACGGCTTGCAGAAAACTTGCCGGGTCTCCAGAAACATCCCCTTCCCAATGATCAAATTGCCAGCCGTCTTCAGGCATCGCGGCAACAACAGCCAGGGCGCCGCTGGGATAACTATACACACCCGGTGTGGGCGATGTAGTCCCGCCCGCTTCCGCCTCAATGGCCAACGCATATTCAATCGGCACAAAAACGGCCTGTATTTCGGCATCCGCCGTCATTGCGATAGACAAGGGATTTTCCGCCTCCTGCCCGGCATCAACACCTTCCCAGTGATCAAACCGCCACCCCATTTCAGGAACCGCTTCCACCACTACAACGGTGTCGTGGAGATACGTATAGGACCCAAAGGCTGGAGTAGTGTATCCAAATCCCTCCTTGGTCAATTTCAATGCAAAATAGTTTTCTTTAAAGACCGCGGTAATGGTCCGTGCATTCGCCATCGTAATGCTCACGGGGTTGGTTTGATGATCAGCCTCTTCAATATCCCCCAGCCATTGATCGAAAGACCAGCCTGCCGCTGCGGTAGCCGTAAGCGTCACCACATCGGTATCCATATATTCATGATAACCGGCCGCAGGATCGAGCGTGCCATTCCCCTCCACGGCAAGATTCAGTGGACGCCAATGCGTGTCTATGATGTGGAGTCCTGTTAATCCGCCCAAGGCGTACACCAATCCATCCCTCAGCGCGACATCCGTCCCGGAATCACCGATGTCATAGGTATCCCGCAATACCGGATTCGCAGGATTACTCACATCAAGTAATGACACGCCCCCGCTTTCCTCCATAAGGCACACTGTCGTATACGTGTTTGCTATGGCCTTTACAGCGGAGAGTGTTGGGTATGTTCCCACAAGCGAAGTTCGTGGAGGAATACTGCTGTCCAGAATCAGCAATTGCCCGGTGGCGTCTGTGAGTTCCACAGCCGCATAGATTCGCTCTCCAACAACCCCAAGATCCTCAATACTTACATAATTTCCAGGAGTGGGAGGATATTGACCAAGCTCAAAAAAACCATACATCGAATCAGGGCTGTATAAATAGAATAAGTAAATTGCACCTTGCTTATTGGCATAATTGGTAAGGCCCACATAAAATAGTGGACCAGTAGCCGTCATCGAAGTGGCACAACTATACTTTGTCCCTATACCTATTCCATTTAGGCAAATCGGAAAAAGCGGATTATTAACATCCTGTATAGACACTATTCCTTCTGTTGATCCATATCCTCCGATATACATAAACCCATTATCCAATACTATATTCATCGGGAAGAAATACAACTCTAAAGTTCCCAACAGTTCGGGCGCCGCAGGATTGCCCAAATTTACGATCTCTATCCCGCCATCTACTGTGTTATGAACGGAACACTCCAGGCATCCCCATGCCACATAGGCCAAGTCATCTTTCACCGTAAATGTAATATTTCCCTTATCCTTTTTACTCGATAGTTGCTCGGTAAGCCGATATTCACCCAGGGACTGTGGGTTTTCCGGAACCGCCACATTGATGATTTGGATATAGCCCGGCGAATACACCGCATCGCCCGCTTTCAAAAGGTCTATCGCATTCCGTGAGATCCCAACGTAGGCGCGCTGCCCCTCAAGGGCAAGACAATTCGCCCATTCCACAGGTTCCGACTCGCCTTCTGTTTCACCCTCCAATGCCCCTTCACTCTGCCTCTCCGCCGCTAAAACAGACGCTTCTGCCGTTGTAACAGAGAAAAACACCACTGAAAACAGGGCCAAAATAAACAGGTTGGTGGAAAGTTGTTGTGACATGGTCCTCAGATCTCCCTACGCAGCCTCATCACTGCATGTTGCGAATCTCCCTTTTGCACGGATACAGTGCATATCATATGCCCTAAGCCAGGCAACGCAATTCTGGCATCTGCTGTCATACTATCCTAAAATCTTCAAATATACAAGCTTCCCCACAAAAATGCCTAACCTCAACACGAAAAAACCCTGACCATGTCCCTTCCCAACCCTGAACCAACATCCGTATTAGACTGATCTTTCATGTTCCTTGAGTTATCCTGGAGGGCGTGCAAACACCCGTAAAATACCCCCTTGACAAAGCGTGTGGAGGCGGGTAAGATCTGCAAATACAATGAGTTATACTCAATAGGTGACGTGTGCTGTCTTGTTTTTTTTTGCTTACTTGGGGAGGGAGAAGATATGCACCGGCTGCTATTGATTGGCTTGATGATGCTGGCTGTTTCGTTCGGCGCGCAGGCGCTGACGGGCAGCGGGGATTCGGCGAGCGGGGCGCTCGAGACGGTACCGCCCACACTGAATGCGGTGTCCACGGTGACGGAAAGGAGCCTGTCGGCGACATTCAGCGAGCCGATGCTTGCACCGGGCGTGGCAACGCCGGGAAACTACGCCGCCTCAGGTCTCGGACTGGGCACGCTGAGTGTGAATCCTGACGGGGTTTCAGGCACGGGGCCGTACATACTTTCGTGGTCCTCGGGCGAAATGCTGGACGGTGAAACGGTAACGCTGACGGTCGTGGGGTTGCAGGACGCCGTGGGCAATCCGATCAATCCGGCGCACAACAGCGCCTCCGGGACGGGTATTGGCATTACGCCGGTCTTCACCAATCTGGCCGCGAATCCTGTTCAGGCATCCACGGGCGAAAAGGTGACAATCACTTTCACATCTTCGGAATCGCTGAACGGCGATCCGTCCGTAACGGTGAATGGCCACGACGCCACGTGGGTAAGCGGTAGCAAGGCAGTGGACTTTACCTACGAATACGAAGTGCAACCTGGCGATCCGCTGGGCATGGCGAATGTATTGGTCACGGGTTTTGACCCGGCCGGCAATCTGGGTTCTTTGAACAGCGATATGGTGTTGGAAATCGTCGATGAACAGGCCGGGCTTCCGTTGTACGCGTGGCCTGCCGGGTTCGCGCTGCTGATAGCGGGAATCGTTCTACTGGCGAAACGCCGCCGCCCCGGAGCGGCGCTGCTTGTGCTCGCGCTGCCCTTATCCGCATCGGCTTTTGCGCAGGCGCCCACAGTCTCCAACGTCGCGTTTGTGCAGCAGGACAACGGCGCAGGCGATACCGAAGTCGTCATCACATACGACCTCGATGCGCCGAACGGTCCCTGCGACATTACGGTATCGCTGTCCAAGGACGGTGGCGCGGACGGCTATAGCCATCCTGTCACGTCGGTCACGGGCGACATCGCAGGCGTCGAGACAGGCGCCGGCAAGCACATCGTGTGGGACATTCGTGCCGACTATCCCGAAGAAGACATCCCCAACGCCAGCATCCGCGTCACGGCCGAGGACGGATTGCCGGCCGTCGAAACGTTCACCATCAATGCTGGTGCGGCGTCGTCGGCAGGCCCCAGTGTTACGCTGGACAACACGGCGACGAACACCCCGACGGAGTACATGGCGAGCGAGTCGCCGGATTTCACCGGTGCAACCTGGCAAGTGTATGACGCGGCGCCGACCTTCACCCTGTCCGCGGGCGAAGGGGGCACGAAGACGGTGTACTTCAAGGTGCGGAATGTAACGGGCGAATCGGCGCCGGCGAGCGATACCATCGAGTTGACGGGGCAGACTGTCAATCTTCCGGGCGATGTGCCGCTGGAACTGGTGTGGGTGCCTGCGGGCAGTTTCCTGATGGGCCGGTATCCGGGCGAGCAGGACAGTTTCAATTGGGAAGACCCGCAGCATCCGGTGACGCTGGCCTACGGGTTCTGGATGGGCAAATACGAGATTACGCAGCAGCAGTGGCTGGCGGTGCGCGGCTCGTGGCCCGGAGATTCCCCGTTCTATGGGTATAACGCCAGCCATCCCGCCTATCCCCTTTCCTGGAACGACGCACAAGATTTCATCACGTCGCTGAACGCGCATCTTGCGAGCAGCGGCCAGGAACCTTTGGTAGTGCGGCTGCCCAGCGAATCGGAGTGGGAGTATGCCTGCCGGGCCGGGACGGCCACGCGCTTCTACTTCGGCGATGCGCCGGGGTGCGACGGGCTCTGTTCGGATTGCGAGGCGGGCACGCTGCCGGGCAACGTCAGCGATTACATGTGGTACTGCGCCACCGAAGTGAGCCCTATCGGGATCAAGCCGGTCGGCGCGCAACCGCCCAATGCGTTTGGCTTGTACGACATGCACGGCAGCATACACGAGTGGTGCGAAGACGACAGCCACTTTGACTACCTTGGCGCGCCGTCGGACGGCAGCCCGTGGATTGAATCGCCCCGCACCGAGTACCGGATGCTCAAAGGCGGCTACTGGAACGAAGCCCTCACCTACTGCCGTGCGGCATGCCGGAGCCATAACCCGGCGGACTGGCGCGAAGATAACTTAGGGTTCCGGCTGGCCGCGGTCGCGCAGCCCGAGGTAACGTCGTTTGCCATTAACGGCGGCGCGGAATTCACGATGGACCCGGCGGTGACGCTGGACAATACGGCCACGAACAGCCCGACGGAGTACATGGCCAGCGAATCGTCAGATTTCAGCGGCGCAACGTGGCAGCCCTATGACACCGCGCCAATATTTGATCTCAGTTTTGGCGTCGGCACGCGCACCGTCTACTTCAAGGTGCGCAACGCGGGCCGCGAGGTCTCCCCAGTTGTCAGCGACACGATCTTCCTCGCGCCGAACACGGTGGGCGTGGAGACGGGAACATTCACGATTGGGCGGACCGAGTCTTATGTCGATCAGATGTATGGCGAGGCGGATGAATACCCGCGTCACGAGGTGGTGCTGGGCGCGTATCAACTCGGGAAGTATGAAGTAACGACTAAAGAATACTGCGATGTCCTGAACTGGGCGCTGACGCAAGGATACTTGTATGCGGACACCGCGGGGACGCCATGGGCGGGTTCGAACATAATCTACGCCGGCGGCACGGCCGGAAGCCGCTACTATGCCATAGGGTTAGGCGCGACGAGCAACATCCAGTACACCGACGGCATATTTACGGCGAAGATTCGCGTGGGCCTGCCGGATACGACAAACTATTCGATGGATACGCACCCAATGGTGCGCGTGACGTGGTTTGGTGCGGCGGCGTTCTGCAACTGGCTGAGCCAGATGCAGGGGTTGACGCCGTGTTACGACATGGATTTGCCGAGTTGGCCGCTGACGGTGGCGCCGCCGGCGCCGGGGGGCTACCGGTTGCCGACGGAAGCCGAATGGGAACGGGCGGCCGCATGGGATGTAGCGGCTCCAGGCGGGCCCAAGCACTGGACCTACGGCTTCATGAGCGATACGCTGACCGGCAAAGATCGGGTGAACTACGGGGATCTAAATCCACTGTACGTCAACCCGCTGGGCATGACGGCGGAACCTTATACCTCGCCCGTGGGGTGGTTCAACGGAGTAAACGTGAGCCCGAACGGCAGCGTGGCGACAGTGGACAGCCCGAGCCCCGTTGGGGCCTACGACATGAGTGGCAATATGAGTGAGTGGTGTCAAGACTGGTATTCCTCTATGTTCTACAGCACTGGGTGGATATCCAATCCAACAGGACCCCCAGTTGGGTCGTCCCGCGTCTTGCGGGGTGGTAGCTACCTCAACGCACACTACCGTCAACGTTCTGCAGAACGCTCTTTTAGCCTCCCCCACAGTACATTCCCCACCATGGGATTCCGCATTGCCAGATCCGAACCTTCAGTGGGGGTATCATCATTTGCCATCAACAACGGCGACGCGACCACGCTGCTGCCGTCGGTAACGCTGGACAACACCTGCTGGGGCGCGCCAACGGAGTACATGGCCAGCGAGTCTGCGGATTTCAGCGGGGCAACCTGGCAGCCCTACGACACGGCGCCGACTTTCACGCTTTCCTTGGGCACAGGCGGCGCAAAGACGGTGTATTTCAAAGTGCGAAACGCTGAATATGAATCGGCGCCGGTCAGCGACACTATTGATCTGACGGGTCGGATTATTGCGCTTCCGGGTGATGTGCCCCTGGAGCTGGTGTGGGTTCCTTCGGGCACTTTCCAGATGGGCCGGTACCCGGGCGAGGCGGACAGCGACGCAGGGGAAGACCCGCAGCATCCGGTGACACTGGCGTATGGGTACTGGATGGGCAAGTACGAGATTACCCAGCAGCAGTGGCTGGCGGTGCGGGGTTCGTGGCCGCGCACGTTCCCGAACTCCGGAACTGGCCTTGGAGACAGCTATCCAGCCTACAACATAACCTGGGATGACGCGAAGGATTTCATCACGACCCTGAACGCGCACATTGTGAGCAGCGGTCAGGGACCGCTGACCGTGCGGCTGCCCAGCGAGGCCGAGTGGGAGTATGCCTGCCGCGCAGGAACGACCACGCGCTTCTATTGGGGCGATGATCCGGCCTGCACAGAGATTGATGCCTACGCCTGGTATACCGACAACAACAGCCCGAATGGGACCAAGCCCGTGGGCGGAAAAACAGCAAATGCCCTGGGGCTGTATGATATGAGCGGCAACGTCTATGAGTGGTGCGAAGATGACTACCATTCGAGTTATACCGGCGCCCCGGCGGATGGAGGTGCGTATATTGACGCGCCACGGGGTCTGTACCGGATAGTCCGCGGCGGCTGCTGGATCGCCCCCGCCAGGTGCGGTCGTTCGGCGTACCGGGACATCAGCATGCCGGACTCTTGGTACAATGTAATCGGCTTCCGGCTGGCTGCGGTGCCGACGCAGGTACTGTCTTTCGCCATCAACGGCGGCGCGGTCACAACGGCGGACCCCGTGGTGACGCTGGATAACGCGACGACGAACAGCCCGACGGAGTACATGGCCAGCGAATTGCCGGATTTCAGCGGCGCGACGTGGCAGCCCTATGACACGGCGCCAAGCTTCACGCTTTCTTTCGCCGAAGGCGGCATGAAAACGGTGTACTTCAAGGTGCGCAACGAGGCGGGCGAATCGGCGCCGGTGAGCGACACCATCAATCTGCCGTGGCGGACCATCACCCTCCCCGGCGATGTGCCGCTGGAGCTGGTGTGGGTGCCTGCGGGCAGTTTCCAGATGGGCCGGTACCCGGGCGAGCAGGACAGCTTCGATTGGGAAGACCCGCAGCATCCGGTCACGCTGGCGTACGGCTTCTGGATGGGCAAATACGAGATCACCCAGCAGCAGTGGCTGGCGGTCCGGGGATCGTGGCCGGGTGAGACGCCATCCGTACAGCCATCGGCGATGTACGGGCTGGGCAATAGTTATCCCGCCTATTACCTCTCCTGGAATGACGCGAAGGATTTCATTATCGCACTGGACGCGCATATTGTGACCAGCGGCCAGGGACCGTTGACGGTGCGGCTGCCCAGCGAGGCGGAATGGGAGTACGCCTGCCGGGCGGGGACAACCACACGCTTCTACTGTGGCGATGCGCCCGCGTGCGACGGGGTTTGTTCGGATTGCGCGGCGGGCACGCTGCCGGGCAACCTGGGCGATTACCTGTGGTACTGTGGCAACGAAAGCCCGCTTGGTTCCAAACCGGTGGGCGGTAAACTGCCCAATGCCTTTGGCTTATACGACATGCACGGGAACGCGCGCGAATGGTGTGAAGACGACACCCATTATGACTACCTTGGCGCGCCGGCGGATGGCAACCCGTGGGTGGAATCGCCACGGACGGCATATCGGATACTTCGGGGCGGCTCGTTTAGTGAACTCATCACCTATTCCCGTTCGGCGTGCCGGGGCAGCTACCCGACGGACCTTCGGGACTTGGACACAGGATTCCGGCTGGCTGCGTTGCCGACCAGGGTGCTCTCTTTTGCCATCAACGGCGGCGCGCCCACGACGGCCGAACTGCTGGTGACGCTGGACAACACGTCGACGAACAGCCCGACGGAGTATATGGCGAGCGAAGCGCCGGATTTCAGCGGCGCAACCTGGCAGCCCTACGACTCGGCGCCGAGCTTCACGCTTTCCTTCGGCGTCGGGGCCCGCACGGTGTACTTCAAGGTGCGCGATGCAGGCGGTGAAGTATTTAATGTTGTCAGCGACACGATTTTCATCACGCCGAACACGGTGTCCGTGGACACGGGGACGTTTACGATGGGGCGCCTGGACAGCGGCACGAACGACGACGTGACGTACGGCGCCGCCTACGAAATCCCGCGGCACGAGGTAACACTGGGCGCTTATCAGCTTGGAAAGTTTGAAATAACGAACAAGGAGTACTGCGATGTCCTGAACTGGGCGAAAGCGCAGGGGTATCTCTATGCGGATGCAGCAGGGACGCCCTGGACGGGTTCGGGCAACATCTACGCCGGCGGCACGGCCGGCAGCCGCTACCTCGCCGTCTACATCATTTCCTCCGAATGCGATATCATCTACTCGGGCGGCGTGTTCACGTCGAAGACCCGTGCGGGCCTGCCGGGCACGACATACTACTCCATGGACACGCACCCGATGATCGCGGTTTCGTGGTATGGCGCGGTGGCGTTCTGCAACTGGCTGAGCGAGTGGCAGGGGCTGACGCCGTGTTACGACATGAACTCGCCCGATTGGCCGCTGACGGTCGCGCCCCCCACCCCGGGCGGGTACCGCCTGCCGACGGAAGCTGAGTGGGAACGCGCGGCAGGCTGGGACGCCGCCGGCGGCGGACGGCATTGGATCTACGGTTTCCTCAGCGATACGCTGACCGGCAAAGACCGGGCGAACTACGTCGAATCGGGTGTCGGTCGTGTAAACCCCCTTGGTCTGACAACAAGCCCCCGTACTTCGCCCGTGGGGTGGTTTAACGGCGTGAATGTGAGCCCGAATGGCAGCGTGGCGACGGTGGACAGCCCGAGCCCGGTGGGCGCGTACGACATGAGCGGCAATATTTCGGAGTGGTGCCAGGACTGGTTTTCGGCTACCTACTACAGCGACGGTCCGCTGACGAATCCGCCCGGGCCGGTAACAGGCGCAAATCGCATCTATCGAGGCGGCAACTGGTACAACGATCGCAGCTATTCTCGGACTGCTTGTCGCGTGAGTGACATCCCGACGGCCATGTCCTCAAGTATGGGGTTCCGCCTCGCCAGGTCGGAGCCGTCGGTGGGCGTGACATCGTTTGCCATTAACAACGGTGACGAAACCACAATGCTGCCGTCGGTGACGTTGAACAACACCTGTTGGAGTACGCCGACGGAATACATGGCCAGCGAGTCCTCGGATTTCAGCGGCGCGACCTGGCAGCCTTACGCAACAGCCCCGAGCTTCACGCTTTCCTTTGGCGTCGGGGACCGGACGGTGTACTTCAAGGTGCGCGATGCGGATGGGCATGAGTCGCAGGTTGTCAGTGACACCATCTTCCTGACGCCGAACACGGTGTCCGTGGAGACGGGGACGTTCACGATGGGGCGCCTGGACAGCGGCACGAACGACGACGTGACGTACGGCGCTGCCTACGAAATCCCGCGGCACGAGGTAACACTCGGGGCCTATCAACTCGGGAAATTCGAAGTAACGAACAAAGAATATTGCGACGTGCTGAACTGGGCGTTGGCGCAGGGATATTTGTATGCGGATGCGGCGGGGACGCCATGGGCAGGTTCCGGCGATATCTACGCCGGTGGCACAGCCGCCAGCCGATATCGGATTGTGAGCCTCGTCTCGTCGGGCATCCAGTATTCGGGTGGCGTGTTCACGTCGAGGACGCAGGTAGGGTTGCCAGGCACGACGAACTACTCGATGGACACGCATCCGATGGAGAATGTGTCCTGGTATGGCGCGGTAGCGTTCTGCAACTGGTTGAACGAGTGGCAGGGGCTGACGCCGTGTTACGACATGAACTCGTCGCTTTGGCCACTGACGATAGCGCCGCCGGCGCCGGGCGGCTACCGGTTGCCGACGGAAGCCGAATGGGAACGAGCGGCGGGGTGGGATTCCGCCGGAGGCGGAAGACATTGGATTTATGGCTTCCTCAGCGATACGCTGACCGGCAGAGACCGGGCAAACCATAATCGCGGATATCCCGATTACGTGAACCCCCTTGGCCTGACAATAGATCCACGTACTTCGCCTGTGGGGTGGTTTAACGGCGTGAATGTGAGTCCGAACGGCAGCGTGGCCACGGTGGACAGCCCAAGCCCGGTTGGGGCGTATGACATGAGCGGAAATGTTCGGGAGTGGTGCCACGACTGGTATGCGGATAACTACGGCGATGGTCCGGTGACGAATCCAACGGGCCCCGCAACAGGCACGTTGCGCATCAATCGGGGTGGAGGCTGGAACAACCAGTTCAACTGGTGTCGTTCTGCGTGTCGCGTGAGTTACGCCCCGACGACTATATCCTCAAGCATGGGGTTCCGCCTTGCCCGGTCTTAGTGCTTGGCTGCTCTGCCGGTGGTTGGCCGCGTTCGCACGGCCAACCACCTGCCGGGTTCCGGAAGGCCGTTGGCTTTCCTCTGCCAGTACCGCTTTTACCGATTGAATAACAGGAACCAAGGGATATGGCCAAGTGACGTGCAGAACCGGGCCAGCTAACTGCGAATGCCTGGAAATGGTCTTATGCACGCCATGCCCGCCTCACCATCAGCGACTGGCAGACACTTTATGTGCGTGCCAGCATGAACGTGGTCCACTGTGTGGTGCTGTCCGGCGTTGTTTCCAGCGTCTGCCTGAGGATCCGCTGGGTAGTGCAATTGCGTTTTATCGGCGTGTACCCGTCCCGAGAAGCATTATTTTCAATGCCTTCCAGTCTCAATTCTGCGACCGGCAGTAACGCCTGCAACGGATCAGTTTCAACTTGAAAACGGTATCTATCGCCCAACTGTAAAAACGATCTCTTCTCGCGTGACCCACGAGTGGTCCCACTGCGCATGCGGCACATCTGCTCCTACGCTTGAAATGGAGTAGCCCTGTGCGTCCCGCCGATAGGAAAGCGGCCGGTCATTAAATGGGTCCGCCGGCAGCACCTGAAGAAACTCCGGTATCAATTCCTCCGGTTTGTCCGGCAGCCTGCCATATTTCAGCCTGAATCGTTCAATGGACAATCCCATTTCAGCCGTCGCCACCCGCGCCTTATGGCATGTTTCCTGGATCACGAGACCAATGATCGAAGTCTCCTTAATGAATGCCCGCGTAATCGGAGCCTGCCAAGTTGACGCATTGTTCAACCGCTCTTGAAGCGCAGCAGCCGCATCCTCTCGTGCCGAAAACGGGACGAGTTTTCTCGCCTCCTGCCAGTCGTGTATGAATTCGTTGAATCGTCTCCGTTCCATGTCCGCCAGCCCGGACAGGAAATAGAACTGCCGGCGCCATCCCTGCAGCCACTGCGGCGGCAAATCTGGTTCATACATCTCTTTTTTGATCTCCATTGAACCTCGGAAATACTGCGCGGTCCCGCAACGCATGCCAACCAGCCCCCGCGTCATCTCTTCAGCCGTGTCGGCATTTGCCAAGGCCGTTGATATCGCCATCAATTGCTCATCTGTCAACGTCACCCGCGTCAACGCTCGTTCCAGCGCAAGAAGAAGAAATCTGCTGCACCACCACCGTTTTATCGTATTCATTACCATCAGCTCGTTCCGAAGCGAACCCGCCGCCGCAAATCCCGCAAGCAATGCATCAACCGCCCCATTGCCGTCCCCCCGTTCCGCATTTAAGACCGCCTCCAAAGCAAGCATCGGCCATGGCCGCCCTACAACCGGTTCCCCTTCCTTTTGCCCCTCCGCCGGATACCGGCATTTTGGAAGTGCCGCGGCCTCGTGCAGCAACCGGACCGTCTCCGCGTTCTTCGCCAGAAAATCGGTTATCGATTTCAGCGCCGCGTCCGGCAGTGCGTCGCCCGGACCCGGCAACTCGTTTCCATTAAAGAACGGGATGTTCTTGTCTCCGTACTCGGGCAACGCGAAAGCACGTGCAGCGTTGAGATAAAGCGGGGCTGCGTTTTCCGCTTCTGCCACCGTCTCCGGATACCATGCCTTCAGATCTTCTTCCGTCGCCGGTTCCCCCGGTACGATCGGCAACCCATTCTGAGCCTGCACATATACTGTAATCCGGAACACTCCACACACTAACCCCACCGCTCCGATTCCGAGTAATATCTTCCGCAGAACCCTCCGCATATCGACCGGCTCCTTTCCTCTGCTACATACGGTTAATGGATGCCTCCATTCTCATACATGGGCTTTCTGCGATAGTATATAGCAGAGAGTCTGCGAAGCAATCATATAGCAGAAAGCCATCGTGGCTTGGGCGTGTCGAAGCCATGACGTTGTTCGTGTACAGCCGAGAAGAATTGCCAGGGATCGGTTAGCCCGCTGTCCGCGCACTTCGGCCAGGACCGCGCGTTCTAATAGATTGATGCTAGGATGAGAAGATGCGGCGCACAAAAGCGCCTCGACGTTTCTCTCGGCTACCGGAAACGTTCGTGAAACGGACAAGGGGCTTTTTTCATGCGGAATTTCTCGGAGACACGTGGGGACAATAGATTTTCCCCATGAAGAACCTACTCGATGCAAAATCAACTCGAAAAACGAAAACCGTGTTCGGACGTCGTTGTATTGCAGCTGCGGGTCGCTGAAGGGGGTGGACACGTTGAAACAGCCGTGGTGTCAGGGAGGACACATCACGAAAAGCCTGTAAATAAAGATCGGTGTGCGATCCATTGTTATGGACGCGCACACTGGTAAGGTTTTACGGATAGAAAATTTCGAGTAAAAGTAGAATGGTGGAGGATTCCGTCCTGGACTCGGAAAATCTCTACATTCCCATGGTCTTGTCTTGCAGAATCATCTTTATTCCTGTTGGAAACCCTGCCGGTCCAGGTCGGTAGCGAACAATTCTATGCGTCCCCCGGCAGGCGACCGGCGCCTGTCCGGAGGTTACTTACGGGAATCGCTGAGAAATGCGCTGGATTGACAGGACCTTGGGCGGAATGGCATAGTGATCTTGCTAACAGAAAAGGAGCATGATACGGTGTATCGCGCAATCAAAGTCGTGGTGGAACACCACGCAGACGGATACATTTCTTACCCGCTCGGATTGAAAGGCGTGGTCGTCGGTCAGGGCGAAACGTACGCGGAAGCATTGCAGGACATCGAATCGGCCATCCGGTTTCATGTCGAGAGCTTCGGCGAGGATGTTCTTGATCCGGACCCTGAGACGCCTGTGCTTGAAGCCTTCGTGGCAGAAGCAGGCGTCCAGGTCAAATGACCTCCTTTCCTTCAGACGCGCCTTTGGAGCAAGTCATAAGGGCCTTTGAACGGCTCGGTTTCCGGGAAGTCCGAAGGGGAAATCACATTTCAATGATCCGTGACAACGCCGACGGCACTCATACTCCGCTCACGATGCCGTCGCATCGCAGAATCAAAGGCTCGACCCTTCGCACAATCCTCACCCAGGCGCGCATATCGCGCGACGATTTCCTCAACGCATTCGACGCCTCTTGAACGCGAGCCGCGCCCGCCGAAAACGGGTGAAAAAGAAACTTGTCATTCGCGGATCGGCCGGAGTAGAATGACTCATTCATCGAGAAGTAATATTGCTGTGCTACGGATCTTTGAGCACCGGGGGAGTCGCTGATTGCGAAGAGCGACCACGATGCGCTCGACGCCACACGCCGAACACACGTGATAATTGAATCACGATTTCCTCTAAAGGCGAAACGGGGGTCATGCCGGGGGCACAAGGACGTGAAGACCACCATGATTTACACCTCAATCGGGGACCTTCGATTGTACGCAACCCAATGGACAGGTTATGATAGGAAGATTCTTATGCTGATCCGTATAAGATGCGTGAATAAACGCCCGAGTCCGCATCAAGAGACTGAAAGAATAGGCTTTATCACTCCCTCGATGCAAAATGTCGAGGCGTCTTATGCGGACAGAAAGCAAGAAACTCGCATCTTATGTGGGTCCTTCTAGTCATTGTTAGGACGATACAGAGGAAAGTATATGACCGAGAATACAGCAACGAGGGCGGAGCCGCCGAGGACGTCGGACGACATCCGCGCAGAGTATGCCGCGCTTTCCGCATATTTCAGTACCGTTATCAACTTCCGTTTCACTACACTCGGGTTCTTCTTGGCGGCCGTCGGCCTCATCGTGAGCGCGGACGTGCCCACCCATGCCCACGCCCTGCTTCTGCTTCTCGTGGCGTTAGGTGCGTGGATCGTCGAGATGCGCAACCGGAGCCTCTTTCGTGAACTGGCCGATCGGGGGATTGAGATTGAGCGAGAGGTTTGGGGGTACAAAGGCGCGGACGCCTTCAAGCCCTTCTATTCCCGAATGCTCAAGACGAAGCCTCAAGACGCGACGAGCGCGGCACTCCCTCCAGCCGTCAAGACAAAGCTCCTCTTCTGGGAGTTCGGCTGGGAGTTCGGCGCGAAACATCTCTCGCATACACTCGGCATCGATCTCATCTTTCTCGGTGTAGTCGCCTTCGCGATTTGGCAGCTTGTGGTGCTCAACCCATGAGAAAGCGAAATGGACTAAAAACAGGTTCCAGCGGACGGTCTTCGCCCACCGCTGATCCCGAACGTTATGCGTACAAGTGACATGACAGATTCCGGAATCGATGCGGGAATACTTCTTTTCCTTGAAGCCGAGGACCGATTCCGCGAGCTTAGTGCGTTCTTCGTCGCGAAGAGCGTTGATGAGCTCTGTGAACAGGCGGAATACGCGTCGTTGAGGCCCTATGTTGAGGCTGGTATGACGCTTCTCGTCGAGAAGTGCCATTGCACGGTGTCTGCACTTTCCGGCTCGCCAATTGAGCGCGTCTTCGCACGCTCAGTGATGCTCTCATTCCTGAAGAATGGACTTCCGCTCGTCTTCATGCCAGCTTTCCGGGACACTCTCGTAAACATCCATGAGTATCGACAGCAGTTGAAGAAACTCGATGAGTTTATAGAGTGGTACGACCGACACCACGGCTCCACCGTTGTCTCGGCCCAATATCTGGATCGTCAGGTCACGTCGGGGAGGATGCCTGCGGAGGAGCGTCCGTGGATTGAGGAACTACTCCTTCTCTACCACTATCTACCGTGTCGGGACGCGTGGCATGTCAGCCTGCAGCCCCAGTTCCCTGGGCTTCTTGGTGAGCGTGGAGTGCGTCCAGACATGCTGTTCTGGAAGCCGTCGCTGCCGAATCGCCATCTGCTTGTGGAGTGCGATGGGTACTCGTTCCACCGATCTCCAGACAGCTTCGATGCTGACCGAAGGAAAGACCGAGCGCTTAAGGCTCGTGGCTATGATGTGTTTCGGTTTACTGGTCGGCAAATCAACACCGACCCGGTCATGAGCGCTCACGAACTGTTCGTGTTTCTCGACGACTGGTGTGACGGAGATGACGCATAACAACAGTAGGCAGCCGCCGGAGCTTCGCATGGAGGCTGATATGGTGGCTGATAGAGTATAGAGGTGTTACGTGAACGCTGATCAGTTCAAGTCTATGGTTATAAGACTGTATGAAGGGTATAAACCCACAACTGGCCCAGGATCCGGTGTGCCTTCGTTTGTCAATTTTTTGTGTAGCAACGCATTTGAGGAATACGGTCGACCAGGCAAAGGTGAGTCAGTTGCTGTCGTTACCAGCTTGGGGAAGACTGCGGCACTGTGCCACGACCGTGTCTTCTCCTTCGGTTGTAAGATTCCGGATGAGGTCTCGCTCTATGTGCCTACTCGTGCAGCTTGCATCGCTCGGCTTACGCTTGTTCTCGCAAAACTTCATGGCTCCTCAACTTATTCGGAGTCTAACCCCGAAACTTTTGCAGGGGACGCCCAGCGCCTCTTGGTGACCGAGCTTAACATGCCCCGGCATCTCTGTAACTTCGCCGAACCCAATACCATAACGGAAAAGTCCTTTGAGGCCTTGCAGACCTACTTTATCAGGACATGTTGCGAGGACCTCTGGTCAGAATACAAGATAGCCGGGATACCGGTTTACAGTTCTAGCAATGAACGCGACGCACAGTACGGGATGGGGGATCATGGTGCCATCGTTTCGTACCTAAAGGATCTTGAGATCGTGGATGAGGAAAACACTAGATGGGAACAAGTCCTCGAGTTCCGGAAGGATCAAACAGCACGTCTCAAGTACCGGCGTTTCATCCACTGGCTCGATTCCGAAATGGTAGGAAAGAGTGCCTCCTTCGTTGAGGATGCTATTGCGATCAAACTCGAAGACTACCGGTGGGCTCTACGCAAGCATGGGATTCGAACGTTTCTTGGCGCTATCTCCGCAACTCTGGATCCAAAGTACCTCCTTGGCACAAGTGCAGTTGCGGCTAGTATGGGGCTATTGACTAGTCAACCACTCTGGGCGTTGCTGACCCAGGGGGGGCTTATGGTGGGAAAAGCGTGTGTGAGTTTAGCACGTGCTGGTCTTGACTTCGATGAGGTGAGGCGTGGACACAATAGTGAAGTGGCCTTTGTCTACGAGGCACAGAAGCGCATAAATAAGCCTGACAAAACGATTGGAACCGACGCTTGAAACGCGCCTCAACCACAACATTGGCTGGGAGATACGAAATGGACATTCTGACATTCGTGACGGAAATGGTGAAGTCACTGGCGTGGCCGATTGCGTCCATAGCGATTATCCTGCTCCTACGTCGCTCACTCCTTACACTCATTCCGAACCTGAAACGCCTCCAATACAAGGAGTTCGCGGCCGAATTTGACAGGGACCTGAAAAAGGCCGATGAGCAAGTTGCTGAAATCAACCCCCCACCCGTCCGAGAGGCGGAAGAGACGCCAATGGGCATTCCCGAACCTGCGGCTCAGAAATACCGCCGCCTTGCTGATGCGTCGCCCAAGGCGGCGATAATCGAAGCGTGGCGGGATGTCGAAGTAGCGCTTCTGGATGCAGCGGGTGTGCGGGATTCAGAGGCAACGCTCCCGCGAGTTTTAGACAAGCTCTTTCGGGAGGGCAAACTCGATACTGGAGAGAAGCACTTTCTTGAGTACATGCGGATGATCCGCAACAAGGCCGCGCACGCAACCGACCTCGATCTCACTGCAGATCAGGCATACCGCTACGCGATCCTTACAACTCAGATGACCATCGGCCTTAGAACGAGAACCAAACCGAATCGAGGTGTCGTGATTCGGGACGTGTAGGAGAGAAGATCAGCCAACCAGCGCCTGCATTTTACGTCGCTTCGGGCCGAAAATGAGGCATTTCGTTCTCTCGATTTGCTATAGGTTATTGCACTGACGCGTAACGCATAGCCGCTTCTTGCGGAAACGATAGTCGCCGTCAGCCTAGAGACCACGGGGATTAATCTATTGCAGGACGGGATAACGGAGGGGGGAGCGTGGCGATTGCCGATTGCGGATTGAAATGCTGGGGTGGGGTGCCTGAAAGAAACGGACTGGCTTTTCCTGCATGTCGATGATCGATGGGGCGTCACCCGCCGTGACGATAGGGTCGAAGTCCAGGTGATACAGCCGGGGATGACCGTTTCCGTGAAGGTCATGGCGTCCTGCTCTTCGAAAAGAGCGGTGCCGAACAGCGGCACGCAGTGTCTACGACCGGAGTGGGGCCTTGAAACACAAGACTCGGAACCTTGGGCACCTCGAACACGTCGTCCGGGGGGCTAGAACAGCATTGGGGACAATCTCCGCCTTCACCAGGCGGATGAAGGTTTCGACCACTTCGCGCAGCAGCGTCATACGTTCGTCTCCGGTAAACCTCGTTCGCAGGTTACTTATCGGAAA
Source organism: Candidatus Hydrogenedentota bacterium (assembly GCA_029565395.1). Classification (GTDB taxonomy): domain Bacteria; phylum Hydrogenedentota; class Hydrogenedentia; order Hydrogenedentales; family CAILVY01; genus CAILVY01. The sequence goes on along the minus strand of JAKQOG010000278.1, from coordinate 18,929 downwards.
TCGGCATGATGTGAGTTGCCAAAGTGAAAATGCAGAGAGTAAGATGAAACTCAGAAATCGCCTCACGAACAGCGTGCCAGGAAAATCTCAGCAGCAATGCTACGGTCGCATGACAGTTCTGTCCCCACGGCGGTGAGATTCTGAAAGCGACTGTGGAAGAACGCGTGAAAGGTCAGCTTGCCATGGAAGGACTTGATGCTTTTCTAAAGGCACTACCGATTGTTGCATCCAGCCCCTTTGCTTTTGTGTGTTACCTAGGCCTTCTTTGCCTTTGGGGGTTCCACCTCTTTCAAAGATGGCATACAAAACTCTTTCTCAAATCTCTCGACGGTCTGTCCAGCGACGAGAAGATGGCGGTTATTAAGCGGAAGTCCCCAGATTTCGCTCCTCGGTCAGGTTTCAGCGCCAAGCAATACCTTCAATACGCTTCGATTCGAAGCCTCACCTGGGCTTTTTTCGTGAGTGCGATAGTCGCCGTCATCATTGTTACGAACTCAACCTACAGAGCGCACGTACAGGGAGGAATAGAGACTCTTCGAATCCAAAATGATGTCTTGCGCGAATCGCTGCGGAGGGCGCTTAGATTAACGCGACTTGGAATCCAGGAAAGCGATCAGAAGCGTTATGAGAGTGCCGCTGTCTTCCTGCAAGAAGCTGCGCAGGAGAACCCCTCATACGAGACTTGGATGAACCTCGGTTACGTACTGGAGGACATTTCGGAAGTAGGTCGGGCAAAAGATGCCTATATGCGCGCTTCTGAACTTGCTCCAAGCGAACCTCGTCCTTTGAGCAACCTTGGCATGCTCTGGCTCTACGATGACCCTGTAAAGGCTAGGGACTGGTTGACGAAGGCCCTTGACCTTTATGAGCAACAAGGAATAGATGACAAAGAACTCCTTCTCATGATAAACGGAAATATCGGGAATGCTTACTATGATTTGGCAAACTCATCAAACGGGGCGGCGTCGGAGGAGACATGGCGTTTGTTTGCGCTGGCTCGTAAGCACTACGAACAGGCAATTGATCTCATTGCCGCCACCCGCAACGAGGATTTCGTTGCTCGAATGTATTCAAATATGGGTAATGTATGCGTGGCATTCCAAGATTCTGGTCTAGCGAAGACCTACTTCGACCGGGCGCTTGCTATCAAGCGAAGACTGGCAGCAAGTCCGTCGCTGGCAACAACTGAGAACAATTACGGGGAACTCCTTCTCTCTTTGGGCAACAGGGAAGAGGCCAAATCACTCTTCGAGAGAGCACGGGACGTGTTTTCACTGACAGGACACAGGGCAAACGAGGCTCTGGTCTTGTATAATCTGGCAGAGGTGGCAGAGAGAGAGGGGCATCGAGAAGAGTCATGCCGTCTCCTTACACGAGCCAAGGATTTGTGTCTTCAGTCAGGATCTACGACATATCTCGGAAAGATCGAAGCGAAGCTAAACAGCCTCAGATGTGAGTGACTCACAGCAGTCTAGAGTTGTGTTTTCTTTGTGTTTACAAGGTGACCATAACTACAAATGGGAGATGTCGACATGCCAGGAACTTACAACACGAAGTCATTTAAAGGGAAGAACGAGGATTCAAGCGCCAAGACCAGCGCATCTACGGGCTGGCCCTGTACCAGAGCTGGATGCAGCTGCACATCATTCGAACCCAAGAATGATACCCAGTTTGATTGGTGTAAGACTTGTGGCCACAGAGATGTTGACCATAGAGTGCAGTGATGTTCTCGAATCCTACCCTATGTCGAGGGCCGCGCGGATGGCATTGCGGTAGTTGTCCACGACTTGGCCACGTTACTTTTCCATCGTCGGATGCAGGAAAGGTCGCGGCGGGATGATAATCGTGGTCCCGTTCGGCACGGTGATAGTCGCGCCGTATTCCATTACCGGAAACATTCGTGAAATAAATGTGGGGCTTTCTTCATGCGGAATTTCCCAGAGACACGCGGGGACGATAGATTTTCCGCATGAAAATCCTAGAGAATTTCGAGTGAAAGTAAAATGGTGGGCGATACTGGACTTGAACCAGTGACCCCTTGCATGTCAAGCAAGTACTCTAACCACCTGAGCTAATCGCCCAAAACGTTGAAACGGCAGTATACCAGACGAACGCAAAATGAATCAATGATGTCCGCCGGGTTTCTTGCCGGGATAATTCCATTTGGAGTGGTGTGCGTCGGCCCACTCGCTGGATACTTTGCCGCCGAAAATAGCATTCAAACTGTGTGAGACCACAAACGCCGCCAGATATACATGCGCCAATAGCATCAGGATCATCAGCAGCGCCGCGGCGTCGTGAATCGTGTACACAATCTCCTGCCCTTCGAAATGCTGTCCGCGGTTCAGGCCCATGATAATGCCGGTCACCGCCAAGGCGGCACAGGCAAGCATCATCAACCAGAAGAGCACTTTTTGTCCCGCATTGAATTTTCCCGCTGGCAAATGCTCTTTCACGCCGCCAAGGTATCCACCGGCTTTGAGCATCCATTTAATGTCGCCCTTGGCCGGGAACATGAACCACAGCCACGACAGCAACACGCCCGCAATGCCCACCACGGCCGCATAGCCCACGTAGGTGTGTACGTCGCGCGCCCAGTGGCCAAGCGGATCGTTTTCGCCCAGCAGGAAGCAGAATCCGGTAATCGCCAGGATAACCACGGTGACCAGCGCAATCAGGTGGCTCAGGCGTTCATGCACGCGGAAACGCAACACGTCCGGAACCAGTTTCTTGCCGCGATCTTTGGGGCCGATGAGGACGTAATGCAGGAGGATGAGAATAAGCACCGCCAACACAATCCATGCCGCGCTCTCTTTTAATTCATCTTCACGCCAAACGCTGAGCATAAGATCATTCAGGTTGTATCCCAACAGGGTATACATGGGCACGGTCTGCGGGGTGGCATCGGCCTGATAAGGATCGACCACGGCCTTGCCAAAGAAGAATTGCGACTCTTCCGAGTGGCAATCACCGCAACCGTTCGCACCCAAAGCCCGTTCCTTGGGTTCAACCCCATGCGAAGCGGTCCAGGGCAAGCGTTGCGCTACAGCGGCAATAGCGGCATTGGCGGTCATGTCCACCTTCTCTATCGCCGTCTTGTACAGACGCGCCAAACGCACTTCCTTGGTCTCCCACGTCTTCACGCGGGCATCCCAACTATTCACGCCGGGCGATTCCACTTCTTTGCGGCGTTCAATCGACATGAACGCCTCGTTCTCGCCGATGCGGTCCATTTGAAGGTAATCCGCCGAATAGGGATTCGTCCATTCTTCGACATTCACCTTCCAGGCATTTACGCCTTTTATGTAATAAAGTTCTCGATTCTTCAAGCGGGGCGACGCTTGTTTTAGCGCCCATGCCACCAACGCCATTTCATCTTCGGTGTTCACTTCCGGGAAAGAATCGTTGTTATCGTCGTATACCTCCAATAAATGTTTATCGGAAGCCATATAGGCGTCCAATTTGGCGGTTACCGCCATACGAAGCTCTGTTTCAGGATCGGGGGCTTGTTCAACAGGAGCAGCCTCGGGAGCCGGAGCAGGTTGTGCTTCCGGCGCAGGAGTTGCCGCCGCTTCGGGGGCCGGAGCAGGTTGCACTTCCGGTGCAGGAGCCGCCGCTTCGGGAGCCGGAGCAGGTTGCACTTCCGGTGCAGGGGCTGCCGCCGTGTCTGAAGCCGGAGCAGGTTGCGTTTCCGGCGCGGGTGTTGCCGCTGCTTCGGGGGCCGGAGCAGGTTGCGCTTCTGGTGCAGGAGCCGCCGCCGCTTCGGGGGCCGGAGCAGGTTGTGCTTCCGGCGTAGAAGTTGCCGCCGCTTCGGGGGCCGGAGCAGGTTGTGCTTCCGGCGCAAGAGTCGCCGCCGCTTCAGGGGCAGGCGGGGTTTCTTGCTCACCCGCTTCTCCCGTGCGCGGCAATCCAGGTGAAACAGAGCCGTCAGACGGCAGCGCGGGATAGGCGTAGAACTTAAACTCGTCCGACTTTAAAAAATCCCATGCCGCCTTCATATCTTTCAGGAAAAGCGGTTGCGCAACACCGTTCTCGACAAACACCCAGAAAGCGCCCAGTTGGCTGCTCTCCGGGTAAATCATAGTATCGCCCTTGCTTCGGCCATAGGCATAGGGGGTTTCAGCGATCGTGGCTGCGGGGCGTTTTGGCTGAAGTTTCGCCGCGATCTCGCGCATGTTCCCGGTTTCCATCCGGTAGGCTTTGCCCCGGAACACACAAATCGGCACCGCGGAATCCCCCCCGCCGGTGACTTGCTCCAGCGCCATGAGCATCAAGGCACGCGTGTCTTCGGTTCGCACACCGCCCTTGCGTTCAATAAAATCGCGCACCGTAAACGCTTCCATGGGCACTCGGAAGGTATTGTCCGCATTTTGGAAGAAACTGCGCATGGCGGAATCGGGCGCCACCATCAGCGCTGCGGCCCGTTCCAGTTCCGCAGGCGTATATGCATCAATCAGGTTCTCTTTATCATGCCCGACAATCTTGCCCCACATCGCGCCAAATAAATAGCCATCATACGCCTTTTCGTCGAACTGTGCGGGTAATTGCACTGCTTTGCCGGTCAATGAATCCACGGTCGCCGTAGGCACGAAAGGACGGTGAGTGATGTGGCACGCCTCGCAACTGATGCGTTCAAGATGTAATGGCGGCAGCCATTCATGGTCCTCATTCGGCGCGCCATGTTCTCCGTCCTCATGGCACTTCTTACACGATAGATTCGTGTAGTCCAAATCGTCCCGCACGCTTTGGCTTGAAGAATGACCCTTGGCGAAGTTATGGCGGATGTCGCCATGATGGCACTCCACGCACCCCAAGCCCTGGTCTGTATGGACATCCTGCATATAGCTGTTATGCCAAGAACTGCCGCGTTTCTGCGCACTCGACATATCATGGCATTCCTGGCATTGCCGATCCGAGGGCCGGCGGATATGCAGATACACCGTGCCATCCGCGCGGAACATGGATTTATCGTAATAGACCTTGGGCTGCTGGCCCTCCGCTGTGGAGCCAAACACATACCCAAATCCTGCCGCCGCCGTAGCCGCATACTCAAAATTGAGCTTTTTCATCTGCTGTACGCGGACAGAATATTCATAACTTTCCAAGTGACACACCAGGCAGTCGGCTTCTATCACACCCGTCCGGCCCCATGCCGATTCATGGTAATCGCCGTTGCCGAACATCGTCAGCCCGCCGATATCCCCCTTGATCCGCTCGTCGTACCGCTTGTGATCGCGATCATATTCCGCAGGACCGCCCCCCGGATGGCAAATGCCGCAATTCAACACCCAGTCAAACGGCGTCATATCCACATCATCCGGATTCTCAAAATTAATCGGCGTCAATTCCCGCTGATAGAGCAATTGCCACTTGCCAAAAAGCCCTGGTCCCCGGCTGGGTGAATCGCCCGTCCCGGCTTCCACGGGCGGATACAACTCATCCCGCCCCATCTGAAAATGATACCCATGCGTTATGGTGTTGTAATCGTGACACGCCCCGCAGGTTTTTTTCAGGCTGACCGGACGCGGAAGGCCCTGTTCCTGGAGCGGCAGATCCGCCGGAATCGGCTTGCCATCCTTATCCTTCGTGGGATCGATGACATCGCCATTCTTATCGCGCAAATTAAACGGCGGACACGACAACGGCAAGGGACGCACCAGCTTGGCATTGATCGCGCGGCTATCGGTCACGGCTTCCCGTCCGATAAAGCGCTGATAATTTTCAATGGCCGGTTTGGGCGTCTTCTCGACATCGGCATATACCGCCATCATACCGCCCAACAGAACGATGAACAACAGAAATACGGCGAGTTTTTTCATCGGCTCGTTAAACTCTCTTCCGCATTGTAGGTTACGGCACAATGCGGCACGGATAACACTCACCCGCGCCGCAGGCTACACAAAAATACTTAGCTCACTACACCGGGATCAGGCGTCGGGAAATCAAACGTGTACCACGCCGGGTCAATTTCGACCGTGCGCTTTTCGGCAATCGCCGTAAAGCCTGACATCGCCATAATGGTCGCATTCAATCCCACGATCTGATTGGCTTTAGGCATTCCGCCATTTTTGATGTCTTCTGAGAAGCGGATAAACTGAAGCTGATCCACCGACTTGTCGTTATCCACCGTGATCGGCTTGCCTTCCTGCTGCGCTTTGTTGCTCAGCTTCAACGTGCCGCCCGACGTCACCACCGTCGCCGCCTGCTCCGCCGACGGAGAACCGCTGCCCTGTCCGCCCCACGACACCTTCGACGTAGGCTCCTGATAATAGAAGCTGCCTTCTTCAGTCAACTCGAGCGTGCCTTCGTCGCCTTCAATCAACTCCGAACAGCCTTTCTTGGCATTTGCCGTGATGCTCGAATACATCAACCGGACCGAATACGGATTATTGATGGCAACCTTGTCTTGATAACTGCTGCGCGCATTGATGGCATAATACCCGCGGCTGTTTTGATCCAGTTCAAACTCATAAATCAGGTTGACATTGTCGTCGATTTCCCGGCCGTCCCGCCAGTAGTCCAAACCGCCGCAGCCATAGACCCGCTTTGGCAGGCAATCCAGGAACCACGCCGCAATATCAAGCTGGTGGGTGGCGAGTTCCGTCATCAATCCCCGGGAAGTCGCCTGATACAACCTCCAGTTCATATGGTGTTCCAGATCCTGGATGAATGGCGCTTCTTCCGGTGTGATGACATGGTCGGTGTTAATCGGACGGCGCCAGTCGTTGTTCCGGTGCCATTGCGCATCAATATGATTGAGCCGTCCGATGACGCCCTCCTGCCGGACCATCATTAACGCCTTGTTATACAACGGATTGTATCGGCGCTGATGCCCCACCTGGACAAACAGGTTCTTCTCGTGGCACTTCATTACGATATCGCGCGCCTGCTCAATCTCATAACACATGGTCTTTTCGCAAAACACGTGTTTACCGGCATCCAACGCATCCATGACAATCTGATAATGCGTATGCAACGGGGTGGCAATAATAACCGCGTCGAGCGTCTCGCTCTCCAGCATTTTCCGGTAATCATAATAACCCTGCGGCTTATACGCGGCCATCGCTTTCTGTTTCTGGGCATCCGTCAGTTGTTGACCGGGATCCAAATAAATCTTCGCATTCGAGATGCGCGCCAGTTGCACACCCAGCTTTTGATGCGGGCCATACACGTCGGTTACAGCCACAATCTGGATGTCCGTCGCGCCACTCAACCCGTCGCGCACGTGGAAACTGCCCTGGCCGCCTGTGCCGACACAGCCCACGTTCACCTTCGAGTTCTGCGCATACGAGAAAGGAATATGACTGGCGACCGCCATCACGCCTGTCGCCAATCCAGCCGTCTTCATAAAATTCCTGCGGTTGACCTTGTCGCTCATGCTTGCTCCTTATTTCGCCGGAAAATTGATCCGCACCGGTTTCAACACCCCGCCTTCGGAGACCACCACGATGGCCCGGACTTGCGGGTGCGCCTGACAATACTTTCTTATATTCTCCATGCCCATGACAAAAAAGGCCGTGCTCAGCGCGTCGCTTTCCATACCCGTGGGGGCGATGGCGGTGGTGCTCAGCATTCCTTCGACCGGCCACCCAGTGCGCGGATCGAAGATGTGGCCATACTTCTTGCCATCCAATTCGACATAGCTCTCTGACCCAGATGAAGTGGATAAAGATTCGTTGCGAATCTCGACCTCCTCAAGATATTCATCCTTATTATACGGAGATCCAATACGAACTTTCCACCCAGACTCCCCTGGCCCGGAACCCAGCGCAAAAACCGTGCTGGTTCCCCCATCCACTAAAACATTCTTAATCCCTTGCTCACGAAGCATTTCCACCGCACGATCCAGCGCCAAGCCCTTGCCAATCCCGCCAAAATCAATCCGCATCCCTGCCCGCGCGAAACGTACCGTCTCCTCCGCTTCATTCACGTCCACTTTATCGAACCCCACCTTTTCCAAAGCCTCTTTCATTTCTTCTTCTTTCGGCAAATGACCCTGTTTGCGGTAGAACCCCCATAAATCCAGCAGGGGACCCACCGTTACATCAAACGCACCCCCGGAATCCTTGTAGAAACGCTGACACGTCTGCAACAGGCTGATAACATCCGCCGAAACCTTGACCGGACGATCCGAAGCCGATTGATTCACCTTGCTGATTTGACTCTCCGGAATCCACGTACTGATCTTCTTTTCCAGCGCGTCAATTGCTTCACATGCGGGCTCCACCAGATGATTCACTTCTTCCGAATACATTGTCGGTGAAGGCGGGCGCACGGAAAACGTAAATACCGTCCCCATCGCGGTATGTTTCAGCGTTATCACCCCCGGCGACGCTTCTGCGGCATGGACCACGCCGGACACTATCGCCGGTAGTAGAAAAAACCATAGAAATATTGTCGTATGTCTGCCCATGCTACAGCCTGTGAATACGGATTCAAAGAGACCGAGTGTATCATGCCTGCCTCAAATCTGCAAACTTCAATAAAGTCCAATAATGTTCGATTTTCTGATCCTAATAGACTGCATTGCTGCCCATTAGGATTCTCTTTTCCTTCAATTCCGGGTCACTTCCCGCCCCCAAATCCCTATCAAATCCCTGCTGCGCTTGACCGCGAAAATACACTTCGCCATAGAGAAACGGAAGAACCGGCGAACAAGGCCAACAACGGGAATACCATGGGCAATGATATAGCGGCAAACCGAAGCGCCGCCATGCTGATAATCACATAAGCAAAAAACCAGCCCACCCAAAGCACCCCCACCCATTTCGGGCTTAATCGCCAGGCAAATGCCGCCGCAAGCAACCCCAACACCCCTACAACAATGCTCTCGGCTAACCAAGACAAAGAACGCAATGAATGCCCTGACAAGAGATTCTCCACACATACGCCATGCAACAACAACCGGTTGACGCGGCTGTAGACATCCCAGCACGGTGTCCAAACCGGACGCTCATCCATCAAAGCCCCCACCACCGCCACTTTACCCATCCACACAGGGTCTTTCTGGCTCAGCACGGCAATGCTGTCCCGGTTCGCTTCCACCTCCAGAACGGGCAACGATTCCAAACATGAAAAGTCTATGCCTCGATTTGCCTTTTCCTGAGGAACATTCCGCCCAAAAAGCTTGACTACGGCCATGGCAAATGAAGTCCGCGGAACATTCCCCTCCGGCAACACCAAGGACATCTCACGCACCCGGGTGTCCAGAACCGATTGAGGATATGCCACTTCACCCGATCCCTTTGCTTTCAACAACAAGGACGGAGCAGGCTCCAATATCGTTCCTTGCTCCCCCCGAACCCCTAAAACAACATTCTGCGCCATATCAATCGCCATGCCCAGGGAAGAAATTTCACTCGCGGTGGCATTCGGAGCCACCGGCAAATCAATCCCCACCACCGACGCGCCGCGGTTCACCTCCCGCAACTTGGCAATCAGAAGTTTCAACAAATCCGGAGGCAACGGCCATTGCTTTACCCCGATCAGAACAACATTCGGATCCGCAGGCCGCTTGCCCAAGGCGCAATACTTCGCGTCATTCACCGTGTGCCAGAACGCCGCCACGCCGCCCTGTTCATAGGGCCGGCCCATGGCATAGAGCCCCGCGGCAAACGCAATCACCACAAATACATTAATCCACCATGTCCGTTTGGGTGCCCCCATGTGCGGCAACCGTAACGTTGAACTGGTCGGCCGCTTAATCGACCCGCTGCCGCCCCTCATCTGACGCAGACATTCCGAAAGCGCATCCGCCGCCTCTCGCGCCGTCGCATACCTGTCTTCCGGCTGGGGCGCCATCATCCGCGCCACAACCAACGCCAGCAATCTCGGCGTTTCCGGGCGTAACCGGCTTAACGGAGGCGGACCCTGTTTTATCTCCCGGTATAACTCCCGCGCCGTCCGCGACTTAAACGGACGCTCCCCCGCGATCATCTGATATAACGTAACCCCCAAGGCATATATATCACTGGAAAACGTCGCGTCGTCCCCCTCGCACTGCTCCGGCGACACATACGGTATCGTCCCCATTACCACCGGCGTCCGCGTCACTTGATCTCCCGAACCCCACAACGGCTTCGCCAGTCCATAATCCGTCAAACGCACGTGACCCCGTTTATCCAGCAATAAATTCTGCGGCTTAATGTCCCGGTGGATAATCCCCTCCGCATGGATCGCATCCAATCCTTCCGCTGCCTGACAGGCATAGCGAACCGCCTCCTCCAGCGGCATTGGAGCATGTTGTGTAATCACTTCCGCAAGCGACTGCCCCTCCACATATTCCATGGCAATATAATGCAGCCCCGAATCACACCCCGCCGCATACACATTCACCAGATTCGGATGATGAACCCGCGCCGCCGTTCTGGCCTCCCGCAAAAACCGCGCCACAAAATCCGGATTCGTAAAATACTCCTCGGAGATCACCTTGATGGCCGTGGGACGATCCAGCGACTCGTCATAGGCCTCATACACCACTCCCATCCCCCCCTGAGCGATCTTCCGCCGAACCATATATGCCCCCACACGGCGGCCCGCAAGGTGCGATGTGTTAATCCACCCTCCCGGCAACTTCGGTGAAGCCGGAAACGGCGTTTCATTGTCTTGACGGGGTGTCGTAGGCGTGTCATCCGGAGACAACGCAGCATTCTCCGGACGCCGGTCTCGCCCGGACCGCCCGGATGCATCCGATGTATCATCATACATTGACCCCATATCTCATATACTAAACGAATCCCCCGCCCCATTGCACACCCATGCTTTCCACCATGAAACAGTTGCGCCTTCCCCCTGATTCATGCTACAGTAGTTTTTCCCGCGCGGAGAGGTGACCGAGTGGCCGAAGGTGGCGCCCTGCTAAGGCGTTGTACGGCTTAACCCGTACCGTGGGTTCAAATCCCACCCTCTCCGCCAGATTTACCCTTCCAACGCTTCCCGGAGCTTCCGGCTCAGATCCACGGGATGGTACGGCTTGTTGATAAAATGAATGCCTTCCTCCAACAGGCCATGATGCGCAATGATGTCTTCATTATATCCCGACATATACACTATCTTTATGTCCGGACAGAGGCCCGCCACCCGTTCTCCCACCTCGCGCCCGTTCATATCCGGCATAATAACATCGGTCAACAGCAAATCGATCCGCGCTTCATGCCGGGCGAGTTCAAGGCACTCCTGCGCGGTCTTGGCTTCTATCACGGTATACCCAAGCTTGGCAAGAAGGTGGCAGGTCAGCTTGCGGACACCCGCATCATCCTCCAGCACCAATATGACCTCTCCTTTCCCCTGAAGAGCCTTATCCCGCTTTGGAGAGGCTGTCCCTGGACCCATTGGCTGGATTTTCGGAAGATATATTCTAAAGGCCGTGCCATGACCCAGTTCGCTATATACTCGTACTTCACCCCCATGCTGCTTCACAATACCGTACACCGTCGCCAATCCCAGCCCCGTCCCTTTACCCTGTTCCTTCGTCGTAAAAAAAGGATCAAAAATGCGCCGTTGCGTCTCTTCATCCATCCCGCATCCCGTATCACTCACCGTTATCATCACATATGAACCAGGTTGTATGTTCGGGTGCGTAAGCGCATTCGTCTCATCCACTTCAACATCCCCGATTTCAATCGTCAGGGCGCCCCCATTCGGCATAGCGTCCCGCGCATTGGCGCACAAGTTCATGAATACTTGTTCCAGTTGCACCGGGTCTGCCCGCACATAGCCCGGCTGGGGATTGGGGACCACCTTCAGGTGTATATCTTCGCCCAAGAGGCGTTGGAGCATCTTTTCCATATCGCTCAACAAGGCATTCACCGGCACCGTCTTCATTTCCAGCACCTGCTTCCGGCTAAACGCCAGCAATTGGCGCGTCAGTTCTTTCGCCCGTTCGCCCGCGGCGGTGATCTGTTGAATCTCTTCATGCAAATGCGGATCCGGCGCAAGCTCCGTCTCCAATATATCCCCATATCCAAGAATCACCGCCAACAGATTGTTGAAATCGTGCGCCACCCCCCCGGCCAGCCGCCCAATCGATTCCATCTTCTGCGATTGACGGAGTTGATCCTCCAACCGCTTCCGTTCCGAAATATCCCGGCTCGACGTAATCACCGCATTCACCGCGCCATCCTGATCCAGTTCCGGCATCAGCAGCCAGTCCACCCACATCCCATTAGGCAACTGAAACTCCACTTGCTTGATGCGGCCCGTTTCAAAAACCTCTTGAATCGCCCCCTCCCACATCACACACAGGGATTCCGGGAATCCAATCTCCGAATGCGTCTTCCCAATAAATGCCTCCGGGAGAAGGCCGGTCGCCGCCGTTACCGCCCGATTCACATACAGGTGGCGGCCTTCCCGATCGAATCGCATGATAACATCCACCGAATTTTCCGCCAGGGCGCGGAACGTCTCCTCCCGTTGCCGCAATTCCTCCACCGCACGCTTGCGCTCGGTCACATCCCGGATAATCCCGATTTCCCCAATGACCATCCCCTCACTCTTCAACGCGGTACTTGCCAATTCCGCATCAAACAACGTCCCATCACGGCGTTTCAGCTTCAACTCAAATCCCGTCAGGGATTCCCCCGTGGCCAGTCCCTCCTGAAACGAACTCATCACACGGCCCACTTCAAAGTCAGGCAAATACTCCACAAAAATATGCCCCTCCATCTCCTCCGGGCGCCATCCAAACAATTGTTCAGAGCCAGGTGAAAGATATGTGATGCACCCGTCTCTATCCACTATGTAAATGCTGTCCATCAACTGCTCTGCAATATTGCGGAATTTCGCCTCACTCTCCCGAAGTTCCGCTTCCGCCCGGCAGCGCTCTTCAACCTGCCTCTCCAATTCATGAATCTGCCGCCGCGTCACGCGCCAGCTCAATACCGAAACAATCACCACGATGGCGATGGAAAAACTAACAATAGCAATGCTGAAACGCCAAACCAGTTTCGTTTGATCCTGCTTCAGCGCCTCTGCCCGCTGTTTCATGGCGTTATCAATATGATCCGCATATGCCCCGGCTCCCACCACCCAGTGCCATTCCGGCAAATACTTGATAAACGCTACTTTCCGGTACCCCTCCGGAGAACTTTTTCCGTCCACTATCTTGGGCCAGTAATAACTGACTATGCCTTCCCCCTGGCTCAACGCAATACGGTTGAATTCCGCAAACAAATCTATGGGCTTCACATAGCCCACCCGCGGATCTGTTTTCGGCACAATATCCCCCTCATAATAAATCTGCGTAATGCGATCCAGGTCGATTAGCCCCGCATTATCCCGGCCCCGCAATGCATCCGCCGGGTGCACCAGCATAAACGCACTCTCCACATGTTCCGGATCCAGCCGGTGTATCCAAAGATAATTTTTCTCACCAAAACGGATGCCAGAAACCGCCTGCATCGCGGATTCCTGCGCTGATGCCGTATCCGGGCTGTGTTCCGCGATATGCCGAATCATATAACACGCCGTTTCAACCCGCCCCCGAACCTCCGCAATGATTTCGTTCTCCTGATCCTGACGCAACGTGGCCATCCGAACATCCCCCTCCCGGTTCACCAGCACCAACAGATACCACGCAAGCAGTGAATTCCCCACTATTAAGGTTAATACAATCCCCACTGACGATTTAATCAGTCGATTCATTTACCTGAACCTTAGTTAATTAATACGTTCTTCCTCCTCCCAAAAACCAACTGCCTCCTTACTTTATCGTACCACCTCCCATCTTTCAAGAATTTATGGTTTCCGCTCGCGGAAAACTCCACATTTTTGTACAATTAGTATACATGAAATAAAAACCAAGTGCTATATCCCCATTCGCCTTTTTTAGAACCCTTCCCAAGGACAATCAATCCCCTATCCGCGAGAAACGGCTTCCGCCCTTCAACCACCTTTCCATCGCACGTTTTTCCCCGGCGACGGGTTTAACCTCATGATCCGGCTTGTTCAGAGTCTCAGGGTTCCCCAAGCTCCAAAACAGCGGATCCTTCGGATTAAACCGGTTAAACACGTATATGCCATTTACCCCTGCGTGCCATGCCAGAGCGGCCTGTTCATGCCACAAGGACGCATCATCCGCCCCCTCTTTGTCCGCACGAATCCTGGACCCGCTCAGCCCAGCATAAACCGGCACATCGTATTTCTTCCCCAACGCCACAAGATGTTCCCACGGCTCAAACTGAAAATAGCCCCCGCCCGTTACAATATCCACCAAGTCTTCCTGAAGCCAGCGTTCCACATCGAGGCCAACCCCTTTTGCGAAACCCAGCGAATCCGGCACGCGCACCGCAATCAGCACCGGGCGGGTTCTCTGTTCGGCTATCTCCACCGTCATCGCCCGCACGCGCCGTAGCAATTCCGTCATCAGGTTACAGTCCTCCTGCGTTACGGGTTTGCCGGTCATTTGCGGCTTGAAATAGACGGGGTGCCGGTAAAAGTCCAATTCAAGGCCATCGACATCATATCGAGAGGCTACATCCTTCAATATTCGGAAGACCTTGTCCCGCACTTCCGGCAATCCATAATTCACCGCGGACCACCGCCCGCCCCCATGCTTGTACTTGCTCGCTCGCGTACCCATCAGATACTCGGGATGAGCCTGTTTCCATTGGCACAATAGCGAATCATCGCCCGAGTCATGGGTATCATTCATCCGCATCGACCAAAAGACTTCCATCCCATGCGCATGTCCAAAATTCGTGACCAAGGTTAAAGAATCGGTTCCCTGCTGCGTGAGCTCCCAGGCCCAATCTAACTGTCTCTTGTCCCCATGACCCCGCAATTCGGTCTCTTCGCTCTTATGGGTGTAGAAATTAAACACCCCCGAACAATAGAAAATAGCATCCACTTGCGACCCGGCCAGGGGCGAGGTGCGGCGCGCCAAAAACGCCTCCGGTGTCTTTTGTTCCCCCCCCTTCACACCCCGCGCATCATTGCCGTCATTATTCATAATAATACGCCGCGTGCGATGCGCCGCATGTTTTCTGGCCGCTTTCATTTCCCCCGTTTCCTTGACGGCGGAAACCGCAGCTTCTTGCCCCGCGGCGGACCTGTGAATCAGCCCAATCCCGCCTGCCAGTCCCGCAAGAATAAGAACACACATCCCGCGCCGAACGAAAAGAACCATGCCTCTTCCTTCCCGTTGCTTTATGCGCCCCGGTTTCACATTCGATGCAAAAACTCCCCCCATACAAGGTTACTTGGCGGGAACTAATGTAATTACCACCGCCCGGCGGTTAAGTTCCCGGTGATCAACGCCCGCCGCAGGCTGGGTCTCCCCAAGGGAAACCGTGCTGACCCGGCTCGAATTCACCCCATGCTCTACAAGGTACTGGGCTACCGCATCCGCCCTCCGCTGCCCCAAGGTCATATTGTAAGCGTCGGAAGCAAGATCACAGGTGTGGCCCTCAATAATCGCAACCAGTTCCGCACGGCTGTTCATCAGCGCTACAATCGCTTCGCACTCCACTATGCCCTGCGGACGGAGAACCGCCTTGTCCAAGTCAAAATAAATCTTATCAAATACCGCCGCCGGGCAATTCGCACAATCATCGCAAATGTACTTGCACTTCTCGCATTTGCAGCCTGTCTTGCAACACACTTTGTCCTTGTTACAGTAGGTGCAATCACCAGGACACTTGGCCCGAAGCGCCGCCAAATCCACCGGCGCAAACGGCAGATAATTGCCAAACGAAACCGACCGGTTTTGCCACCCCACATCCTGGGCCCCGGCCGCCACGGCCGAATCCGCCCCATACCCGGCTGAACCCATGCCAATCATCAGGGCAATCATTAACCCAACCATCATCCTGTGCATAGTATCTCCTTTCCTCACAAACAAAACCCCAACCATACGTTTTTTCTTTCCATAGTATATCTTATTTCCACAAAAATGTATCCTTTTATTTCAGGCAATTGCCCCAGCCCCTTTTTCCCAAAAATGCGGCCTAATCAAACTTGTTGACGATTAGACACGCTTGCGGTATGCTTAGGATACATAAAAAGTTAACCGGTAAGGGGAAAGGAATAGGACCATGCCCAAAACGAACCTGCTGATAAGCATAGGGCTGATGATTGCCATGATTGGGGCAACAGCGGCCGCTGAACAGAATCTGTGCATTTCGTATTATCTGACAGGAACCGCCTCCGACTCTTCTGGAAATTTCAAGGAAGCCGCCATACTCCTTCAGAAGGCCGCCGATGAAGCGTGCAAAAATGTCCGCAAAGCCGAGGCCCTCGACGGTCTGGGCCAGGCCGCCATTGCCTTGGGAGAATTTGACAAGGCCGATCAGTGCCTTAGGGATGCCTATAAACTGAAAAAGAAAAGCCTGGGCAAACGGCATCGTGAAATGGCCACCACGATAAACAACCTTGCTGATTTGAACTTTTTACAAAAGAAAACCGAGGCGGAATGCCTCTATCGGCGGGCGTTAGAGATTAATCGCCACGATGAAACCAACCTGGAAGTGTGCCGCAGTCTGAACGGGATTGCGCTCATCAAAAGTGCGGCCGACGCACCCGTCGAAGCGGAAAATCTGCTCCTGCGCGCCGTGCAGCTCCACGAAAAAGCTCAGCGCCGGCACCACCCCTATCTCGCCACAAACCTGACCAACCTGGGAATCCTGTATACCGCCCAAAACCGGTACCCAGAAGCTGAACAGGCCCTTGAACGCGCAAGAGTCATCCAAGACCAGGCCCTGGGCGAATGCCATCCCGATGTAGCCGTCCGGCTCAGTGCCATGGCAGCGCTCTGCGCGGCCACTAATCGAACCGCGGAGGCCATCTGCCTGGCGGAACGCGCCGAGGAAATCCGGGCAAAACAACGCGCGGTGGGAAACCTTTATTAGACTGGATTTCTCCCCCAGACAAGCACTCACGATATCCAAACAAGCGAAGCGAACGCTATGCTGAATTTACTCGTATCCTTTGCGCCCTTTTTCGTTAAGGAGGTGCATAATTCATTGTAGGGAGTGCGCTTTGTCACCCTGGGTATACAATACTCCCAAATACTCCTTCTCTGAAATAAACTGCCATATGCAAAAAATGCATGAAACTGCTTCCATCTTTTCAAAATTGTTCTATTCCAGCACATATTAGCCTATTGCCAAAAATTTCTCTTGACAAATAGCATCCACAGGTGTATACAGAAAACTGTGCGTTGAATGTGTGCTAGTTTTATAAATGTACCCATAGCACGGATGATAAGTCGCTCGATCCGGATGCGCCATGGGCCGATCTGGGTGTGAAAGGGGTTCATCTGGTGGCCTTGAAGGAATTATTGTCAACCGATGATGTCCGGGGAATGATGCGCCAATTGGAAGCCTTTCCCGAGACGGAGGATGCCGGACCCGGACGCGATGAATACACCGGGTACGGACGGTTGAACGCCGCCGCCGCGCTCGAATTGGCCAATGCACCGTGGTTTGTCATTAATAACGAGGAAAATGAGCACTGTGCATCGATCGATAGTCTGGGTAATCTGGTAGTTGAAGGTGATTTAACACAAGTGGCGGGCGCCATCAATCTCAATCCGACCAGCGACAATGAGTTCATCATCCGCGACAGCAGCTATGATGAAATTGTCCGGGTGAATACTCCGTCATCGCACTATGCGGCGGAAATGTTCATCAAGGGCAAGCTCTATGAGCGCGTGAGCATCAGCCTGGACAGCGGCATGCCTGCGCGTTCGTTCCGGATCAAGAATGGCGACGGCGATACCGTGGCGCTCATTAATTCTCAATCGTTCACGAATTCGACCTTGGAGCCAACGTCCCCGAACACGGTCCCTGCGGGCAGTGTGATCCTGACAGGCCGTTGTTTCATCGGCGGAGACGCGGATAGATCCAGCAGCCAGGGTAAATAAGACTTTAAATGAATCTACTGTAGATGAAAACACTGTAGGCGGCAGGATGTCACCTGTTGCCTACAGTCTAACTGCATAAACCAAGGAGTTTATCATGAAAGTTCCCGCCTTACCGGCAGGACATATTACTGTGCGTATTCTCTGCGCATTGCTTATCCTTATGACGTTCCCTAGGGCCGCTACCGCAGGTTGGGAGGAAGTGCTCGATCATGCGCCGTGGGTGCCCGCAACATTACATGGTGCTGTCGTATTCAATGGGAGTTTGTGGCTTCTAAGCGCCACCTATGGCACCTGGACATCTTCTGATGGCTACACCTGGACACAGACGTGCGCCAGCCCGCCATGGCCTAACGGAAGGTATGCCTGTGTGTTTGATGGGAGAATCTGGATTATCTGTGGTTATAGTTCAAAATCCATCTGGAACTCCGCAGACGGGATTTCCTGGAACTGCGTGGCGGAGGAAACACCGCTAAGATACAGGCATTATCACACGGTAGCTGTGTTTCAAAACAAAATGTGGGTATTTGGGGGTTATGTAGGAGACGAACCTACGTTGGGTAGAGACTTGGCTGATCTCTGGAATTCTTCTGATGGTATAAATTGGAACTTGGTAACGGACACGCCTCCATGGCGGCTTAGAAGATATAGCGCAGCCATCGTGTTTCAGGATCGCCTTTGGCTGATAGGTGGACTATGGGGGGATCCGAGTACAGGTTGGGAAATCTTGTTGAATGATGTATGGAGTACGGAAGATGGAGTGAACTGGACACAGGTGTGCGAGCATGCGCCCTGGCGAGGGCGAGATCGTCATAGCCTCGCAGTCTTTGACGACAAAATGTGGATGATCGGAGGGGACTATGGGGGGATTACAGAGTTTGGAGGTGTTTGGTATACCTCGGATGGTATAAATTGGATGCCTGATTATACTGTTACGAATTGTGTGCCCCGCTGGTCACCGGCCTCCGTGGTATATGACAATAAACTATGGGTATTGGGAGGAGAAACCCAGGGCAATTGCCCAGTGCGGATCTGCCAACATTCGGATAATGGCCTTACCTATTGTTCCGGC
>JAKQOG010000272.1 GCA_029565395.1 Candidatus Hydrogenedentota bacterium | reverse complement strand
CGTGTGCTCTTCCGATCTGGGGGATACGCAGCCCAAGTCGGGAATCATCCCCACAGGAAAGGAGCGCAAGCCCAGCTACCCAAGCCATTTCAACTTCGATTGCACTCGTACGCCATCCTCTGGAGCATGGGTGAAGCACATTCCATGCCCTGGAGGCCATGTTTTAAATTATTGAAAATAAACATTAAAATTTTTCGACGCGTCAAACCTGTCGCACCCACGGCCCAGTGGAACCACCGGATACGTTCTATGCATGTCGCACCTCGAGCCCGTTTCGAGCAAGCGGCGATAGAGGGAAGACAGGAGCGAGGGCCCCTTCCGGAAGTCGCTCAGCACCAACAATCATTCCGTGGATATGCCGTCGAACATACCCGCTGCGGGTAATATGAAACGCGGGGTTGGCTCCTTTTCACCCCTTCACCGCCCCCGCCGTCAAACCCGCTACCATGTGCCGCTGCACGAAGAAGAACACCACCACCACCGGAATCGAGAGAATGAGCGAACCCGCCGCAAACAGTCCCCAATTCGGATCATAGCCCCCCACCGATTGCTGCAACGTCACCGGCAACGTGTATTTCGTCACGTCGTCGAGAAAAATCGACGCCATGATGAATTCGTTCCACGCGGTCATGAACGAAAATAGGGCCGTTACCGCGATGCCCGGACGGACCAACGGCAGCATGATCTTGAAAAAGATGATCCAATGACCAGCGCCGTCCAGGCGAGCCGATTCTTCGAGATCCCGCGGCAACGTGTCGAAAAATCCTTTGAGCATCCAGATGCAAAAGGGAACCGAGGCCGTGGAGTAAATGAGCACCAACCCCGCCGTCGTGCCGAAAAGCCCGAGCGTATCCAGAATGAATAGCAACGGAACCGCCGTGACGACCGCGGGAAACATCTGGGAGATGAGCATGAGTTTGAGTCCCGTCTCCCTGCCCGCGAAGGTGAAACGAGAAAAGCCATAGGCGGCGGATAGCGCGCACAACACACCGATGAGCGTGGCTACCGCGCTGATCAACAGGGAGTTGCCAAGCTGGTACCAAAACAGGGGATTGCCATTGAAGTCCTTGGCAAATAGGAAAGCTCCGAAATTTCCCAGGTAAAAGGAATCCGGCAGGGGAAGCGGATTGGGGTCGGCGCCAAGCTGACCCCCAGGCGTCAGCGCGAGCTTCAGCACCCATAAAACCGGATACAGCACCACGGTGGACATGAGCAGAAGCACGGCGTGGGTGATGATCACTTCCGGCAAGCGAGGCTTCACGACGCACCATCCTTTTGCAAACGTTCGGTCACACGGCTGTAGAACAGCAAGAAAATGAAGATGAGCACCGAGTAGGCCGCGGCATAGCCGAAACGCTGCCCGCGCTCGAACGCCCAACGATACGCCTCGCTGATGAGGATATCGGTCTGTGAGTTGGGCTCTCCTCCGCTGACCAGGTAGATGATGTTGAACATATTGAAGGTCCATACGGAGCCCAGAATGATCGCGGGCAGCAAAGCCGGCCGTACATGAGGGAAAATGACCAGGCGAAAACGCTGCCATCGCGTGGCGCCATCGAGCATCGCCGCCTCTTCCAACTCACCAGGGATCGACTGCAGCGCGCCCAGGGTAATCACCATCATGAAAGGAAAACCGAGCCACGTATTGGTCACCAGATTTGCCGTGAAGGCGGGAAGAAATTTGTCGAACCAGTTGTAACCCTCGAATCCAAAAGGAGAAAGTAGCACATTGACCGCGCCCACCTGCGCGTTGAACATGCCCTTCCACATCAACGCCGTGATGTAATTC
>JAKQOG010000269.1 GCA_029565395.1 Candidatus Hydrogenedentota bacterium | reverse complement strand
ATCGGCGCGGTGTGCGGCCCCGCAAGGTGGGAAGCCTTCCCGGAGGCCTGAAAGGGATGTTCGTTGCGGTCAAAGAAAGTGAACGGTTGACGGTGGAGGCGGTGAAACATAAATCCTATGAGTTTGCGCTTCAGGCGCTGGTGATTAATCCGTTTGTTCCTTCAGTGGAAACGGCCAAGCGGTTTTTGGATAAAATAATCAAGGAAGAAAAACTGGAACTGCATTGAATGCAATGCAATACGAGGGGACTCGACTATGCGGTATGTGATTATTTTGGCGGTGATGGCATCGATGGCTTTTTGGGCGGGTGCGGCCGGCGTAACGGTTACCGGCGCTCCCGGTGCGTCACTCAAGGAGATTATAAACACATCCACCTTGGTGACGGTAATCTTGAAAGATAGTGGCGCGAAAGACGCCAACCTTCGTGTCATTGAGGTACGGCCGGGCGACTTTACCGTGCTCACGGAGGCCAATGAACGTTTCACGTATCTGAACGAGGACGTTCAGGAGGTCCAGATTCAGGGAGGGAAAGTGGAAAAAGAAAAGATCATTCTGCCCAAGCATGGCGCGTTGCGCGCAGATGATCAGAAGGTGCTGGATCGCGTATGGAGCCGTGTCAAGGAGATTTATGGCGCCTCAAATGACAACCAGGAACGGAAAATTCATGCCGCCACTATTCTTGCACTTCATGGCGACCAGGATGCCATAAAGTATCTTAAGGACTTGCAGGCGTCAAATGAAATGCAGGTGCGCCTCGACTCGGCGTTGGCGCTTTTCCTCGTTGGAGAGAAACCGTCTGAAGCCTTATTGCGTGAGGGGCTGGAAAGCGGCAATCGCTCGATCCGGACAAAGTCCGCGTGTTTGTCAGGCCTGGTTGATTACCGGGATGCCATCCCCATACTCACTTCCATGTTGCAGGATCGCGCGGGCGAGTTGTCGGGCCCTGCTGCGCGGGCCTTGGCGTATTTGGGAGACAGGGAGATCATTCCCCGCCTTATCGCCATGCTGGGCGAAACCAACGAGTTGAAGCATAATGCGGCGATATTCGCGCTGGTGCGGCTGGGCGGCGGCGATATTATTGAGCAGATGAAATTACGCCTGAAAGACGCGGATACCCAGGAACGCTATCGCATTGGGATCATACTGCACGACTTGAATGATCCCATGGGCGCCAAGCTGCTCAAAGAGATTTTGGACACCGTGCCCACGCTCAAACCGGAGGTGGCGCTGGTTCTTGCCCGGGAAAATGATTGGGATGCCACTCAGTATTTGCGCGGGCGCCTTGCACGCCGGGAAGACCCCACAGAGCCCAATCTGCTGTACCGTGCGCGGAACGCCGCCTCGATGCTGCAGAGTGACGACCCCTCCGCGCTTACGGTGTTTCAACAATTGCTCCGGGTTGACAAATCCGAAATTAAAGTGGACACCAACAGCAAAGTGAAGCCGGAAGAAGTCGTTATGCGGTTGAAATCACTGGTGTTCAAGCTTGCAATTCAAATGAATGACCGCAAAATGTTGTCCATTATCCAATCCAGTGTTGAAAATGTGGATCCCCAGGTAGCGCTGGACGCCTGCATGGCATCCGTGGCATTGGCGTTTCCGGACTTTCGTGAACGCTATATTTCTTTGACCGACTAAGGCGGCAAGAACGGGCGGTATTAGAAGTCTCATGCACGCCCCTCAAGGACAGGGCAGTCTATGGAAACAACGCGGCTGCATGTGCTGATAGAAGGCTGGGTGCAGGGCGTTGGGTTTCGGTATTCGACGCTTGCCAAGGCCGAATCATTGCGGTTGAATGGCTGGGTGCGCAACCTGCCTGACGGCCGGGTGGAAGCCGAATTCGAAGGTCCTCGAGATACGCTTGAAACCATGTTGGCATGGTGCCGGCGCGGCCCTTTGGGTGCTTCCGTCAGGCGTGTGGAAGAACAGTGGGCCAACGGTGAACCGCGATATCAGCGTTTTTCAATCCTGTATTAGTTTGTGTGAAAAATACATTCTCCCGCCGGATCACTGGTGTGCAGAGGGTGAACCTATTTCGATGTGGGTTGGCTCTTGGGGCGCCGAAGCCGCCAGATCATTTCCGTACTTCCCGCGTTAAAAGGGATTCCGTTAAATCCGCCCAGAACCGCCTCCACACAAAATCCGCATCGATGCAGAAGATGCTCCATTTCCCGGGGGGTCAGCCAGGTGCGCGTTAGGGACAGCGTCTCTTCATGAAGGAGGCGATTATGTTGATCCACCTCACGGATGCGGTGAGATTCGGTAATCCGCTGGAGGTATTCATCGTACTGTGCGCTATGATGGTGTACCAGCCTCGTTTTGCCCCAGGGCGCCGGATACCGTCCTGCAAATGTAAACTTTTCCTTGGCCTGAGCCGCATGTGCAATGGTGGAAGGCCGCGCGGCCCATACATTCAAAATAAACACCCCTTGCCGGTTCAAGTGCCGTTGAACACATTGCAGGCAGGCCATCTGATCTTCGGGTGTGAGCAAATGCATGAATGCGCGATAGGGCATGGCAATAAACTGGAATTGTCTTCCAAGATCAAAAGTGCGCATGTCGGCGCGCACCAGCGTGAGTTTACCCGGCAGCTTTCCAACTTTCTTCATGCGGGCGCGGCATAATTGAAGCATGCGGGAAGAATTGTCCAAGCCGGTCACGGTTACACCCGACATCGCCATCGGAATACAGATGCGGCCCGTCCCACACCCCAATTCAAGGGTTTCGCCTCCTTGTCGGATGGCCTCTTCCACATAATATTGCGCTTCTCCCGGCAATCCCTGATGGATAAGGTCATAATAGGGCGCCCATGCGTCAAACTCGGTCATTTATTTTCCTTCCACGGGTTATGTGTCACCGCTTTAGTATATCGCACTTGCCGTGTGTAACCCATCCGCCCAGTATTTGAAGGGAGCCATTTTTCTTGTTCTCTACAAAGCCCACATAGATTTTATGGAAAAAGAGTTCATAGTATAGTATAGTTTCACCTATGTTGAGGATCAGGATTTCTAAAGAGCATGCACACTGAAACGCAGAATACCCGGGAAAAGCTGGAGTGCCTTGTCCGGCAGAGGACCCAGCACCAGGAGAATCTCAATACCGTTCTCGCGCTTCTGGAGAAGGCGGATCGCCGCCGGGCCACGGAGCCCAATAACGTTCATCGCTGGAACAAGGTGCTGGATAACCTCGAGACCTGTTTGGATGAAGCCAAAGCCAAGCTTGAGGGGTGTGAGTTAACGATTAGCCGCCTTGAACGTGAAATCCAACAACAAGAATTAACGGATGTAAAAACGCCTTTCTTGCCCGTTTCCAGCCCCGATCTTTCTCCGGAAGAGGTGGATTTGCTCGAAGGCGTGGGTCTTTTCTCCGCCGCCTCCATGGAAGCCGCCAAACGCATTCTAAGCATGTCGCTCGAAGATGTCAGCAAGCTTACTCTTGAAGAAGTGGCGTTATTGCACAGCCAGATCGCCGATGAAAATTCCCAAGCGGGCGGCGTGTTGCCTGTGCAATTGGCGGGCCGCCTCGAACTGGCCAATCAAGTGCAGGCGGAGGAGTCGGCCAAACCAGCCACTGAAGCCGGCGCCTCTGAACGCAGGCAACAGGCCATCTTGCGTTCCGCTATTGATAAAATCAGCGCCAACCGGCTTAACACCCTCACGGAAGAGGAAATCCGCCTGGTCATCAGCAGCTATGAACTGCTCACTAGCCGGTTAACGGTGGGACCTAAGGATGAACGCCTTAAACGAATCCTCGGTGCGGCGGTTAATGTTTTGATCAACCGCAAAAGGCAGGAAGAACGCCGAAAACAACAGCAAGAGGGGCAGTAATCCCGAAACCAAACATCTCCCCCAAGGTGTCTATGGGATAACATTTCTCAATAAAAGGAAATACAATAATGAAGCGGCTTATGTTCTTGGTTTGTGGATTAGCTCTTATCGCGGCAACAGGTTTTTCTGCACCGGATTCGGCTCAAACATCTTCTTTTCGCGCCGGTGTGGCCTCGGCCACGGTGAACCCGCCCGAAGGCGTGTTCCTCGGTGGAAATGAATACAACCGGAAATCCACCACCGTCCATGACAATCTCTATGCCAAGGCTATTGTGTGGGACGATGGAAAAACGCCGTTGGCGCTGGTTGTCGTGGATGCCCTGAGCCTGCAATATGAACCCACCGTGAAAGCCATCCGGGCAGCGGCTTCTGAAAAAACGAAGGCGTTGCATATCCCACCGGAGCGCATTATCGTTCAGGCCACGCATACGCATTGTGCGCCGGATACCATCGGAATTTATGGCCCCGATGCCACCACCTGCGGGCGCAACGAGGCCTATATGAAACAACTCATTGACACCGCCTCCGATCAGGTGGCAAAGGCCGCCACGAACCTGCAGCCCGCCACCTTGTCGTATGCGGAAACCGAATGTGTGGGCTGGGCCGTGAACGACAGTGAACCAAAGATACTCGATAACTCCGTTACAATTCTGATCTGTAAAAATGCCCAGGGACAGCCTGTTGCCACGCTCACCAACTTTGCCTGCCATCCCACGGTCCTGGATGAGAATACTCAGCAGATTAGCGCAGATTGGGCCGGTGCGTTTTATAAAAAAATGGGCGAGACCCTGCCTGCGGAACATCTCTTCTTGCAGGGCGGCGTGGGGGGCTGGATACAGCCCGAAACGCCTGAACGCACCTTCGCCCTCGCGGAAAAATATGGAAATGATCTCGCCGCCAAGGTATTAGCTGCTATTCCGAATGCCAAGCCCGTCGAGGGCACTGATATTCGATTTGCCCACAAAGTGTTTCAGATGCCCTGCCCCTCCCCGATGTTCAAACAGATGTCAGAACTTAACCTTGTGGCACGCAACATGGCCGGGGGCGCCGTGGAGACCGAAGTTGCCTGGTTTGCCCTTGGCAACGCTCAATTCGCCACCCATCCCGGAGAAACGGCACCAGAGTACACCAAAGAAACCAAGGCTCTCATGAAAACCGGGCCGTGCTTCATCTTGGGGCTGGCCATCGACCATCTCGGCTACATTATCCCTCCGCGCTTCTTTGATAATACCAAGGACATCAAATTCGCGGAGTACCTCACCAGCATGTCCCCCGGACGAGAAGCCGGCGCCAGCATGATGGCCGCCTTGAAAGAAATCATACCCGCGGCGAAATGAGGGTTATTCAGGCAAGACCTTTTTGAGCAGACTGATCGGTCCGATCCGGATGATCGGGCTGATCCTTTTCATTCCGCAAGCCATATCTTAACGAAAAGCCTTGACATACATAGGTTGGCGATGACTCGCAAAAGATAATAAAACGCAAAGCCGGGAGGGCGAAGCTCCTGCTGAGCCGTTCAAACAAGATCGGGGAAGCCTGGATACACAAGATATTAAAGGTATGTTTAGTTCTACGGCTCAGCGGGAGCTTCGCCCTCCCAAACACAGCAAAATTTCAAAATTTCCCCAATGTTGCGTATCCCTCCGGATCAAGCGCCTGAAACAAGGTCCATACGCAGGGGTTGGAGTAATAATGGATGCCCCATTTGATTGCGCCGGTTTCGCGGTCGAGGCTCCAGGGGATATTCCACGGGGTGGCTTGGCGGAGGAGGATGTTTTCATAACTGCGGTTGAAGAGTGTGATGGCATCGTCCTTGCGCCCGGCGAAGGCCATCATCGCGCAGAAATTCCATGTTTCTCCAATGGTATTTACGGCGGAATGATCGGGAAAGGTTTCATCGGGTTTTCCATCGGGCGTCACGCCATTCACCGCCCCATAGGGCGTGGCGGCAACATTCCTTTTCAGTACCGTATCAATCACGCTCAGGATATGATCGCGAGGGAGCAATTCACCGAGGCCCGCCGCATAGGCATACCATTGTCCGCAAAGGGCGTTCGTAAGCGAAGTATCACTCTTGCGGTTTTTCGTCACATCGTTATAAAGCCGGTAATATTGGCCCGTCCAGAGTTTTTCCTCATATGATTTTGCGCCGCGTTCCCGCCATCCGCGCAATTCCTCTACAAAGGCCATATCGTTGAGTTGTTTAGCACATTCCTCACCTGCGCGGAGCGTGGCAAGCCAGATCCCGCCGGTATACGCACTGACGCCCCACCACGGCCAGATATCGTAGTATTGATTGGCGGGAAATCCCTTCTCGCTTCCGGGATCTTCGTCGGTGAGGCCGTCTTGATCCTTATCGAGCGTCATCGCATACCGCAGTGCGCGCTGCACCGACGGATACATCTCTTTGAGATATTCTTCGTCGCGCCACAACGAGAAATTACGCCATGTGGTGAGCGCGAACTCCGAAGAGACAATCGGGTGCTGCACATGGAACATTGGTGAGCGGGACCCCATCGGCGTTCCGAATCCGAAGGGGATTTCTCCGCTTTCCGCTTGCGTCTTTGCCACGGTGCGCATCGTGGCGCGTTCGCATTCCGGCCAGAACATCGCTAGCGGGAATGAGCCATAATACCGGCAGACAAACGTTTCGGTGATAGGGCAGCCGGTGAACGACTCGCTCTGGAAAAAGCGCCCATCGTCCATCCACCAGGAATTTCGCGCCAGAATATACAAGCTGTTTATGACAGCGTCTTTTAGCAAATCCGGGGTTCGGCTCGCATAAATGGCTGATTGCCACGCGATAATCCGGCTCTCGATGTCTTTCGCCTTGGGAAGCACCGCTTCTACGACTGCTTGGGAATCTTTGGCGGACGTTGCATACCGGTGTTTCAGTGTTTCGCCGTCACTGGAGGTCCAGGTGGGAAAATGCCAGGCCAATGCCAGCACAATATCCGCGGTTTCGCCGGAGGCAAGACTGCATAAGGCCTCCGTTCGGATACAATCTTTTTCCGGCGAGTCATATAGCACCTTCCATCGTGCATCCCCCTCCGCCGCAACTGCATATGACCCTTCCGGAAGATCGAGCCGAATACCATTGAAAAACGGGACGGATACGGGCTCCTGTTTGTTTTCCACCTGCCATTGCAGCGCGATGGAAACATCCGTGTTTTCATGCCGGCGGTTATACACGGTGAGATGAAACAATACCAGGGGCTGTGCGGAAAGCTCGTAATCTCTGGGAATGAGTGGGGTAAATGCTCTCAGACGAACCTCCACGGGTTTGAACATATCGGTAAATGACAGATCGGCCATGGGGAAATGTCCCCACAGGCGTAAAGAAGCGCATGGATCTTCCTTGGGAAACAAGCGCACGGTCTTATTCTTCACCCGGAGTTCAATACCGCTTTTTGGCGCACAAGGAACCGGTTTGGTCCAATTGTTCTCGCAGGTCATATTGCCGAAGGCGCCGTTGGAGGTGAGTTCGACAAATCCCGTGCCCAGTGCGCCCAGTGGCATTGCGCTTTTCGCTTCTTCCGGGGCATACCATACGCCACTCACCGGTGTTGTATAGCCCGGAGATTGGATAGTCATCAAATGCGGCGCAGCTTCAAGAAACAGCAGTGCGGACAGAATCATCATGACGGCAACTCCTTATTTCACAATGGCCGGGCGCACCATGTCGGCCCAGGCATCTTTATATACAAAGAAATTTACGCCGTTTGCACCGTTCTTTCGCGTGAGATCTGCCGTTTTCGCCATGAGCGGATCATCAATGTATATAATGGGGGCGAGTTCCTTATCTGGTCCGATGATCGCGCGCGCCATTTTTGTCTCGTGTCCCACGGCTTCCGGGGGAAGTTCCGCGCGGATTTCCTGGATGGTGCGGGCCGTCACCACCTGTTCCAGATTGAGCCAACTCAGCACAAGCGACATCACCGAAGCTTCCTGTGGCGTTCCGGCCACGCCGATTTCTTCCGGAATATTGGTCACTTCCCAATTCAAACATGCCTCGCCCGGTTTGTCCGGATAATTGCGGTAAATCATTGGCGCGAAGACATCCATGAACTCTGCAAGGTCCACATACGACTGACCGGCCAGCGGTGCGAGTGACGGTGTGAAAATGTATACGCCCATGCGCAATTTGGCTTCATGGATGATCTCGCTCAGGTTGCGGAAATGCTCCGTGATGCATACCCGACGAAACCTCAGCCAATCCAAGAGTCCGGGAAGCTGTGTGAGAAATTCGACAACACCCGCCGGCGATTCCAGCCATGCCGCCGCACGCTTACTGGTTTTCCCTTTGGCGGCAATCGTCTCATAGAGTGTGGTGGCATCCTGCTTCATACGCGCGAAATCAAACCCCAACTTTTCCGCTTTTTCCTTGCAGACATCGCAAAAGCAGGTGAAATAGGCGTCCAATCCGGAGGCGGGCGATGCGAACCGGCACCCATCCACCAGAATGCCCTGAATGTTCTTCGTGGCGGCCATGCCCGTGTATGACTTCAGGCTGCGCTCCCGGATCGCCGGGCTATTTGGACAGCCTGAACCAAACCACTTTTTAGGCTCCCCCTTCACATTGATCGCCATCATCGCCAATTCGTCGTTGCCCACGCCGAACGCCCCGCCACAGAGCCAGGATTCCATCCCATTTTCACGCACCGCAGCAATCACGGCGTCTCCGCCCGCCACCACCACGTTAAATCCCGCCTCCTTCATGGTACGGGCCGTCGCTTTGGGATCAGTTCCGCCAAATCCGTGCATCCAATATTTCGTCATGGGAGTCTCCTTTGCCTGGGGAGCGGGTGAGGTAGTGTTCATTTGCGCCAAAGCCATTCCTGCAGCTCCCGCGCCGAGCGCGCCCAAAAACACGCGCCGTGTAACATTACTATGCGTTTCCATGGGGTTCCTATCTCCTATTCGCCAATGCACATCGTACCGCGAAATTAGGTCTCACCGCAAAGACAAAGGAGGAAGTGTTCGGGAGGGCGAGGCTCCTGCCGAGCCGTAAAAAAAATATGCCTTGTTGATCTTGTTTTGACGGCTCGGCAGGAGCCTCGCCCTCCCAACCTCGCATTTTACTTTCTTCTACGAATCGCCGCCGAAGGAGGTGGGCCACTCGCAATGACAAGAAAAACGCGGTGTTATGTTTACCTATGGTTATCAACGTTTATACACGTTATTCGCTTCAGCTTTTTTTAGGACGTGCATGTTTATCCTGTTAGAAATCAAGGCTACGCGAATACTTCTTCGAGAAGCCTGTTTAGACGAAGCCGGTAATAACAGAATGCATCAAACGGCATATATATGCGGATCGAATCGTCGAGATAGGGGATATGCCGGCCCTGTTCAAGTAATGGCCGCACTTGCTGTTCCAAAAGCTCATCTATGGCGGTGGGACCGGACGCTACGGTGCGCCAATCAATCCCCCCAAATAAAACAGGGCCTTTGCCAAAGGTTTTTCGCAGATTGTTATAGGAGATGCCGGATCGTCCGCATTCCTCGATATTCAAACCGGTAACTCCGGCGTCAAGCCATACAGGAATAAAGGCTTGGACCGCACCCGTGGACCACATCACGCGCAACCGGACTCCGTGCCGATCCAGGCAGTCCATCACCCGGCGCAAGGCGGCAAAGGCAAAATGCCTGTACATGTCCGCGGATATGACGGACGCGTGATTCGAAGCGATGGGCTCATACAAGATTGCGAAATCCACCTCCACCTGCGGCAGCAGCCGGTCTAAAAAATCCACCAGGAATTGCGCATAGTGTTCCATGGCCGCCTCCGCCAGCACCGGCCGCTCACACAATCCCCTCAGCACCGCATCCAATGAAGCGCCGTTCGATATGCCCAAAATCTGGAACAGTCCTTCATTCCACGGCGATGCAAATAATAGATGTTCTCGACTCTTCCATGTTTCCACGCGCGACGGCCAATCCGGGGGAAACCGGCGGGCATCGCGGGGATCATACGCATTCAGTAATGCAGGAAGATCTTCTTTGCAGACGAGCGGCGATTTTTCCTCCGGAACCCGCCGCCAGGTTAATTCCATTTCTTCCTGACGGTCGATGCCGAAGAAAGCCTCGGCGGTGCAATCCGTCAATAACTTCCGCTGAGCCCAGGCTTCCAGGGTGCCTTCGGCAAATTCCGCCTCCAATAACGGTGGTGGAACTGAATTTCCCGCATACCATTGCTTGAGTCGATCACGAGCATTCATTTACAGTTACTCCCGCGGGAATAATAGTGTATAGTCCTGAAAAAGCCAAGTAGCGGGATCTTCTGTGCAAGAAAATATTCCGCGAAGGACAAGGAGAACTGCAATGCCGAAGGCAATCCCATTTGTCGGTGGATTTCTATTACTTTTTACATTTTTTTGTGACGGCGCGAATGCACAGGATACCCCGGCCGTCAAAGATATCACTACTCCATGGACTGCGTCCGTGAGAGATTTTGGGGCAAAAGCTGATGGCGTCTCAGACGACACACAGGCATTCCAGAACGCGCTTAAAGCCGCCGAATCAAAAGGCGGCATCGTGTTTGCTCCCGCGGGAACGTATTTGATTGCAGGGGCCTTGTCAATCCCGCAGGGTGTTACGTTGAAAGGAGTGTGGGAAGCGCCACATCACACGGATATTGGAAAGGGAACCATTCTATATGCCACGGGCAGCCGGGGCGACGAGAACGGTCCACCTTTGATTCAACTGCATCAAAGCAGCGCAATCATGGGGATAACCATCTTCTATCCGGAGCAGGTTCCTTCGGATATTCAACCCTATCCATGGTGTATTCAGGGCATTGGAATGCATTGCTCGGTGATTAATGTCACTATGGCCAATCCCTATAAAGGGCTGGATTTCGGGACATATTCCAATGAGCTCCATTATATCGAAAATCTCTTCGGACAACCGCTCACGATCGGTATTTTCGTGGATAAGTGCACTGATATTGGGCGTATCCAAAATGTGCATTTCAATCCGCACGCCTGGGGCCGGGCACGCCATCCCTCTGCTAATTTCAACGAACTCGATATTGAGAAGTATTTGCGGACACATTTTAAGGGCTTTGTCATCGGCAGAACTGATTGGGAATACATGTCCAATTGCTTTTGTATTTTCCCAAAAATTGGATACCACTTCATTAAAACCGATGCAGGCGCGCCGAATGTTGTGCTGACGCAATGCGGTGCGGATATCTGCAACGAGGCGGTGCGCGTGGATGCAAGTCAGGGGCATGCAGGCATTGAATTTCTGAATGCCCAGATTATGAGCACGGTCATCATTGCCCCGGAAAACGAAGGGCCGGTGAAATTCACTAATTGCGGCTTCTGGGCCATCAAGGAAACCAATGAACAAGTCATCATGGGAGGTAAAAACACGCTTACTCTAAACGCCTGCCATTTTTCCGCTTGGGGAAGAGCGGATGCCGCTTCGCCTTGTGTCCGGCTTAACGGCGGCTCCGCCATTTTGCAGGGATGTGATTTTTTTGACGCGGCAAAGCCTCAGATCCTTATCGGAAAAGAGGTGGAATCCGCTGTCATCACCGGATGCCGCCTGCGCGGTGGCGCCAAGATCGAAAACCAGTCGGAAAACGGTGATGTTCAGATTGGTTTGAATGTCATCCGATAAATCCGTGTTTTATTTCGGCAAATGGATCGAAAACATGCTGCCGTGTCCCACCGTGCTCTCAACAGTCACATGCCCGCCATGCGCTTTCGCAATATGCTTGACAATCGACAAACCCAGTCCCGTTCCACCCATGCTTCGGCTCCGCGCCTTATCCACGCGGTAAAACCGCTCGAACAGGCGAGGCAGGTATTCCGCCGGGATGCCACAGCCATGATCTTCCACACGGATAATTGTTTCTTCATTTGTTTGTATCCCGGCCACAAGCACTTCTTTCCCAGAATCGCTGAATTTGACTGCATTGTCAATTAGATTGGCCACCGCTTGCTCAATTAATGAAGCATTCATTGGCACTGCAATCGCCGGATCGCATTCCAGGACGATGTGCATATTTTTTTCCTCCGCCTTGCCTTCGCATTGCTGGATCGCACCTGTGAGCGCGTCGTACAGGCTGCCCTGTTCAATCTGGATCAGCGATTTCCGCTCCTCCTCCTCGATCCGTGATAGCGTGAGCAAGTCTCCCAGGATGGCGTTCAGCCGGTCGGCTTGCTTGGCGATAATTTGCAGGAATCGCCGCGCATCCTCCGGGCTGTCCATTGCCCCATCGAGGAGGGTTTCCACAAATCCCTTGATGGATGTGATGGGCGTGCGCAATTCATGCGACACATTCGCCACGAAGTCACGGCGCACCTGCTCCAGACGCCGCAACCGGGTAATGTCATTCAATACCACTACCGCGCCGATTTCCTCGCCTTGTGCATCGCGCAACACCGACCCGTGTGCCTGGAGAATCTGCGTTTCCTGTCCCTGAACACTGATTTCGCTTTCCATGGGCGCGGACGTTTCCAGCGAATGCAGCACAAAGGCCTTTAAGGAAGGATTGCCTATGATTTCTGTTAGAAGCTGTCCCTGTGCCTGCTCAAACGGCACACCGATGAGCCGCGCGGCGGCCTGGTTCAAGCTGATAACCCGCTGTTCGCCGTCTAAAGCGATAACGCCCTCCACCATGCTTGATAGCACTGCTTCCTGCTGATTGCGCTGGCTTACGACCGTCTGAATGCGGTCATCCATTTGCGCCGCCATCAAATTCAATGCCTGCGCCAGGCGGCTCATTTCCTGCGTCTTTGGAAGCGCTACCGGCTGACTGAAATCACCCTGGGCAAATCGTTCCGCACCCGACTTCATTTCGTTCAGGGGGCGGCTCAACTTACGCGCTATATACCAACTTACCAACAACGCTAAAATTACAGTGATAACGCCGCCCGTAATAGTTTTAGCATAAACCATGGAAAGCGCATTCTGCAGCCGTGTGAGCGGAAACGCCACCCGCACCACTCCCGCCATCTGGCTGTTGTTTTTAAGTGGCAATGCCACATACATCATGTTTTTATTCATGGTGTGGCTGAAGCGGACCGCGGAACCTGCCCTGTCCTGGATTGCCTGCTGGATTTCCGGACGATCCCCGTGATTCTCCATTTGGGTTGGATCTTCTTCCGAATCCGCCGCCACCACGCCCGAAGGCAACACTACTGTAATGCGCGCATTGATTTCCGGCCCAAGTTCACGGCAAAGGGGCTGCAAATCCGGTGAATTGACGATGAGTTTTTCCAATACACGATCGCCAGTGACCCGCGCCCGCACCTGCAAATCGGCGATGATTTGTGCATGAAAGAACTGTTGAATGGAGCGGCTGGTATATCCCGTGATAATCAGCACCGCCAGTACGATGATCAGAAAATAGGAGGAGAAGATTTGCCATATAAGGGGCCGGGTGCGCATGGTTATTCCTGATATTTATAGCCGACGCCGCGAACCGTCTTTATACAATCACCAGCCGGGCCAAGTTTTTTGCGCAAGCCTGCAATTTGTACATCGACCGCGCGTTCCGTAACTGCGTAATGCTCGCCCCGGATGGCATCCACAATCTGATACCGTGTAAACACCCAGCCTGGACGGCGCGCCAGCAGATGCAGCACGCCAAACTCGGTATAGGTCAGATCCAGCAATATTCCGTTCAGCAGTACTTCACGCCGGCCGGGATGAATGGTTAACTTGCCCAATGTAATGGATTTTTCCGCGTTTGCTTCGCCCGTTTCCTGGCGCCGCAACACTGCGCGGATGCGCGCAAGGAGCACACGCGGGCTGAACGGCTTGGTGATGTAGTCCTCCGCGCCTAATTCCAATCCCGCCACGATATCTGATTCTTCCCCCTTTGCGGTGAGCATTACGATGGGTATATGGTGTGTGCGCGAATCCCGCTTAAGACGGCGGCATACTTCCAGACCGTCGATTTCCGGAAGCATTAAATCAAGAATGATCAGGCCGGGAGGATTGGCATGCACCACCCGTAATGCCTCTTCTCCGGACATGGTTTTAGTTACCTGATACCCCTCTTTCGTCAGGTTGTATGCTACAAGCTCAAGGATGTCTTCCTCATCTTCCACCACCAGGACACTAATTTTTGCCATGATTGCCGGTCCTTACTTTTACATTATTATAATCGATCAGCGTTTATCTTCTATTGGGAAAACGTTAGGAATTGGTTAAACGCGAACATTGCCGCCCCATCGCTGCCAAAATAAACCCAAAGACTTATACGGACCCGGCAAGCCGCTCATATGTTTTCCGAAGCAGTTTTTCCGTATTGTCCCAGTCGAGGCAGGGGTCCGTAATGCTGACGCCATATTCCAATGCTTTAATATCCGCCGGGATTTTTTGGCTCCCCGCCTTGAGATTGCTTTCCATCATGAAGCCAAACAGTGATTTCGTACCCTCCAGGCGTTGTGCGATTACGTCTTGCAGAACATGCCCCTGCAATACCGGACGTTTACCGCAATTGGCATGACTGCAATCCACCATGATGCGTGGCTCCAGCCCGGCTTTCCGCATCCGCTCTTCGGTATCCGTCACCGTGACTGGATCATAATTAGGACGTCCGCGGCCGCCCCGAAGAATGATATGCGACGCGCAATTGCCCCGCGTTGCCACTACGCATGTGGTCCCATCGGAATCTATCCCCAAAAAGTGGTGAGGATGACACGATGAAACCATGGCATCTATCGCGATTTGGAGATTGCCGTCCGTACTGTTTTTGAACCCTATCGGCATTGACAGGCCGCTCGCCATTTCCCGGTGCGTCTGCGATTCCGACGTGCGCGCCCCAATCGACGCCCAACTCACCAAGTCATCGATGTATTGCGGCACAATCGGATCCAGCAATTCCGTTGCGGTTGGAACCCCAAGCGCCGTGATTTTCAATAAGAGTTCACGTGCCTTGCGCAACCCCGCCGGGACATCATGGCTGCCGTCCAAAAATGGATCGCTCAGGAGTCCCTTCCAGCCTACCGTTGTACGGGGCTTCTCAAAATACGTCCGCATTAACAGAAAAATCCGGTCTGAAATATCCTCCCGGAGTTTTTGCAGCCGCTGCGCATAATCCAGGGCCGCTTCCGTATCATGAATCGAACACGGTCCCACAATCCCGATAATACGATGATCGTTGCTTTCCAAAATATCATGTACCACCTGCCGGGCATGTGCCACCGTTTCCGCGGATTCCGGCGGGATCGGCAACTCGGTTTTCAATTGCCGAGGGGTGATAATCGGCGTAAAGGATAAAACATTTATATCGGCAAGTTGCTTCATGTAAATACCAACTAAGTTGTTATGTGCGGACAATAAGAAATAATTATAGCATATCCACGGCTTTACGTGCCTGAAAGGCGGGTATTGTTTCACGGTACCGCCCGGCGCTTCTGCGGAGGATACCGGAGTAAAGAAAGAGAACGCGAAGCCACGATCAGTGTTTTTACGGCACGGTTGAATGAAATGCTGACACTTTGTATAGTGCTCTCTGTCGCAGTCAGGAATGCGCATGCATGAGGTACTATAGCCATGAAGAACAATGTTGACCGCCGGGCCTTTTTAAAGACGTCACTTGCAGGCGCTACCGGCGCCACAATGACTTTTGGATTTGAAGAGAGGATATTGTTGGCGAAAAGCAAGGACGATTCATCTGCACCGGAACCTGCCATTATGCCGAGCAGCATGCCTGCAGGCAAAATCAAAAACCTTTCCATCAGCAGGCTTATCTGTGGCGGTAATTTAATTAGCGGACATGCCCACAGCCGCGACCTGCTGTATGTCTCCGCCCTCTTGAAAAACTACTTTACCGATGACAGAGTCATGGAAACCCTTCAAAAGTGTGAATCAAACGGGATTAATACAGCTATTTTGCGCCTGGATGAACATACCCTTCGCATTCTCAAACGGTATCGCAAAGAGAGAAATGGGCGCATCCAATGGATTGCGCAGATCAAGCCCACCAAAAACGACTTGACCACTGACGCTGATGCCGCCATTGATAATGGCGCATTGGGCGTGTATATCCAGGGAGAAACCGGCGACCGGTTTTTCAGGGAAGGCATGGTGGAACAACTGGGTGTTGTGGTTGAGCATATCAAGAAACGCGGCGCCGTGGCCGGGATAGGCGCCCACATGATAGACGTTGTTATTGCTTCTGAAAAGGCCGGTCTCCAGCCGGACTTTTACATGAAAACATTCAACAGCAAGAGTTATTGGTCGGCAGGTCCTGCAGAACGTCATGACAGTGTATGGGAGGAAACACCACAGCAGACCCTGGAATTCATGAAAACGGTAGAAAAGCCCTGGATAGCCTTCAAAGTTTTGGGCGCAGGGGCTATCCCGCCCGAAGAAGGATTCACTTATGCATTTGAAAATGGGGCCGATTTTATCTGTGTAGGCATGTTTGATTTCCAGGTTGCCCAAGATGCCAACATCGCCTGTAAAACACTCAATGCACTTCTGGATCGTGATCGGCCCTGGCGCGCATAAAGAAAGGAAACAGAGAATGAACCGCCGCACTTTTTTGGAATATATGGGTGTAGGGGCTCTTGGTATGGCAGGATCACTGCCGGGGTGCAAAACGTTTTCCTCTGCAACCACGCGCAAACCCAACATCGTGTTTATTCTTATCGATGATATGGGTTATGCCGACGCCGGATGTTTTGGAAGTGTGTTCCACGAAACCCCAAACATTGATCGCCTTGCCGCCGAAGGCATGCGGTTTACCCAGGGGTATGCGGCCTGCCCGGTTTGTTCACCCACCCGCGCCAGCATCATGTCGGGAAAATATCCCGCGCGCCTGAAACTGACCAATTTCCTCAAGGGTGTACGCAGTCCTGAAGACTCACCGGTGCTTACTGCACCCTATGCCGATCAAATGAACCTGGAAGAAGTCACCATTGCTGAGGCGTTGCGCGGTGCGGGATACACCACCGCCCTCGTGGGTAAATGGCACCTGGGTGGTGGTCAGTTCAAGCCGGAAAATCAGGGTTTCGACACGGTCGTTACTATCAATGCAGGCGGCGGTGTGAAAGGCCATTTGTGGCCTGATTGGAAAGGCAATCCCTCCTTTACCGGCAGGGCAGATGGTGATTACTTGGCCGACCGCCTGACCGAGGAGGCCTGCGCGTTCATCGATGCGCATCGGGATCGCCCCTTTTTCCTCTATCTTGCCCATTACTCCGTGCATATCCCCCTCGACGCAAAAGCGGGAAAAATAGCAAAATACGAAGCCAAATTGAAAACCCACCCTCCTGAACCTGGACAACAAAATAATCCGCATTACGCCGCCATGGTGGAATCCGTGGATGAGAGCGTGGGGAAGGTTCTGGACACGTTGCACCGAAATGGTCTTGATGACAATACGCTCGTGGTTTTTTTCTCCGATAACGGGGGCCTCTCCGTGAAAGAAGGCCCCCTCACCCCAGCCACCACGAATTATCCCTTGCGCGCCGGAAAAGGCTATCTCTATGAAGGCGGTATCAGAGAACCCCTTATTGTCCGATGGCCGGGCATTGTGAAACCAGGATCAGTTTGTACTACGCCCGTGTGCAGTATCGATTTCTTTCCCACTCTATGTTCCGCCGCCGGCCTGGATCCGGCCCCAACCAA
Source organism: Candidatus Hydrogenedentota bacterium (assembly GCA_029565395.1). Lineage (GTDB taxonomy): Bacteria > Hydrogenedentota > Hydrogenedentia > Hydrogenedentales > CAILVY01 > CAILVY01. Next base: position 27,227 of record JAKQOG010000269.1, on the reverse strand, counting down.
TCCGGCCGGGCCTATTGATGGACGCAATATCATGGGGCTTTTACATGGCAAATCCTCTCTGGACCGTGATGCGATTTACTGGCACTATCCTCATTTCGCCAATCAGGGCGGACGCCCCAGCGGCGCAGTGCGGTCAGGTTCATGGAAACTTATTGAGAATTACGAAGATGGCAGTCTTGAACTTTACAACCTGGACAATGATATCGGTGAAACCAGAAATCTTCTCTCCAGCGAACCCCAGCGTGTTCAAGCGTTGCATAAAAAGCTCGTCGAATGGCGTAAAAGCGTAGATGCCACTATGCCCCCACCCAATCCAAAACACCAATCGAATACATCACTAAAATGAGAAGTGGATTGCGCTCTAACGGGCAAGGCGGAATCCCATGTAGTTAAATCCATAATCTGGATTGGCATAATTTACCCGCATCGCGCTGCGGCAACTCGGATAATGCACACCCCAATTGCCTCCACGCACCACACGGGTTGCCCCAGTTTCCGGCCCTGCCGGATCAACCACGGGATCACTGCCATATACTCCGTACCAATCCTGCGTCCATTCCGAAACATTGCCGCTCATGTCATACAATCCCCAAGGATTCGGAAGCTTCGCCCCTGCCTCATGCGTGCGTCCCCAACTGTCCAAATCCGTCCACGCATAGTCTTCAACCATACTGCCGTCAAGATCATCTCCCCAATAGAACCGTGTTGTAGTGCCTGCCCGGCAGGCATATTCCCATTCCGCCTCGGTCGGCAATCGGAAGTTCATACCGGGATTCGCCTCGTTTAACGCTTGAATATATTCCTGCACCCGGTTCCACGACACACATTCCACCGGACGCGAGTCTCCCTTGAAATACGCTGGATTAATCCCCATCACTGTCTGCCATTGCAACTGTGTGATTTCATATTTTGAAAGCCAGAAGCCCTGACTCAACTGTACAAGATGCTGGGGGCGCTCATTGCCGTTGCTGTCCACTTCCGCTTCAGGCGCACCCATCCAATACTCACCCGGCGGGCACCACATAAAAAGCATCCCCGCGAAAGCAGCTTCAGTTCCGGCAGGAATTTCCCCTTCTTCCGATCCTTCCTCTTCGCCTTCTATCACCCCTTCTAGTTCACCCTCAACCACTAGATCGTCAAAGTAAAACCATGCGGGCAGATGTCCGTGTGTTAGAAAGATGGCAGGAACAACATCCTCATAGCATTCCAGCGGATCGTTATCGCGGACCATTTTGGGAATAACCAGTTGTGAACGCGAGGTAATGCCGCGTGCCTGATAGTTTTCAAATACTTCATCGGTCATTACCTCGAAATAGGAATGCAGACTATTAATGCCCCGGACGGCGATATCCGTTCCGTAACCCGAAAATGTTCCCACAGGCTGCCCCGCACGCACATGGGAACCTTCAACAATCGTGGGTATCAGGTTTACATGAAAAATATGCACCCGGTAACCCGTATAATCATCCACCACTATTTCCAATTGGGTGCCGGTACCTTCAGGGCGCAATACATCGACAGTTCCCGAAACGGGTGAATAGATGGTTTCCGTGTGAAAATTCACATCAGGATACAGGTGAAAATAATGTTTCATGCTCCGGCAACTCTCCAGCGTCCCTTCCGCATAAGAGTGCCCTGCCGATGAACGGAAATATGAGATGCTGGCTATATTCTCCGCATGCACATAATCTGCGGTTATAAATTTTGGCGGCGCTTCACCCTCCCCTTCTATTTCACCCTCCCATGTCCAGCCTTCTCCCTCACCAGGCAGATCCTCGAAGCAATACCAACTGGGGAGATGCCCTTCCGTCAAAATCCTGGGGGGAGAAAATGCATCCGAACATTCCAGCGGATCGTCGTCTCGATCCTCTCGCGAAATAATGAATTCCTCCCTGGACTCCACCCCCCGTGCCGTATAGGGTTCGAACACCTCTTCCGCTAACAGGTCAAAATAGGAATACAGCATGGCTGGGCCATGAACCGCAAGGTTGACACTATCCCCAAAAAATGTTCCTAGCGGTTCCCCGGCAAGCACGGGATTGCCCATGGCCAGTGTGGGGGAGGGCAGCATGTGCGATATGATGATCCTATACTCAGGATACCCCGCCACGATGATTTCCACTCGTGAACCGGCCGTTTCCGATTCTAGGGCGTCTATTTGGCCCGCCACGGGCGAAAATACCGGTTCCAGCCGCCAGTCTGCATCAGGAACCAGAGTAAAATAGTGTTTCATGTTTCGGCAGGATTCCGGGCTGCCCGAAGAATAATCTCCGCCACTGGACGACCGGAATAACGAGATGCAGGAAAGATTTTCCACATTCACAAAACCAGCCGTGATAAAGAAGGGCGGCATTTCGCCTTCCCCTTCCACAGATCCTTCAATCGCCCCTTCCTCCAGGCCTTCTTCCCCTTCGGTTTCTCCTTCTATTTCACACCCGCCTGGAGTAGTGGAAAACCCATCTTCCGAAGCCGGATCACATCCATATTCCTGCACGTTATAGAGTTGAATCAACCGCAACAATTCATTCAAATCGATGTGCCAATCGGGCACTCCTCCGGAAAAATCGCTGTTGTGAACGCAGCAATCGTGTTCCACACCCGGCCCCGGAAGATAACCATCCTCGGAAGTATCCGGTGGAGAAGCACAATGATATCCCCCTGAATTATAGAATTGTATTGCGCGCAGCAACTCCCCCGCCGAGATATGATAGTCATGGTTGGTGTCCGCAGTGTGCCAACGTTTGGGGCATACGTCCACCGGGCCAATTGATACCACTAGATTGATGGCCGTTCCGCAGGCTATCAAATCGCTTCCTGCCGGTGGATTCTGACGCAAAACAACATCTGCGGCAATTGTCGTGCTGCTTTCTCCTGTTACAATGCCTGCGGCCAAGTGAGCAGCCTCAAGAATCAGCAGTGCCTCCTCTAAAGGTACTCCCGTAATGTCCGGGACCTGCGTGAAACATGGCCCGGCTGAAATCACTAGGTCAACATGGGTTTCGCAGGGAACAGTCGTCCCGGGTGATGGCATTTGTGTTAGAACTTGACCTTCGGGGACCAGGTCATCATAGTCCTCAGTAACTTCACCCGGCTGCAAATTTATATCCAGAAGCGCGGTCTGTGCTTCCTCCAAGGATAACCCCGCCAGTGCCGGTACCTGTACGACACAGGGGCCAAGTGAAATCTTATAATTCACCGCCGCCCCGCATCCTGCTTCCGTGCCTGCAAAAGGAAATTGACTCAGGATGATCCCTGCCGGGATAGACAGGCTGTACTCTTCGGAAATTACCCCTGCGACCAGCCTATAGGTCCTCAAAAACGATTCCCCCTGCGCTTGTGTCAATCCAACAATATTGGGCACCGTTGTCATGCACGGACCCAGTGAAATAACCAGATGGATGCCCGTGTCACAGGGCACTTCCGTGCCGCTTTCAGGCACATTTCGTATAACATAGCCTTCTGGCACCTCTTCACTGTATTCACGGCTGATGGATACAAGGAACAACAGTTGTTCTGCGAGAAGTTCAATGGCGTCATTCTCCGTCATACCGGACAAATCCGGTACCACCGTGCTGCAGGATCCAGTGGAAATGACCAGTCCTATGCCCGTACCACAGGACACGGTCAAGCCCGCTGCCGGGCTTTGACTGATTACGTGCCCTGCGGGAATACTCGCATGAAAATCGGTGGTTACCGTGCTTATCATCAGATCCACCGCTTCCAGCGCTGCTAAAGCTTCATCTTCGGATAGACCCGTCAGATCCGGGATCACACTCGTGCACGGCCCCAGCGACAACACCAAGTCCACAATCGTTTCGCAATCAACCACCAAACCTGCGATAGGTGATTGGGCAGCCACATGCCCCTCCGCTACAACGGGATCGAAAGCATAGGTGATTTGTCCGGGAAACAAATCTGCTTCCAACAAGGCTGTTTCCGCCGTTTCCTGAGACATCCCCCTAAGATCCGGGATTTCCGTGTAACAAAACCCCAAAGAGACGGCCAAATCTATTTGCGCTCCATAAAGCGCCGGTGCGCCAGGTGCGGGAGTTTGCCCTATTACATAGTCAAACAGGACCGTTTCACTGTACTCGTAGCTAATGTCCCCAAGCGTGAATCCTTCGCCGGTCAAGGCAATTTCCGCTGCTGAGCGGCTCAGTCCAATCAGATTGGGAATATATACTTCCGGAGGAACGAATTCCGCGATGAGTTCGCGGTTTTGATCCATGATCACCGCTATTTCCTCCGATGATGGATCCTCACCCTCCGGAACGTTGCCCAACCACTGAAGAAACAGGTTGTCCCCTTCCGGTATCGCGGTTATTGTTACGCTGTCGCCATTCCGTTTCCAGTAAAAATCCGGCACCGGTTCGGTGGTGCCGTTTCCGGAGGTTTGAATGTACAAATACCAATCGGCCACAGTAAATATCGCCTTTAACGTGTAGTCCTGATTCATCACAATGTGCAATGGATTTTGACGCCGCTGTTCATAAAGGACATCCCCTTCCCAGCGCTCGAAGAATTCACTTCCCGCGGTAACGGCCCATATGTCCAGCTCCCTCCCGGTCACAAAGGCATGATGACCTGTTGGGGACGTGTATCCCTCGCCTTCGGATGAAACATTCAGATAATACCCGCTTGAAGCGACCACCGGGGTTACCGTCATGTCACTGGCCGGATAAAACCATGCGGTATACTCTTTCGTACTGACGTCGCCTGTCCAACAGTCCCAAAAACAACCTTTCTCCGGATATGCATCCACAAAGCCTGGACGCTCGTTTATATAGGCATACACGCCTGGAAGCGGATTTTGGACTGCACCGCACCCGCCTTCCGGCCCCGTAACCGTCACATGCCAGTCTCCTGTCGTAAAATATGCGGTGATGGTGCGGTTCTGAGTCATCCGCAAGTTCATGTACGGTATTATCGCGCTCCAAGGATCCGGCACATCGCCCAACCATTCACTAAAGGCATCACCACCAGCAATGAGTTCGCGCGATACCAACGCTTGGTCTCCGTCCATGAACCCGTAACTGCCCACGGGAGGATACACTATCCCATTCCCCTCCAGATTCATTGTCAATATCCAATCCGCCGCCGCATAATGAGCGGTGATTGCCCGATCCTGGTCCATAACCAAGGTGACATGGTACGATTCTGACTCTTTGATATCGATATCGCCCGTCCACCCATTAAAAGCCCAGCCGTCTGTTCCGTACGAGGCGTGTAGTTCGACGGTATTGCCGAGGGAGTAGTTATAGGCAAGACCGGGTGACGGAGCACTCGGAGGAGATGTGTTGCCCGTTCCCTCGAGAATCATTGTCAGGGTGACGAACTCTTCCTCGCCTTCCTGTGCCTCGACAGAAGCCACCCCGATAATCAGCAATGCTGCCACATACACCAGATCTCGCGTTACTCTATGTTTCACAATGAAACTTCCTTTATGAAATCGTTTATGTAACGGCAACATCGTTTTGTTTGTCCACATCAGTTTACGGACAGGATTACACACTCCACATTCTATGTCAATTATAACCTTAACTGTTTTTCGTTGACCAGCATCTTTTAGCAAAGACCGGATTGTAAAATTTTCTCAATAGCGCTCCCAATGAAGCACTTCCTGAAGTTCGCGCTTGATGGGAATGGGAACCTGGGCAGGATATCCCACGGCTATCAGACTCACCAGGTTATATCCGGCGGGGACGCTCAGGATCGTCCGAACTTTCTCCGCATACGCCTTTTTGTCCCCCGCAACCCAGCATGTGCCCAATCCCAAGGCGCGTGCGGCTACAAGCATGTTCTGCGTCGCTGCGCATCCGTCCTCAAGATAATAATCAGATTCCCGGCAGAAAACGGCAATACATGCGCCGGCATTTGCTATAAACTTTCCGTGATCCGCGGCCTCGGCTATCTGACTCCGTCCTTCTGCCGTGGTTACCACGACAAATTCCCACACCTGCGCATTACGCGCCGTGGCGGCAAGCCGCCCGCAATCCACCATCGTTTCCAGCAACGACTCCGGAACGGGCTTGGATTCATAAATCCGCACCGACCGCCGCGTCGTTAGCGCCTCAATTGCATCCATGGGTATTCTCCTTAATTCGATTTGATCGTTGGCAGCCCCAGAAAAACCACCCCGCTATTGCGGAATGTGAATTTCAAACAATGCCCCTGATGATTCTACATTTTTATACTGTATCCTTCCGCGATGCGCCGTGACAATCCGATGCACGATGGAAAGCCCTAAGCCGGTGCCTCCTTCCTTCCGGGAAAAAAAAGGCGTGAAGGGATCTTCCCCTGGTTTCAGATGAATCCCCCTTCCGGAATCCTGCACGCAAAACACCACCTCACCGCTCCCTTCGCGCGCCGCTAAAAGCACCGGCCTTCCAGGGGGAGAAACTTCTATGCCGTTTCTTAACAGGTTCGCCAAGGCCTGGGCAATCTTCCCAGAGTCAAGTTCCAGGCGTCCACATGCCGCCGATACGGCCGTTTCAATGGTTACGCCTTTGTCATGGGCAAGCTTTTGGCAGAGTTGGCGTGCCCGATCCACTACTTCCTCCGCGGAACACCGCGTTTTCTCTATCTCGAATGGACGTGAAAAGCTTAGGAATTGCCCGATAAGCTGTTCCACCTGCGCGGCTTCTTTTACAATGGCAAACGCTCGGCGCTGAAGCGGCGATGCTTCCCCTAATTGACGTACGAGCAATTCCGCCATGCCGCTGATTACGCTGACTGGATTGCGCAGTTCATGCACAATCCCTGCGGTCAGTTCTCCTACTTGCGCTAATTGACGATTCAATTCCGCTGCCTGTTCCAAACGCCGGATTTCGCTCAAATCCATAAATAGAAATATCGCGCCATTAAACTCTTCCGGGCCTTGGAGAGGATAGGCTGACATACCGACGGTTTTCAGGCCCGCAGCGGTATCCAGCGACACTTCCCGGCGCGCCATGGGCCGGCCGTTTGTTTTGATTTCCTCCAACAACGTTCCAAAATGGGAAAACCCGGGAAGGGTGTCCAATTTCGCCCCTGCATACAATAAATCTTCCGGCGCCCCCAACTGCATTCGTGCTGCCGGATTCGTTATGACGATCACTCCCTCTTTGTCTACGGCGATAACACCACTGGCCAGGCTCATTATGATTTGTTCATAAAGGCTTTCGGGTAATCCAATTGATTCAGAAGGCTGTGCCATAAACCATCCTCCATCCGCTACATTATAGGCGTGCACGGATCTCTCCGGCGAGCCGGGAAAACTCCTCTATCGTGAGCGTCTGTGGACGCCGCCCGGGATCGATGCCTGCTACGGCAAACGCCGCCGTTATCGCCGTCCGCGGTGCACCGAAGGAGCCGGATTTCACCAGTGAATTATGCAATGTTTTCCGCCGTTGTGCAAAAGCGGCCCGGACAACCTTCATCATAAACGATGTTTCCACCCAATCCACCATACGGCATTGAAAATGAATAATACAGCTCTCCACTTTCGGACGCGGTACAAAGCAGGATGCCGGTACCCTGTGAATAACGGATACCTCCGCCCGGATCCGCGCCGCCACCGTCAATACGCCATACCCGTCAGAATTTACCTCCGCCACTAGGCGTTCTCCAACCTCCGTTTGCACCATGACCGCCAAATCCGAGAAATATACAGGCGCTTCCAGGAAGTGATACAGAACCGGAGTCGTTATATAATAGGGCAGATTGGACACCATTTTTAGGCGTGTTGACGAAGGAAAATGTGTTCCTGCCAAATCCCGCAGACTGTGATTAAGAATATCCCCTCGAAAAAGCGTGACATGATTCATGCCGCCAAATTGATCCTGCAAACACGGCATAAACGATGCATCAATCTCTACGGCCAATACCCGCCGCGCATGTGCCGCCAAACGGCGGGTAAGTGCGCCCAGACCAGCCCCTACTTCTACTACATCGTCTTCACCGGTGATTCCTGCCGATTCCATCATGATCCGGTTAATGTTGTCATCCAACAGTAAATTTTGCCCCAGGGACTTCTTGAACCGAATGCCATAGCGGGCGCAACGTTCCCGCAACGTTTCTGGCGATGTGCTGAGCGGTTCCACCACGGCTTAGCTCATTGACAGCAAGATGGTAAACATGGCATTTTTCGGCCCTTCAAGCTGCAGGACAACCGGCGCTTTTTGCGGTGTAGAGGCTGTTCCTGCTTGTGCGGAACGTTTTATCGGAAGGGTGATTATGATGACATCACTCTGCTGATTCATCACAACCCCATTCTGGGTGGGGACCGGTGTGCTCAAAGGACTGTAATAGGGTTCCCCAACTTCATACCCTGGACCAGGGAAGGAAAACTCGCCGGATAGCGTCCATTGATTGGATTCCGGATTGGGTTGAATAATTGTGCCTTCAAGCCCAAAACTGCCATGGAACTTATATCCCGCTCCATTGTCTAACTTTTCCACTTTTACCCCGACGTCATCCTTTCCCCAAGAGGAATCCATTTTTAAATTAAGACTGCCAGACTGTCCGGGTTTCCCAGATGCTTGTAAGTTCCCATTCTTGAATGCCGCCCCTTCTATCTTTTCTGCATCAACTGCTGGAGATTGGCTTGGGGCAGGGGGAGTCAGATTCTTGTCTAAAGACGCAGTTGCATCATGTGCCGTATTTTGTTTTTCCGGACTCGATGGAATGCATCCCGGTTGCATCAACAAAACTATGAACACTCCCAACGATACTATGCACGGACCAAAATTCTTCATAAGATCTCCTTGTGTAGCTGTGGACATCTATTCCATTTTCTTCATGTATATAATAGTAACGTTCAATAGGGGGCCTTGTCCACTGGAAACCAGAGGGATTCATGGAAAAGCAGAGGGCAGAGGAAGGAAAGAAGGAATGTTATGCCGGACCCACCGAGCCGCGTACGATAAGTTCCGCTGGAAGGCGGATTGGGTAGGGGGGGGCCGAATGAAGCTCCCCATGAATCAGTTGAACAAGCAGATGCGCCGCTTCCCGGCCCATCGAGCGCAATGGCAGGCGCATTGTTGTTAATGGGGGCACGGTGTGCATCCCAAGGCGGTTCTCCGGAAAAGAGGAATCCCCGATAAAGGCATCGTCAAATCCTGTTATCGATAGATCCCCAGGAATTTTCACGCCCAGTTCCCGGGCCCTGCTCATGGCGCCCAGCGCCATTTCATCATTTATACTCATCACCGCCGTGGGGCGTGGATTCATTTCAAGTATTTGATCAATGGCATGATACCCCGTCGATACCTCAAACCGGCAATCCCGCGCCCAGACAATGGATTCTTCCCCCAGCGTTATCCCTTCTCCCTTCAGAACATTCCTCATCCCTTCTATGCGCCCCGCGGAACAATCATGCTGGTGATCCCCCGCCATCACGGCTATCGTACGGTGTCCCAAACCGATAAGATGATGCGCAATCGCTTCCCCCGCTTGCCGGTTGTCCACATTTACGCAGGGCAGCGCCTGTCCCGCCACCTGCGGACCTATCATCACCACCGGTATCCCGGATTCCTGCAACTCAAACAGCGGCGTCCGATCAAAGGTATGCCCCCCCAGAATTGCCAGAACCCCCTCCACCCGCCACGCCGTCAAGGTATTCAACGCTTCCCGAAGCCGCTCCTGATTGTGCCCCATATCCGCCGTAATCGTCTGGAATCCAGCCGCCTGAATCGTCTCATCCGCTGATTGAAGGGTCGCCAAGTAATAACAACTCTCCCGGGTAAATACCGCCAAACCCACCAGATTACTGTGCTTCCGCTTCAATACCTGCGCCAAAGGATTGGGCATATACCCCAACTGTTTGGCCGCCGCCCACACCGTCTCACGCGTCTTCTCGGAGTAATCCTTCGCCCGTGGACGTTGATTCAAAATCACGCTGACCGTATTGGGCGATACACCCGCCACAAGGGCTACATCTTTTAATGTCGGAGGTCTTTTGGGAACTTTTGTTGGTTTCATAATATATTCCGCTTAATGTAATACATTGCATCCAGGCACTTTCAAAAATAGTAACAGGAATATACGGCAAAGTCAATCTTCATTTTCAATATCATATTAAATGTTTTTTGATACCTGACACCATGTGTAATTCACTCGCTGTAATGTATCAACCCATGATATTTAGTAAAAAATGAATACATATGTGTGCGTACAATACATTTTGTAATACGTATAGCACGCAGGCATACCATACAGCAATGCCCGTACATTCGGGAAATTCGGGAAACTTTCCGATCTCTCAAGATTGTGTTTCCCCTGTTTCTAACATGATTTAAAGGACTAAGGCGCAAGCACTTCCATAGTACCAATGCGGTAACGCCGGTGGCCATCCTCCCCGGCATGGGGAAGGGCGATCTTCGGCGTGCCATCGCGAAGCCCGATGGAAATGTAGACATCAAATACCCCAAGGCACGTATTGGGCGCGAAACCATGCGAGGAATCAATTTCTTTCACAACGGGTTTACCCGCACTGCCCACGGGAAGACTCTGTATGTTGAATGATTCATTTACAAGAACTGCCACAATGCCGCCTTTGCCATCCTTCAAGGTGTAGGCCACGAACCCTCCGGGATAACACGGAGCAACACCCGCATTGGCCCAGGCGGAAGTGAAGTGGAGTCGTTCGTTCAAGCGGATTTTAGCGGGCCAGGTTGCCTTGTGAAGCTGAAGGCGATACCCAAGCCGGAGATTCACTTGTTCTATTAGTGTACGTTCTTTTTCCAGAAACTCGCGGGGGAACCAGTGAATGCATATATAGCTCGCATGATACTCCTCAATGGCGCGCAGAAAGATATCGCGATGCCATGCGCCTTTGTCGATGGAAGGTTGATAGTGTTCATGCTCCAATATTACCGGGCGCACCGGCCAGAACCGTTGGGCCATCGCTGCATGAAAATAGGAATTTGGCGGCGGTTGAACCAAAATACTGTCGTCGCGCAATGTCATGCCTTTGTCAAAAGCATAGTCAATAATATTGTTCCCCTGAAAACTGAAATCATCGTTGGCCGCCAGCAGTGTTTTCTTGAAGTGACGCGCATATAAATCTAGGTGTTTTTTTACCACGTCCGCGGGATAGGTGATTCGAGTGCTTGCAAACGTATGCCCTTCGCCCCACACGCCAAAAGATCCCACATCCACAAAAGCGACATTCGGATTGCCGTCATACCGGGCTGCGGCAACCGCCAGGAAATGTTCCAGTTTTTCCAGGAATATGGGGTCATTATAGTCCGGCTCCCAGAAGGGGCCGCCTTCATCCACACCTTTCCCCACAGTGAAATTATGTCCCTTGGCGCCTGCGGCCGCCACCCATTCCGGCGTGGCATAGCGCATCCAGGATTCCGATGCGCTGAAACGAAACGCCACCTGGAGGCCCTTCTCTATCCATCGTTGCGCAGGCGCATCCACTACCGGCCAGTCATACACTCCTTCCTGTGGCTCAATATACGACCACGGTAAACGTAAGTAGATGCACGACAAGCCGGGAAAGTCGTCCAACGTATCGGAAGGTTCAAGCTTGGAGCCGTAATTTGTCAGGATGTTGGAGTAAAAGTTCAATTTCCAGCCCATCATTGGATTGACTAACGCCGCCCCTGTATCCTGAGGATGTACCACAACCGTTGTCTCTTCGCTGAAACTCCATCCGCCAATTACCAGCAAAATTCCTAATAGGATTAACCGAGTCATGTATTCCCTTTTCATCGATTTTAATGCTTGAACAAAAACAATATATCACCTCAGCATTGTACAAAGAAGGACAGGGTAAGTTGTACACTTTTCCCAATCGTGTAAAAATGAGTTCTGAAACAGCCAATGAGAACGTGGCAATTGTTGAAGACAACAGTGATGCCGCCGCTGATTAGGAATTTACCTGCTAAGATTGTGGTATAATCCACAATCTGATAAAACTGTAAAATGCAAGCTCCCGATCTTGAAGCAAGGTACTCAATGACGGATGATAACAACGTAAATCATAATCTCTCGTTTTTGCACGGTATTAAGAAAGCCGCGGAGGTGGTGCGGCACCTTTTGTTTCAGAGCCGCAGGATTGGAGATCGGCTCTATGTCTACGCAGTGGTGCGGTTCCTCGTGGTTATCGCGATAGCGGCAGGAGCCTTCTTTGCTTCCTATGTCGTAGGGGTGGAAAACCTTCCTGTAATGTGGCTTCTGGGGGTTGCCGGTTCCTTGGGCATATACAACACGATAGTGTTTCTCCTGGTTAAACCGTTCAGAGATCGGGACAAAGCCGCCGCCCATTACAATTACCTTGTTGGATTAATGCATGGCACCATTATGTTGGATTTCATTTTCCTCACCATGGCCCTCTGGCTCGTTGGGGGGGCAAAATCTCCGTTTCAGGCATTCTATCTCTTTCATGTGATTCTGGCCAGCGTCTTTTTATCCCGCCGCGCCGCATTTGCACAAACCCTTTTCGGCTATGCCTTGCTCGCCGCCCTCGTTCTGGGACAATGGACCGGTTGGATTCCCTCCATAAATCCGCCGGGCGCTGTGAATAGCATCAGTCCATTGGATGGCCGGTATGCCTTAACCGTTCTGGTGGTCTATGGAATACTGTTTGCCTTGTCCGCTTTGATTCTTACCAGTCTGATGGCGTTGTTGAGAATGGGGGAGAGGCACTTGATCGAAGCGAATGAGAAACTCGAACGGCTCTCCGCCATGCGGCGGGATTTTCTTCATATTGTGTTGCATGATCTCAAGTCACCCGTGGCGGCTATTTCCCAGCATGTCATGAATTTAGAGGCAACGTTGGAAGGTTCATTGAATCCGCAGCAAGCACAGTGGTTGGAGCGTTGCAAGGTGCGTCTCAAAGACCAGATGGACTTTTTACATGACCTTGAAATGCTGGCTTTGCTGGAAACGGACAGTGTGCTCAAAGATGCCACACCCATGGATCTGGCGAAGATCTTTGTGGAACTTGAATCGGAATATCAGGACTTGGCCCGTGCCCGGAATCAATCGTTGATTGTAGATGTCCCTGGCGATTTACATCAGGTTAAAGGTGTGCCGCGCCTTGTCCGAGAGGCTGTAGCGAATCTGATTGGCAACGCGGTCAAATATACGCCTGACGGCGGTCGAATCTACGTGCGCGCTATAAATATTGGGGCGAAAGTCCGTATAGAAGTGCATGATACCGGAGTGGGGATCGCCCCGGAAGACCACGCGCGTTTGTTTCGGGAATTTGTGCGTCTGCAACCAAAAACCGCCACCGGATCACAAGGAACCTCCAGCGGATTGGGCCTTTCCATTGTGCGCCGCATCGCCGAAGCCCACGGAGGCTCAATCGACGTGTGCAGCGAGGTAAACAAAGGCAGCACCTTTATTCTTGAATTGCCCGCGGCAGGGATGGCCTCCAACTCGTGATACAATACCCCCGTTTTGGAACAACGCTCGTTACCGAAATGCGAACAAAGGGAAAGTTTTATCCTTTTGTGGGTAGTGCTATAGTTCATGAAGCAATACGTTACCTCGTCATTGCGAGCGAAGCGAAGCAATCGTGGCATAGTGTTACGTCGATCACTGTTACGCGGAAGTGAGAGTGCGGATCTGTGCGGCTCGCAATGACAAGAAAATCCTTTGCAATAACGGTGTGGGACAGGTGATTGTGGTGGAAACAAACTACTATCGTTGGGCGTGGTTTCTTCCGTTGCTGCCCTTTATGGCGCTTGCGGTCATGTTTCTGTTCTTTTCCCATGATATCCCCTATCTGGATCAATGGGAATTTGTGCCATTTCTTCAAAAATTTTATGATGACACCCTTCACCTTGATGATTTCTGGGCACAACACAATGAACATCGCATTCTCTTCCCCCGGATGATTATGCTGGGTCTTGCAGCATGCACACACTGGAATGTTTACTATGAACTTGCCGTGAATTTTCTCCTTGGTACGGGCATCTTCCTGTTGTTAATCAAACCGCTTTCGCGTACTGGCGGAAATGCCCAGTGGAATGTATTTCTGGCTTCTTTAATGCTGTTTTCGCTCGGTCAATGGCAAAACTGGTTTCTGGGATGGCAGTTGCAGGTCTTTTTAAGCCTTTTCACGGTCATTCTGTCCTTGCTCACGCTTTCGCGGAAGAAATTGAATGCGGCTTGGTTCTGTTTGGCCATCCTGGCGAGTAGTGTCGCCATGTTTTCTTTTGCAAACGGCATGCTGGTGTGGCCGCTGGGGCTAATCCTGCTGTGGCGCACTGAAAACCGAATAAAATGGACGTCACTATGGTCCGCAACTGCGATTCTGCTGGCCTGTGTGTATTTTAGGGGGTATCAGGCCCCTTCCTATCATCCATCGATATCCACCTCCTTGCATATGCCGGGAAATCTCATCGCGTATGTCTTTATCTACCTTGGACAGCCTATCGTTGGCTTTTTAGGGTTTGGAGCGGTGGCGGCCGGGGCAGCGGGATTAATGGTGTGGGGAATTCTTGGATATTTGACGGTACGGGAAAAAGAGGCGGATGATTTACTGGAATTTTCGGTCCCTCCCCTGTTTTTTGTCACTTTGGGCTTGTACGCCATTGCCAGTGCTGTCATCACTGCCTTTGCACGTGCGGGATTTGGCGCGGAACAGGCATTGAGTTCCCGATATGTCACTATCGCAAACCTCTTCTGGATATCTATCCTCGCCTTGGCCGGATTGCGAATCCAGCAAAATATCCCCGCAAAGCGCAAAATCCTGATGATGGCATGCAGCATCGTGATAGCGCTGTTGGTAACAGGTTCTTCCCTTTATGGCGCGTATCGCTGGACGGAACACTACCATGCACATGGCATGGCGAGAGAAGCATTGCTGCGCGGAGAAAGCTCAGAGGTGTTGCATTTCCTCTATCCGGATATCCCAAAATTGCTGGAACGCCGTGAAATCCTTGTCCAACACCATCTCTCCATTTTTAACCACCATTGACGCAGGGAGGGCGAGGCTCCTGCCGAGCCGTGAAACAAAATATCCAGACATGTTGATAAGACATCCCCATTTTATTTTGGCGGCTCGGCAGGAGCCTCGCCCTCCCGTTGGGAAAATTGTTCCACTGTTTGCAAATGTGCCATGGGGCAGAGGTGATTTATTTCCCAATACAGAAATTGGAAAAGATAATCCCCAAAAGATCGTCCGGCGTGGTTTCACCGGTGATTTCACCGAGTGCATGCAGCGCTTCGCGCAATTCAAATGCCAGAAACTCCGGGGACACCGTTGTATCGTTCAACAAACGCCCCACACACTCCGCCGCGCGTCTCAGACTGTCTTTCTGATGCGCGCGGGTAATTAGGGCTTCCCCTGAGTTCAGATGCACCCCGCCCAGAAGCAAATCCGCGAGTTGTTCCTCCAAACCCTTGAGACCTTCCCCGGTCAGCGCGGATACTCGAACCACTGCGGCAAACGGTTGCACCCATTCCGGAACCACAGGGTCAGGATTCACATCGATTTTGTTTAATACGGCCACTGCCGGTGATTCCACGCCATTTAACTCTTCGGCCAATTCCCGATCTTCCTCGGAGAATGGCTGTGAGGCATCGAGTACAAAGAGGATGAGATTCGCGCTTTCTAATGCTTGCCGCGCTATGTGGACGCCGATTTTTTCCACTTCATCGTGTGTGGAGCGGAGTCCTGCGGTATCAATCAGTTTCAGCGGAATCCCTTCGAGCGTAATATACTCCTCGATACGATCCCTCGTTGTACCCGGCTGTGCTGACACAATCGCCCGGGCATCGCGCAGCAGCGCATTAAACAGGCTTGATTTCCCCACATTCGGCCGCCCCACAATCGCCGCCGTGGCGCCTTCCCGGTACAACCGTCCGGTATCCGCCGTACGTAGCAGTTCCCGCATGCGTTGAAGGGTTTCACGGAGTTGGTTAAAGAGCGGCTCATTCACCAATTCCGGGAGGTCCTCATCCGCGAAATCGACTGCCGCCTCGATATGCGCCAGGACATGGGCCAGCGTATCATGCAGAGCATGGAGTGTTTTTGAAAGCGTCCCTGATGCAGCGGCATTTGCGGCCTGCAATCCGGCATGTGTCCGGGCGCGGATTTGATCGATCACCGCCTCTGCCTGCACCAAATCGATACGGCCATTTAGAAATGCACGCAGTGTAAATTCGCCCGGATTCGCCAACCGTGCGCCCCGCCGCACCACTTCATCCAACACTTCTGACAGCGGTAACATGCCCCCATGGCAATTAATCTCAACCACATCCTCCCGCGTATAACTGTGGGGTGCGCGCATAATATGCACCAGTACTTCATCCAATACTTCCCCGGAGGAATCCTGTATATGCCCATAAAACACCCGTTGCCGCGAAGTCCGAATATCTCTTCCGCTGGAGGAAACAAAGATCTGTTCGGCAATCGCAATCGCCTGCGGCCCGCTCAAACGCACGATCCCTACACCGCCTTCTCCCGGCGGCGTCGAAATCGCGGCTATCGTGTCTTCTATGTAAGGATGCACGGTCATTAGAATCAATGAAATCCAAATGATAAATTGGTTAACTCTTTAACTTTGCAGGGATGTGCCGCGCAAGGGATTCTTTAATTTCATTGTGACGAGAGGAACGGGCTGGCAGACACCCGTATTAGGATTTTGATACCAGTCATGCCGGCCTCCGTGTCGGATTAATACACACTCCCATTCGGCAAGTCTATGGAGCAACTCGGTACGTTTCATTAAACCTCAAGTTCCGCCATATGCCGCGCCCCAGGAATATGCCCCCCCGAAAAATCTGTATAAATATCTTTTAGATTATTCTTTAATTCTTCCAGGGTTTCCCCCTGAGTCCAATAATCGGGAAACTCCTCCAAATACCCAATCCAGAATTCTTCATCTTGCCAGTAGATATAGCGCTGTGTATTCATGGGTAAGCATCCACATTATACTAACTGTAAACGTTTGGATGTATTCGCGCGATATTTCACACGCATTAGAATCGCATCCATTTTTCTATATAGTCATAAGTATACCATAGGTTTTATCGAGGAAACAGTCAGCGATATATTAAAAAACCAGGTCTTTGCACATTTCATGCGATGGGTGTATCCTGTATCTGATGTTTGAGATATGTATGACTGAAAATCCTGGAAAAATCTTTATGATAGAATTCTTGAGAATGAAGTTAATCAAGACCAAACATGGCGCGATGTTGAAGTCTTTTTGAAGATTGAATCCATCAACCAGGGGTTTTCCAAGGAAAGCACGCCCGTTATTGCGGAATGGTTGAAAAAACAGTATGAGGACTGGTTCTATGAGGCGGCAGTCGTTATGGTCTCAAGTTGCGTTGTATTGATGGTAATTACTTTGGTTGTGTCGTACCGGTGGTGGAGAAAAATCAGTAAAAAAACGGAATAAGACATTTTAGGTCAATTCGACTTTTCTCGGGTCTCTGATTCTTTCCTATCCGTAGTCAAAGCGCAGTGGTGCACATTGCAACTTGAATATTTACGTGCAAGTTGTATAATAAAGTTGCAATTAAACTTATGGGAGGATCCGGTATGAAGACCAAAACCACGCACGGGGTTGATGCTCAAATAGGCCGTTACTTGGTCGAGGTGAGACCAAGAGTACAGTCGATCAGGAGTTTGCGCGACGCCATCATACATCTAGCATATCACCTCGCGGAGTACCCGTCCAGGAGTGCATTGCTGGTTTTACCTGGTCTGGAGTTGACTCAAAAACGGTTGATGGTGGAACAGGAGAAGGCGTTGAAGGCTTTTCGCCCGGAAATCATCCAGCGGTTTCACCTGGTATTGGTGGAGCGAGGAGAATATATCAATCTCCCTGCCCGTTTTTCCTCTTCGGACAAGATGCGTTTGGACCAGCTAATCAAAGAACAAACCGTACGGTATGGCGAGCGGTTGCCGCGTATTGATGGATACTATGTTATTCTAAAGCTTCTTGTGTTCCAATGGCTAAAGAACGAGCCACCGGTAACGGCCAAGTGGCTGTCGGACAAAAGCGGCTACAGCTATCCTACAGTGGCAAAGGCATTAACCCGTCTTGCGGATGGAATCAAGAAACATTCCGACCGGCGCATTGAGCTGAAGTCGTTTCCACGGGATGAGTGGGCGCGCCTGCTGGCTGTTTCTGACCAAGTGCGTTCCACTACACGGTTCATCGATGTATCGGGTCAACCACGTCCGGCGGGCGCACTCATGCGCCGGCTTCGCGAAACGGGGCGCTCTGATATCGCCATCGGCGGTGTACACGGAGCCCGGCGCTATTACCCGGAACTGGATCTTGTTGGGAGTCCGCGTCTTGACCTGATAGTGCACTGTCCGCTTGGCGCCGTAAACCTTGATTTTGTGAATCGGTTGGACCCAGGACTGGCGAGAGTCGAGGGAGCCGGAAAGCCGGCGCATCTCGCCGTCCATGTCGTACGCAGCCGGGATTCCTTTTTCGAAAAGGGGAAGGATGACCTGTTTTGGGCGGACCCCGTAGAATGTCTGCTTGACCTTCACGATGAGCGCCTCGAACCACAGGCACTGGAGTTTCTAAACAACCTTGTGGAACACCGGGAGAAAAACCGATGAATGATGTTTCACCCGAACATGTGCTCTAAGAAGTTGCTTCTGCCGTGCCTGTCGAGTTTCTGGAAAACATAGTTGTTATTGGCAGCCTTGCCGCCGGTTACTATTTTTTCAAAGGCAATTCTTCTCTACATGTGCGCACTAAGGACATCGACTGTATCTTGTCTCCCCGCATGATCGCGGTCGATGCTGGCGTTGCTATTGTTGATCGACTGATTGGAATCGGTTGGAGACCGCGGGAGGAAGGAAATTTCGGTCTTCCAGGCACCCCAAAAACACCTGACCACAAACTCCCTGCGGTACGTCTGTACCCGCCGAATACAACAGCGTGGTTTATTGAGTTGCTTACCGTGCCGCGCTCCGAAGATGAAGGAAATAGCTGGACCCGCCTTGAACTCCCATCAGGTCACTACGGCCTTCCATGCTTCCGTTACCTATCAATTGCCGCCCATGATCCAATAAAAACTGCCCTTGGTCTTTACTGTGCACGACCGGAAATGATGGCTCTCGCAAACCTGTTAGAGCATCCGGTAATTGGCACACAGACCATGAACAGCCTGTTCGCCGGACGGAGCATCAAGCGGGGTAACAAAGACCTTGGGCGTGTTCTTGCGTTGGCACGGCTCAGTGAAAATGAGATTGAAAACTGGCATGAGGCTTGGCACAGGGCGATCAAGACGTGCTTTCCTACAAATTGGCGTAACCTTGCTGTACATGCAGGCGATGGACTTCGAGCATTGTTGGACAGCAGAGAAGATATGATGGAAGCATTCATTACCTGTATAACCGGTCTTCTTGCATACCGTGCCGTTACCCAGGACCAATTGCGGATTACCGGCCTACGACTTGTTCAAGAGGTCATAGAGCCGCTTGAGCAGGCGGCCGGGAGAATGGACTGAGGCCGTAAATCCGGTAACCAAGTTTTTCCGTTGGCGGGGAATTCTTCCTGAAGCAGTGTTTTCTGGAAGGTCACTGTAAGGGTGCTTAACTGTCAAAAAAAGAAGCGGCACGAGGCCGCTTCCGAAGAGTTATTTTTGGAGCTGTTTAGTCGCTGAGGGAGCCTGCGTCGTAGTCGCGTCGGCGCGGGCGGTTTCCACGATAGCGCTGGCCGCCATGGCCACGTCCGCGGTCGCGGTTGTAGCGGGGGCGATCCTGGCGCTGGTTTTTGGGGCTGATGACCACGCTCCGGTATAGCGCTTCGCCCAGGCTGAACGTGCGCACATCGGGGTCATCCTGCAGGGTCACGTGGATAATCCGGCGTTCCTGCGGGCTCATGGGTTTCAGCCGCATGTTCCGGCCGGTTTGCTTGGCGCGTTCGGCGAAATTGCGCGCGATGTCTTCCAGCGTCTCACGGCGGCGTCCGACATACCCTTCCACGTCCACGACGATACGCTCGGTGTTCTCCGCCACGTCCCCGCGTGAAATAACCCGGTTGATCAAATATTGCAGTGCGCCCAGATTACGCCCTTTCCGGCCAATCAGCAAGGCGCTGTCTTCCGATTCCACGTTAAGCCGCGCCGAGCCGTCCTCGCCCCGGGCAAACTCCACCTTCGCCGTGATGTCCATCTTGGCAATGATTTCTTGAAGCAGCGCCGCCGCCTCATTGCCTTGCGCGTCGGAAATTGGGGCGAATGACGCTTCTTCCACCGCCTTTTCCACAACGTTGCCCGTTTCTGTGCCTGTTTCCATGGTCATCTCTTCCCCTTCATTCAAGGCGTCGTTGTCATTTTCTTCTTCCGGTTGCGCAGGTTCGGGCTGTTTTTCGATGCGTTCAACGAGGACAGGCCGAGGCGCGGGCGCCTGCTGCTGCTTCCGTTCCTGCCGATCCGTTCGGCGTTCTCTTGACTCATTGCGGTCGCGGCGATCCTGCCGGCCGCCTTGAGAACGTTTCCCGTGCCGATCCCGCTCCTGGCGATCCCGTCCGCCGCGTTCAACGCGAGCCTCGCGCTCCCCCCGGTCCCGGCGTGGACCACGTTCCCGCCGTCCGCCATGGTCGCCCCGTCCGCCGCGTTCCTGACGTTCTCCACGGTCGCCGCGTTCTTGGCGGCGTTCACGGTCTGCGCCTTTTTCCGATTTCTTCGACACCTCCGGAAGACGATCTACCGTGAGTTTTACGCGTACTGGGCGCGAACCCAGTCCAAAGAACCCCTTGCTCCCTTCATCGAGAATTTCAATCTTGTCAACTTCATACAACTCCACGCCCAATTCCTGAAGGGCGCTTTGAGTTGCCTCTTCGCGGGTTTTGCCGCTTGCTTCTACACTGCGCATAGTATCGGTCTCCTGCCGCGTCCCGCGCCGGGACGCGTGGTTGTCTGGGCTGGCCCGAAGCCCATCGTTGATGTCTATTTTTTGTTGCTCTTTTTGCCTTTGCCGTCCATACCGAGATCTTTTAATTTTTTATCCCGGCGGACTTCCTTGTTCATTTGGCGCTTCCGCGCCTGGGCAATCGAATAAAAGTGTTTCGACTGCGTGAGCGGTTTCTTCTCCTTTACGTCCACATCAATGTTGATTCTCTGGACAATCATGTTTTGTCCGATGCCCAGTAATGTGCTGATGAGGATGTACAGGTTCAGTCCGGCTGCCAGGTTGTAGCAAAAGATGCTGAAGAACACGGGCATGATCGTCATCATCATCTTCTGTTGAGGATTCATAGCCGGACCACTCGTTGGCGTCAGCTTCACGCTGAGCACCATCGCCACTCCACCTAATATGGGCAATAAATTGATGCTGTCGATCACCATGCTGGAAAACGGCACTGGGATCCCGAAGGAAAGGGAGAAGAACCGGTCTGGTTCTGAGAGATCCGTCATCCACAGGAAGAACGGTGCGCGCCGCAATTCAAACGCGCTCCACAGCATCCGGTAGAGCGCAATGAACACTGGCAACTGCAAAAACATGGGAAGACATCCGCCCAGGGGGCTTACGCCCCGCTCCCGGTACATCTCCATCATCCTTTTTTGCAATTCCTGCTGATTGTCGCCCACCTCGGCCTTGATCTTTTCCAGTTCCGGCGCCAGTTTCTGCATCTTCTTCATGTTCTTCATGCTCTTCATGGTGAGCGGGAACACGGCGAGGCGCACCAGCACCGTCAGGAAGATGATCGCCAGCCCATAATTGGCGATCAGGTTGTTGTGGAACCAGTTCAATATGGCCAACAGCCACTTCGCAAACGTGTCCATGAACTTGAACATGGTGAAGAATTCCAGCACCTCGTCCAATCCTGGCCACGCTTCACGCAGCGATTTGCCCAGCGTTGGGCCGAGATACGCGCGGAAGCTGCGTGTTTCAGATTTGCCCGGCTCCACCTGCATCCGCGGCGCCCCCACGCCAATGCGGAAATGCTTCGGATCCCCCGAAACCCATCCTTCTGGTTCCTCAAAGTTGGGTTTTAATGCTACCACAAAATAGGCGCTCTTGACCGCTATCCAATCCGGACCCAGCACCCGTGTAGAATACGAATTACTGTCCGCCGGCGGTTTTAAATTCGCCGTTGGATGGTGCTCATTCTTGCCTGTTTTGCGCCACACGACAGTCTGCTGAACCCCTTTTGTCTTGTCCCCTGATTCCACATTTGGACCCCAGTTTAGAGAAAATGCCGGTTCCACCTTGTCCAACCCCAATACCCGTACCGCTGACTCCAGATTGACATATTCCACGTTCACATCAATCGTATGGCCCTTATCCAGCGTAAAGGTCTTGATAACTTTGGCCACTCCTGGCGCTTCAATGGTGAAGACCGCCGTATGTGTCTCCGTGTTCACCAAGACCTCCCACCGCCGCTTGTCCAGTTCATCCCCTAAATACTGCGAACTGAACCGCAACCCGAAAGGATACACCGCCTCCGCGTCCGGAACATCCTTCATTTCCGGCACTAACTGAATGGAATCCGCCCCCTTATCGCCTAAGAGCACAGTCGCACGCTTCAGCCGCGCTCCCACCCGGGTAAACGTCACCGCCAACTGATCATCCTGCAGTATCACTTCATCGGAGGGATCAGGAGAATTCGCCACCGGCGGCCATGCCGCCAAGGCTGCTGCATCTTGAATGGTGACAGGGGAAGATGCGGTGGTATTTTGTGCCGGCTGGGTTTCCAGTGGACGCGCCTCCTGTGGAGTGGGCGGAGGCGTTTTGGCTGGAGGTGCGGTCGGCAGAAAAAAATACGACCACCCCACCACCAGCAAGGTCATCAGCACAATCGCTATAAGCTGTTTGCGCTGTACCTCTTTATCGCGGTTATCATCCAGCAAAACCCTGTGTCTCCAAGGTTGCGGATGAGCCTAGGTGGGAAGCTCCTTCCGCCGCTTTTCCGGCACGGGATCAGATCCGCCCGCACAAAACGGCTGACATCGCAGAATACGTCCTATGGCATAGACCGAACCCACGAAAACTCCGTGAATCCGTAGTGCGTCTATCGCATACTGCGAACACGTGGGATGAAAACGGCAATGCTGGCCCAACATGGGCGATAAAAACTGCTGATACAGACGGATCATGAAAATCATCAGCCTAGCCATGCATGATCCCTCCGCGCTGCAACAATGTATGCAACTCCGCCCCGCATTCCCGGCCGCTTAGCCCCGCGCTTGATGCGCGCGCGATCACTGCCAAATCCACAGGGCAACAGAAAGAGGCGTGGTGCGTCCGGAAGAATTCGCGGATATGCCGCTTGATGCGATTGCGCACCACCGCGTTGCCTACTTTGCGCGATACCGTCATTCCCAGCTTGCATCCCTGGGCTTCCCGCCGGATCCAATAACAAACGAATGCGCGACCCGACACCCTCTCACCGTTTTTGAGAACGATTTCGTACTCTGATTTGCGGGTAAGACGCGCCGCCCGTGGAAACTTGTATCGACCCGGCACAACAGGCTCATCACCTTTCCAAAAGTTACGCTGACAGGCGTTTCCGCCCTTTCCGGCGGCGGCTGCTTAGCACTGCTTGGCCGCCCCGGGTCGCCATTCTCGCCCGGAACCCATGCGTGCGGGTCCGCCGGATATTCGATGGCTGAAATGTCCTTTTCACACTTTGCTCCTCTCACACTGCTTCACATTGCTAACTCGTGCTGCGCCATGGGATTGGATACGAATGGCCCACCTGCGTGCACGCCATAACCCAGAATCGGGTTCTTGGAACAGAAAATAGTGTACCTTTTTCTTGAATGAAATGTCAAACAAACGAGGAAGTGGTCGGCTATCTATCGGGGGCTGTCGAATTGACGGTTACTGGTCGATAGCTTTTCTTTCCAATCCCTTGCTATTCTAAAAAAGAATCAGTGTATGGAAATACCGCTAAGGAAGGAAGAAAGTTCATGACTATGTTATCAGTTTGTCTTGGATATTTGGTTGTTTTGGCGTCATTGTCAGCACAAGGGATTGGAGGATCTACGGTTTATGTCTCCAAGCTGGGCGATAATTCGGATGGGTCGTCCTGGGAAAAAGCATATACGACGATTCAGGCGGCGTTGAATGCTGTGCCGGATGATACGGGGAAGTATCGGATCATCGTGCGTCCGGATACATATATAGAGGCGAATCTTTTCCCGGCGCATAGAGGCGCAGCAGGAGCGTATAACGAACTCATCGGCGATTACGATGGAAGTCTTGGTTCGGGCACGGCGGGCTGGGTTGTGATAGATTCCGGCGATCCGGGGAAAGGGTTTAAGAGTTATGATTGGTGGTCCACCATCCGGGCGTATAAGCAGGGGTGGTCCAAGGAACATACCGAGCCCACGTTTTCTTCGATTGGTTGGGACCGCTGGCGGTTAAGCCGGATTTACACGTCGGGGTCGGATGCGGGCCTTTTCTGGGACTGCACGGACAACATCGAGCCGTTCACGGTGGTGGTGGAGGATTGCGTGGGCATCGGGCGCGCTTTCGGAGGCGGTGTGGGCAGTTGCCTGTCGCGTACCGACGAGCCGATTGTGTTCCGGAGGTGTCATTTGTGGGCCTTGGACTGGTGGGGAGACACCGCCGCGGCGTATGTCCGTATCGAGAACAAGGAAATGCCGGATCGTCCGGATGTCTATTTTGAAGATTGTGTGATGACCAGTCCGCAATGTTCGCTCAAGGGCGGGAATTTCGGATTCCATACCTTCATGAGGATCAAACTAAACCGTTGTAAATTGATCACCTTGAATTTCTCCCAGCCGGTCGGCACCCCCACGGATGGCATCATCCAGAGTGTGGAACAGGGTAAGTACCTTCATGTGGATCTCGAAGATACCACCTTGATGGGGTATAAGGTTTTCGGGGTGCGGGTGAACAAAGACACCGCCAATGAAATTGGCTACACTACGAAAGGCTCAGTGCTTGCCTATGTGCAATTCCAACAGGAGGTGCCCAAAGGCATCCATCGGCTTGGTTCTTGGCCGGTGAATGTGTTTCAGGATCTGATGCCGCCCATGCCGCCTGCTCCCGCACGGCCACAAACCGGGGATAAAACACTTGTCATGCGCGATATGTGCGAGGTAAGCCCGGTGGTCTGGCAGGGGAAGCTCTGTCTAATGGAATGCTTCCGGCCTGCGAGTGGCGGCACTTCCAAAGACTATTACCTTATCCTCCGCGATGTGGACAGCGGAACGGAACTCGCCAAATTCGCGGAAGGCTACAGCCTTGCCTGTGCGTTTACGCATGACAATGTCTTCTATGCCTTTGCTTCGCGGTTTGAGGACAATAACTGGAATGACGTAACGATGTTCAAGTCGAGCGATCTAAAGACGTGGGAGCAGAAGGTAGTCATCAAGCAGGAGAGTAACGAACATCTCTTCAACAGTTCCGTGTGCGAAGGCCCGAATGGGTTTGTCATGGCGTATGAGACCAATGATCCCGCGTATCCGGCGTTTACCATCAAATTCGCGGAATCAAAAGACCTGGATGCCTGGACCAAGCGTACGGATACGCCTTTTGGAACGGATCGCTACACCGCGTGCCCGTGTATCCGGTACGCCAATGGCCATTACTACCTCATGTATCTGGAACACCGCACACCGCGTTGGTTTTTTGAGGAGTATATCGCCCGTTCCACCGATCTTGTCTCCTGGGAATTGAGCACGATGAATCCCATTCTTACGGTCGAGGACATCAAGGAAGGGATTAATGCGTCGGATGTTGACGTGGTTGAATTCGGCGGGAAATCGTATATTTATTATGCGGTTGGTGATCAATTGACGTGGATGAATATCGAGCGTGTGACGTATCCCGGGCCGTTAGCAGACTATTTTGAGGCGTGGTTTAAGAAATAATTTTCCAAAGTGAAACTTTGGAACGATGGAAGGAGAGAAGAAGTGCGTTCCCAAGTATTCTTGGGAACGATGGATAAAATCTGGGACTCAGGAACTCAGGAACGAGTGAGAAAAATATACCGTGTTCCGCCTATAATGTGTTAAGTGCATTGTATATGAGCCTTTGATTTGAAATGCGGACGGCGAGTGTCCGCAAGGAGATAAAGTATGGCGACGAATGTTTCTTCCGGTCTTTATGCAACCCACGAAGTGATTAATCAGCCGTCCGCGCTGTGCGATTACAACGTTTACGAAGCGGATACTCCGTTGAAGGAAGCTGTCCAGCGCGAAGGGGCCGGTTGGGCCGAGGAGGCGATCAGCGCGTTCGGCGCAAAGATGGGGAGTGCGGAATATATCGAATATGGGCGTCTCGCCAACACGGTGCTGCCAGTGCTTCAAACACACGATCGTTTTGGTCATCGGCGCGATGAGGTGGAGTTTCATCCAGCGTGGCACGAATGCATGCGCGCGGGGGTGGAGGCTGAAGTGCATGCGCTGCCATGGAATCATCCGAAACCTGGGGCGCATGTGGCGCGCGCAGCCAAGCATTATATGCTGAGCCAGGTGGAATCCGGCTGCTGCTGTCCGCTGACCATGACCTTTGCGGGTGTGCCGGGATTGCGCCAACAGCCCGATGTGGCCAAGGAATGGCTGCCCCGCATCATGTCCACAACATACGATTCGCGCAACGTCCCAGCATCGGAAAAGGCGGGATGTATTATGGGCATGGCAATGACGGAGAAGCAGGGCGGCTCGGACGTCCGTGCCAATACAACACGCGCGGTGCCGCTGGGCAAGGAAGGCCCCGGTCAGGAATATTTTCTCACCGGCCATAAGTGGTTCGTATCCGCACCCATGTCTGATGTGTTTTTGACGCTTGCCTATACGGAAAAAGGGTTGTCGTGTTTTCTGGTTCCGAAGTGGCTTCCGGACGGGACCCGGAACCGCTTTTTCATCCTCCGCCTTAAAGATAAACTTGGCAACAAGTCCAATGCGTCCAGCGAGGTGGAATATTGCGATACGTGGTCGAGGATGGTGGGGGAGGAAGGCCACGGCGTGCGCACCATCATGGAAATGGTGAATCACACCCGCCTGGATTGTTCCATCGGCACTGCTGGGATTATGCGGCAGGCCCTGGCGCAGGCGCTGCATAACGCCCGCAACCGCAAAGCATTTGATCTACCGCTCTCGGATCAGCCGCTTATGCGAAACGTGCTCGCCGATCTCGCACTGGAATCGGAAGCCGCCACCACCATGATCATGCGCGTGGTGCATTTTTATGATGAACTGGCGCAAAACGCGTCGATTCGTCCGCTGGCTCGGCTGGCCACGGCCATCACCAAATTCTGGATCTGCAAGCGCGCGCCCAATATGGTGTACGAAGCGCTGGAGTGTCTCGGGGGTAGCGGTTATGTGGA
>JAKQOG010000245.1 GCA_029565395.1 Candidatus Hydrogenedentota bacterium | reverse complement strand
TGGGTGAAATCGCCTCCAGCCAGCCAGCCATTCGAGGCAGAGGTGCCGCTGGCGCCATAGAGTCCCCAATTCGTGCCAAGGTCCGGCGGCGTGGCCTTGACCCACCCGGAGGGAACGAGCCGCAGAATCAATCCCGTGGTGCCGGGCGGGGTGGGAATATCCATTTCCCCTTCATCGCCGAAGATATCAAAATCATCCATTTTAGCCGAAGACATTTCGAGACCGACGATCCAGCCGCTGTCAACGGTGGGCACATCGATGTCCATGGGCACCGCATCGGCGAGACCGGCAGACAGACTGACCGCATGCCATGGATCCGGCACTTTACAGCCGCTGAGACAGAGCGCTACAACTACAAGCATACCCGCTGATCCCATGATGCCGCGGTACAGCGCCTGCAATGCGGAGCGCATCGCCTTGCCGGTTACGATTTCCTCGGGCAGATCCACGCCGCATACATCACGGGTCTCGCAATACCCTCCTTTGTCCACACGGCAAATATCGGCGCCGCACGCGTCCGACGCGTCGGTCACACACTGATCCACATCGCACGCGCCGGATTTATCGGAAGTGCACGAGTCTTTAACCCCGCATTCGCCAGAGGAATCCGAGGTGCAGGTATCGTTGTAGCACGCGCCGGACTTGTCCGAGGCGCAATGGTCGTTGCCACAAGAGCCGGAGGAATCCGCGATACATGCGTCCTGGACGCAACCACCGGAGGAATCTGAAACACAGGCGTCATCGTGACATTCGCCGGAGGAATCGGACACGCATTGATCAGTTTCGCATTCACCGGACGAATCCGAGGTGCAGGTGTCCGCAGTACAAAATCCCGATTTGTCGGATACGCACAAGTCGGTAAAACATGCAGCGCTTTTATCCGAGGAACACTCATCGGTTTCACAAGCGCCGGAGGAATCGGCTTCACACAAATCACCGGCGCCTTGTCCTGATTTATCTGAAATACATACATCATCGGAGCACTCACCCGATGAGTCGGATACACACTCATCGTCCGTGCAGGACAATGACTTATCGCTCGCGCAATAGTCGTTCGTACAGGTGTCGTCCGTGCAGATGGTTACTTCCTCAGGCGGGCAGTCTCCCACGCTGTAGTGGTCAGAATCGCAGTAGTCATTGTCACACACACCGGATCCATCATCCGTGCAGGTATCGCGTGTGGCGCATTCGCCGGAAACATCCTGGGTACAGGAGAAATCATTTGCGCAGGTGTCTCCGTCGCAGACACATCCCTCGCCTTCGCAGGCACACCCCTCTTCCTCACACTCTTGTTTGCCAGCCGCGGGAGAGGCTTTCGCCGCCACAAAATTGACCCGCCGGAGCGGAGGGCCGTCCGCGGCGATTCGGGAACCAGGCAGAATAAGCAAGAGTGCCTGCCCGCATCGTTGGAGAAAACTGCGTCGTTGCATGGTAAATCTCCTTTTCGATTAAACCTTCAGATACGGAAGCGTGGTTTCGTCAAATATCCCGCTGACAATAGCCTGATCGGATACATCAAGGATGGCGTTTGCCGCCATGGCCAGTTCGATCTGCCTGCGAATCAGGCGGCAGGCGCCGTTCTCATCGGGTTGTTCAAGACCGCCATGGGCCGTGTGCGCATGATTCCAACACCCGCCGCCGCAGAAGTAGCGCGCCCAACAGGAGCGGCAACCTGGCCGTGCGTCTACATGAAGCGCATGAAACATGCGCCGTTGTTCATGTTCGATGCCCGTATCCACCGTGCCGAGGCAATGCTCTTTCACGCCCACAAAACGATGACACGGATAAAATTCACCTTCATTCGACACACAGATCAGCCCGCGCCCCGCCCCGCAATAAAAATACCGCCGGTCATGCACCACGCGCGTGCCGCGCACATGCCGCACCAATCCGTGATAGTTTGCATATCGTCCACCTTGAATCGACTCGACGAAATACCGGGCAACAGCCTCTTCCTGCCGCAGGAGTTCATCCAGATCTTCCGTATTCAGACCGCCTGCTTCACATCCGCCACCGAGTGCTGGTTCGATATGGACGGATGCGAATCCGAGATCGGTCAAGTGCCGGAACACACCCAGGTTGTCCATGGCGCCATGCGCCGCTGTAATCCGTGCGGGGATCCGGCCTTTCCGCGCCGAACGCACTCGGCGCACCCCTTCCATCACCGCATCATAACTCCCTGTGCCGTCCCGGAAAGGCCGGTTTATGTTGTGCAGCGCCGCAGGACCATCAATACTAATCTGCACGCTAACCTTAAACCCCTTGATAAACGCGATGGCCTCCTCATTAAGCAAGGTGCCATTGCTCACCACGCTGAAATGGATATGTTTGCCGGTCTCGGCCTCCTTCTTCCGGCAATACGCGGCCACAGTCCGCATCAACGGCAAATTCATGAACGGTTCACCCCCGAAAAAAGTGAGATTCAGTTCCTTCAGATTGCCCGAACCCGCCCAGAACAGATCGACCGCCTTCAGCGCCACCGATTCGGGCATGTGGACAATCCCGCTCCCGTACAGCGGGCCTTTGCCATTCCCATCCGCATCTCCATGACGCCCATAGCAATACCGGCAGGCAAGATTGCACCCATGCGTCACGCAAAGTTCGAGCGTGCTCAACGGACGTAAGCGAGTGTTCGGAGAGGCTGCTTTTTTAGCAGAATTGTCAAGAAAATGCTCTTGCTCAAGATATGCCACCGCATCCGCAACATCCTTGGCCTTAAACCGCTTTTTCGCACGCTTCAGAGCAGCATCCCACTCCATGGAAGAAGCATCGTTCACCAAATCAAAAACAATATTATTGACTTTGTAGAAAAGAGAGGTGGAAACATTCAATACGATGCGTTGATCAAGCGCCTGGAAGCAATGTACTTCCCCACTCCACGCCCGTTCCTGCCTCATTGGCCCATTCCTTCCGTTCGGAATATCCACCGATTATCCTGCTTCAATTTCATTTTAGGCCATCACCGCCATTCTGTCAATACGCCGTGTGCGGGCGAGATTTCCTGCAAAGCCCTCCCCAGCGGCTATTTTGATTGTGCCGGGAGCGAAGATGGATTTTGTCCCGGTGTTTGAGCCATACACTGCTTTGGTACACCAGGGAAATTAATTATTGCGTGACATGGTCAAGCCAGGTGTCAGCGCGGCTTGGCCGTGAGTTCTATGTTGCATAAAACCGGTCCTCCTGAAACAGTCGGAGAATACACCCCGCAGGACCCTTGATTTGCCGGCAACTGGGCGACTTGACGCGCCCATATTGAGAGGTTACGATGGCCGGTGGAGGAATCGATGAACTATGGAACTTTCTCGGGAATCCATGCGCGCCGCAGTGCCCGCGCGGCCGGAAGACGGGCATAAGGGAACATTCGGTCATCTGTTGGTGCTGGCGGGATCGCGTGGATTCACCGGCGCGGCGAAGCTGGTATGTGAAGCGGCAGGCCGGTCCGGCGTGGGATTGGTCACCGCGGGAATTCCATATCCGCTTGCGGATATCCTTGCCGCATCGCTGTTCGAAGCGATGTCGCTGCGCCTGCCCGCTACGGAAGAAGAAAGTTTTGCGCCTGCGGCGGTAAACCCCGCCCTTAAATTTGCTCAGGATAAAGACGCAGTGGTGTTGGGGCCGGGTTTGTCCCGCCATCCGGGGACGGAGGCGTTTGTGCATGGATTCGTGTTGCATTGTCCAGTACCGCTTGTGATCGATGCGGATGGACTCAATGCGCTCAGTGAACAGCGGACGGTGATAAGCAAGATTCCATCCCCGTGTATTCTCACGCCGCATCCTGGCGAGATGGCGCGTCTCATGGATACGAGTTCCGGCAAGGTGCAGGCGGATCGCGAGGGCGTGGCGCAACGTCTGGCGAAATCTTCGGGGTGTGTGGTGGCGCTGAAGGGACATCGCACGGCGATTGCCGGCCCGGAAGGGCAGTTTGCGGTCAATACCACGGGCAATAACGGATTGGGCACGGGCGGCACGGGCGACGTGCTTGCGGGCTTAATCGGTGGTTTGCTCGCGCAGGGAATGTCCGCCTTTGAAGCGGCGTGCCTTGGCGTGTATCTTCATGGGCTCGCTGGCGACATTGCCGCGGAACGGTTCACCCGGCGCGGGATGATTGCCGGCGATGTGATCCGGGCCATCCCGGACGCATGGCGCATGCTGGAGAGTTGACGCCGTGGAAACCTTGCGCGATATCGGAGAATTCGGATTGATCAACCGGGTGGCCCGCATGCTGCCGGGAAATGAGGCCGTGGTGGAAGGCATCGGCGACGACTGCGCGGTACTCAAGATCGGCGGCGCCCTCGCCCTGGTCTCCTGCGACGCCTCGATTGAAGACGTGCATTTCAAGCGCTGTCTTTCCGCGCCGGAAGACATCGGCTGGAAAGCGATGACGTCCGCCATCAGCGATATCGCCGCGATGGGCGGTCATCCACGCTTTGCTTTGATCACGCTAGCCTGTCCCGCCGGCACGGAGACGGAATTTGTGGATCGCCTGTACCACGGCTTCTCCACAGTGGCTACACGCTTTGGCGTGACGATTGTAGGCGGTGACACGGCACACTCTCCGTCCGGAATCGCCGTTGACATTATGGTGATAGGAGAAACAGTGGAGGGCCGGTATCTTCTGCGCAGCGGTGCGCAACAGAACGATGTTCTAGCGGTCACGGGGTATCCGGGGAGGTCCGCCGCGGGCTTGCTGGCGCTGGAACGGGGGCTTACAGCATGTCCGCTGATCCCCGCACACGTGTTTCCCGTGCCCCGCGTGGAAGAAGGAAAATGGTTTGCACAACAACCCAGTGTGCACGCCATGATCGATCTCAGCGATGGTCTCGTTCAGGATGCGGGGCATATCGCGGAGCGGAGCGGGCTCGGTCTCGATATCGATCCGGAGCGCGTGCCCATTGCGCCGGAACTCGATGCATACCAGGATACGTTGGGGATCAACCCGCGCGATCTTGCGCTAGCCGGCGGTGAGGAATACGAATTGATTCTCGCACTCGATCCAAAACATTCGGACGATATTCGGCAGGCATTTCAGGATCGCTTTTTCATGCCGTTGACGGTAGTGGGGCATTTTATGGAAGCGTCGCACGGGGTATGCGTTGCGGGTGAACCGGTTTCTCCGAAAGGGTTTGATCATTTCAGGAAATGATCTTGCTTTTCGCGAGAAAATAATGAAACAAAGAAAGCGGGGCTCTTTCACGAGAAAGTCAAAAGTGGAACCGTGTTATTCGGCGCCTTCGACGGAATATTTTTTCAAGCCAAGTAATTGACAGACACACAGAACCAGGAACATCGGATTGTTGTAAATATAACGGCGCCACATCCGCCGGGGTTCAACATACAAGCGGAACAGCCATTCGAGGCCGTTGCGCTGCATCCATCTTGGGGCCTGTTTCACGGTGCCGGTGTGAAAGTCGAACGCCGCGCCCACTCCCAGCATCACCGGCGCGGAAACGCGATCCGCATGACGGCCCATCCAGAGTTCCTGCTTGGGCGCACCCAAACCCACCCAAACCAGATCCGCGCCGCTTTCGTTAATCATTTTCACTTCGGCGGCATCTTCTTCCGGGGTCAACGCGCGGAAAGGCGGCGAATAGCATCCCACCACCTGCAACCCGGGAAAACGCGCGGTCAACGCATCACGCAATTTTTCCGGCACACCCTCCTTGCCGCCATAAAAAAAATGTTTCCAGCCGCGCGGCACGCCATACTCACAAGCCGCAAGCATCAGATCCGGTCCGTACACGCGCTCATGCTGTGGAAACCCGCGCCAGGTCTGCATCCAGCCCAGCGGCCGTCCATCCGGTGTTACCATGGCTGCCTGATTGTGAATGTGCCGGTATTCTTCATCCGACTGACACATCATCACCGTGTGTACATTGCTCACGCACACATAATGCCCTCCGCCTTCCGCAATAAAGTGTTCCAGCGCGTCCACCGCTTTTGGCAGCACGATATTGTTTACACCAACACCCAGAATATTGACCTTTTTCAGCAAACGTGGTTCCTTCCGCGCTTAACGGCCTTGTTTCGAGAGCGCGATTGCTTTTTCATACACCTGCATCAAGCGCTTAAAATGCACATCTTCATGAAACTCGCGGCGGGCATGTTCGCGGGCGTCCCGGCCCATGCGGTCCGCCATGGCCGAATCCTTCCAAAGCCGCTGAAGTTTGTCCGCAAGATCCACCGGATTTCCCGATTCGTAAAGAAAACCCGTCTTGCCCTCCTGCACCAATTCCGGCAGCGCGCCCATGCGCGAAGCCACAACGGGGATGCCATTCGCCATGGCTTCCGCCGCCACAAGCCCGAAGGCCTCAAACCACACACTGGGCACTATGATGCACCGTGCCCGGCGGTAAAAGTCCGCAAGCCCGGCTTTATCCAGCATGCCCACAAACTCCACATTGACCGGCGCAGCCGCTTTCAATACATCATACATTGGCCCAACACCACCAACACGGACAGGCACATCGGGAAGCCGCGCCGCCGCGGCTAACAATGTATCTACTCCTTTTTCTTCACTTAAACGCCCCGTGAAGGCAATATATTCTCCCCGGGCGGCATCGGATGCGGTTTCCGGAATGGCCACGGTGTTATAGACCACCTCAATCCGATCTTCAGGATAGCCTTCCGCCATCAGGCGCTGCTTCAGGAAATCGCTGATCGCGATGAAGCAGGTTACATTGTTTTTGAACAAGCCAAAGAGGCGTGTCATTGCACCGCGCATCGCATACGCCACGCTTTCGAGCCGGTTCCCCCGGCAATTCTTCATCATGCACCA
The DNA here is from genome assembly GCA_029565395.1 of Candidatus Hydrogenedentota bacterium. Lineage (GTDB taxonomy): Bacteria > Hydrogenedentota > Hydrogenedentia > Hydrogenedentales > CAILVY01 > CAILVY01. Next base: position 23,534 of record JAKQOG010000245.1, on the reverse strand, counting down.
GTATTCCCGGCCGCCTGCACACCGCTCGCACACCGCGCCGTTCTGGAAATGCACGCCTATCGGGCAAATAAGCCGGAAATTGTGGCACGTCATCACGACCGGCACACCCGCCTTCCGGCATGCCACCAGCACCGATGGCGAAAACAATGGAAAGAGATTATGGATATGCACCACATCCGGCCGCTCTTGCGCCAGCACCTGCGCCATCTCCCGTCCCGAAGCGGGGGAGTAAATGCCCGTGAACACTGCCTGAAGCTTCTGCGCAAACGTGTTCTGAATATCCTGGCTGGCTTTCTCGAACGAGGCGGCTTCCGCGCCATGCGCGCGCAAGAGACGAAGCGTCCCTTCAAACACCGCATCTTCTCCACCTCGATACCGATACCGGTTATGTACCTGTAAAACTTTCATCATGTACTCTCATCTAAAGCCGTTGCCCTCAGGCCTCAGGCCTCACACCTCAGGCCTTTGTAAACAGTTCACGCTCCGATCTGAATTCCAAATCAGCAAGGAATTTTTTCTGGGGAAACAATCCGGGCGCGATTAAAACAGCCGCGGTGCGCACATAACCCGTCGCGCGCCACAGCAGACATTTCATATCCATTGCTTTGGCTGTATCGCGCCGTATCTGCACCGCGAGTAATTTAGGGGCATGGATCAGCAATGCTTGGCCCATACGCGCCAGAGCAGCCGCCGCCAAACGGGGTTTTCCACGCTTGGCGTCAAATCGCGCGAATTGATTGCCCCACCGCAACGAAACCCACCGGAAATAGGCGGATTCCAAACGATACTGCGGGATCATATGGGCAACCATGGCGCGGGGAGCGGTCCAGATCTCAAACCCTGCCCGGCGCGCCCGATGAATCAGATCCGCATCTTCACCACTGCTGACCAGGCTCGTGTCAAACATGCCTGCCGTTTCAAACACCTTCTTGGAAATCAACAGATTGCCGGTGGTGGGCAGGTCCTTCCCGCACAGTTTTTCCGGCTGCGGCGGATAGACATTTTCGCCCAGCACGGCGCGGCAGACCGGACCCAGCCGAAAAAGTTGGTCTTCCGGAACATCCAATTTTCGCGCGCCGCCCACCAGCGCCGCCGATTTCTCTTCCGCCACGGCCATTAATTGTTTGAGCCAATCCGGATCCGCCAGTTGATCATCATCGAAGAAAACGACCCATGCGCCCTGCGCTTCGTTCACGCCCCGGTTCCGGGCCACGGCTATGCCCGCCTTGCTGTCTTCCCGCACATACCGCACCGGCACGACACTGTTCTGCGCAAGCTCCTCGACGACTTGACGGGTATGATCCATGGAGCCGTCATCCACCACCACAACCTCCGTAGAAAATGTCCCCGGTTCCTGGCGGATCACCGTTTCCAACGCACGGCGGAGACTATCCGCGCGATTGAAGGTACAGATAACGACACTCAACGCGTCTCCGGTCATGGAGCGGTTTCCGGAAGGGACGGCGCAGGGGCTTTCTTAAAGGCCAGATACACCAAAATGATCATGGCGTAAAAGGAGAGCATGCTTCGTTGAATCGGCACGGATTCCAGGAATCCATCGAGAGCGCAAAAAAGGAGTAAGGACGCAAAGAAATAGTAGGCGATATTCCCGCTGCGCCAGTAATACTGGAAGGCGCGTTGAATTCCAAGCACAAGGATTAGAATCAGCGCGATCATGCCCACCGGCCCTGATTCCAGGAGAGTATCGAAATAGGCATTGTGCGCATGGGGAACGGGCCAGTTTTGTTCTTCTATTACTTCCCGCGTGCGGTCCTCGTTCCAAAACCCGGCGTAGCCATAGCCCAATACAGGTTTCTCCTTGTAAAACTCAGCCAGTTGCTTCCAGAGCGCGGTGCGGCCTGTTAATGTCTTAAAGGATTCCCGTTCTCCACCGCGCCGGAACGTTATACCTTCCGGAGTCCTTACCAGGATGGTGGTGCCTACGAGGAAGAACAGCACAACCAGCGCCATCAGACAAGAAGCCAGCGCCACTTTCCGGGAATGATCCCGGCCCAATCCATATTGAAATATCAAAACGGCAATCACGCTCGCAAAGGCCGTCCGCGATTTGGTGAGATACAAGACCACAAACGCTATCAGGGTGAGGACAATCCACCAGCGGCGATGGTGTTGGGCCTGTTTCCAGCATGAGAATGCCGCAAGAAAGAAAATGGCGCAGTTTACGCCCTGGGCGTTTGGATGCAACGTGCCCGCAAAGCGGAAATACGTCCGCCATGGATAAAAGGTTCCCTGATAGAGTTCCGCGCCAATCCCCGCAGCAATATATATAATCGGTGCAAGGAGTGCGAACCACACCAAATGACGGGGTTCCATCGCTCCCGTGGCTCCGGCGGCGCCCAGGCATAAGAAGGCAAAGAGGGCAAGACGGCGCAGGGTAATATAGGATTCATCCGCCCAGAGGAGGCTCAATGCGCACCATCCCACAAAAAACAGCAGGAGTGTGCCGAAAAAATCCAGGGTATGCGCATCGCCCCGTTGCCGGCGAAACAGCATGATTACGCCAAACAAACCGATAGCCACGCCGGCAATTTGGCGCCAAGCCCTCGGCTGAAACATCGAGTTGATATTCTCATACTCATCCACCGACTGCGCGGTCATGGTCAGTTGGAATGCTTCCGGCGCCTTGAAGTCATGTTCGATAATGAAAAAGGCGGCGGTAAAAAAAATCAACAGTATCCAGATTGCCACCCCAGTTTCACGCTGTTGTCCCCGAGGGGACATGGCCAATTCCGTCGATTCCATGGTCAATCTCCCGTGGATGATTCCAGCCTATAGTGTAACACGTTGCGCCTCCAGAACGCGGATTTGTCTCGCATACGCCACGCGGGTGTATATACACGCCGCCACATTGCCCGCAAACAGCCCGGCGGCAACTCCTATGGGTCCCCAGGCATATACGGCCCACAAACCCAGCGTCACCATAACCGCGAGCGACAACAATAAGCTTTTAAACGAAACATCGGGGCGTTCCACGGCGTTCAAGCCAAAATTGGACGGCACCGTAAGCGCCCACACAAGCTGTCCCAGTGCAAGCACGGCAACAACCAATCCGTTGCCCGCATAGGGGCGCCCATATAAGAGTACCAGAAACCAATCCCCAAGAAGAAACATACTTCCAGAAAAAATGATCATGGTGACCAGAAAGAAGCGATTCGCCAGCGAGACGACACGGCGCAATTCCTCCGGCCCGCCCTGGGCATAGGCATGCGCCGATTTCGGCCCCAGAAAATTTCCCAAGCCGATAATGAAGGGATTGGCAAAAAAGACCACGCCCATGCACGCCCCAAACACCCCGTTGGCCTCCGTGCCATGAAAGGCAACCAACAACCACGGATACAGTTGATTTGCGGCGATAAACGCCAGGTTATACGCAAAGAACCATTTGGAGAAAGCCCAGTTTTTGCGGAAATGCGGCCACGCATCCGCAGGCTTCAGTGTGATGCGGCCCCGCATGCTCAGCAACCACATCCCCCCCGCCACGGCGCACACCATCCCAATAACACCATACGCGTTCCGGGAAGATATCCAGCCCAATACCACGAGGCTCAACAACCCTGCTATCTGGAAAATAAACACGGCGGAATCCAACAGCAACACCGCTTTGGTCCGCAAGCCGGCAAAACATACCTGACGGGCGTATTCCTTCAACATAATGAAAAGAATGACGGCCGTTAACACGGCGACGACCGGGGCAAGCCCCGCCGGTTTCCCTGTAAACCAAAAACCTATGCCCATCCCCGCTAATACCAGCACGGTGATTGCAGCCAAGGTCAGATGATGAAGGAACGTGCTCCCCGTATACCGCGTCCGCTCACCTTCCTCCATCTTCGGACTGAATACCGTATAGGCCGCCGTTATCAGCGCGATCTGCGTATTGGTGGCGATGATGACAATACTGAAACCTAACAGGTAAAGACCGAACTCATCCTTGGCGCAGGCCCGGCCCATGAGGATGCTCGATAGAAAATTCGTCGCGCTTACCACCCCCTGATCCACAATGGTAAGGGCCGCCTTGCCCGTCATCAGGGCATAAACAGCGCTCAGCATGGAGCGGGGTGTGCTCAAGCGCCCTCCACATCTTGCGCTGGGGCAGACCGTTCTGGAAGTTGGCACGCTATGGGGATCATTCCACGCCCGTAGGCATCTTCTTCCGGAGTATTCCGGAAACTCACCACTTTCGCCGGATTCCCTACCACTACCGCCCAACTCGGCACACTCTTGCTTACCACGGCCCCGGCGCCAATTATCGCTCCACGGCCAATTTTTACTCCGGGCAAAACAATGGAATTCGCGAAAAGGACCACGTCATCCCCAAGGAAAACCGGTTTATCCGGACGTTTCCCTTGAATCTGCATCGGTATGTCCGTTCGCCCGGTCTCCCGGCTGTAGGCGGTGACAAACACATTGATCGAAGTGGAGAAATAATCTCCAATATAGATCTCGCCGATGAGCCTTACATTTTCTCCAAATCCGGAATGATTCCCGATATGTATCTTATCGCCCATGCCAAAATCCACCATCCGGTCCACAAACAGCGGCGATCCACATTCCGCGAACAGATGCCGGCAGGGAATCGCGCGCAACGCATTCCAGAATCTTCCACCCGCCCAGCTATTACGCGGCAAATAGCGCGAGAAAAAGTAATAGAAACAATAGCAGAACACCCGAACCAGTTTTCGTTTCATGTCAACGTCCCGCCTTTCCGTTGTCCCATCCTATGAGCCATAGAATCCCGCCAATTTCTTCAGCCGGCGTTTCCAGGGCCGCAAATACCGTTTGAGATATCCGGCGAGTGTCTCATGCGCGCCAATCGCATCCAATACATTGCCTTCACTGCTGCCCTTTTTGCGCGCCCACCCCCATTGACCCGTAATTCTGAAATCGCCATAGGCAGGGTGTTGTTTCACCAGCACTTCATATACTTTCAAAATATGGGGCTGATCGCGCTCCGCGGGACTCAGCTTCACGGCCCACTCTTCTTGAGCGAATTCACTCGAACCGATGGTCCAGTACAAATCATCAAACAATACCCAACCACCCGGCTTGAGCAGCTTGTCCACTAGAAAGAAGGCGCAGGCGTCCGGCTCAAACAAATGCGCGCCATCCACGAAACAGAAATCGAGATAAGGAGTACAGACGCCTTCTACGCTGTGTTCTTCAATCATTCGCAACAACGCCCAGGTATACGAATTGGGTTCATACACCGGCGTAACGACGGACTCGAGGCCCGTCCGGTTCAACAAGGCCTCCACATTCGGTTCACGCTCTTTGGCGGAAACGCGATCTATCGTGGTTAGTTTCCCCCCCGTCTCCTGGAGTGCCGCCCCGATGTAGCAGCTTCCAACACCATGACCTATGCCTAGTTCCAGACATTCTTTCATGCCACCCGCCCGGATAAATTCATAGAGCATTTTCCCCTGATCCTCTGAAATGAAGGGTACGCCGTGTATCAGTTTCCGGACTTGCTCAAATTCCATGCTCCCGACTCCTTAATTCCCACTCCAGTTCAAAACTCTCTCTGTAAGAATGTAATTCTACTCTAGAACTCCCTCTAAAAGATAATCGCTCCATGCCTTCATGACGTGAAGCGGTTTAGAAAGGCTGAAATCAACTCGAACCCGCTCGCGGCAGCATTGCGGAAGTTCATCCAGGCTGGTTTTCCGGAAAGTCCGGCCCACGGCGGCGATCCGGGGATCATTTTCTATCTTGAAGGCCGATCCGCGGTGTTCATTCAGCGCCAGCAGTTCCGTCTTGCGCCGGATCCGGGCGCTTCGGAAGTTGACAGACTATCGGAGTTATCCCCGGCTGATAAGCGTCTTCTTCAGGCTCTTTCCGGAACTTCACCACTTTCGCAGGATTCCCCGCCACTATCGCCCATCGCGGCACATTCTTGGTCACCACCGCGCCCGCGCCAATGACACACCCTTCACCCAGCCTCACTCCGGGAAGAACAATGGCGTTGGCAAAGATATTTGACTGATTTTCCAGTATGACCGGCATATCCGGACGTTTGCCCTGCAGAATCAACGGGATGTCCGTACGGGAAAAATCGCGGTTATAGGAAGTGATAAACACGTTGAAAGACGTGCCAACATAATCCCCCACATGAACTTCACCGATAATCTTCACGTTCTCACCAAAACCGGAATGGTGGCCCATATAAATTTTGCTTCCACTGCCAAAGTCCACCATCCGGTCTATATGCAACCCCTCACCGCATTCCGCAAACAAATACCGGCACGGAATCGCACGCAACGCATTCCACAGTTTTCCGCCCGTCCACGTATTGCGGGGCAAATACCGCGAAAAGAAATAGTAGAAGCAATACCAAAATGCTCGAATCAATTTTCGCATCATACAACGGTTATTCCTGTTCTCTCTTTAACTCAGCAGCCATGCCATCCCGGCCATTTCTTCAGGCGGCGCTTCCACGGTCACAACCGCCGCTCAATATAAATCATGAGTGTTTCATGCGCGCCATCCAAAAAACAAAAATTAATACGCGCCCTTGCGTGAAAGCACAGCGGGAATAGTCTTAAATAACAACTTCAGATCATAGGAAAAGGACATATTCCGGATGTACTCCAAGTCCAAGCGCATCCACTGATCAAAACAGCTTTCATCCCGGCTCGTAATCTGCCACAGGCAGGTGATCCCCGGTTTCACTTCCAGACGGCAGCGATGCCAGGGTTTCGATGCCCGCATTTCATCCACGGGGAGTGGCCGCGGTCCCACCAGGCTCATATCCCCCTTGAGCACATTTAAAAACTGCGGGAGTTCGTCCAAACTCGTTTTCCGAAGTATCCGGCCCACGGCGGTAACCCGGGGATCATTCTTCATCTTAAAGGCCGGGCCTTTGCGTTCGTTCAACGAGAGCAATTCCGTTTTGCGCGCCTCCGCATCCTGAAACATGGTGCGGAACTTATATACCCAAAACGGTGTCCCGCCCAATCCGCTCCGTTTTTGCATGAAAATCACCGGTCCGGGGGAGGTAAGTGCAATCAGCAGCCCTATCACCATCATCAGCGGGGCAAATAGCACTATACCCGCCAATGCACCTGCGATATCCAGTATCCGTTTCCAAACCGGGAAGGGGCGCACCAACAGTGTTTCCAAAGGGCTTGTATTCTCCAGAGACGTTTCACGCAAATGTTCCAGACCATGGATATACAGCCTGAATACAGGAAATTGATGCGGTATTCCATCATCGGGCACTACGCCATCATCCACCCCCATTCCCGCTGTGCGTTCACATTGCTGTAAAAAGGGGTCGCGCCGCGTACTTAATGCTCTGGGCGACATAGGTACTCCTGTCCGTGTAAGGGACGTTAATCACCGTTAGGGTTAATAGGGTGCTTCCTCGATGGTAACGGGCATTTGCTCATCCCGGATCGCTGATAAATGCGTCCACCGGCATAATTCCTTCATATGGAAAAAGTGGCCGGTACAAGGAAGCGGTTAGAATCTCTTACTATATACCATTAAATGACCATTTCGTTTCATCGAAACCTTGCTTTTTACATCCTCAAAATCGTTAAAACTATGAATACTGAGTTTTCCCGTTTTGTGCAAACAAAACCACTCGTTTCGCCATATTCAATTTTCAGAAGAACAATGTCTTCTGAAACACAAAAATAGTGCCGGAAAATTTCTGATTATCATGGATAGAAAAATCCACCCCGGTCCAAACCGGGGTGGATATGTGCGAATTCCTTATGGGGCAAGACTATAAGCGGCTATAGACGAAATAGGGGATATAGTCGCGGCGTTTGTTAAACAATACACCCAATACCTTGCCTTTGTGGACCGTGATTTGGTCGATCCAACGCTTGGCCACCTGCCAGCGAGTTCCGCCTGCATTAATGACCAACACCACCCCGTCGGTCAATGGGGCCAGCATGACCGTGTCCGACGAACGGTCCAGTGCCGGGGCGGCAATCAAAATCATGTCAAAACGCTGCCGTAAGGCGTCAAATACATTGGCGACCAAGGGGGAAGAGAGGATCGCCGCCAAGTTTCCCGTTCCGCCGCTCATCGTACTGACATACAACGAACTGTCTGACACCGGTTGGAACAATTCTTCCCGGAGCACGCCATCCTGCGCCATTTCATCCCAGCCCATGCCGCTCCCGCCTGGCGCTAATTGCCGAATTACTGGGGAACCATCGGCCGAAATGAGCAAAATGCGGCGATTCAACCGCCCTGCCGCGAGCTTGGCGGTCTCACACAACAGCTTGGCGCTTTCATCGCCCTGTTGGCCACCCGAAAAAGCAATGACACTGCACCGCCTCTCCTCCATAATGGTTTCCAGCCGCTGATAGAGCGACACCAGTTTGTCCATCATCCCCTTCGGCAGAGGTTTGCCCGGCAGATTCACCCGCGGCGCCGCAGTCTGCGCGCGTTCCTTGCTGGCCGAATCGAGTGCTTCATAAATCTTTGTCATGGGTTGCTCCTATCCAAAACGGTGTTGCTGGATTCCTGCGGCGATGCCGCCGCACTTTCCACGTTCTTGGGTGCGTCCTCTTTCACGGGAAAAACGAGGGTATCCCCCTCGATTATCATATCCGGATCTTGAATCTGCGGATTAAGCTTTTGCACTTCCTGAATCATTGCTTCACTGCTCCGGCCATACAATTGCGCCACCAGTTTGCTCAGGCTGTCGCCGCGAACGATCAATCGCCGGGTTTTTACCCCACTGACGTCCATCACGGCGCCGTCCGCCACCGGAGTTATCTTGACTTCGGCAGCCGGTTGCGGTTGGGCAGGCTCGGGAGACTCCGCTGAAGGCGCCGGGGATTCCGCGGGGACAGGAGCCACAATGGGTTCCTCGTGCTTGGGCGCTTCCGCTTCCGGCAGAGGCGCCTCTGCAACCTTCACCGGCGCCGCCTTCTCTTCTGCGTCGGATTTGGCTGGTGCAGGCGACTCCAGAGGGGTGGGTGCTTCCGCAGCCTTTTCCGGTTGTTCAACCTCTGGGGCCGGGGCCGCCGGTGTGGAATCCGGCGCCGGGGCTGGTTCAGAAATCTTCGCCACCACCGTTTCCTCCACCTTCGGAGGTTCCATGGGCGCTGATGGTTCCGAAACTGGAATATCCGGAGTGGTTGCGGCCACCGCCGCCGGCGGGGTCTCTGGTGCTGATGTTTTGGGTGTTTCAACCGGCGTTGATACCGCCTTTTGCATCATTTCCAAGGCAATTTTTGCCGGATCTTGTTCCGCTGCCTCAGGCGCGCGTTCTTCTTTGGCAGGCGCCCGCGAAACTGCCGCAGCGCTTTCCTCCTTGAGGGGCTGCTGTGGTATGACCGCCGCCACAGGATTACTTTCCTCCTTGCGGGACTCCTGGGAAGCTGTTGTGATTGTCGGCGGTGGTGCGGGTGCGGAGGCATGCGCAATATTATTCTGGACCTGCGGTTCACTCATCCCTGGACGTGCGGTTTGACTCTGCCAATATACCGTGGAAACCACGGCAAGAACTGCTGCAATTCCCGCCGCCCATGCCCAACGCGGCACCCGTCCACGGCTGGGTTTGAGTTCGGCCATCACTTCTTTCACAATTTTCGGCCCGATAATCTCCGCCTGATGCCCGAAACCATTGGCCAGGGCATTATCACACACAATATTCAATACTCTCGGATTCCCTTTAGCGCGCCGGATTATCAACCGCAAGGCTGACCGCGAAAAAACATCCGGCCGCGCACACCCCGCCAGCGTAAGCCGGTGTTGGACATATTCTTCGCTTTCCCGGCGGGTAAGCGCTTTCACCTTCGCGCGAACGGCGATGCGCTGGTTCAACTGCCGCAGGGAATAATCACGGAGCTTTTTCTCCAGTTCAGGCTGACCCACCAACACAATCTGAATCAGCTTGTCGGACGTGGTCTCCAGGTTGGAGAGCATGCGCAACTTCTCCAGCGTCTCCACCGGCATGTTTTGCGCTTCGTCAATAATCAATGCCACATTCCGCACCTGGCGGTATTCATGAATCAGCGCCCAATGCAGCCGTTCCAGCATGGACGGGACCGTTTGCTTCTGCTTGGGCTCAATCCCCATCGCCTTCAATACGCTGGCCAGCAATTGTTCAAACGTAAGGTCAGGATTGAAAAGATAAATCGGGCGTATCGAACTCTTCTCGATGCGTTTCAAATACGCGCGCAGAATCGTTGTCTTCCCGGTGCCCACTTCCCCGGTTAACGCCACGAATCCCTTGCGCTGTTCGATGCCGTAAATCAGGGCGCCGAACGCTTCTTTGTGGCTCGGACTCAGAAAGAGGAAATCAGGATCGGGGGTGATGTGAAAAGGCTCTTTCGCAAGTCCGTAAAAGCCTAAGTACATGCCCGGTATTCCTTCTCCGACACAGAAGCGAGCACGGGAACGCCCAGCCGCTTCTCCACGGCTTCCGTCGTGTTAAGCGTGTCATCCAGATACTCGCGTACAAACGCGAAGAAGATCCCGCCGAAAAGACCCAGCAACAAGCCCAGACCGACATTGCGCAGTTTCTTCGGACGCACCGGCGCCAACGGCTTGGACGCCGGCTGCACCACGCTCACGTTCGAAAACTTCGCAATGTCCATGGCCGCGTTGATCTGCGCCTGCTGTAACTGCTCCCGGTACTTCTTGTATTCCTCCTCCACCAGATCTCGCGCCCGCGTAAGACGGGCCAATTCGATTTCGCGGCTCGCCAACTGCGCCAAGTCTTCCTTATGCTTGTTCACTTCCTCGGCCAGTTTCGTCTGACGCGCCCGGCGCGCCTCCAATTGCGCCTTCTCGTTCTTCCAAGTGTGCTCCCACGCTTCCCGGTTCGCGTTCAAGCCCGTCGTGACTTCCGTGCGGCTCTCCGGCTCCTTGCTCAGCGCATCTTCTACCAGCTTCAATTGCTCCCGCAACTCAATCAACGGGCGGTGCGTGTCCGGATAGCGCGCGGACATCTCCGCCTCCCGCTCACGAAAGTCCGCCAGCCGCTCCTTGAGTTTGTCCGCAAGATAATTCGGCATCCCCGTCGTCTGGCTCAACTCCTGCGTCCGGTTGGTGCTCTTGACAATCTCTTCCAGCGTGTTGACCAACGCCTCGACTCCATCGGCATCCGCCGTGACATCGCTCAATTCCCCGGACAACTTCGTTATGCCCGCCAGCAGATTTTCCTTTTGCGCCTCGATCGATGAAATCCCGTATTGGTTGCGGAAGGCGTCGAGTTCCTGCTCCTTTTGCGCCAAATCCGCCTCCAGCTTTTTCACCTGATCATCAAAAAATTGTGGCGAAACCTGGGGCGTATAAACTTCCACATGCTTTTCCAAATAGAACTGAACCAGTTTTCCCAACACCACTTGCGCCAACGGGCCGTATTTCGCCTCATACGTGACGCTGACAACATTGGTCTGTTTTTCATAGTTGACCTTCGTGTCTTTCATCACCCGCCGGACCGCTTCCTCATACGGTGTCAACTCATCCATCAGTTTGAGGGTGACCAACGTTCCTTTCACGAGGTCCTGAACCTGCCGGTACACAAGTTTCAGCAGGCCGGGCGCGGGGGGACGGTCAATCTTGATGTCTTCTGTACGGTATTTGGTTTGATCCGTCCGGTTCAATATCCAGCCCTCCCCCACCTCATCCACCACCTTGCGCGCGAGGTCCGCGCTAATGAGGATCGCCACCTCCGACTTCACCTCGCTGGTCCGGTCTTGCGCCACGTTCACGTAGGTGCCGGGCACCGACTGGTCGCCGGGAAGATTCTCTCGCCCCAGCCGTATCAGCAACTGCGCATCTGACTCGTACACCACCGGCAGCAAAAACGTTACCAGCGTTACGATGGCGGCCGTTAGGACAAAGAACACCGCGATTTTTCCTTTGTGACGGAAAATCACATAGAGTACATCGCGCACCGAGCTAAGCAGCATCCCGCTGTCCGATTGCATCGTGTCTATTTCTCCTTACGCGCGTTCGCGCGGTTCAGTCCTATAATCCCTGCCCTGCATAATTGGTAACATTTGATGTGGCCGGATCAATATCCTTGAAGAACGTCATGTTCATCGTGGTGCTCCGGGGGATAAGCTGGTTAATATACTGATCCACCCACTGGTCGAGGCGGTCAATCGTGACGCGCGGCACGAAAATTATATCGCAGGGTGCAAGAAAAAAGGGATCGCTATCCGGCTTTTGAATTGCCCTTTTTAGATTGATTGACTGCGCTACTTGTTGGCCGTTTATCCGGCGCACCACCACCACCTTCTTCAGTTTCGCACTCTGCTTGATGGGCCCTCCCGCCATCATCAGCGCGTCCAGCGCCGTCATCCGCCCCCGCAACGGCATCACTCCCGGCTGACGGACTTCCCCCCCAACATACACACGCTGGCTGTCATAGGATTTCACCACCACATTTATTTCCGGATTTTTGATTTTATCCGCATATAATTCGTTCAATTTGGTCCGAACCTGATCCGGCGTAAGATCCTGCACCATAACATCGCCCACCAGCTTCAGCGCCACCTTGCCATCCGGGCGAATAGTCTGGGAATCCGCCAAATCCGGCCAATAGATAAATTGCAGATCGAGGACATCCCCCGGCTGTAATGCCACTATGGGTTCCGGGGGCGCGGGAAAATCCGCCCGGTGGGGCGGTGTCACACACCCCCCCGCAAGCAGCAGTGCCGCTATCACACCCAATCCCGCCACAAGCCTCTGTCGCATGCTAAACGCGGATGATCTCATGTATCGTGGTTTCCTGCTTTATTGCGCCGTTTCGGAATGTGGCATCGGTGTCGCCCCACACAGGACGGCTCTTCTTCCACCCGAGCGGCCTTCTCTTCCATTCAATCCTTCATTACCACCAATTAAACTATTCTGCCATAAATGCTTTACAACGGCAAGGATTATTTGCGTTAGCCTTGCCGCTCTCACACCCTCCCTCCCAGGAGCCAAATTCAGCCCCTGGAGGTTGGCAACCATTCCTCTAGTGAAAGCGTATCAAAAAACAGGAAAAATGTCAAAATAAAACGTTTCGTAAACTAATACCTCAAATGTGTTGCTTTTATCTTTACATTGCAGCGATACTAGAGAAGAATCAAACCACAGAGGAGCCATGTTGCCATGAATAAAATCCTCGGGGCCGTTTTCATCGGTATAGTGCTCTGTGCTTCAATCGCAGCCGGACTCACCGTGGAAACCAAGAATGCAGCCGTGAAACCCTTTCTAAGCGGGGGAAATCTGACCACCAACGGGAAAATCGCCGTATACGCCAGGATTCAACAGCCCGGCGCCTGCCAGGTCGTTGTACGCGCCTATGGAAGCCCATCCGGAGGGGAATGGCCGTTGATGGCGCTCAGTGTGAATGGATTCAGCCCCAACGGTTTCACTTTTGACCCCGTAACGGTTAATACCGATAAAGTCAAGGATTACGTATTTACCGTGACCCTGACCAACCATGTCCACTGTATTGGCGTGGCCTTCCTAAACGACGGCTGGAGATGGGGAGAGGACCGCAATCTCTACCTGGAAACCATCACGGTAAAGCCCCCGGAAGGAGCCCCGGACCCTGTTCTTGCCACGGAAGAGGAATGGAAAAAGGATGGGCCAGTCCGTGAAGAAGCCGCGGTGAAAGAATCCGAGGAGGGCATAAAAAAGAACCGTGTGGGCGAGGCCTCCATTCGGATAAAGGATGCCCAAGGCAATCCCGCCGCCAATGTGGAAATCGCTTTAGAGCAAACACGCCACGATTTCCTCTTTGGATCCAATATTTGCGCTTTTGACGCGTTTCACAACTCGGCAAAAGACGACACCTACAAACAACACTTTGCCAACCTGTTCAATTACGCCACCCTCCCCTTTTATTGGCGGCTTTTCGAGCCGGTAAAGGGTCAACCGGCCTACGCGGCCATTGATGCCATGGCAAAATGGTGTAAAGACCACAACATCCAAATGAAGGCTCACCCCTTGCTCTACGACCATGAGGCTGGAATCCCGCCATGGTCCGCCTTACAGCCTGCTGCTGAAATCCAAAAAGAACATGTTGTCGACACCATGCAGCATTACAAAGATCAAATCACCTATTGGGAAGTGGTCAACGAACCGGTCAACGCTCCCGGAGTCTCCGTGGACCCCGCCTTCCGTTGGGCGCGCGAAACCGTGCCCACTGCAAAACTTGTCATCAACGAATACGGTATTTTTTACGAAGGTTACCCAAAATTTTACCAATTCATTGAAAAAACCATCCAGGATGGCGTGCCCTTCGACGTCATCGGCATTCAGGCTCATGCTCCGGACGACTGGGCATTCCCCCTCGACGGCGTCCGGATGGTCCTCGACCACTACGCGACTTTTAAAAAATCCATTCACATCACCGAACTCACCCCCTGCTCTAATAATAAACCGGTCCAGGGTTCACCCTGGCGAACCGCATGGAACGAAGAACAACAGGCCGATTACGCCGAAAAACTGTACCGCGTGTGCTTTGCACACCCCGCCGTGGGCGCCATCAGTTGGTGGGATTTCACCGATGTCAACGCCTGGAAAACCGGCGGCGGAATGCTCCGTAACGATCTCACCCCGAAACCTGTCTATGAGCGCCTCCACAAACTCATCCACGAAACATGGCATACCACTGCCCAAGGCACTACAGACGCCAACGGCCTCTTTAAATTCTCCGGCTTCTACGGCGATTACCGCGTCACCCTCAAACACAACGGCCAAACCAAAGAAACCGAACTTCATTTCCCCAAAGGAACCACCGATACTCTTCTCCTCCCCTGCCCTTGATTATGCTCTCGTGGTGCGGTATTGCCCTGTATTATTTCTTTCTCAACACGTAGAAGAAATCGCGGGCATCGTTGGTGTCGAGAAACCGCAACGCGCCGCCGGGACCGTTGGCGTTCTCCATGCCGTTGTGGAGGTATTCCGCGCCGGTGCGTTTGCCGGAATCGTTATAGCGATAGAGCGCGGCATAGCACAAGGTCAGAGAATTCATGTCCAATTGCAGGGCATAACGGCATCCGTAGGCTTGAAACATGCGCGCCATGGCGTTGGGGGTGGCGCCGGTGAAATAGGCATAGAAAATAAACCGTTTCGAGCTGATTTCCTGCAAAGCCAAAGCCGAACGTACCGTAAGAAAATCACCCTCTTTGCTGCCGGACCACGATCCCACGCCCCACTGGTTCACATAAATGCCGGGGACGCTGATGCCGGATTCGTCTATCTTTTCAATCAGCGGCACCCCGTTCTGACGGGCACAAAAGGTGCGCGGAAACAACAACGAACCATCTTCCGGCCAGGTAAGCAAATACAGCGAACCGCTGAGATCAATCCAGGCGGTGGCCAATTGCGGCTGCAGGCGGCTGAACACGACGCCCTGCTCGATAAATCCATAATGACTGGCATGATTGATTTCCGCGAGCGGGCCGAATTTGAACGAGGCATGCTCACGCTTGAATCCCCCGGTGAAGGTGGCGGCGGCGCGCAACGCCTCATACGGCGGCACGGAACCGGCGCGCGCCAGGGGATTCACGGTGTCGAAACCATCCGGACCCTTCAGGGGCGGATTGACCGGGGCGGCGCGCTCGGACCATTTTACATGAGGATGTTCCGCGCCCAAGGTGTAGCCGAACGAGAAATAATCCGTGTCAAACGCCATACAATACGCTAGAGCGTCCGCCTCTTGGTTCTTGCCGTCGTACGCGCCGATCTTGCCCGCGCGATCCCGATATGTTTCCAACAGGGCCGCATCGATCACGGAGGCCTTCATTGCGCTGACAAACACTCCCGGATGATGAACCGCCCTATACCAATGCCCATATATCATCTTCCCCGCGGGGGCATCCGTCGCAATGCCCAATCCCTCCGGCGTGCACGACGCATTTGCATACTTGGCATCAAGTCGTGCAGTACCCGGAAAACCCGCTCTATTGGGGCTGGTCTGTCCAGACGCCTGACTGTCCTCTGGAACCTCCGGAGCCGGGATCAGATATGGCTTGGCTGTTTCCACAAACCATGCGCCAATACTCGTGGTGCGCAGCAAATCCGTCACCTTCTCCATTTTTGTCGCCGAGCCCGCTTTCTGAACCCGCACCAATGCCAGACCATCGCAAATCACCGTGTAAGGCGCATCAAAGGTATGATGGGGATCTAAAACCCCGCTGAGGTCCGGAGCCGCCGCCAGATGATCGTCTTCCTTGGCGGATTCCTGTTCGTTTTCCGCGGGTTTCCCCCACAAAGGAAAATAGTGAGGCGCTTTTTCCGGAAGAGCTGCGGCCAATCCATCCCGAAATAAAAACAACGCGGGGCGCTGGCCACGTCCGCCGGGCAGCGTAGGCACTTCCAGATGCAGTGTGTTTTTTCGCTTGTTGACATTCAGTTCCAGCACATACCACGCCCCCACGGCAGGATTCAGGTTGGTCAGCGTGACAGAGTCGCCGTGCTCATTGGAGAGACGTTGAATCACCCGGCTGCTCTGCAATTCAACAATAGAATTAACCAGCGGCGGCGAAGCCACAAGCGCCGAACCCGTCATCAAGATTGTCAAGAAACATACTGCCCCACGAAACATGCGCACGATGCGGCCACGCATGCCACAGCATAGTTTTGGGGAACAAGGCATCCGCGAATAGACGCGTCCCTGCGTCTGATACACGTCTTCTGAAACAGTTTTCATTGGTATAAAATCACTGGCACGAGCGCACACTGTACTGTTTTTCTTTAAAAAATTCCAGTTGAACACAAAAGCGGAGGAAATGAATCGTCCAACGTATCGGATGAGCCAGACCTGTCGGAGAGAATAGATGCGGGCTGTAAAAACGGTTGATTTCTAAGACAGAATAGCATAATAATTGACAAAAATACCCCAAATGAATAAAATGTTTGGGGTTCGGGAGATTCGGATATGGCGATGCAAGTAGAAGAAGAATTCAAAACGTTTGGTGAGGAGTTTCTTGCGCAGTATCCTAGAAATGAGCAGGGGGGCTTTGATGGCGTGGGAGAGGACATGGTGGCCAAACAACGTATCGGCTGGTGTTTGAAAGAGGTTGAGGAGGGGGAAATCCGGATGTTTCAGGAAAGTGCTACAATGCGATTCGTGGGATAAGGGATTTTCGGGGGATTGAGATGTGATGCAAGAAGAAAAGGCGGTTATCTCTTTTTATGCGGTTGAGGGCAAACTCTTGGACAGTTTCCTCAAGGAAGCTGAAACCGCTACTACTGACAACCACAAGCTGCATGAGTCCTGCATTGCCCGGCTTCAGACTGATCCAAAATACAAACCTATGGGGATTTCCCATCTTGTTAACGCATTTATTGGGAATATCGCTCCTCGTCCTCTATTGAGCATCCTCAGGATAGCCAGAAAGCGGTATCATTGTTTCGCACTGGTTGAAACTCCCTATTTTGACCTCGAGGATTGGGACGGATATGCTGCGTTCTATTCCCGATCTTTTACACCATTCAAGCGCGTTTGCTCACGAGTGCACCTGTTCGAGGGGGATGAGAAAAAAGCAAAGGATGTCATTAGGAGCCTTGAAGATGGAATACATCAAGATGTCTATTCCCAATGGCTATATTGTCTGAAAGTAAAATATCGAGGCTTTTTTGTGCTGCGGCCATATCGCTCGTGTGTTGTCGGCCGAACTGTAATCGAATTTGATAAGAGAACTGCGCACGAAATTCCTGATGTCGACAAACACATTCTCGAAGAAACAGGCCAGCCATTCTGCACTGCAGCGATTGCCAATGAGTTTCACCTATCTTCACTGGCTATGACCCTGGATACAGCCCCGTCTGTGCAGCAAAACCCTGTGGTGGGAGTTTGTGCCACGGCTTCCGTGTGGGTCGCATCACAAGTGCTTTCCGGCAGATTCGGACTTCATAAGTACCCTTATAATACAATCACGCGCCAAGCCCTCAAACGGGATATTGAAGATGCCGCGGCGGACAGTAGTGACTGGAAACTGGGTCCAGGACTTACCCTTCATGAAATCAAACAAGCCTTCACGCGCACAGGGTGCGTACCATTTATCTGCGGCCCTTCAGATGCGCCACGTTGTTCCTCACAATCGCGTATGCGTTTTCTTGGCTACACCTTTGTTGAATCCGGATTGCCAATTGTGGCTGCATATTCCGGTTCGAGGGGTGGTCATGCAGTGACCATCGTCGGACATCTTCTTCCTGGGAAAAGGAATGGTGAAGATGCGGCTGAGGCAGCGGCTGAACGGGTGTTTGATGAAAACACAATCGCCAGAGAACGGCATTTGCTTCTCGGTCAAGCAATTCAGTTGTACTATGCCCATAATGATGCCTATGGACCCTTCGACCGGCTTCGCCTCCTTACCGATCAAGAGGCGGAAAAAATCAGGAACAAAGCATCTCCCGGTTCTGCCGCCCAAAAAACCGGTTCGTGTCCTATAGCCACCTGGAGACGAAACGAAGAAACAGGCGTGAGGGAGGAACAAATCAGTTTTCTTCAGGGTTTTGTTGTTCCACTGCCGCCCTATGTGCAAAACAATAGACCGGAATATGTTGTTCTAAATGCCATTACCACGTTTGATAGGCAGTTTCCTCCTCTCGATGTCGAGATGCCCGTGACGGAGAGGACTAAAATTTTGTGGCGATGCTTTCTCGCCTCAGCCCCTGACTTCAAGCAGTCTGTAGTTCGGAGAGGTTATTCCTTGCAGATGTGCCAACGGTATATGGCGATGCATTTGCCTCTTTTTATTTGGGTGGTTGAATTCACCGTGCTTCGGCCAGGCAGCCAAGTGCCCTATGCTGCTCCGCGCCCTATTGATGGCGAACTCCTTTATGATTCAACCACGCCCTTTTATGAACCTCAATGTTTGAGTTTTCGGTTTCTTAATTGTTTGAGAGACTTTCGTACAGAAATATCCCTGAATCCCTGTGGGGAAAGCAAAAACAAGAATGTTAAATGTTTTATCCCAGTAAAGACCAGACGATGATATACCGTCATCCCATGGAATGCATACTGCCTCTCTCAGTATATCGTTTGTATCACATTATCGAGAATCACGTTGCAATACGTTGAGAAATAATCTTCTTGGGCAAATGGAGAGTAAATATGGAGACGATTGAACTTCATACATGGGATGATTTCCAAAGCCACGTAAAAAGTTTCCAAAGCGAAAGTGTAGAAACAAAAAATGATTCATCGATAGGGCATATATCTGCCATGCTTTTCCGTGGACAAGCGAATGCGGAGTGGGGTCTCGATACTACATTAGAACGTTGGGCAGGCACGAATGTGAGTATGTATCAATACTACATGAAGATTTCCGCAATTCATCCAGAAATAGAATCTCGAACTGGACGTACTTGGAAAATTCCGGTTAATCCTAAATATCGAGATTTGCTCGAAGATACTCGGCAATATCGTTATCCTCTTTGTGATGATTTGTATGAATATCTTGTGTATTTACGGCATCACGGATTTCCATCACCTCTGCTCGATTGGACCCGCTCACCATATATCGCAGCTTATTTCGCATATAGAACGGCGAAACCAGATTCAAACGTAGCGATATTTGCTTTTAGAGAATATGCTGGTCATGGGAAAGTTTTGCGCGGGTTTGAACCTATGATTCAAGAACTTGGCCAGTATGTAAGGTCACATGAACGGCATTTCCTTCAGCAGAGCAACTACACTGTCTGCTTCGAGAAGCAAGACAATACTTGGCAATATTCTCCGCATGAAAACGGATTCTCTCATGAAGATCGACCGCAGGATCAACTCTGGAAAATAATTCTTCCAAGCTCAATCCGCAAAGAAGTTCTACAATACCTGCAAATTCATAATATTACTGCCGCTTCCTTATTCAATGCAGAAGACATGATTGTTGAGAGTCTTGCAATAAGAGAGTTTGTTTTGAATGAATAACTATTTGTTGCTTGATGTAAATCGCGAAAATAGTAAATCATTGGGGTGGCCAACAGGCGAAGAAATTGTTAAAAAGTTGATCAGATGTAGAAAAACATGTTAGGCTATATTTCCACATGCGCATGAGCGTGTGAAGAATTAAGGAAACAGGAACAAAGCAATGAGCCTGAACGGCGCGATTATGATGAACCTGCCGGGCGTACTCGTAGTAGTACGACTGGTAGTGGTCCGTCACGCGCCGTAAGGGAACCGAATAGAGATAGAAAACTCGCCCCTGTCGGCGCGGAGCCGGCGGGGGCGAGTCGTTTTTACCCCCAAAGGACCGCGCAGCCGGGGCATAACAAGGAAGTACGCGAATGAAACGAACAGGCGCACAAATTATCACGGCATTGCTGGAAAGGCAAGGCATCGAAACGGTAGCGGGCATCCCCGGCGGATGCAACCTGCCGCTATATGATGCACTCCGCGACAGTCCGATTCACCATGTATTGGCGCGGCATGAGCAGGGCGCGGGATTCATCGCGCAGGGCATGGCCCGCGCCACGGGAAAGGCCGCCGTATGCCTCGCCACCTCCGGCCCAGGCGCCACCAATCTGCTTACCGCCATTGCCGACGCAAAACTGGATTCGGTGCCTATTATCGCGATTACGGGGCAGGTTCCAGCATCCATGATCGGCACGGACGCCTTCCAGGAAGTGGATACGTACGGCCTCACCTTACCCATAACGAAACACAACTTTATTGTACGCAACATCGAAGAATTGCTCGAAGTCGTTCCCGAAGCGTTTCACATCGCGCTGTCGGGACGCCCGGGGCCCGTCGCCATCGATGTGCCCAAAGACATGCAAACGCAAACGCTTGATATCACCGAGTGGCCGGAGCCGGGAAAAGCGGATGCATTCCCGCCGTGTGATCCCGAAGCCATCCGGCAATTGGCGGACCGGATTCACCGTGCGAAAAAGCCGGTGCTGTATATCGGCGGCGGAATCATTGCTTCGGGCGCTTCGGAGGATCTGGCGGCATTTGCACGGAAAAATGGCATCCCCGTGGCATGCACGTTGTCCGGGCTAGGGGCATTCCCGGCAAATGATCCGCTCTATCTGGGCATGCTGGGCATGCACGGCGCACAGTACACCAATTTGCTGCTTGATGAGGCGGATTTGATTCTGGCTTTTGGCGTGCGCTTCGATGATCGCGCCACGGGCCGTGTCGTGGAATTCTGCAAACACGCGGATATTATTCACGTCGACATCGATCCCTCGGAAATCAGCAAAATAAAACCCGCCAATCTAGCCATTGTCGGAGACGTTGGAAATGTGTTGCGCTCGGTAATGCCGATGCTCCACGACAATGAACGGTCCGAATGGCGCGGGCGTATCATGGAACTGAAAGACCGGTTCCCCTTGCGTTTTCCGGTGCCGCAAGACCCGCTTCATCCCATGAATTTCCTCCAACAATTGTCGATGCGCACGGAACCCGGCACAATTATCACGACGGACGTCGGGCAACATCAGATGTGGGTTGCGCAGGCTTATCCGTTTCAGCGCCCCCGAACTCTGCTTACGTCCGGCGGGCTGGGCACCATGGGATTTGGGTTGCCTGCGGCTATCGGAGCGGCACTGGCCCGGCCCGGAATCCGGGCGGTGTGCGTCAGCGGCGACGGCTCCATCCTCATGAATCTGCAAGAGCTTGCCACGCTTGCAGAACTCAATCTCGATGTCACCGTGTTCATCATGAATAACCATCACCTCGGCCTGGTCCGCCAACAGCAGGAACTGTTCTACGGCCAGCGCTATTTCGCCACGCAATTCGGCGCGGATCCCGATTTCGCCCGAATCGCCGAGGGCTTCGGTCTGCGCGCCTGGGATCTGGGCGAAGAAACGGATCCCATGGAAACCGTGGCCCGCACTCTTAATCAACCTGGGCCCTGTGTCATCAATGTGCCCGTGCACCAGACGGAAAATGTGCTGCCCATGGTGCCCCCGGGAAAAGCCAACCGCGAAATGATTATCGGAGAATTGACCTATGCCTAAGCCTGTTATCGAACTGCTCGTCAATAACCATGCCGGCGTCATGTCCCACATCACCGGACTGTTTGCACGCCGCGCTTTCAACATCGACGGTATTCTCTGCGGCCCTGTGGGAGACGGAAACACCAGCCGGATGTTTCTCCTCGTGGATGAAGATGAACGGATCCCCCAAGTCATCAAACAACTGGAGAAACTACACGACGTAATCAACGTCCGCGAACGCAACGACTATGATCGCACCATCTTCCACCGCCTCCATGAATTCGTGGAAAGTGAATGACCGAATGCGAATGAAATGAGACGGGGCATTCAGCGGCCACCGGGCAACCGTTGTGCCAGGATCTTTTCCAGGTTCGCTTTATGCCCCCATTCTTCCTTGATCACACGGTCAATATACGGCCGTTGCGGCTTCGGAATATACATGCGCAACTGCGCCATCAGCAGGGCCAGATGCTCCTCGGCCCGGATGGCCACCCGGAGTGAATCCGCATCACTCACATACCGAGCCGACCGCTTGGCATGTTCTCGGTCCGCAAATACGGAGACTTGCAGCAACCGCACAATATCTCCCGAAAGTGGCCCACTAAGCTGAGATTCCTTTTCCCCGGTATGTTTTTCCACATGCTCCGCATACCGCAGAAACCGATCATGATGACGTTGCTCCGCCAATACCATCTTTCCAGCAAATTTCCGCACCCATTCCGATTCCGCCCCCTCGGAGAGGCCATGATAAAAATTAACGCCGTCTTGCTCCAGTTCCGCCAACCGGCGGAGCACCGCCGCCGCGTTTACATACGGCTCAGATGTCTTTTTGGTGATCATCGCTTATCTCCTATTGGAACTAGCATCACTTTGCTGGACTCTGCTCTAAAGGTAAACCTATTCATGTATTCATTTGCCTGTTAATTAAACAATCCGGGCGGCAGATTTTATTCACCCGCCGCCCGATCTGTATATTCTATAGCTCAATATTGTCCGGGACAATACCCGTCTTCCGTACCCTCTTCCGGACAGTAATGATATCCGCCGGAATTGTAGAACTGAATGACGCGCAACAATTCGGAGATGTTGATCTGCCAATCCTGCGGGTTATAGTCACTGTCGTGCACACCACAACTCGTGTCGCCCAAACCCGGGGCATAACCGTCTTCCGTGCCTGCCTGGCAATGCAAACCGCCGGAGTTATAGAACTGAATAATCCGCAATAATTCAGATAAGTCAATGATGCCATCACCATCCTGATCTGCGGTATGGATTCCATCCTCCACTTGGCCTTCCAAAACACCTTCCTCAACACCTTCGCCTTCTATCTGGCCTTCTATCGCGCCTTCTTCAACGCCTTCGCCTTCCTCCTGGCCTTCCAAGACACCTTCCTCAACGCCTTCACCTTCCACTTGGCCTTCAAAAACACCTTCCTCAACACCTTCGCCTTCCACTTGGCCTTCAAAAACACCTTCCTCAACACCTTCGCCTTCCTCCTGGCCTTCTAGCACGCCTTCTTCAATGCCTTCACCTTCCACTTGGCCTTCCAAAATACCTTCTTCAGCGCCTTCACCTTCCACTTGGCCTTCCAAGACACCTTCTTCTACGCCTTCACCTTCCTCCTGACCTTCTAATACGCCTTCTGCCACACC
>JAKQOG010000238.1 GCA_029565395.1 Candidatus Hydrogenedentota bacterium | reverse complement strand
ATGGGAATTCTCCTTTCCGTTGGCGCGAGTATAGCATATGTAACATATGCTATACAACCCACTTGCAAAAAATCCCCCGGCCCAAGGCAAAGGGGAATTGTGCAGCTACGTCAGGCTGTGGTACCTTTTAAAACACGCTCTCAGATATAACAAGAGAGTAACCAACATTTAACAATCCGAAAACTATGCCTCCACCTACAACCGGATATTCAAAGCTAATTTGGTCTTCTCCAGGCAAAAGGTTGGCCTCATCAATTGCGGAACGCAGAGACACTGTTCCCCGTTCCGTTAAGGCTACCCCATCACCGAGATTTATATCAGGAAGGTCATCTATTTCGTTTACAACGAATTCCATGGCAGTCGCGGACATGCACCATAGCACACATATTAGCATGCCGACACATTGCGTTATTTGTATGTATTTACCAACCATAAAGTTTCTCTTTTTTCCCATGATGTATTTTCTTTCATGTACTCACCTTTATGAGACCTGGGATGGTTACCGATTTATTGATGAGTTTCGAATTTTCAAAGAAAATCAATCCTGTTTTTTGATCCTTTGGGTATGGTTTCAGGCTGTTTGATGGGCAGGGGGCGGCGAGGCTGTCCGGGGTTAGTTTCAATTTTGGATATCCCCGTGTGATGCGTACTATGGGGGTGCAGCGGGAGCGATGGTAATTTAAGGTGCGGGATATTTGGACGGGAGCATAGCGTGGATATCCATCCGGACGTGTTTTTTTCATTGCGGCAACCCCTATCGTTACCATATGTCACCTCTATGGGGTGTACTATACGCCTGAGTTTTGGGTTTTGCAAGGGAAATTTAGGGCAGCTATCGGCTATCATCCCCCTTCGCTGAAGCTGCAGCGTCCTCCTTCGCCAAGGCTACGGAAGGCACGCGGGCGGGTAGGGCAAAGGTCTGGGAAGATTGGGAGGTCTGGGAAAACTGGGGGGGCTGAGAATCCGGGGAGTTATGGGAGGAATGGGGAAAAGGACGTAAAAGGACATAAGGGACATAAACGACAGCAAGGGCTGCGGGTGAGGCGGAAGACAGAGGCATCGGGGATGACGACTTTGGGAACGAGTTATCATGAATCATAGATTTCCCCCAAAACCATGAAAATGGCACTTTGGGGGGAATGGGGAATTTTCAGAGCAGGGAAAATTTACCTTGACGGCCCCTGTCAACAAATTTATAATTCTGTTTTGCTTTCAAAAGTAGCTTTGAAAGGAGGGAAAAATGCAGGTTGCGAGTGAGGTTTTTGGAATTCTGTTTGATTGCATGTCCGTTTTCTGCATATTTATGGCTGCCACCAGTGGCGGTATTCTGGGTTGGGTTGCCGCGGTGCTTTTCGGCGCCGCAGGGGGCGTTCTTACCTGGTTAGGCTTCTTCAGCGAATGAGGGGGTCCAAGCGAGTGACGTTCAAAGACGGCATGGAGAGGAAAATATAATGGACGCTATTAGTGCGGTTTTCGGGATTCTGTTTGATGTTATCGCTGTTTGTTGTGCGGCCATGGGATTCGCGAATCTAGGCAATGGCGCAATCTACTATTTGCCTATAACGGCGGTCTTTGGCGCTGCCGGGGGTGTTCTTACCTGGTTAGGCTTCACCTGAGAGTGAGGCGGCCCAATGTGCGCTCTCGTCTGATCCGGCGGCCGGTGGCCCAAGTCCGTCCAGGCGCGCCAATCCTTTTTTTCGCGGGCGCCGGGCGCTGTGTTGCCAGAATTTGATTTTTCTGGGCGGGATGGTGTCTGCTGTACGCATATTTCCGAATTCCTGCGCAACAATGCCTGTAAAACAGAGGGCATTTAGAGGAAGAAAACGATGGACATTGCGAGTGCGATTTTTGGGATTTTGTTTGATTTGGCGGCGATCGGTTTTTCGGTTTGGGCGGGCCTGGATTTCGAATCGGCCATTACTGTGATTCCTGCCGCGTTGTTTGCGGTACTTGGGGGACTCCTCACCTGGATGGGGTTTGCGTGAGCGGGGTGCATCAGGCAATAGAAGCTATCCCAACGCCTGATGAGATTCAGAATACAAGGGTACGATCACGTTTCGCGTTCGTATACCCATCATTTCCGCGAAAGGGGTCCTCTCTAACAAAAAAATGAGATCCTTCGGGACTAATGCTTCGTAGAAAACGTATTCTCAGGGCAGCGCTTCACGTGCCCTGGGCCACATTCTTACGCGCTTGAGGCGCTATTGACGATACTCTGAAAAAGTAGCACAACGGTTTTGAGAATATTGGGGAAATCTCTATTTTCTGGTGACTCCAGGCATACCTTGGTTAATCTATTCAAGTACTTGCCTTATCCGTGGTGTGTTGATTATACTAAACGATGTTTGGGTAATTATTTTGGCGCGGCGGGCTGCTTTTTGGGCACTTCCGCCCATTACAGGAGAAAGGGCTGACCATGGGTGGCGAGTTTTGGCATGATGCGGGGTGTGCGTTTCATCCAGTGAGCGCACCAGACTACCTACCGGTAAAGCAACTTCGTCAAATGCAGTTGCACCGGCTTCAGGCAATGGTAACGCGGGCGTATGACAACGTTCCTCTATATCGTGATCGGATGAAAGAGCGCGGGGTTAAACCGGAAGACATTCAGTCGCTGGAGGATATTGCAAAATTGCCCTTCACCGTAAAGACTGACTTGCGGGATACCTATCCGTTCGGGCTGTTTGCGAGCCCGATGAATGAAGTGGTTCGTCTGCATGCCTCCAGCGGCACGACGGGCAAGCCCATCGTGGTGGCATACACGAAGGAAGATCTGGATGTATGGGCAAACGCAATGGTCCGCTGTTTTGCGGCGTGTGGCCTGGATCGCGGGGACATCATCCAGAATGCATATGGTTATGGGCTGTTTACGGGCGGTTTGGGCGCGCATTACGGCGCGGAAGCGCTGGGCGCGACGGTGATCCCGATTTCGGGCGGCAACACGGATCGGCAATTGATGATCATGAAAGACTTCGGGGTGACGGCCATTTGCTGCACGCCGAGTTATTTCATTCATATTATAGATCATGCGCAAAAAGTGGGCGTGGATATGAAAGCCCTGCCCTTGCGCGTGGGCGTGTTCGGCGCAGAGCCGTGGACGGAAGAAATGCGCAAACGTGTCCAGGAAGAAACGCGCATCGAGGCCTATGACATCTACGGGCTTTCCGAAATTGTGGGGCCGGGCGTGGGCAATGAATGCTGGGCGCACGGCGGCCTTCATATCTTTGAAGACCATTTCTATCCGGAAGTGGTGGATCTTAATACGTTGGAACCGGTTCCCGACGGCGAGGAAGGGGAACTGGTTTTCACCACGCTGAGCAAGAAAGCGATGCCGATGATTCGTTACCGGACAAGGGACATCACCTCCATGATCGCCGAACCCTGTAAATGCGGCCGGACCATCCGCCGCATCAGCCGCATTTCGCGCCGGAGCGATGATATGTTCATTATCCGCGGCGTGAACGTCTATCCCTCGCAGATAGAAACGGGCCTGCTGTCTGTCGAAGGCACCCTCCCCCACTACCTTATCATCCTCACGGGAGATATGGGGCTGGCGGACATTGAAGTGCAAGTGGAAGTCACCCCGGAAATATTCAGCGACAAAATCGGCGCGATGGAACAATTGCAGAAGAAGATCTCGCAGGCTATCGAGCGGATCATCAATATTCGTGTAAAAGTGCGTTTGGTGGAGCCCAATACCATCCAGCGCAGTGAAGGCAAGGCAAAACGGGTCATTGACAAACGCAACAAGTAATTCAGGAGAGGCACAAATGAAAATACATCAACTTTCCTTGTTTTTGGAAAATAAGCCGGGCCGTCTCAGCGAACCCTGTCAGGCGTTGGCTTCGGAAGGCATCAACATCTTAACGCTGTCGCTCGCGGACACCCAGCAGTTTGGCATTTTGCGGATCATCGTCCGCGATTGGGAAAAAGCGCGGGACGTACTATCGAAAATGGGGTGTGTCGTTAACATCACGGAAGTGGTGGCGACGGAAGTGGAAGACCGCCCGGGCGGACTGGCAGAAATTTTGAAGGTGATTGAAGCGGGCGGCATTAACATCGAGTACATGTATGCCTTTACGTTCCGCTATGGAGACAAAGCGGTGCTGGTATTCAGATTTAATGACCCCGACGCCGCCCTTAAAGTACTGCAAGCCAAGGGCATTAATGTGATCGGCCCCGTGGAACTCTACGAGCGCATGCGCTCCTGAGGCGTATTTCCCAGGAAGTTGCCGGGCTTTTCCCGGAGGCGTGTGCATTTGTTGTCGCAGCCCAGCAGGAATCTTTTATCATGCCTGATTTCAAAGTTGAAAATAGAATCTTAGACGAGGAAGAGACCATGCCGCGTGCGCAAATGCGCGCGCTCCAATTGAAACGACTGCAAGAGGTGGTGGCCCGCGTGGCAAATGTGCCGTTCTACAAGGCCGCCTTTGCGCGTGAAGGCATCACCCCGGAAAAAATCAAAAGCCTGGACGATCTGCGCCGTCTTCCCTTCACCACGAAGGATGATCTGCGGCAGAACTATCCCCTGGGGTTCCTGGCGGTTCCCCGGAAAGAGATCGCCCGCATCCACGGTTCCTCCGGGACCACCGGCAAGCTCACGCTCGTCGCCTATACACGCGAAGATCGCGAGACATGGGCCAATTTGTGCGCACGATTCCTCGTCGGCGGCGGGTTGAAGCCGGAGCACCTCGTGCATATCGCCTTCGGCTATGGGATCTTCACGGGCGGTTTCGGGCTGCATTACGGCGTGGAACGCGTGGGGGCGGCCGTCTTGCCGCTGGCCTCCGGAAACACAGCCCGGCAGATTATGCTTTTGCAGGATCTCGCGCCGGACGTATTGGTCTGCACCCCCAGCTATGCGCTGAATATTGCGGATTATGCGCGCAATAACGGCGTGGAGCCCAGCACGTTCCCGCTGAAATACGGTCATTTCGGCGCGGAACCCTGGACGGAGGAAATGCGCCTCAAGATTGAATCCGAACTGGGCATTACCGCCTTTAACAATTACGGTCTCAGCGAAGTAATCGGGCCAGGAGTCAGCGGCGAATGCGCGCTGCAAAATGGGATGCACGTTCAGGAGGACCATTTCATCGTCGAATGCCTGGATCCCGTAACCCTTGAACCCGTGGAAGACTTCGCGTATGGCGAACTGGTTTTCACCACGCTTACCAAGCAGGCGATGCCCTTGCTTCGCTACCGCACCCGCGACATTGCCGCGCTGGATCCCCGCCCTTGCGGGTGCGGGCGCACTACAACCCGCATGAGCCGCGTGAAAGGGCGCAGCGATGATATGTTGATCATCCGCGGGGTCAATGTTTTCCCCTCCCAGATTGAGGAGGCGCTGCTGCAAGTCGAAGGGGCCACCCCCCACTACCTTATCGAAGTGGACCGTCCGGGCACCCTCGACCAGATCGCTGTCAAAGTGGAAGTGTTGCCGGGGATTTTCTCGGACAAAATGAGCGATATGCAACGCCTGCGCGACGCCATTGACCGGCGGATTCAGGCTATTACGGGAATCCATGTCAAAGTTGAACTTGTCGCACCGCAAACCATTGAGCGGTCAATGGGCAAAGCGAAGCGTGTCGTGGATAACCGAAACTTAAACGGATAAACACCATGGCACAGACCTGCCTGCCTTAACAGATGCTGCAGTGCATCCACATTGCCGCGTTCAGAGCGGGTGGCATGGAGGCGCCAGTGTTATGCAAAGGCAGGTTGACTTGGCGTCACGTTTATGGCAATCTGCGTATAATTTGCAGTTTCGTTATGGAATACCGCAGTTTAATTGAAAATTGTATAGTTAAACCCATCAGGAGGGAACGACACATGAAAAAAGGGATTATTCTGGCAGTGGCAGTATGTTTACTGAGCGGTGTGCTATTTGCACAGGGCGCCGCATCGGGAGACAAGAACAAGCCAATTAAGATTGGCGCGATTTTCTCGGTCAGCGGCCCCGCCTCTTTCCTGGGCGCGCCGGAGGAAAAGACTGTCCGAATGCTTGTGGACAAGATCAATGCGGAAGGCGGCGTGCTTGGACACAAGGTAGAGGTGATTGTGAAAGACAGCGGGGGCAGCCCTGAGAAAGCAGTCTCCTTTGCGAAGCAATTGAGCGAAGAAGAAAAAGTGTTGGCGATCATCGGGCCGTCCACGAGTGGCGAGACCATGCAGATCAAGCAGCTTTGCGAAGAAAACAAGATGCTTCTGATTTCCTGCGCAGCGGCGGAGAAGATCGTGAATCCCGTGGCCAAGTATGTATTTAAGACCCCGCAAAAAGACAGCCAGGCGGTCACCTGGATTTTCCAAACGATGAAAGACAAGGGCATCAGCAAAATCGCCGTGGTCAGCAGCAATGATGGTTTTGGCGCGGCAGGCAAGGGCTGTCTGGAAGAGATGGCAAAGCCCGCTGGGATTGAAATCCTGGCCAATGAAGTGTATGACAAGCAGGCGACGGATCTCACCGATATTTTGACCAAGGTGAAGAGCGTGGCAGGGGTGCAGGCTGTGGTGAATTGGTCTATTGTTCCTGCGCAATCCATTGTGGCCAAGAACATGAAACAGATTGGCCTGAATGTTCCGCTATTCCAAAGCCATGGCTTTGGAAATCCCCTCTATGCGGCAAAGGCGGGCGTCGCGGCGGAAGGCACCTTGTTCCCGGCGGGCCGCTTGCTGGTAGTGGACGAATTGCCTGCGGATCATCCGCAGAAAGCGCTGTTGGCGGCGTACAAAAAGGACTATGAGTCTAAATATAAAGAAGACGTCAGCACGTTTGGCGGGCATGCCTATGATGCGTTGCTGGTGGTCCTGGAAGGGATTAAGAAAGCCGGAACGCTGGATCGCGATAAAGTGCGGGACGCGATAGAAAACCTCAAAGGCCTGGCGGGCACTGCGGGCGTTTTCAACATGACCCCGGAAGATCATACCGGCCTGGCTCTGGATGCGTTTGAGATGCTAACCGTCAAGGACGGCAAGTTTACCATTTACAAGAAATAACCGGGAGTAGGGAAAGTACAAGCAGAGAACGGAATGCGGCAAGCCCCGGCGGCTTGAAGCGCCGGGGCTTTATTCTCTTACAGGCATGCTATGGGCAGTGAGATTTTAATTCTGCAGTACCTGCTGTCAGGCATTACAAAAGGCAGCATCTATGCGATGGTGGCGATTGGGTTCAACCTGATCTTCAGCGCCACCGGGGTGTTGAATTTTGCCCAGGGAGAATTCGTCATGCTGGGGGGCATGATTGCGGTCACGCTGTCTTTCTATTTTCCCCTGCCGGTGGCGGTAGCGGGGGCGGTGGTAATCGTGGCATGCATCGGATGCCTGTTGGAATTGCTGTTTTTCCGTCCGCTTCGCCATCATTCCATCCTCCACATGATTATTATCACCATCGGATTGTCGATTGTGATCCAAGAGGCCGCCCTGCACATTTGGGACGAAAAAGTGAGGTCCCTCCCGTACTTCACAGGGAATGAAATCTCCTCTGTCAAAATTTACGGCGCGGCAATCTCTCCACAAGTGCTGTGGGTTCTTGGAACCATCACTGTCTCGGTCATTCTGCTCCATATATTCCTCCGGTATACCCTTCAAGGAAGGGCCATGCGCGCCTGTTCCTCCAATCCGGAAGCCGCCATGCTGGCCGGCATCAACATCTCCAATATGCGGACGTTGGCCTTTGGCCTGAGCGCCGCCTTGGGCGCCCTGGGCGGCTGTGTGATCTCCCCCATCACCATGACCCAATACGAGGCGGGTGCACCATTGGCCATTAAGGGATTTGCCGCGGCTATCCTTGGAGGATTGGGAAATCCCATGGCGGCGGTGGCGGGCGGGTTATTGATCGGCATAATAGAAGCCTTCAGTGTAAGCAAGTTGCCGGCGGCCTATAATGATGTCTCCGCATTTGCCATTTTGCTGCTGGTGCTGTTTATCCGTCCACATGGTTTGTTTGGGTCTCCCTCAGGCCAAGGCGTGAGGGAATTCTGATGCTGAAACGCCTGATTCCCATCGTGCTAATGGCTGCGGTCATTGTGGCGGTTCAACTGCTCGCCACGGCCTTGGAAAAAGAGTATTGCCTTACCCAATTAACCATGGCAATTTATTATTCCATGGTGGTCATGGGCCTTTGCCTCGTCATGGGCTATGCGGGTCAGGTGTCTCTGGGGCACGGCGCATTTTTTGCCATTGGCGGTTACACCTCCGCCATTCTCACCACCAGGAGCTTTTTATCCCTTCAGGACACGTGGTGGGCCGGTATATTAAAACGACTGCACGTATTCGTCCTCCGCGAGGACATGTTTGGAAGCCCGATCATGACAGTATCTCCCTGGGCCGCCTTTCTTGCGGCGATGATTGTAACCTTTATAGCCGCCTTCCTGATTGGGTATCCGGCCCTGCGGTTAAAAGGACACTATCTCGCCATGGCCACACTTGGATTTGCCATGATCGTGCATAAAATCGTGCTGGGCAGCGCTTTTGCCGGGGCAGCGGATGGCATCACCGGCGTGCCTGAGTGGACGCTCGGCGCGGGGCTTGTGATTACCGGGAAAAGCGTGGCCCGGGTGCAAAATTATTATTTGGCCAGCGGCATTGCCCTCGTCATTCTTATTTTGCTGGGAAATCTGGTTCGATCAAGGGTAGGCCGGGCCTTACAGGCCATCCATGACCAAGAAACCGCCGCAAATGCCATGGGGATCAACACCTCCGCGTATAAACTCCAGGTTTTTATCGTAAGCGCACTGATTGCCGCCATAGCCGGAGTCCTGCTCACCCATTATACAGGCGGCATCGGACCTTCTGAATCCAGCATTTTGAAATCCGTCCGGTATGTAGCCCTGGCCGCGGCGGGAGGCATGGCCAATCTCTGGAGCGCCAGTTTGATAAGCACGCTTATCAACTACTTGTCCTTACGGGATTGGTTTGGCACTTTTGATAATGCAGTATTCGGCGCTCTCCTTATTATCATCATTTCCATCGCCCCCGATGGCCCCTTCAAGCCTTTGGGGCTTTGGATTCGCCGGTGGTCAAGCCTCGCGCGGGTACGAACAGGAGAAAAAAACCATGAAACTCCTTGAAGTACTCAACGCACGGCGAAGCTTTGGCGGGTTAGTCGCCGTGGATCAGGTGTCTTTTAGCGTATTTTCAGGCCAGATCAAAGCCATGATTGGACCCAACGGAGCGGGAAAGACCACGTTATTCAATATCATCTCCGGCCTGCTCCCCACAGAAACCGGGAAAATCTTGTTCAAAGGCAAAAATATTCATAGGCTTAAACCTTTTCAGATTGCGCATGCGGGCATATCGAGAACCTTCCAGAATCCGAGTCTCTTTCTCAAGATGAGCGTTCTGGAGAATGTGATGGTCGGACGGCACAGCCGAACCCGATGGGGATTCATAGGGTGCGGGCTGCGGTTTCCAGGGCAGATCCGGGAGGAAAAGCACATTCAGGAGGCAGCCCTGGAACAGATCGCGTATGTGGGACTTGAACACTTGGCCGATTCTCCCGCCGGGTCCCTGGGGTTCGGACAACGCCGCATGGTGGAGTTGGCGCGGGCGTTGGCAACCGAGCCCGAGTTGCTCCTCCTGGACGAACCCGCCAGCGGATTAAACCCCAAGGAAACAGAGGATCTGGGACTTTTGATCCGCAAAATCCGGGACACAGGCGTAACGATATTATTAGTCGAACATGACATGTCCCTCGTGATGGACATTTCGGATGATGTATTGGTGTTGCATAATGGAAGCGTCATCGCGGAAGGGACTCCTTCGGCGGTTCAAGACGATCAAAAGGTAATTTCCGTATATCTGGGAAAAGGACTGGCGCATGCTGCTCCAGGTGAAAAATCTTCAATGCGGTTACGGCGCCCTTGAGGTCGTGCATGGAGTCAGCCTGCACGTCTGTACAGGCGAAATCGTAGGGCTTCTCGGCGCGAACGGGGCCGGAAAATCGTCACTCCTGAAGGCCATGGTGGGCTTACTCACCCCTTGGCACGGACGGATTTGGATCAACAGCCGCCTGAGCGGTTGGGCTCCTGCGTGGAGAAGTGTCAGCAATTCCGTCGTGCTGGTCCCCGAAGGCCGGCAAATTTTCAGCGATATGACTGTCCGGGAAAACCTTATCATGGGCGGGTATCACAATCCGGATCGCAAATCCGATATCGATATCATTCTGGACCGGTTCCCTAAACTCCGGGAGCGCATCGGGCAAGTGGCGGGAACCCTTTCCGGCGGAGAACAACAAATGCTGGCGCTGGGACGCGCCCTCATGGCCCGCCCCAAGCTATTGCTCTTGGATGAACCTTCCATGGGGCTCGCCCCCCTCATGGTCGAAGAGGTATTTGCCGAGATATTAAAATTGCGCGACGCGGGCGTTACGATTTTACTGGTGGAACAAAACGCCACCGCCACCCTGCAAATCGCCGACCGCGCCTATGTCATGGAAACGGGGCGCATCATCCTTGAGGGAGAAGCCGCCGATCTCCTGCAAAACCCCGAAGTCAAACGGGCTTATCTCGGCAAGAGCTACAAGGAGGTATGGGAATGAGAGTATTCGACCGCCGGTACGAGATGATGCCGCGCCCCCAGATGGAACAGCTTCAATTGGAACGCCTCCAAGCGCTGCTGGTGCGGCTGAAACGAAACGTCCGCCGATATCGTGAACAGATCGGCGACAAGCAGGTGGAGTCTCTGGAAGAGATCACTAGCTTGCCCTTCACTACCCTTGATGACATGGCCGAAAGCTTTCCGTATGGCATGTTCTCCTTGCCGCTCCGGGAGGTTATCCGGCTGCACTCCACGCTCGGCCCCAAGGGAACTCCCCTGATCATCGGTCACAGTCAAAACGACTTGACCCATTGGGGAAGGCTGGTGGCGCGGCAATTTGTCGCCAGCGGAGTGACGCCTAACGATGTTATTCAAATCTGCCTCGGCGGGGGAAGCTACCGCGGCGGCGCGGGATATGTGCTGGGCGCGGAATTAATTGAAGCTTCCGTGATTGCGGAAGAGCCGTTTCATATCGATTACCAACTCGCCATGCTGCAAAACTACCGGCCCACCATGCTTATTACCACCCCTACCGACGCCAAGCAACTCGCTCGAACCATCGCAGAACGGCGTCTGGATCCGCAATCCCTCCACCTGCGCACCTTGCTCCTTTCCCGCCCCGTCAACGAAGAATCCAGAGGACATCTGGAGGCCGGACTCATGGTCAAGGTTCAATCCAGCTTCGGCATTGAAGAAGTGCTCAACCCAGGCTTGTGCGTGGAGTGTGAATCGGGCAACTTTCATGTCAATGAAGACCAGTTCCTGGTGGAAACGGCAAATCGTGAACTAGTTATCACCACCCTCTGCCGTGAAGCCATGCCCTTGCTGCGCTACCGGACCGGCGTTGCCTGCACCTTGAACCGTGCCAAATGCCCCTGTGGAAGAACGGGGATTCTACTTACTCCGGGGGAGCGGATGGATGGGCGCCTCCTGGTTCGTGAAACACCCCTTTATCAAGAACAAATTCACGACGTGCTTTCCAGAAGCCCTATGGCTGGCCAACCCTTCTCCATCGAAATTCAAGAACAGCGGATCATCGTGGAAGTGGAAATCTCAAGCCAGCTTTTCTCAGATATGATCTGGGGAATGGAAAAAATGCGAAGTGAAATCGAATCTAGTTTTCTTTTCCGGCTGGGAGTGAATGCCGAAGTACGGTTTTCTGCGCCGGGAAAAGGGGAAAATCCACTGAATTAATCAAAGTGCAATTTTTTGAAGAAAACTGTTGCTTCTGAATAAGCTTTATGCTAGAATCTGGTTTAATGGGTAAGGGATTTTAACTAGGGCTACAAGCCCTTGGAGAATTGCGCGGAAGTAATCCAACATGTTGGGGTACAGAGCGTAAGGAGAGTACGGGATCATACAGAAGAAGTGTTTTCCCTAGAAGGAGGAACGCAATGAGATCGAAGCGGAATGTGTGGTTAGGTATGTTTGGAGCGGCATTAAGCTTCCTGATTGTAGGGGCAGCCCAAGCTGAACTCCAGAATGTTGAGGTGGGCGGAGAAATCCGCACCCGGGGACGATGGTATATCAATACGTTCAATCCGGGCAATCAGCGTCAGGTGCGCATGCCCAATAATGCACTCTGGGGCCGGCCGATAGGAGGCAATGGAGTATCTTCCGGCTTCAAATGGAATGAGAAAGGGGCCGATTGGTCGAGGCTCGAATCATCGGTCTTGCTCAACGTAAAAGCCGATTTTACCCAAAATGTGTCTGCCTTCTTCGAACTTTATGATTTCTTTATCTGGGGCGAGGATTTCAGATCGCAAAACTACATAACAGGACAAGATATCCGCGCAAACTCCGCTGATGATATCGAGATCAACCAAGCCTATATTGAAGTAAAAAAGATATGGGATTCACCGATATCCGTGCGGATTGGCCGGCAGGCATTGAAGTTCGGAAAAGGATGGCTCGTCTCCGATATGCTCACGCCCTCCCAATATGTCTCACACGATGCCGTCCGCCTCACCTTCCAAATGTCTGACTTTACGGTGGATGCGGTTGCCTCACGCGTAGTTCCCATGATGCAAGATCCCTTCGATGACGTGAGTTTCTATGGGATTTATGGAACATGGGCTGGCTTTAAGCCGTTGTCGGTTTCTGCCTACTATTTCTTGCTCCATGATCCGCGCAACCCCGAAAATGTTCAGGGATCCCGTATCGCCGAACATGTCGAGCGTTTACTCAACCTCGACAAATATGGCGATACCTATTTGCATACCGTCGGTATTCGCCTCTTCGGAGGATACGAAGGTTTTGATTACGATTTGGAACTAGCCTACCAGTTCGGGCGGGCCGATTCGTTGGGCGCAACCTTCCGTCCCGTTGGAAAACTGTATGGCGATCAAGATCTCAAATATAACAACTGGGGTGTTGAAGCGACCATTGGGTACACCTTCCGTGAAGTACTCCTGAAACCACGCCCATTCATTATGGCTGTCCTCTATTCAGGAGAAGACAATCGCGACATTTCCTTTGT
>JAKQOG010000226.1 GCA_029565395.1 Candidatus Hydrogenedentota bacterium | reverse complement strand
GGTGTGTAGGATTTCCCCATGGAATATACTCTGAAAGAGTTATACATACTATTTTAGCCTGTGGCAGCCGGTTTTGTTGAAAACACACTCTGCGGAGCGATTGAGATATGATGGCCCGCCTGCCCGGCGCCTGAGCAATTTATGGAACTCTTACAGAGTGGTATTATTTGGGGTGACATTGCATACCCAGGATGGCGCTTCGCTTATCCTGGGCTGAGTTGTTAAATCCCTTCGGGATATCTTCGCCTTTCTATGCGGTGTAAAATAATTCTCAGACAGCCTCTCCTGCTGAGATAAAACAAAATATCCAAATGCTGCATTATAAAATGATGATCCTGATCTTGTTTTACGGTTCGGCCGGAGCCTCGCCCTCCCATGCAAAACAATCCTGTATAGTAACAATCTTAATTTCAGCACCGTCGGGTTGACCTTTCCATCTGCCACCCCGCATAATCCCCGCCATGCAAGACGAACACGAACGATACATGCAGTATGCCATCCGTGAAGCCGAACGTGCCCTCGAAGTGGGGGAGGTGCCCGTAGGGTGCGTCATTGTCCAGGAGGGCCAAATCATCGGCAAAGGGCATAACCAACGCGAAACCCTCCAGGACCCCACCGCGCACGCGGAAATCATCGCGATAACCGCCGCCGCTGCCCATATCGGCAGTTGGCGTCTCGAAAACACCCGCCTCTACGTCACCCTCGAACCTTGCCCCATGTGCGCCGGTGCAATTATTCTTGCCCGCATCCCCGAAGTCTATTACGGCGCCCCCGACCCTAAAGCCGGATGCTGTGGCACTCTAATGGACCTCCTGAATGACACCCGGTTCAACCACAATCCAACCGTTCATTCCGGCCTTCTCGCATCCGAATGCGGCGGACTCCTCACAAACTTCTTCCGCGCCCTCCGAAACAAAGAGACTTCAGAATAACCCTGTTTCTTGCTCCGGATTCCCTTGTAAATCTCCGTAGAAATCCCGGTTGCACTTTTGGAAATTTCTTGTCAAAATCTAGGGCTAGGGTATTATCATTAATGATGGGCGACAAACATAACTTCTGTCTCGAGGCTGTATCGCTTCAGACTGAAACGGAAAGACACTGCATGGTATATCCAAGAAGGCCGTCAATCGCCGCAGCCCCAACATTCACATGCATCCTTCTCGTGCTAACCAGCCTTCTCCTGATGCCACCATCCTTTGCCATCGAAGACTCCGAATGCATTTTCTGCCATGGCGAAGCCGGATTTAAAGTAACCCGGCCCGATGGTTCAGTAAAGCCATTGTATGTCGATGAGCAAATATACAAGGCTTCCGTCCACGCAAATGAAGGCTGCAATGCTTGCCATTCGGACATCACTGAGTTGCCGCACAAGGCGGCGCTGGAAAAGGTCAACTGCGGCAACTGCCATGATCAAACCGAAGCCTATGCCAAAAGCCCTCACGGACAATTGGTTAAAAACGGCAGCACCGAGGTAAATGGCTGCTCCGATTGTCATGGCGTCCATGACATCCGTCATGTTACCGATGAATTGTCTTATATGCATCCCCGCAATATGCCCAAAACCTGCGGCAAATGCCATTCCGATCCCAAATTAGTAAAAGAACACCTGATTTCAGTAGCCGATCCGACAGACAGCTATCTCAAGAGCGCCCATGCCCAGGCAATCGCCAAAGGCAATCTGAATGCCGCCACCTGCACTAAATGCCATGGTTCCCATGACCTCCTGCCTTCCGATAATCCCGATTCCAAAATTTACCGGAAAAACATCAAAACAACCTGCGCTGACTGCCATCCCCAGGCTGCGGCGGAATATGAAAAAAGCATCCATGGCCGCGCCCTCCAAGCCGGTATTAAGGACGCTCCAAGTTGTGTTGACTGCCACGGCGAGCATGACATTGAACCGCCTTCACAAAAGGGCTCAACCGTAAACCCACGCCAACAAGTAATCGCCACCTGCACCAAATGCCACGATAACGAACAGATCATGTACAAATATGGGATTGAAACCGGGAGGCAGGCCAGCTACATGGACAGTTATCATGGGCTCGCCAGCGCCGCAGGTTCTGATATCGTGGCCACCTGCGCCAGTTGCCATGAAAATCACCTTGTCTTGCCGCAGGATGATCCCGAATCCTCCATTAACCACGCCAACCTGCCTCAAACCTGCGCCAAATGCCACAAAGACGCCGGCCCTAACTTCGCTGTGGGCCGCGTACATATCATGCCAACGGATCCCGGCCAAAAAGCCCTGGGGATCGTCCGCCTTATCTAGATCATCCTGATTTCCTGCATTATCGGCGGCATGGTCTTCCACAACACCCTGTCCATGGTCCGAAAATCCATGACCAAGTTCTGGACCGAACTCGGCGACACAGGCACCTACCGCCGCTTCACCACCGGCATGACCATCGGACACCTCGTCCTC
The DNA here is from genome assembly GCA_029565395.1 of Candidatus Hydrogenedentota bacterium. Lineage (GTDB taxonomy): Bacteria > Hydrogenedentota > Hydrogenedentia > Hydrogenedentales > CAILVY01 > CAILVY01. The sequence goes on along the minus strand of JAKQOG010000226.1, from coordinate 28,567 downwards.
ACCATCACCTTCATTACCCTCGCCCTGTCCGGATTCGCCCTCCGTTATCCCGAAACCTGGTGGGCGCAACTCCTCTTCCACGGAGAAACCGGCCTCGCCGCACGAGGCATCGTACACCGCGCTGCCGCAGTCGTGCTGACTGGCATTGCCGTGGTGAACGGCTGCTTTCTGCTGTTCACCCGTTCCGGGCGAAAAGAACTCGCTTGTCTCATGATGCGCTTTGGGGATTTGAAGGACGCTTTCCGCAATGTGGCCTATATGATTGGCTTGCGCCAAGAGCCTCCGAAATTCGACCGGTACAGTTACATCGAAAAGTTCGAATACTGGGGCATGTGGTGGGGAACCCTCCTAATGATCTTCACTGGTTTCTCCATGTGGTTCGTGAACATCTTCCTTAAATACCTCCCCAAAATAGCCCTGGATGTCATCGCCCTCATCCATTTCTATGAAGCGTGGCTGGCTGTCCTTACCATCGTCGTTTGGCACCTCTACTACATGATCTTCGATCCCCAAACCTACCCCATGAACTGGTCTTGGATTACCGGGCGAATCACTATCGAAGACTTCAAAGAACGCCACCCCCTGGAATACGAACGGGAAAATCCCCCCGAAACAAAAGAAGCTGAATAAGCCATAAAATGGAGGGGGGCGGTGGGCCTTGGGTACCCACCGCCCTGTGTGCGGGGTGTGTCTGAAACCCGGTTCTGTGTTCTTATAGGCGCAAGAAAACTATCTTTTGAGCGTCTTTGCTGAAACCCTTGGGCTGCGGAGGTTTCAGTCTCACTCTGGGTTGCTCTGAGGTTTGGTCTCAGACACCAGAACTACCTTAACACAATATATTGTGTTTGTCAAGTACTTTTTTAAGAGAATAAAAAACCTGAAAAATACAACATATTTGTTAAAATCGACAACTAAAAGCATGTTCTATACAATATATTGATGTAAAAAATAGCTTGAATTCCAACAGGCCTACGCAATATATAGTAGTCGTGAGTGCTAATAACCAGTATGTTCCCCGGTACGGCACCGGTTACAAAAACCAAAAATGCCTGTATAAAAAGTTGATATTTCTCTGTCTGATTTAGTATAAACATCGGCGAAATGCTGCCGTTTTCTTTTGATTCCTTGTAACCTCTCAGAAAAACAGGATACAACGCTACTATGCGAATTTTTGTACCTAAAGAGACCACACCAGGAGAAACCCGCGTCCCTCTTGTACCGGAAACCACCGCAAAACTATGTAAATTGGGGGCCGAACTTGTCGTTGAAGCCGGTCTTGGCCTTGGCTGCGGTTATGAAGACAACGCCTATCAAAAAGCAGGGGCTGTGCTCACGACATCCCCTGACGAAAATTGGGCTCAGGCCGATTTTATTTTAGGACTGCGCAAGCCTCAGATCACGAATGTGGCGAAAATGAAGGCGGGAAGCTGTTATGCCGGGTTCACCGATCCCTTTACCGATTTTTCCCTGATAGATGCCTTTGTTACACAGCGCGTGAGTGTAATCGCGCTGGAAATGTTGCCGAGAACAACTCTGGCGCAGAAAATGGACGCGTTGAGTTCTCAGGCGAATTTGTCAGGGTATGTAGCAGTGATACTGGCGGCGGAGCGTGCGGATCATGTTCTTCCCATGATGATGACGCCCGCAGGAACCCTCCGGCCTTCGAAGGTGTTTGTAATCGGGTGTGGCGTAGCCGGGCTTCAGGCCGTGGCCACGGCGAAACGGCTTGGTGCACGGGTGGAAGCCTTTGACACCCGCCGCGAAGTGGAGGAGCAAGTGCATTCCCTGGGCGCGAAGTTTGTCAAGGCGGACCTCGGCGAAACCGCTTCCACAAAAGACGGATATGCCCAGGCTCTTACGCCGGAGCAGCAGGAAAAACAGCGCGAGGCCATGGCAAAGGTGTTGGCGGAATCGAATATCGTCATCACCACGGCACAGGTCTTCGGACGCAAGGCGCCGGTGATTGTGACAGAAGAAATGGTCAAAAGCATGCGTCCGGGAAGCGTGATTGTAGACACGGCGATTGAGACCGGAGGCAATGTTGAAGTGTCGCGGCGTGGAGAGGAAATTGAGGTGCAGGGGGTGCGGGTGATTGCCCTGGAGAATCTGCCGGGCCGCGTGCCCGTGCATGCGAGCCAGATGTACTCGGCGAATCTGGGCAATTTAGTGGAACATTTTTGGGATAAAACGGCAAAGGCTTTTACCCTCACTCTGGACGATGAAATCATGCAGGGATGTTTGATCGTGCATGAGGGACAGATCCGGAGCGAGCGGATAAAAAATGCAAGGGAATCGGCCCAATGACCATCATGTTGCTTCTGTTTACGTTTCTCATCGCGGTATTCCTGGGCGTGGAATTGATTACTAAAGTGCCCTCGCAACTGCACACCCCCTTGATGTCGGGCTCCAACGCCATTTCCGGAATTACCATCGTAGGCGCGCTCATCGCCGCGGGGCAGGGCGCTTCCAGTTGGGTGTTGACCATTTTAGGCGTGCTGGCAATGATTTGCGCCACGATTAACGTGGTGGGCGGTTATCTCGTAACAGACCGCATGTTGCGCATGTTCAAGGGCAAGGAAGGAAGAAAGCAGTGATTACTCTGATTGAAATTGCCTATATGGCCGCAGCCGTATTGTTTATCTTCGGCCTGAAAATGCTGAGCAAACCCACCACGGCCGTTCGTGGAAATCTCTTGTCCGCCCTGGGCATGTTCCTGGCCATCGCGGCTACGCTTTTGGATAAACAGATCATCTCCTTCGAATGGATTATCGTCGGCGTACTGATTGGCGCGGTGATTGGGGGGATTGCCGCATTGCGCGTGCCCATGACCTCCATGCCCGGCTTCGTTGCGTTTTTCAACGGAACCGGCGGGTTGGCGAGTCTCTTGGTGGGATGGTCCGATTATCATGTGCGCTTCACCGGCAGCGGCTATGGCCCCCTCGACACGGATACCTTCGTGCTCCTGCTGGCCACATTCCTGGCCATTCTCATCGGCGGCGTTACCTTCTCCGGAAGCATGATTGCCTACGCCAAGCTCGAAGAGAAGATGAATTCCAAACCCCTGCTCTTCAAAGGGCAACAAGCAGTAAACGCCCTGATCCTCATTGGAATCGTGTCGTTGTGCATCCTGTTTATCTTGTTCCCCAACGCCGGCGTCCTGTATGCGCTCTTCCTGCTGGGAATTGTCTTGGCCCTGATCCTGGGCGTGCTCGTCACCATTCCCATCGGCGGCGCGGATATGCCGGTCGTCATCTCCCTGCTCAACAGCTATTCAGGAATGGCCGCATGCGCCGCCGGCTTTGTGTTGGGAAATACCGTCCTCATTGTTGCCGGATCCCTCGTGGGCGCCAGCGGAATCATTCTCACAAGCATCATGTGCAAAGCCATGAACCGCTCTCTGATAAATGTATTATTCAGTGGCTTTGGCGCATCCGCGGGCAGCGTTTCCGCCAGTGCCCAAAAAGGGGATGCCAAATCACTTACCCCGGAAGACGCTTACTTCGTATTGGAAGCCGCGAGTTCCGTCGTATTCGTGCCAGGATATGGGATGGCGGTGGCCCAGGCGCAGCATGCCGTGAAAGAACTGGGCGATTTGTTGCAGAAAAACGGCGCCGAAGTGAAGTATGCCATTCATCCCGTTGCAGGCCGCATGCCCGGTCACATGAATGTTTTGCTGGCGGAAGCGAACGTCCCCTATGAACAGTTGGTGGAGATGGACGATATTAACCCCATCATCGACACCGTGGATGTCTGCATCGTGATTGGCGCAAACGACGTGGTGAATCCCGCCGCGCGGGAAGATGAAAAGAGCCCCATCTACGGCATGCCTATTATCAATGTGGACATGGCCCGGTGCTGCTTTGTCATCAAACGCTCCATGGCCTCTGGTTTCGCGGGCATTGACAATCCCCTTTTCTTCAAAGAAAACACCCGCATGGTCTTCGGCGATGCCAAGGCGGTTATTACCGCGCTTGTAAACGAATTTAAATCCAGTTGATTGGATTCCACCACCTTCATATCCCTTCGTATTTTATTAACTCATGGAGCGGATACACCGCCTGTTTGTCCGCTCAACAGTTCCTTATTTTGAGGCCTTCTATTCACCATATGACAAATAGTGGACATTTGCCCCGGATTTGTCGTATCTTTTCCAGAATGCAACTGGTTTTTCGCGGAGTTCGCGGGGAGGAATAGTATGCTGAATCTTGCTCATTTTCTGGATGTCACGGCCAACAAATATCCGGACGCCACGGCCATTATCATGGACGACCGGAAGCTGACCTATGCCGAAGTGGCGCAGGCCGCGCACCGCGTAGCCAATGCCCTTAAGGCAAAGGGGATTGGGCGGGGTGACAAAGTGGCGATGATGATACCAAACACGCCTCATTTCCCCATCATCTATTACGGCATCCTGCAAGCCGGCGCGGCGGTAGTGCCCGTAAATGTGCTGTATCAGCATTTTGAAATTGAACATTATCTTCGCGATTCCGAGGCGTCAGCCTTCTTCGCGTTTCAATCCTTTGAAGAAGAAGCCCGGAAAGCCTTTCAGAACGTGCCCTCCTGCAAACATTTCGTGGTGGTCGGTCCGATGACGTGGCTCGATACGCCGGAAGTGGGGGAAAACTTCATGCACCTGATGATGGCGTCCGAACCGGAATTCGACACCGTGCAAACCAACTCAGAAGACACGGCCATTCTTTTGTACACCTCAGGCACCACGGGTTCGCCCAAGGGCGCCGTGCTCACCCATTTCAACATGTTCTTCAATGCCTACTATTGTTCCAAGGAAATCACTCAGGCCAGCCCTGGCGATGTGACCTTGGCCACGCTCCCTCTGTTCCACTCCTTCGGGCAAACATGCGTTATGAATGCCTCCATCATGGGTGGAGCCACCATGACCATGCTGCCCCGCTTTGAAACGGCAAAGGCTATGGAGGTAATCGCCCGCGACAACGTGAGCCTCATTGCCCTGGTGCCCACCATGTATTTCTTTATCCTGAGTGTGCCTAACTGGCAAGACTATGACTTCTCTTCCCTGAAGGTGGCCGTATCAGGGGGCGCCGCATTGCCCGGCGATGTTCACCGGCGTTTCAAGGAACGCTATGGCTTGTGCATCCTCGAAGGCTATGGGCTCTCCGAAACCAGTCCAGTGGCCTCGTTTACATTATTTGGGGAAGAAGTCCGCGTCGGCTCCATTGGAAAACCAATTTGGGGCGTGGACATGCGCATCATGCGCGATGACAGCAGCTTTGCCGAAGTAGATGAGCCGGGCGAAATTGTTATTCGCGGACACAACGTGATGAAAGGCTATTACAACCGTCCTGACGCCACCCGGGAGGCCGTCGTAAATGACTGGTTCCATACGGGGGACATCGGAAAACGCGACCAGGACGGCTATTTCTATATCGTGGACCGGAAAAAGGACCTTATTATCCGGGGCGGCATGAACATTTATCCGCGCGAAATCGAGGAAGTGTTGTACGCGCATCCGAAGGTGCTCGAAGCGGCGGTGGTAGGCGTGCCCGACGAATCCCGCGGCGAAGAGGTGAAAGTCTATGTTTCGCCCAAAGAAGGGGAAAAGCTTACCCCTGATGACGTAATGAACTTCCTCAAAGAGCGCATGGCCAAATACAAATGGCCCAAGGAAGTCGAAATCTTGAATCAGCTTCCCAAAGGCCCCACGGGGAAAATTCTCAAACGTGAACTTAAAGTGATGGCCGCGGCCCAGGCGGAAGAATAAGTCGTTTTCCCGCCTCCGTTAATAAAGGGCTATTTAAGGTCTGTCTTCTTTGTATGGATAAGCCGGTGTCCAAGCATATCCACAGAAGCTTGTGATTGTTCAAGGACGATATACCCAATAAGCGGTTCGTAAACGCCATCTACCGGCAGCATATCAAGAAACAGCACTTCACCATACACGGGAGAGAAACCTTCCATTTGTATCTCAACAGGGCCACAAACCTCGCCTTTGACCAATTCTTGAGTAGCAGTCTCACAGTCCACTTCCCGCACCATCGTGAGTTTTCCCAGCCGATCCATCCATGCCTTTGGCAAGACCATATATGCGGCTCCAGTGTCCACGAGTGCGTCACACGACAGAATACTGCTGGTTTCCAGTAAATTTTTAATCTTCACATGTGTGATTATGCGTCCCATGGTGTTGTCTCCAACATTGCCTTACATTCAATCATACCATGTGCTGGGACTATTCATAAAGGTCCAAAAACGCTGCCTCGAAAGATGAAAAGTCCTCCCAAGCATCAGGAAAACCACGTTTTTAGTAATGCGCGGATAGCTTCCTGATTCTCATGGTAGAAGACAAAAGAGAACCGTATAAAAAAGGCTAATGCCACACCGAATATCCACACCCCCAGCAGCCACCAGAATATCCGGCTTGTTACGGATTTTTCGCCGGATTCATTCATGCGGTTTTTCCAGTCGTTCAAGCCGTTCGTTTATCAGGGCGATTTCCTGAGCCAGCCGCCGGGATCGCTCCGACAAACGGGAAATAACCACGGTGAAAACCAGGACAAGCAGCATTAAGAACAAAAACGCGAAGAAGGAAACAACTGTAAGGTATTGAAATCCTAGGATCACGGATAAACGTACAATGATGGAGGGGAAACAACCGACGAGCAGGCCAAACCCGGAAACAGCCAGCCAAAGAAGAGCATAGCGTTCTTTGAGGTGGCCACGGCGAACGAGTTCAAGAACGGAAATGACAAGCGCCAGGCTTAACACCAGTAATCCAAGCCGGTGCAGAATGTAGAATCCATGTTGTCCGACATCCGTCACATTCATAATCGCTAGACTCCTTTAGGGGGCGTATACCGCCGGAAAAGATCGATAAAAATCGCCAAGGCCACTTTTATCATGTAGTAAATAGCGCCAACCGGCCGGATCGAGGTGACGCCTCCTTGGCGCGGATGCATATTCACGGGGATTTCCGCGGCTTTCAGACCATGCTTGTACAGAATAACCAGCACCTCCGGTTCCGGATAATCTTCCGGATAAGTCTGAGCCACCACGGCGATAGCCTTTCGATTCATAGCGCGAAATCCACTCGTCGTGTCGGTGACGCCCCCTCCGATTAACAGATCCACCCAGCGTGATAGCAGCGATTTTCCCACACGGCGGGTAAAAGAAGGGGTGTAGTTGGAATCCGCCACATACCGTGAACCGATGATGAGATCCGCAGTGCCATCTTCTATCCGGCTCACCAACTGGCGCACACTTTCAACGGGATGTTGACCGTCCGCGTCGCACTGCACCGCAATATCAAAGCCATTCCGTTCCGCATAGAGGAATCCGGTTTGCATCGCGCCGCCAATGCCAAGGTTAAAGGGAAGCTTCAGCAATTTGACCCCGGGACAGGCATGAACGATAGCCGCCGTATCGTCATTGGAACCATCATCCACAACAACTACGGCATAGTCCGGGACTGTTTCATGAAGCGTTTGAATCACCCCGGCAATAGTCGCCGATTCATTATAGGCCGGTATGATAACCACCACGTTCGACATCAGTGTTGTCCTCGAAAAACTATCCTAATCATCCCTTGAATTAATCCGATGCCCCGCGCCATATCACGCAGGATCGTTACTCCCAAAAACAGCGTTTTGTCATTCAGCATAAGGCCGGTCAACACGGGCATGGCCGCCGCAAACCGCAGAAACAAGTATATCGCAAGGGGGATGAATAGAAACACCCGCGGCAGGAAAGGTAAGAATAAAAGGGCCGCCATGGAAAACAACGCGAGTGGGGGAGTTGCTAAGTCCGCCACGCCCGCATACCGATCCCCGGAAGCACGGCGCCAGTGTTTGGCATACACCATCACCCGCCAATACCCGTGGCGCATCTGCGTGCGTAAATACGGCCAAAGACGGATTGGGTGGAAATGATCCACAAGAGCCTCCCGCGCAAAAAGGAGCTTTCCACCAGCATCCACAAGCCGGTAGGCCAAATCGTTATCCTCCCCGGACGCCTCATGAAAACACACGTCAAAACCGCCCACCCGATCAAAATCCGCCTTTCGATACGCCACGTTGAACGATCCCAAAAAATCCACTTCCCGGCTAAACCGCGCATGCCGTGCAACAATTTCCGAATGAATCAGCCGTGCCAGGCGGAAATCGGGATTCGCAATGCCATAACTGCCCCCCACGCCGGATACCCCATCCGAAAATCCCGCAAGAAGTTTCTCCAGCCAATCTTCATGGGGAATGCAATCGGCGTCCGTGAAGACGATAATCTCCGTTAGGGCTTCGGCAGCCCCTCGGTTCCGTGCGGCAGCGGGGCCTCGATTCTCTTGAGATATGTATTGAATGCCCGCAAATTGTTCAACAACCCGCCGGGTGTCATCCGTGGAACCGTCATCCACCACAACGATTTTTTGCGCTGGATGGCTTTGTTTAAGGCATGCCGTCAGGCATGGCGCCAGCGTGGAGGCCGCATTATAGGCTGGGATGATAACGGTCACCTCATGCATCGGGCTTGTTCCTCTGCAACACGCTCCACCATGTTTCTCACCGCCGCTATCAACCCCTCGCGTGCCGGGCGGTAGTCTAACGCCGGGAGTGGGGGATTCGCACAAGCATCGTCGAGGTCATCAATATCCAATATCATGCGCCCCCAGCCCCTGCGCGCTACTGCTTCGGCCAAATCGAGTTGGTGGTCGTTCATGTGTTCGCCGTACCGCTTCAAGCGTGGCGCCACAACCAACGGACGGCCCGTAGACAGAGCATCACGAACCGCGCCGATCCCCGCATGGCATACAATCACACGCGCCTCCCGTTGAATCGCCAGATTCTCCTCAGGGGGCTTAAAATCAAAATACTGCGCGTGCGTCGGGATTATTTTGGAAAGACCACGTTGAATCACTACGGATTCTCCCGTGCGTCCGGCGATCTCATCCATCTTCCGGACCAAACGCTCAAAATCCATAAACATCGTGCCCAATGTTACATATATCATAAGGGAATCGTCTCATCGATAAGGCTTCCCGCATAGCGGGCGCGCCGCCCATACACCTTCAATAACTCCGGCCATTGCACATAGAACTCATCGGCCAGCCAATACATGATCCGCCCCGTAAAAGAAGGATGAACGACCTGCGCGCCGCATTCCACATAAAGGCTTTTAATCCGAAAAAGCTTTGCCACGAAAACGGCCGGCAAGGCAATTTCCGCCCCTGTGGACACAATCAGGTCCGGACGCTCTTTCCACAACATTGACCATGCCCGAAAAAGATTTTTTATAAATTCAACTGGATTATTCGCCATGTTGGGAATCAAATAGGCCCTGGGCAGCCGGCGCGTGGTGTCCGCGTCGTAACAAAAGAAAAACCAATCATGCCCTTCAAGCGCTTCCGTAAGCTGAAGCATTTCGTTCAGATGTCCGCCATGCGAACATACCAGCGCTATTTTAATCCTGACTCCCATGGCCGCATCTTACCCCAGAACGATGAAAAAACGCGACTTGATCAGGCAATTGCGAAATAGCCCTTTTTCTCATAAACACACCAGACACAGGACAAATAACGGGCATTTTCCGGCCATACTATTGTCTTTTTATTTGCCCGGATGAAAAAAAAGGATGTTTTCGCAATTGTCTTTTAATGCCTTTCATTTGGCAGATTTTGAAAAAGCATGGCATAATTACCAGTGAGTTTGGGCCTTGCGTATCCGCTGAGGGGTGTGGATACGGTAGATTATGACGTTATTCCGTGAAAGCGCCGGAACAAAAAATCACTTGGCGAAACCACGGGGAAACGGGTATAATCACCCACATGCGTTGAACGCGTGAGGTGCGGGAAGGCGGCGGCTCTTATGGGCTGGCAAGCGCCTTTCCTGCATGTCACGCATAACGAGCGTGGAGGTCCAACTATGCATTGGAAGAAAATTCTGCATAACCAGGGGATGGCGTTGATGGAGATGATGCTGGCGGTGGGCATTTTCGCGGTGGTCGTGGGAGTCACCGCCACCGCTCTCAGTTCTTTCTACGTAAACATGGATTCTCAACAACAACGCATGATTGCGGTGCAATCCTGCCAGTCCGTATTGGGCGCAATTCGTGAGAAGCGCGCCGAATACGTGGATCAAAACGATCTGATGGACCGGGCCGGATTCCTGAACTGGATCGCTGAAAAGGGGCAGGAGCAATGGAGTGAATACCTCACTTCCCCCTCAAACGGCGGTTTGACCAATCATCAACTGACGGTCGACTGCCGGAACGCCGCAGGAAGCCCCGCAACCGCCGCCGACAGCCCCATCGAAGTATATGCCACCGCCAGTTGGCTCGATCGGGCAGGCCGTCCCATGCGCATTCAACTCGCCACCATCCTCGCGGATCGATAGAAAGGAACTCCTATGCGAAAACACGGCTTCACTCTATTGGAACTGATGATGTCCATGGGCATCTTAACCATCGTATCCTTGCTTGGTTTCATCGTGTTGGCCTCCAGCACTGAATCCGCGGAACTGTCTCAGGTAAAAAATGAAGCACAGGCCAGCTTGCGCGACGCCATGGCGGCCTTAACCTCCGAAGTCCGTGAAGCCTATACACAACGTACCGTAGATCCTGTTCCGCCGCTGGCCCCCGCAGGCGCCGCGAGCATCACCGTGAGCTCAACCGGTGACAGCATTACCTATTACGTGCCAGAACCTACAGGCGATGCCACGTTTGTCCGGGCTTCGGCACCAATAACAATTCTATATCAGAATGAGGATGGAACCGGTGGAGGAACCACAAATGGAAAACTGGATCCCGGTGAGGATACAAATGGCGATACCATGCTGACACGGCGCCTGATCCGGACACAGGGAGGGGAGACGACGGTCCTGGGTTCGGCAAATGATCTTAGCCTTGTCAGCTTTCAATTAATTAAGAATCAAAATGTTAATGATAACAACATGACTACTTTGGCGGTGACGCTGGAAGCGGCCAAGTATTACGGCCGCGCACTCGAAAAAGTAGTCCGGGTTCGGTTGCAGGGTTCCATCGATCTGAAAAATTGATGGCATCCGGAAAGGAGGACGTATGCTCCTACAACGAAAACAACAAAAGGGTATGGCGTTGATCTTTGTCATGATCGCCATTGTAGTGATCCTGGCGGCCTTGGGCATCGTTATGACCAATGTACAGAGCGCAAAACACGACACGGACAATGCCTATGCCATTATCACCGTGGAAGAGGCCGCCCAGGCAGGCGTCGATATGGCCGTGACGCGCCTTTGGAGCGATTACATCGCCAATAACGGCAACACCACGGGAAACTGGGCCTCGTTCCGCTATTACTTGGACAATGTCCTCCAGATCCCCAAGAACGAAGACCTCAATTTTAACGGAGTCCGCGATGCCGATGAGGCCGGAAATGGCGACGCCGTCTTTGACCAATATCCCACCGGATATAATAACCGGGGCTGGGCCATGCCCGGTTTTCCAAAAGATTTACTTGATCCCTCCACCCAGCGCGTTCTGGCCACCGTGGACAGCGTGCATATCGGGCGTTATGACGGCGTGTCCGTCGCCACATTAACCGTCACCGCCACCGCCTCATTTCAGGGAAGATCCCGTTCGGCGGTGCAAGTGCTGAGCATCGGAGGTTCCGCCTGGCCCGGAACACAGTTTGCCATACTGGCAAATAATATCAGTTGCATCTTATGCCATGCGGAATTCAAGTCCCTGCCTATGGAAATAAACACCGATCCGACAAAGTACGGCACCTTTGACCGGATTAAAATCGCCGCCCTGGAATCCATGCTGGTGCGAAAAACAGAGGCCTATTCAAACATTGCAGGCACCATCTATACCCGAGGCCGGGTGTATGACCAAAACCTCAGTGAATACACTGCCTCCGGCCTGGCAGCCTCCACCTTCAAGTCCTACAACTTCCGCACGGATAATGGAAAGATTATTCAGAATTCGTCGGGCGCCATGAGCCAGGTCTCGCTGGTCAATGCCACATCCAACCCGCAAGGCGATTTGAATCAGTTTGCCAATCTCTACATGAACTATCCCAGCGCCAGTGATGCGCAAACCGACGGACCGCTCCCTCAATCGTTTCCAGCACCCTACCCGGATGAAAATGAAAACCGTCTGGTGGACGATAGTGAATTTGACGTGATTGTAAACAGTGCCAACGGGCGGATTGATTTCGAATACGGCCCGGATGCCCCAGCGGGAGGAGCCATTACATCAGGGGTCGCCTTTGGCGTGCCAACAGGTGGCGCATATTCCGACACCACCCTGCCCACCGCGTCCAACTCCGCCCTGAACAGCCTTGAATCCACGGGGTCCTACGATGGCAACCTGATTCTGGTGGGCACTGATGATGACCCCATCATAATCGATCGCACCGTAGCCGTTGATGGCGATCTGGTCATCAAAGGGCCTATTCGCGGGTATGGTCAAATCCTCGTGCGCGGCAACGCCTACGTCGTGGGCGATGTCACCTATAAAGATGCCCCCGGCGAGTTCGGCGTGGACGAAGACGGCAATGAAAACGCCTTTGCACTCGTGGCCGGCGGAAGTATCATCATGGGGGATTATCTGACCGTGCGCGGTGTAAATCACACGGCGTTGAACGGTGATCAGTATCCGAATTGGGCGCAATACAGCATCCATTCGCGAAGTGCCAACAACTCCAATAACGTCACACTGAGAGTGAGCGGTGTATACAAGACGGAAACATTGAAATGGGGCTATTTCGACCCCTATTCGGTGGACCCGGGTCAAGCGACCGCCACCTATCAAGGAAGACAATACAGCTTCACCACCTCCGAGTTGATGCTCTTTAATAACCTGGAACTGACCAAGGCCCTTGCTGATTCCACCTACGTCCCCCGGTTCTACGGGCTTCGGGAAAGCCAGCCCAACAATGTCTATGTCTTTGATTCCACCGAGGAACACGCCGTGCACTATTCCCGCTCCGGCGTCAAGCTTCTGAGCGCCTATCTGACGGAAAAAGGCTATCCGCTGGATATCCTTACCCGCGCCGTCTATCAATACTGCAACCCATCCGGCAACTGGATGTCGGAAAGCACGTTGCGGAACATCTGGTTCGCTGACGAGGCGACGCGGCCGTCCGCAGGCCGGAACTTCAAATTCGATGGCTTGCTCTACAGCAACAATTCCATCTGGTGCATGGTGCGCAGCAAAACCCGGCACTATTCGAACACCAATGGGTCCATGGACATCCGCGGCGGTGTATTGGCGGCGGATTTGGGGGTCTTCGTCCCTGGAAATGGAAGCACCGTGGGTTTGAACCTCCAATACGATCCGCGCGTCGAACGATTCCTGGAAGTGCGCGATACCAATAAAGTGACCTTTAACCGCGCTGCGTTCTATTTCGTGGAATCAACGGGAGCATAACGTCCGAAGAAGGAGACGAACGGCATGAAAACAGGTCTGACGTGTCTTGCAGTGGCCCTGACACTGTGTATCACCGGCGCAGTCGCTGATACACTGGTCCTCGATACCGGTGTGCGATGTGATGGAGTGGTAAAGGAACTGCCGGACGGCAATTATTCCGTGAACGCCGGAGGACGCACCCTGATTTATCGAAAAGCTGAAATTGTCAGCATTGAAAAAAACGACAAAACCGGCGCATTGGACCTGGAAGCCGTCAAGGCGCAATGGGCGCAGCGGGACAAGGAACTTACTGAAAAAACCGGCCTGAATGCCCAACAACGTCAGAAAGTGGATAAATTACTGGCCTCCCTCGTAGGTGCAAGTGAGAGCACCATCTTCAACGTTCGCGACACATTGGCCGGCTTGCAAAAAGAAATGGATGTCTTCCGCTATCTCGAATTCGCCTATTGGGACATGTCACACCTCATGGCCCCCGTGGGATTGGAATTGCTCTTCTGCCTGGATCCCGGCAGATCCCTGGAGGCCCTCCGTAAAAGCACCCAACACCCTTATTATGTGGTGCGCAGTAAAGCCATCGAGCTGCTGGGGCGCGCTCAGGATCGCGAAAGCACCCCCTTGATTGCCCGCGGGATGGCCGACAGCAATCTGAGTGTGCGCATTATGGCCGCCTATGCGCTTGCAAACGTAGGCGCCAAAGAAGCCACCCCCGTGCTCATCGACGCGCTAAAGCACCCGGATATGAGGGTTGCCAATTCAAGCCGCGAATCCCTGCAATCGCTTTGGAAATCCGAACTCCCTGAATCCAAACCGCGCACGGTCGACGAATGGACCGCTTTCTGGGGAAATCATACGGCCGGCCTCCCGGCCGCTATCGCACCCGAAGGTTTGGAACCCCTCATTCCCCCTGAACAAGAATTTCAAAACGAGTAATACCCGAAAATCACCTGCATTAAAGAGTATTGTTTTTGCGCGGACGGTTAAGCCGGGACAAGGGCAGCTCAAATAAATTGCGTACACGCTCTGAAAGTTCTTCGATCCGAAACGGCTTCTTTAAAAAATCATCAAAACCATAGTCACTAAGATCTTTGATCTCATCATCTTCAAGAAATCCCGAAATTCCGAGAATGCGCGTGTTCCGGGTTTCCGCGCGGCTCTTGATGCGTTCTCCCACCGCACGCCCATCGATATCCGACAAGTGAATATCCAAGATAACCACCTGTGGATTGTGTTCAACCACGATCGCCCCGGCATCAAAACCATTCGACGCCGTAAAGACCGTGTAATCCCCCTCCTGAGCCAATACCGAAGGAATAATATCCAGATAAAACGGATCATCATCCACTACAAGCACTCGCCGCTCACTTTCCTCCAGCCGCTCCAACGGAATGCCATGACTCAACATGAACTTCCGCAGACTATCATACGGAATGCGCCGATCTCCGCCTGGACCAAGCCGATATCCATCGATTTGACCCAAATCAAACCAACGGGAGACGGTGTCCGCGGACACCCCGCAAATTATGGCTACTTCACCTGTCGTAAATACTTTGTTTTTCATAGTGCCCCATTACTTTTCTCATCCATCGTTTCATAAGGAATTCTCCGGATATACGGAGAATTCCCCCCAAAACTTTAACAGTAATCACTTCATATGTCAACTAAACTGAGTTGTATCGCGATTCAAAGGGTGTTACCATCCAAATCAACCATAAATAGGAGGAACTAGCCATGGGCATTAAAATAACCCCTTTGATCGCGAAAAACACTCCCGCAACGGGCTTGGAAGTGGCCTGGTCAGACTCTCAATTTGTCATGATTATCTGTGACAAAGGGGTGGTGGCATGCGGCGTGGTGGACAAAGAAGTAATGAATCGAGCAGGAGCCGCCATCGCCATTGCCCGCGGAACCCGGGAGAAACCCCTCAAAACCGTGGAAGACTTGCTGAAGGCCTCGATCGTAGACCTAACGGATAAAGCAGCGGAGTACGGCGTCTCTTCGGGTATGACGGGGCAAGAAGCGCTCGACGCGATCTCTTCCGCATAATGGGTACAACAGACCCTGCTGCGAGAAAATCCTGTAACGGGAGCTATCAGGCTTTCACATCCAACACAGTAGACGATACATTGCTCGTTACGGATTGAATAAGTTCCAAGGCCATCTGACCTTGCATGCTTACAACATCCTTTTGAAGCTTCGCGGCCTTCGCCTGATATTCCGTTTCAATCTGAACAGAGTTTAGATTGGGAATTCCGTTTATGCTCGATACCTCTGCCATAATCTGACCCTCCATGGTCGCTTTCGTACAGGTATTATACCCCATTACGGGAAAATTTTAGCATATATTTCCTTTTATCGGCAAAACACCCGAAAATCATTACGAGGCATTTGCGAAATAGCCCTTTTCCTTTTCGGGTTGGTTGAAAAGGAGCCGTTTTTAGCGTGAAATGCTGGTAATTTGCCCTGTATACGGTGTGCTTATGAGAAAACGGCTATTTCGCAATTGCCTGATTACCTGGTTGTTTCCAACTCAAGCAATGTAAGGCTAAATGGGCCAAACCGCCACTCAATGGTGGGGCCAGCTCCTGTAAAAGATTCCGTACGAACAGCAATCCGTTTGGGATCATCGCAGGAATTCATAACTTCAGGGCAAAGTGCCTTTTCGCGATCCTCCAACGTAAATACTTGCCCGCCTTTGACTTGCATATCGGGAAAAGCTAAAGAAAAGGTGATCGGTTTAATCGATTCACTGCTATTAATAGCAAAAATGCGCAAAATGCCTTTTTCGGCATTCAACGTAACACTCAGGTCTATCTCCGCTTGCCACCAGGGAACTTCAGAAGGCAGTGACACTTTTAATGGATAATCCCCAGCAGCGCGGGCATAGAGGCATTGGGCATCATAGGTGGGGGCGGTATACATCCAGCCTGGGCCGGTCTGAATTACGCCTGAACCAAAACTATCCACGAGATTGGACCGAATAGCGATTTCCACCAATCCGGCATAGCGATGCATCAGATTATGATACCGCGCGCAACTAAGGGCATTGGTGAGTGTCTGAAGCATGCCGCGCCCAAGCCCCCAATCCCCGGCGGTCGTATTCCATTCCGTCACCGCCACACGCACCGACCTATATTCTTCATGGGAAGCTATCCAATTCTGCAGCCGGTTAAATTCCTCTTCTTTTCCCTTAAGGTCCTCGCATCCATAATGATGCGGGCATAAATAATCCACCAATCCGCCGCTTTTATCGAGCGTCTCTTCCGACGGGAAGGAACTCAACACCTTGATCGAAGGATCCGCCTTTTTCATGGCTTCAATGAAAGCTTTGAGAGAATTGTCGTATTCTTTTCCGCCCACCTCGTTTCCCACTTGCCAATATCGTACCCCATAAGGCTCCGGATGCCCGTTCTCCGCGCGCCGTTTCCCCCAGGGAGTCTCCGCCGATCCATTACAATATTCTATCTGCGCCGCGGCATCTTCGGGCGTCTTGCCATTCCAACGAAGGCAGATCAAGGGTTCCGCGTTCACAAACTGGCAAAGCTGAATAAACTCCTCCAGACTCGCAAAATTGGGCTCCATCCCGCCCCAGCACGTGGTGTAGGGCGCGCGTTGATCCCAAGGACCAATACATTGTTCCCACTCGTAATCATTGACCATCGTGCTGCCGCCAAAGCGAATCACGCCCGGATTCATTGCCTTTAACGCCTCCGCCACATCCGCACGCCAAATCCCGCACACAGCATCGTCACCAATCAAATACACACGGTCGACCCACAGCGTTCCGGGGCCTTCAAATTCAATCGTTAACGACGCATTGTTACAAGACTTCGAAGGTTTCAAAATAATCTCCGCAGGTTGCCAGGTTTCTCCGGTATTTCCCAAAGGCAATGGCCCGGCGAGCATTTGTCCTTCTCCATGCAACGCCCCCCACACCGGAACATTCCCCAGAGATCGGAGATGCATTCTCAGGCGATATCCTGTACCCTCATGCACGAAAAATCCATCCTGTGCGATGCCGGCACGGCAACCAGGCATCTTGATCTCAATTTTTTGAGAGCGTTTCCCGTTAAACGGATTTTCCATATCGAAGGAATAAACCGCCTTATGCACCGCACCATCCGGATACCAGGGACGATGCGCCTTATCAATTTCTGCCTTATAATTCACCCTAAACGGAGGTTCTTCCTCG
The DNA here is from genome assembly GCA_029565395.1 of Candidatus Hydrogenedentota bacterium. Classification (GTDB taxonomy): domain Bacteria; phylum Hydrogenedentota; class Hydrogenedentia; order Hydrogenedentales; family CAILVY01; genus CAILVY01. Next base: position 11,007 of record JAKQOG010000226.1, on the reverse strand, counting down.
AAACTCGTATTCTCCACCTGTTGCGCGCTCATGGCGGGTATTAAATCGCACAAAGGCTCGATGAATTGTCCGCATTGCTTCAAGTCGATAGGATGCTGACTCAGCTTCGCCGTGGTGATAGTCACTGTCTGTGCTTCCGCCACCTGCGGTTCCCCGGCATTCAACAACAAGACACCCGACCCCTGCACGACCGGAGTCACATTCAACAAAAGAATCATACAAACCGCTGATATCATGGCATTACCCCTTCCATTTGTTGACATACCATATTCCATTGAACACTCCAGCTTCAAACAGACTGCTTTTTTGATGTACCATACACTTCGATTTGATGCTCGTTCCCAAAGGAGATAAATGAACATGAGTTCTTTGAATGCTGTCGAACAAACCATACTCGATGAAATGCTGCAACGCCGCCCAGATCTAGAAATATGCCTGCCTGCATTACTGGCCGCGCACGAAGCATTGGTCCGCTGCTATGACCACGGCGGATGCTTCTTCACGTGCGGCAATGGCGGCTCCAACGCCGATGCCATGCACATTGTCGGCGAACTCTGCAAAAGTTTTGAACGAAAACGCACCCTTGCCCCAGAATTCACCGCACGGTTAAAAGGTTTACCTTTCGGGGAAGAGCTTGCACAACACCTCGAAGCGGGTTTGCCCGCCGTGGCGCTGGGATTTAACGGTTCCCTCAAAACAGCGGTCGAGAACGATTCCCCCTTGCGCGATATGGCATTCGCCCAGGAACTCAATGCATTGATGCGCCCCGGCGATGTCCTGCTGGCCCTTTCCACCTCCGGCAATGCAGGCAACTGTCTCATGGCCATGAGTGTCGCGAAGGCCAAACACGGCACTGCCGTATCCCTGACAGGTCCCAAAGGCGGGAAAATGGCCCAATCCGCCGACATCCCCATCAAAGCCCCCGGCGATTCCACCAAAGTCATCCAGGAAGCCCATATCGTCCTCTGGCACACCCTCTGCGCCCTCATCGAAGCCCATTACTTTCCCGAACCCAGGTAATCCTACAATGCGTTTCATCTTGATCGTTGCAGGCATCTTCACCCTCACGTGTTCTGCCCATGCACAATCCCTGGATCAACGCGCGGAATCCACGGTGCACCGGGCATTGGACGCCGTTTCAAAATTACAACCATACGGAGGGTGGGGGAGAGCCTATACCAAGGATAACCAGCTCATGTGGGGGGAATACCGCGTGGTTCCCTCCACATGGATCACGGTCCAGCCCCCTGCTACGCCGGAAACGGCGAATACATTCTTGCGGGCCGCGCAGGTCTTGCACGAAAACAAGTACCGGGAATGCGCTCGGTGCGCCAAAGACGCCCTGCTGAAGGTGCAAACCCCCGATGGTGGATTCCCTCATGAAGGGGATCCCGCATTGAAGAACCATCCCACGGCAACTTTTGACGACGATACCACAACGGCCGCATTGCGGTTTCTGATGGAATGGGCGCACTCTACGCAAGCACCGGAAGATCTCGAAGAAGTAAAGAGAGTGGGGGACTTTATCCTGAAAGCGCAATATCCCGACAGCGGCGGATGGCCACAGGCCTATCCGCCCCCAAAAGATCACTATGCACGATGCATCACCTTCAATGATAATAACATCAACAGAATTCTGGACGCATTATTGCGTCTATATGACCTTACAAATGATCCGCGCTATCTAGAGGCCGCGAAAAAAGGCGGGGAATGCATCCTCCGGCTCCAAGGCGGACCCGGAGAGGAAATCTGGGCGCAGCAGTATGATCCTGAAACCCTAAAACCGGCATGGGCGCGAAAATTCGAGCCACCCGGTTATTCTCCCGCGGAATCGATTGGGGTATGCGATACCTTGATTGATCTCTATGCCGCAACCGGCGAAGAGCGATTTCTCATACCCCTTCCCAACGCTTTTGCATGGTACGACGCCCATCGCTTGCCCAATGGAAAATTCGCCCGGCTCTACGAGCCCGGAACGCAACGCCCGGTCTATGGACGCCGGGACAAAGCTGAACCGGTCTACGATTTCGCTAATGCATGCTCCGGCTACAGTTGGCAAGGGGAATGGTATCCCCATGCGGCGAAAAAAGCGCTGGAAACCATACAGACCTTGGGGCGTGAGGGCTGGATGAAAGAAAAAAACACCCCAAAACCGCCGCGTAGTCCACAAAGCATGGAATCCGGCATCCAAAAATGCTGTCAATCCTTAAGCGAAGAAGGGTATTGGCTCTCCAGCCCTGGGAACATCGAAAAAGAAGACCTCCAACAACACAACCTGCCGGAAACCACGCCGATTATCGAAATGGGCCGGTTTAATGAGAATGCTCGTTTGCTGTTGGACTATCTTGACGCTGTAAAAAATACCCCGGTTAAATCGCCTTGACTTGATGTAGCCAATGCACAAGGGACGTTTTTCCGGTCTGCCGCGCGCCGGTTAACACTACAACCGGGAACTGGGCAAACGCCTTCCGTAAAATATCCGATATGTCTCTTTCTATCCACATTGCATATAGTATGCAATATCATTGCAAATTAGTCAAACAGTATCGGTTATGAGATCAGTCCGTTCCCGCGTTTAGCGGCCTATTGTTCCATGAATCGGACGTGTTTTATGGTAGACCCTGTTATGCCATTCCCTGAATAAGAATACGTGCAATGAATCGAACCATCCACGGCCTGGATCACGGAAGGATAAGAGAAACTTCCTTTTCCTTTTTCAACCTCTTCGAGCCGTCGTAAAAGCTTCCATGTTGTGCCTTCATCTTCAGAGACATAGACAGACAGCAGGTGCCGCCCATCGGTGGTATCGTTGCACACCAATATCCAATGCCCATTTTTCAGCGCAATGCATTCCACACTCGAACCCGGATTGCGAATTTCCAATGTGCCAAGCTTCGACCATGTAACACCGTTGTCAGAGGACGTAGCGGTCCGCACGTAATTTGGGATTCCGTTATCCCGCATGAATGCCATGATTGCCCCATCTTTTTTCTGGACAAAACTCGGCTGGATATTGCCCAAAAGATTAGGGGCCGGATCCAGAATGGGCTGACTAAAGGTCCAGGTCTTGCCCCAATCCTCCGTGAAGCCTGCAAGAGAACAATTAAATACGTCGGAGTACAATCCCAGCATCATCCGATTCGGCGAAGTCATAATAGGGTGAAGGCGTGTCATCCACCCCAGCCGCCGACGGAGTTTGTTCGTTGCGGCATCCCGTGCATCGTCGATTTCCTTGGCAAAATCGGGCACCGCCGCCAAAAGCGGCGCCAAAACATCCTTGGCGTTGTCCACCATCGGCACATAGAGTTCTTCCAGCTTTTCAGGGCGCGCATGAATAACATCCTGCCAATCCCATTCAGGCGGGCCGTCTTTTGTGTAGTTCGCCGCGGTGCGGTATTTTAACAGTGAGCCGCCCCATTGATTGTCCTGGACCGTAATCCAAATAAGCCACAATACGCCGCGTGGATCAATAAAGAGTACGGGATTGCAGTCGGGCAAATCAGGGGTATCCGCCATCAGAAAAGGTTCAGACCAATCTTTTGATCCTGCCCGTCTCCGTGCCCCCTGCACCATCACGTCATCCGAATTGCGCTCCCCGGACCCATGAAACCAACACGTCAGAAGATCACCGCCGGCGGTTTCCACAATGCTCGAACCATGATTGTGTTTATCATTTGGCGGAAAAATAAATTCCGCTTCATACAGGGGCGTGCTTTGCGCAACAACAAAGCATATCAGCAATGATGCGCCAGAAATCATACCGTGTTCCTTTCTTGTAAAGAAAAAGCCGCGCCAACCACCGTCAGCGCGGCCCTTAGACTGCTTTACATATTACAGCGAATCAAAATTCTGCTGTAAGGTGCTTCCTTCATTTTGAGCCACCTGCTTCTCCGTAAGCACCTTAATCTTCTCTTCATAGCCGGGAACACGCGCGGCCACAATACGGCCATTGATGTCTTTGCGCACCGCCGCCGTAAAATCTTCCTTGAAGACCCACTGCGGCGCATCGGCCGCGCCGATGTTCTCATACACGCCAATATTGCGCCCGTCAAACGTCCTGAAGTAGACACCCCAATTCCCTTGCATCAGGCATTCCGCCCACTTGTTCACCACATTCCCGAATTGATCCTTCACCACCACTTTTGCAAAGAAATAATCGTTCGACGCCGCTATCTCCATTTCCTTCAGATACAAGGAAGTATATTCCTGCTGCAATTCAGGTGTGACCCACTTGGCTTTGGACACCATGTCCCGCAGATCCTCCGCGGATGCAAGCCGCTTTGCCGCGGAATACTTCTCCGGCGTGAGCGGAATCCCTTCCTTTATTTGAATTATCAACCGATCCACATTATGCGCAAATGCTTCTTTCACCGACATACTGCGCTGATTCGCCTCATCCAGTTGGCCCACCAGGCTGGTCAACCGATCCACTTCCGCCACAAGACCTTTCTGGCGCGCTTGAATAATGGCGGTCTCGTTTTGCAGATCTTCATATTGCTCCTGCGCCGTAACGAATTCCTCAGTCTTCTTGTTGATATCCTGCTCTATCGCCGTAAGCGCCGATTGCTTGCTGCTCAAATCCGCGTTTGTGCCATCCAGCTTGGTGGTAACATCAGCAAGTTCAGTTTTCTTGGCAAGAATGTCTTGTTCAAGCTTATCCCGCTCCTCCTTCGTCAGGCTGACTTTTTTCCCTTCTCCGGGTTCGCCAACACTCGCTATATATTTTTGCAGCCGTTCATTCAGGCTCTTGTTTTCTGCTTGCGCCGCCAAGAGTTTGTCTCTAACCGGATTGGGGACGGGGAGATCAAACGGCAAATAACTCAATGCCATGGGGCCAACCAAAATACCAATGATCAAACCCGCCACCAGCGTGATGACTGCCGCCATCTTGCCGCCACCGGGCTTCTTTGCCTTGCCTTTTTTCATTTCCACAGGAGCCGCTGCTTGCTGCATATCCGTGTCTGGCGAGAAATCCGGTGGGGGAGTACCGCCGCCAAAATCCATTCCCCCGCCAAAGGCTCCTTGATCAAACCCCATGCCGCCACCTGCCCCGCGCGCAGGACCCTGACTCCCGCCGAACATAGGCGTTTCCATCGCCTGTGTCGGCGCCGGCGTCCGCATCCCAGAATCAAACGCTGCTGGACCACCGCCGAAAGCGCTGTCAAACATTGGCGTGTCCATGGGTGAATCCTGCCCCGGACCCGGTCCGATTTCCGGTGTCTCCGGAGAGAAATCACTGTCCGCTGCGAGATCCTGAAAACCTGTGCCGCCTGGGCGCGGACCCGAAGAGAACGTGCTCGCCACCTTGCTCTCAAAGCCCGGGGGCGCTGCTTTGATGTTCCCGCCGGTAGGCTGAGGCGTTTCAACATCAATATCACTAATGGGGGGGAGGCCGCCTTCATCACTCATAGGGGAATCAAATCCACCCAGCGGCGGCAGCCCCGAATCGCCACCACTGCCCTTGGAATCGAAATCGCTCAACGGCGGCAGATTGCCCAATCCGGAATCACTCGACATGTCCCCGCCTTCTTTGCCATTCGGTTTTTTATCGGCCATTAGACCTACCTCCGTTTCGCATCCATTCAGTTGATACACAAACCCATGGTATGCTTTGCATTCTAGCACGGCTTGGGTAGTGTGTCAAGAGAACTCTCACCTTTTTTTGTCTCCGGAATCCCCCTCAACTTCCTGCACTTCAATCGCTTCTGTTAGGTTCAGATCGACAACCACGGAATTCTGCAGAAACTGTGAAATACAGGTTTTGCCAGCACATGTGCTCATTTCTACCCCACAGGACTTGCCCGGCCTACTATCGCTATCGGCATCGCTATCGCTATCGGGTTCGCTATCGGCAACTTGCTGCAGACGAACCCGGATCTACAGTGCTTTAACTTCCCCCATGCCACCCTGAGCCAAGGTTTTCCACACACCCTGCTATTCTTGTTGTACCGGCCTCCCCGTCATTAATGCATCCACTTCCAACGCACAACTTGGATCCAGCGTGATTGCTTTCATAAACCACGTATTGGCCTCAGACACTTCACCCAAAGCCAAAAAGCATTTGCCCATCCCGATCTCCGCAACAGTGCACTGCGCACGATACTCCGCAGCCTTCTGCACTGCCGCCACCATGGAAAAATGCTTCATCGCACGGTTATAGGCGCCTTCCCGTATCCCAAGGCGTCCCAGAGATAAATGAACATCCACTTCTTCCGGCAAAAGATACGCAGCCTTGTCTCCCTTCGCCGGCCGTTTCTGTTCCCCATATAATCCCAACACATATTCATACTCCCGCCGCGCCGCCGGCCAGTTTTTCAGGATATCTTCATACGCCACCGCCAAATTGTACCGCACCCGCAACGTGTTGGAATTTTCTTTCAGTGTCGAAACAAATAAACGTTCATTGTCATGCCAGTCTTCATTGCGCTGGATAGTGAGCGCCAAGAACACCAGCGCGAGCCCCGCCGCGCCCGCCAACGCCAGGCGCCGCGCCCACGGACCTTGTACCGCCAAGTACACCGCCTCCGCCAATGCCCACCAAAATCCTGCCATGGGCACATACATCCAGTGCTCCGCCATGGGCGCATTCAGTGGAAATATTCCGGAGATCGGCAGCCACGCCGCTAAAAACCACGCCAAACCCAAGGCAATCCGGAACTGTTGACGCTTTGCCGCCACAATCAGAAAAACCACACATGCCGCCAGCCCCAGCCATCCTGCCGCTGCGTGCCACACTGGCACACCCGCAAGCGTTTGTTCCATGTGCAAATGCGTGGGTATGAAAAGCTTTACCAAATAAAAGAAAAATGCCTGCCCCGTTTCCACGAGCCGCTGTCCCAAACCTGAAACCTGCGTTGCCCCCGCCTCAGAGAACTTCAACACCGTCATCCGGAAAATCGCATACACCAGTAATATTCCTCCCGAAAGTGCAAGAGGAACACCCCGATGTTTCAGCATGGCCTTCCGCGACACAGAATCCGTTTCCCCCATTATCGGCAAGAGAAGAATGATCGCCAACAGCACCGGGAAAATGGTGGAAGATTCCTTAGACAACAAGCCCCCGCAGAAACAAAGCATCCCCAATCCTATGGCAATCCATCGTTTCTTTGCCTTGCCTTCCTGCAAGACCAGACACAGCCCTGCAAACATAAACGCCGCGGACATCATATCCGCACGCCCGCTGATATACGCCACCGCCTCGGTATGAAGCGGATGAAGCACATAAAGCACCACCACCACGGCCCGCACACCTTGCGGCGCCCCCAAACGCGTCAACAGCGCAAACAACACCATTGCCGCGCCAAGATGCCAAAGGAGATTGGTCATATGGAATAATAAAGGAGGAATGTCGGGATACGACCCCGATACACTCGTATTCTTCGCCCCTGACAACAAAAAATCCACCATGAAACTGACCGACACCAAGGGCCGGTAAAAATTCCCCGAACCGCGCCCGAAAGCATGTTGATCCTCGCGAAATAACTGAAAAATCTTCGACGGATCCTGAACATGTTTATGCAACAATACGGACGAAGCATCGTCCCATACCCATCCCCCGTCAAAGGTGTTGACATATGCGATGCACCCTGCCAGCCCCACAGCGGCAAGCGCTAAAACACGAAATTGTGTCTCATGCATCATGGATTGACTGCCGTTTTATGCCTGTACCGCCATGGGAAACACGGCGCTATTTACTTTCGCGCGGTCCTTCTACGATCCAGGTGTCATTCACGGGTATGTATAGAATTTCCACCGACTGCCGATCACCGATAATCCGCACCAACTTCAACACCCCATGAAATTCATCCCCCTCCCGGACTTTGCAACTCTCCGGCTTCGCCGCCCCGGGGTCCGTCACCTGTAGAAATGCATAAATCTGCCCGTCAATATTAAAAAATCCCTGCACCTTCACTACCGGCCGTTTCAACATCAATTCCGCTCGCTGTTCAAGCTTCACATACCGATCACTCCCCGGTTGCAATGCAGAATACACCTGGCAACACCCCTTCACCACCAACCACATATTGCCATCCCGGCCCTTTTTCACCAGGTCCTCGATTGCCCCTTTCATCCGGACCAATGCCTGACGGCCATTTTCCGTCGCCGAACACCGCGACTTTGCGCTACCGACCTTGCCTACCGCTTCGTCTTTTTCCGCTGGCTGCAACGGCGCCCCTCCATTCGCTTGACGCGAGAGCACATCCAGTATCGGTTTCAAATCTTTGTTAAAATATTCCTCCGGCGTCGGATCCGGCGGCGGTAAATTTTCCGGCTTCGGGGCAGGTTCAGGAGCCTTGGGCGTGCAGCCTGTAATTGCAACGGCCGCTATCAATGCAAAAATCAACACATATCGCATAGTCTATCCCTTTGTACTAAATTGAATCATGTGGCGCGTAATTTTATAGCATAGCCGAACGGCCCAGCACAAATACCCCTAATGCGCCAATCGAACAACCACCAATGCGGCCCCTTGTGCTTCTATCGACATGGCATAGTCTCCACGAGGCGATATTTCAATATTCCCCGTGGTTCCTGAGCCCAGATAGGTTAGTTGCACAGGAGGATCTTGAGACTCCAAAGGAACCGTCCAAAGTTGCGCCCGGCCCGCCCGATCCTCCGAGACCGTCACTACATACTTCCCGGAAGGATGCCATGCCGCACTGCGCCCCCGGCCAAATTCCCTCATCAACTGACCATTCGATGCCTGTATCTGCTGCAATACCCCCTCTGATTCGATCACCAAAGACTGCCCATCGGGATGAAACGCCCCGCTGGAAAAAGACAAATTGCCCTCTGCAAGAATTGACGCCGGTCCAGTGGAGTTCCGCTCCAACATCCAGAGCGTTGACGTCTTTTCATTTCCTCTGCAAATCCAGACCAAACGGTTGCCATCCATGCTATAGACCATGGAATCCACGCGCTCCTGTAGATTCGCCGCCAATATTCTTTCCGAAGCATCCGCCAAAGAACGCTCCACAATACTCCAACCCCTCCCTTCTTGACGCGCATAGGCTATTCCAGATCCATCCCCCTGTATTCCCACAACACTCACTGCGTGTTCCAGTGCCGGCACACGCATCTTCTCCAAGGGAGACAGCGAGCCCAACATCAATCCATGTTCCGTTTGCATTAAATAACGGGGAATACCGCTATTCGCCGCAACCGTCCCTGAGACAGAAATCAAGGAAAACGTGGGGGAGAGGAGCACGGCTCCTTCCTGCTTTTCTACATCTACTCTGCATACCGAATACTGGCCTTCCCTTGAACTGCCGGAGACCCCCTGCAACCCCACCACCACTTCCCCTGAGGTTCTTGCCCAATGAATCCCACCAATCGTAAATTCCTTCAAATTCAATCGCGCCAAATACACCCCCGGCGTCTCTTCAGAAAACACCGCCACCGGCTGCACGGACGTCCAACGATCCAGGTGTTGCTCCGGCGACGTATCCAGCCGGGTCACATCAAACCCGGTTTTCAACATCCACTTTTCCATAAATGAAGAATAAACCAAGCCTCCACATACCAGAACGGCCGCCGTCACCAAAACAAAAGCAAGTGCTATAAAATGGCTTTGCCGCCATGCCCAGATCTGCTTTCCCCCCTTGCCTAAACGCGGCACCTTTTCCGTTGTGGCATCCGGACGCACCCCATGCGCCGGCGTGGATGGCAGGGACTTGCGGAAGGAAGCCAACGCCGCTGCCATTTCCTCCGCATGTTCATCCAATGGCTTGCCATCCCGGACGCGATCAATAAGCATGCGAAGCGTTCGTGCATCTTTCGGACGGTCTGCGGGCTTTTTCTCTATCATGTGCGCGATCAACCGTTCCACTGCATCGGGCACATCCGGAACAAATTGACGAAGCCGGGCGGGAGGCTCCGCGGCAATCCGCTGAATTAAATCTGCCGTGCTCGCGCTTTCATACGGGAGACGTCCGGAAATGCACTGAAACAACACCACCCCAAGCGAATAAATGTCGCTCGATGGCGTAATTTCCTTGTTTTGACAGCGTTCGGGGCACAAATACTGCGGTGTGCCCAGACGCGCACCATCCACCGTCAACTGCGTCGTCTCACTCAATATCTTGGCAATGCCAAAATCCGTGACATGGGCATGCCCTTCCGAATCAATAAGAATATTGCCCGGTTTGATGTCGCGATGAATAATTCCCGAGTCATGCGCGCACGCCAACGCATCCGCCACCTCGGCGCCCATCATAAGCGCTTCTCCCCAGGAAATGGGCCCGCGATCCAACAGAATCTCGCTCAACGGCTCCCCTGGTATGTGTTCCATCGCAATATACGGAATCCGGCCTATCAACCCCACCGAATATATACGCACGATATTCGGATGATCCAGCGCGGCAAACGCTTTCGCCTCCCGCTGGAATCGCGCCACCAAATGCGGCTGATTCCGTAAATCATCCCGCAATACCTTCAACGCCACCGTCCGGCCCAGAGCACGATCCACCGCACGATACACCACGCCCATGCCCCCTGAACCTGCCGTGTCCAGGATCTCATATTTGCCAAATACGTAGGTTTCTCTAGCACTGCTTGTGCCTGAACTCATCGCTTTCGCTCCTGACCCGTTGCCTTTTCCTGGAGAGTCTTGCTCACTATGTCGTCTCGGATTCCTTAAAAAGCTGCATACTTAAATCAACGAAAAGAACGGATGAACCTTCCCCCCGTGTCATTGCGGCAACCGCCCACCGCCCATCCCGCGATACTGCCGCTCCCGGGCGGCTGTCAAGCGCTCCCTCATAGAGAACATGGTGGCGGTGGGGGGGAGCCGCCTCTATTGCCTGAAGCTGTCCCAGGCCCGGTGCCGAACCAGAAATACATGCCACGAAAAAGCGCCCCGACGGGTGCCAGCATTCACATGAAATCCGGCCTGCGCCAAGGTCCGCCAAAATACTCCCATCCAATGTATGCACCAGACGGATATGCGCTTCTTCATTCACCTCCGTGGTCAAAGCCAGAATATCCGTATTGGGGCTAAACGCAGTG
>JAKQOG010000094.1 GCA_029565395.1 Candidatus Hydrogenedentota bacterium | reverse complement strand
ATGGTTGACCATGTACGTCACTATCCGTCCGTTTAATCCCCGCAACCTCCTCCGCATCGACTGGCTCCTGCCCATTTTCATCCTCTTGCTCGCCGGTGCAGGATGGTTAAACATGATGTCGCTGCTGCGGCTGGCGCTGTACATGGTCAACCATCCTGCACCGGCGAGCAAGAGGATGAAAATGGGCAGGAGCCAGTCGATGCGGAGGAGGTTGCGGGGATTAAACGGACGGATAGTGACGTCGTGCACGGTGAATTCAGCATTTCGTGCGAACATTATGGACCCTCCTGGCGCGCTATTTTTGTGGGCGCTGGCGCGGCGGGCCCGTAGTAGTAGTCGATAATGGCCTTCGCCAGCGGGGAAGCCGCATCGCGGCCATGCAATCCATGTTCCACCAGGATGCACATGGCCAGCTTGGGTGTTCGATCAAGGACTCCCGCCACGAACCATGCATGGTCGCGCAACTCATAGGGAATGTCCAGTTCATTCGCATATTGCTTGGTGATTTTCAGCGAAGCCACCTGCGCGGAGCCGGTTTTTCCGAGTACACTCATTCCGGGCGTATATACCAGATGGCCGGTGCCGGAGGGTGCGGGCGGGCCTTTTTCCACGCACAACCGCATGCCTTTGGTTACGATCTCAATGGTGGAGCCGCTGAAAACGCGATCCAACCGTTGCGGGCCGAAATCTTTGCATAGATAGGGGCGAATCCGGTAGCCGCCATTTAGGATACATGCGATCAATACGGCATTTTGCAGCGGGGTGGTGGCGGCGCCCCCTTGCCCTACGCTCATATTGACGGTTTCTCCCGGATACCAGTTCTGCTCCCAGATGGGTTTATCTTTGTTCATGGCCTTTTTCCATTCTTGATCCGCGATAAGGCCACTGGTTTCTCCGGGAACGTCAATGCCGGTTTTTTCACCCAAGCCGACTTTGTGACAGTACTCGGAAATTTTATCAATGCCCAGCTTGAGTCCCACGTTATAGAAAAAGACGTCGCAGGAGAAGGCCAGGGCTTGTATGACGTTTACGGAGCCGTGGCCATGGTGTTGCCAGCAATTCCAAACATTTCCCACGCCGTTGATTTGGAAATGGCCCGGACACGTAAAGGTGGATTCCGGCGTTATGACTTTTTCCTCCAGGGCCGCGGCGGCCAGCAGCACCTTAAACACCGAACCTGGGGGATATTGCTCGGACATGGCGCGGTGTTTCATGCGGTTGGGGTTTGTTCCGGACAGCAGCGTCCTGCATTCGTCGCGGTTGGATCGTCCGGGATCCACAAACACGCTGGGATCATAACTGGGAGAACTGGCAAGGGCAAGGACGGCTCCTGAGTCGGCATCCAAAACGGCGATCGCTCCGATCACGTTTGCCAAGAGGGATTCGCAAAATTGTTGAAGCTTGATATCCAAGGTGAGGTTGAGCGTTTTTCCCGCCAGGGGATCCAGGCGGTTGCCTTCTTCTTCCAGGATATTGCCGAGGCTGTCGCGAGGAGCGATATAGGGAACACCTCGGTTGTCCGTGCGCAACTGGGGCAATCCGGAAGCATACTTGGTGACCAGCATATAGCCGTCTCGGCCATGCATCAACTCTTCGTACTGCCGTTCCAATCCGCTGCGCCCCACCAAATCGCCCATGCTGTACCCATCCCAGGTCTTATATTCCTCCTGATTAATTTCATTTAGATAGCCCAGAATCTGCCCGGCGGTTTTCCCATACAGATAGCGGCGCACGGGACGCACCACGCTGAACACGCCCGGCAGCCTGTAAGAATGCTCTTCAATCCGTACACGTTCCGCTTTGGAGACGTCCCGTTTTATCAGAATCTGGGTGAAAGGCGTTCTCTTATGCAATGCGATGGTTTTCATCAGTTCATCGCTGGAGAGGTCCGTCAAGAGAGAGGCGAGCGTGTCACACACTTCCTGGCGCCGGTCCTTGGGGCATTCTCCGGGGACAAACATGATATCGGCGCTGGCGCGGTTATCCGCCAGGACAGTGCCATCGTTGGCGCAAATCAATCCGCGGTCCGATTTGAGCCGTTGCGGCCAGACCCGGTTTTCCTCGGCGCGGCTTTGATATTCGACCTGATGAATCACCTGGAGCCGCCACAGTTGGATGCACAGCACGGAAAAGGCCAAGGCGATGCCCAGGGCGACGAGTTGCACGCGGAATTCGACGCCTTCGTATCGCAACGGTTTCTTGGCGGTGCTCATTCAGGCAATTCCTCCCGAAAGGGCTTTTTTCTGGTGGAACAGCCAACCCATTGGGGCAAAAACAAAGGGTGTTAGTATGGACGTGTAAAAGGCGCCGGGAATGACGGAAGTAAGGAAGGGGTAAATCGCACCGCTGGCGGGCTGCTGGATATAGCGGATCAAAATGAAGAGGGTGCCGCATAGCAGCGCGCCGATGAATACCATGCCTGCTTTGACGGCGGGATGGTCGGTAATGAGGCGGGTGGAGAGCCGTCCAATAGCATAGGCGACGGCTACCAGGCAGAATACATGATGGCCTAAGACCGAGTTACTGGCCACATCCTGATAGATGCCGCCAATAAGGCCGGTGAACATGGCCCGTTCTTCTCCTTCGGCAGCGGCGAAATAGACCACGAGCAGCAGGGGCAGATCAGGGAGAACGCCCCCCCATTTCAGGATATCCGGCCACGTCGTTTGCAGCAGCGCCGCTACCACAATCGCGAAGAGCCAAAGGATGTTTTTACTCATGTTCCCTTTCATGTTATTCAGCTTGAATGATTTTCACACAGGCGGTCCACGATATTCCCAACACCGGCGCCGCCGCCCGGCGGGATAGATTATACCGCATTCGCATGGTGCAACGGGAAACCCCTGAAGGTTCATTTTCACCGATCAATAATACAGGAGGATGATATGGGAAATCCTGGTTTTACTGCGCGGATTGGCCTTCGGGGGATGCGGCACTAACCACGATACTGGCCAATCCTTGCGAGAGAGTATAGGGGCTGGTGGCAATGACAAATGCAGAACCTTCTCCCACCGCCTCCACTTTCCCGGCGGTGTTCACGGTAACCACGGCGGCGTTCGTGGTGCTCCAGGCAAAGCCGGTATCCAGGGGGTTGGGGGACAACACATTCAGCGCCATGGATTGCCCCACTTGGAGAGAAATGTTCCCCGGATAGACGGTTAGAAACTGGTATTCCCCTTCGTCCGATGCCTGTGGGCGTTCTTCGTTTGCATGGGCGGCGGCGGTTACGATCATTTTTGTGGAACCCTGCGCTCCGCTTTGAGACGCCGTGGAAGTGATATAGCTCACGCCTGGTCCAACGGCTTTTACTTCACCCTTGGGCGAAACGGCAGCAACGGCATCGTTGGTCGTTGCCCAGGTAAAGGCAGTATCGGCGGGTGAAGTGGACATCGGTGTGATATAGGCGGTTCCCCCTTCCGTCAATACCAGGGTATCCGGCGTATGGGTGATTTTTATCGCCGGCGGCGGCACAAGCGCGGGGGCTTCACTTTGCACGTGCACCTCCGCAGCCGCGGCTTCCCCTTCGCCTTCTTCGCTTTCTTCGATAGGGGCTTCTTCCCCTTCGCCACTCTGCTTGGGCGGTTCATGTATGGGAACTTCCGCGGATGGCTTGGTTTCTTCCACAACAGTCTTGGGCGGTTTTGCAGGAGCGGCGGAAGGCACTACCGTTACCAGAATTTTTGCCTGCTTCTTGCTGTAAAGGCCGGTGGCGCGAATAGCGGCGATCCCAGGTTTTATACCGGTGACTTTTCCCGTGGCGTCGATGGAGGCCACTTCCGCCTGATTGGAAGTCCAGGTAAAAGAGGTGTCTTTTTCCGAGGTGGATACGGCGTTCAGCGTGACGGATTCGCCCGTTTTGAGGGTGATGTTTTCCGGTGTCACGGTTATTTTTGTGGGACGGCATCCCGCCAGCGAAATCAACGCCACGCCCGCTAAAAAAAATGCACACTGCCGCAACACTATATGGTTTTTCATTAGTAACTCCACGTCATTTTGATTGAGTATCGCACTGCTATTCCGACAAATGGGTATCGTAAGCAGTGCGGGGATGACATAGGATACCTGAAAAGGCCCCCGGGATAAAAATCAGACATTACCGCGGCGCCCTCCAGGCGGCGGAGTATATATACAGCTTTACGATTATTGCTGATTCATATACACGAGACCCCAATTCAGGGTATTGACAAGTCCTTTGCTGTCGTAATATTCGTTGGGGTCGTCGAGCCACTGGGGGTCGAGGGTTCCGGTGGCGTAAAACTTGGCGGCTTCGGTCATGAAGCGTGTTTGTTCTGAATATTTATAGGCATAGGCGAGGATATCCGCGGTGAGCAGAGCCCAGTTGTTGATTTCCTGGTAGGTGTCGTATCCCGGATCGAAAAACCAGATAGAATCGACCGTGGAGGCCCGTCCGGGGGCGTATTCGTTCATCAGATCACTGATGACAAAGTCACCGTATGTAACAAGCGCGGCGGCAACGCCCAAATCGTCCGCAAGTCCATATTCCGTGCAGAAATCGAGGTAACGGCCCATGGCCCATAGGGTTTGTGCGAAACCGAAGACGCTCAGGCGCTCTTCTCCGCCGGGACGGTAAGTATTGGGATTGATCAGCCAGGGTTTATTAGCGGTGTTGGCGGTTTCACCGACAATGATGTGGAGTTGATTGAGCCAGCGCGGGTCGCCGGAGTGGCGGTACCCTTCGATGTATGCGAAGATGAGGTTGGCGCGTTCGCGGTAGAAAACGGGGTTGGTGAAATCGCTGAATTGGGAGAGGTTGAGCATGGCTTCGAGACCTTCCCGGGCGGTGTCCACAAAACGCTGTTCACCGGTAAGATAATACATCAACAACAGATCCGGAACGCCGAAGAAGAGATCGACGGAAGGCGAATTGTAGTTGCGGTTGGGATTGGTGTTTCCGGGTTCATCGTGCTGGCTGTGACCGAAGTAGGCGCCATGAGCCCAATGCTGAATGCCTTCATCGGGGATATGGAGGTAATCAATATCGGCCAGGTGCCATGCGGCGGGCCTGGCCAAGTCCATCCACCGGATGTCGCCGGTGCGGCAAAATTGCATAGCCATTCCGTACAAGTACCAGTATTTCAGGTTCATCTGTCCCGCCTGATTGTCGCCGAAAGATTCATAATCCAGCGGGACATCGCCGTAATCCTGCCACCCGTAGAAATCGTACCATTCAATGATTTCCTGCAGCGTGCGGTTGCCAAAAACTGAGGGTTCGGCATCGGGATTGGGTTCGAATGCAATGCGTGCATAGCGTTCGTATAAGGGCCATTGGGCGAGGTCTGCCCTGGGCACTTCGCCTAATACGCCGCTGCTGATATAGTGGTTGGGCGATGTTTTGCCAAACAGGGGGTGATTGAAGGCCCGTGCCCGATTTTCCCATGCGTTGGGGAGCGGCGCACTCGTGGAAAACTGGTACAGGAGGGTGTGGGTTTTTTCTTCGCCTGCGCGGAAGTTGTGGCGGAACTGTTCTCCGTTCGGGAACAGATCCACGGAAAGGGTGCCGTCGGGCTGCAATTCCAGCGCTTTGGGGAAATTTTGCCAGAAATCCCGCATGACCACGAGGATGCGGGGATCTTGCGCGCCGGAGCGGGCTGCCGCCATCCATCCCAGCGCCTGATTGCCGGTAATCGTTTCGATAAGGCCTCCGCCGGAGATGCGATAGCCGGGCAAGGTGCAATAGGATTGCAAGCGGGGCGCGGCTGAGGCTGGTTCCCAACCGACGAGACCAGTGTAAACGTCCCAATGTTCCGTGCCGCTGGAATCCTGATAGAGTTCCAGCGTGGTTTCCGGCACATTCACAATCACATTATTTTCGGTCATGCCTTGAATTGCAGAGCCGGTATTGCGCAGTCGCAGATTCAGCCAGAGCCCGCCGATATACACACTGTTGTGCGCGCCCTGGGAATGCGCGTTTCCGGGCTGTCCATCCCCGGTTTCTTCAATGGGCTGGTTGTTTTCCACGGTGAAATCCACCCGGACTTCAGATTTGCCCGCATAGAAGTGCAGGCGCGCGGTGAAATCGAGAAGGGCGCGGTCGCTGGAATCCAAAATGCTGCCCATGACGCGTATGACGGTGCAGAGCGGGCCTTCGCGTTCGATGACGGCAGAGGTGGCGCGGGGGGTAAAGTCCGGGGCGTCTCCTGGCACGATGCTCACGGCGTCCAGCGGGACATAATCGATGGCATCAGGGGCGGAGAGCGATTCGAGGAGCGTTTGCCCGTTGATTGTGACCTGGTTGATCACATTAAAGGTGTCATCCGTCAGGAGGTCAAACTGTGCCGCGCCGGTATCTACGGTCATATGCCCCATCACAGAGGTATCCACGGAAATCTGGGTGGCGGGCACAGGACCCGGGCCGGAATGATCCAGAATGAGGGCGCCGGACGTATCGGCGGCTGCATCGGCAAAACATCCCACTAGTACCCACTTGATGGGCGCATCACCATCATCGGGTTGGCCGCCCCACCGGGCGAGGACGTTGAATTGTGCAGGAATGGTTGCTTTGGCGGTGTCGCTTAAACGGAGATTGGAAACATCGGTGATATTCCAGGCGCGGGGCAATGGGACGCCAAATGCGACGTATTCGGAGGCGTGATCGACACTTCCTTGTTCCTCCAGGGTTATGGCAATGCTGTCTTCAGGCTCTCCTTCGCCTTCTTCTTCCCCCTCAGCAGGTCCTTCGCCTTCAATGGCGCCTTCTTCCTCACCTTCAATGAGACCTTCGCCCTCGACGGCACCTTCCTCTTCGCCTTCTTCAAGTCCTTCGCCTTCCTCAAGTCCTTCGCCTTCCTCAAGTCCTTCGCCTTCCTCAAGTCCTTCGCCTTCCTCAA
>JAKQOG010000225.1 GCA_029565395.1 Candidatus Hydrogenedentota bacterium | reverse complement strand
GGTGTGTAGGATTTCCCCATGGAATATACTCTGAAAGAGTTATACATACTATTTTAGCCTGTGGCAGCCGGTTTTGTTGAAAACACACTCTGCGGAGCGATTGAGATATGATGGCCCGCCTGCCCGGCGCCTGAGCAATTTGTGGAACTCTTGCAGAGTAGTATTGTTTGGGGTGACATTGCATACCCAGGATGGCGCTTCGCTGATCCTGGGCTGAGTTGTTAAATCCCTTCGGGATATCTTCGCCTTTCTATGCGGTGTAAAATAATTCTCAGACAGCCTCTCCTGCTGAGCCGTTAAACAAGATCGGGATCATCACATTACAAGACAGCATTTGGATTTTTTGTCCCACGGCTCGGCGGGAGCCTCGCCCTCCCGATCATGGTCACTTTCTTAGCAGAAATCCGGACTAGGCGCTTCCGCAGCCCAGGAGTTTGACCCGGAATCCGGCTGCCTGCCATGCCGCATGATCCAGTTGATTGCGCGTGTCGAATAAAATAGGGAGCCGCATGCGTGCCGCAGCAAAAGCGGGTTCGAGGTCTTTGTATTCATCATGATCCGTAAGCAGGAGGAGGCAGTCGGCATTGGCGAGGCACGACTCGATGGGTTCGGAGAGAAACGGCGCGTGCCGGACATGCGGGTCGTTCACGCTCACGGTGAACCCCTCCGCGATCAACAGCTTGATGACGTTCAGGGCGGGGCTTTCGCGGAGGTCGTCCACATTGCCCTTATATGCCATGCCCAGCACGGCGATTTTAGGTGTTTCCACGTTTGTGAGCAAACCTTTGACTACCTGCACGACATGCGCGGGCATGCCGTCGTTGCGTTCGCGGGCAAGCCGTATCATTCTGGCTTCTTCGGGCTGTTTTTCGACCAGGAACCAAGGGTCTACGGAGATGCAGTGTCCGCCCACGCCGGGTCCTGCGCTATGCACGTTTACGCGTGGATGGCGGTTGGCGAAGCGGGCCGCTTCCCAGAAATCGATGCCCAGCCGCTCGCAAATCAGCGCCGCTTCGTTCGCCAATGCGATGTTCACGTCACGGTAGGTGTTCTCCAGGATCTTGACCATTTCCGCCGTCGTGGCGTTAGTCAGAAAAATTTTGCCTTCCACGAACGCTTCGTAAATTTCTTTTGCCCGTTCCGCACTTTCAGAATCATATCCGCCAATCACGCGGTCATTGTCAATGAGTTCCTTGAGGATGCGGCCCGGCAGCACGCGTTCGGGACAATGCGCAAGGTGGATGTCTGGCCCGACCTTCAGGCCGGAACGCTCCAGGATGGGCTTGAGCAGTTCCACGCAGGTGCCGGGGGGCGAGGTGGATTCCAGGATCACGAGGGAACCCTTGCGCAGGCAGTGCACGATGGATTCCGCGGCGCGCGTCACAAAGCTCATGTCCGCCCGTTTGTCTTTCGTGAGCGGCGTGGGCACGGCGATGATGAATACATCGCAGGGTTCGGGATCGAGTGTGGCGCGGAGGCGTCCGGAACCGGTGGCCGCCTGCACCAGCGTATGCAGGCCGGGTTCTTCGATATGGATGTTCCCCTCATTTACCGTATTGACGACATGCTCGGAGACGTCCACGCCGAGCACCTCGAAACCATTGGCGGCGAGCACGCTTGCCGTGGGAAGGCCGATGTAGCCAAGCCCTAATACGCACACCCGTTTCATGAGCATTCCTTTACGTTATGGATGATTCACTCCCGCCAAATGGTCCGCGATCCGTTCCGCGGCATGGCCGTCACCATAAGGATTGACGCTGTTGGCCATGGCGGCATACGCCTCGGGATCATCCAGCAGGCGCTGCACGGCGTTTACTATACCATCATGGCTTGTGCCCGCCAACTGGGCCGTCCCGGCCTTGATGGCTTCCGGGCGTTCCGTTACCTCGCGCATTACCAGCACGGGTTTTCCGAGCGAGGGCGCTTCTTCCTGAATGCCGCCGGAGTCCGTCAGCACGATGGCGGCCTTTTTTAACAAATGCACGAAGGGGAGATAGTCCAGCGGCTCGATCAGATGCACCCGTTCCTCTTTACTCAACCACTCACCCGCCACTTTCCGCACGTTCGGATTCGGATGCACCGGGTAGATGACGTCCAGATCGGGATTTTTCCGCGCCAGATCCCGGATGGCGCGGCACATCGCATGGAATGGCTCACCAAAGCTCTCCCGGCGGTGGGCCGTGACCAACAGGAGCCGGCGCGAGGTTCCGGCCTGTTCCAACAAGGGATCAGTGAACGTATACGGCCGGGCGGCGGTCTGCAAGAGCGCGTCAATCACCGTATTGCCTGTAATCAAGATATTCCTGCTGGGGATGTTTTCCTTCAACAGGTTTTCCCGGGCCTGCCGCGTCGGCGCGTAATGGTAATCGCACAAGGCATCGCACAGGCGGCGGTTCATTTCCTCGGGAAACGGTCGAAACTTGTCATGCGTGCGCAGCCCGGCTTCCACGTGTCCGACGGCCACCCGTGCGTAATATGCACCCAGTGCCGCGGAAAACGACGTCGTCGTATCCCCGTGTACCAGCACGGTCTCCGGCCCCGCCGCCTCCACAATACCCCGCATGGCCGAAACGATTTTCGCCGTCGTGTCGAATACCGTCTGGTCCGGCGTCATCAGGTCCAGATCATACTGCACCGGAAGATCAAAAATACGGACCACCTGATCCAGCAATTCCCGGTGTTGCGCCGTCAGACAGACCTCCACCGCGAACGTCTCTTTCCGCTTCAATAGTTCGAGAATCACCGGGGCCATCTTAATCGCCTCGGGGCGCGTTCCAACGACAACCAGAACCTTCATGCCTCACTCCTTAGTCCGGGTGATTATACCCGGCAAAACCATATCAGCGCCAATAAACCAGCGCCCGTGGCTCCTTCTTGCTATCCCTCTCACTATCGCTATCGCTATCGCTATCGCTATCGCTCTCGCTCTCGCTATCGCTATCGCTATCGCTATCGCTATCGCTATCGGTATCGCTATCGGTATCGCTATCGGTATCGCTATCGGTATCGCTATCGTGTTCCTCATTATACCTGCTTCCTCTTCTCCCATCTTATCTAATTGCTCCTATTGGTCCTCTTCTCCCAGTCCTCCCAGTCCCCGTGCCCTCCGAAGCCTTGGCGTAGGAGGGTCCCAGTCTTCCCAGCCCTCCCAGACCTCCAACCGGTTTGCATCCTCTGCGGCCTTGTGTTTCTAAGGAGTCCCCCGCTTCCTTCGGCGGCAATTCGCAAAAGGAAGTTAAATGTGAGGCCGGGAAGGCAAGGTTTATCACGCGTCTCGCGTGACTACCGCCGAGCCGTGCGGCAAAACATCCCAATTCCTGTGAGAAATCCGGGTTAATGCAGAGGGTTTGCCCATTGTATTTCATCCCTGGTATTGATTAAGGTTGTAGGGATGAGAACATGGAGCAAAGGAGCGGAACCATGAATACGCGAATGGTTGGATGGATGTGCACGGGGATGTTGTTGATAACGCTATGTGCCGGGGTATTTGCACGGGAACCGGCGCCGGACAACAAGCCCTATTTAAAGGCATCGGAACAGGACATGCAATGGTGGCGGGAAGCACGATTCGGCATGTTTGTACACTGGGGGCCGGTCAGCCTGAAAGGTACGGAGATCGGCTGGTCGAGGGGCGGCGAGCGCCGCGGCACGGGCGGCAATAAGGGCGAGATCCCCGTGGAGGTGTATGACAACCTCTACAAGGAATTCAATCCGGTCAAGTTCAATGCGAAGGAGTGGGTGGCCATTGCGCAGGACGCGGGCGCGAAGTACCTCGTGTTCACCACCAAGCACCACGATGGCTTTTGCGAGTTTGATTCCGCGCTTACGGACTATAAAATCACCAACTCCCCGTTCAAACGCGATGTAGTGAAAGAACTCGCCGGCGCCTGTCACGCCGCCAATCTGCGCCTGGGATTTTATTATTCCCCCCCGGACTGGCATCACCCCGATTACCGTACGGACCGCCACGCGCAATACATTCAATATCTTCATGGACACTTGCGTGAATTGTGCTCGAATTACGGCCAGTTGGATGTGGTGTGGTTCGACGGTCTCGGCGGAACCGCCAGCGACTGGGATTCGGAAAACCTCTTCAAAATGATTCGGGAACTCCAGCCGCACACCATCATCAACAACCGCGCGGGTTTGCCCGCGGATTTCGATACGCCGGAACAAACCATCGGGCGGTTCCAAAACGATCGCGCATGGGAATCCTGCATCACAATCTGCAATCAGTGGGCATGGAAGCCCAACGACGATTTGAAATCGTTGAAGACCTGCATCGACACCTTGGTGCGGTGTGCGGGCGGCGATGGAAATCTGCTGCTGAATGTCGGCCCCATGCCCACCGGCGAGATCGAGCCGCGCCAGGTGGATCGGCTGAAGGAAATCGGCGCGTGGCTGAAACAATACGGGGAAAGCATCTACGGAACGCGCGGCGGCCCGTTCCGTCCCGGAAAATGGGGCGCCGCCACCTGCAAGGATCAGCGCCTATATCTGCATGTGCTTGCTTGGCCCAAGGAAACATTGACGCTCCCCGCGATTTCTAAGAACGTAGTAGCAAGTTCTCTGCTTACGGGTGGCGATGCAACGGTAACCCAAACCGAGGAAGGCCTTTCTATCGCCGTACCGAAAGAGAACCGGCAGGAACTCGACACCATCATCGTGCTGGAGTTGGATGGCCCGGCGAATCTCGCCTCGCCCATCAGCACGCTCTCGCATTCTCTATGCGTTGGGAAAAAAGCCACCGCCTCCAATATCTACCAGAAAATGTCTGCCTATGGCCCGGATAAGGCACTCGATGACGATCCGAATACCCGCTGGGCCACCGATGCCGGAACGCATTCGGCCTGGCTGGAAGTGGATTTAGGGGAACCCCGGCGCATTGATCGTGTATATATGAGTGAGGAATATGATCGTGTCCAGTCGTTTACCCTGGAATACCTGGAAGGGCTCGCGTGGAAGACTCTGGCCGAAGGGAAACATATCGGTGTGGAATGCGAACTGTCCTTCAAGCCCATTACAGCGCCAAAGGTGCGCCTGAATATCCGTGAGGCCACGGAAGGCCCCACGCTTTGGGAGTTCCAGGTTTTCCCGGCGAAGTGATGGGTTTTCGGCATGGACATAGAGAACAAGACGAAAGGTCAAATGGTTGGATTTCCCGGTTTATTTTGCTATAATCGCTTTCTTAAATCCTGTGCCTTTTGTAAGTCCCTAAGAATCATTAGTTTAGAAATACCATGCGCCGGTGGGGCGCGGAAAGGATAGGCTGTGTTTGGAATTCTGCGGCATCTTCCCGGGCTGTTCTCGCATGACATGGCCATCGACTTGGGAACCGCCAACACGCTTGTCTTCGTAAAAGGACAAGGCATCGTGTTGAGTGAACCCTCCGTCGTCGCCATTAATAAGGATACGGGCAAAGTGCGCGCGGTGGGCGTGGAAGCCAAAAGCATGATTGGCCGCACCCCCGGCAACATTGTCGCAATCCGCCCAATGAAAGACGGCGTGATCGCGGATTTTGAAACCACCGAGGAAATGCTCCGTTATTTCATCCAGAAAGTGCACAACCGCCGCCGCCTCGTATGGCCCCGCGTCGCCGTGGGCGTGCCGTCCGGCATTACCGCCGTCGAGCGCCGCGCCGTTACGGAAAGCGCCATGCAGGCCGGCGCGAAAAAAGTCTATATTATCGAGGAACCCATGGCCGCCGCGATTGGCGCGGGCCTGCCCGTGCAGGAGCCGCAAGGCTGCATGATTGTGGACATTGGCGGCGGCACCACGGAAGTTGCCGTGATCTCGCTGGGCGGCATCGTCTTTTCCAAGTCGGTGCGCGTGGCGGGCGATGAAATGGATCAGGCTATCATTCAGCATCTCAAACGCACTTACAATATGATGGTGGGCGAGCGCACCGCCGAAGAAATCAAGATCGCCATTGGCTCAGCGTACCCGCTCAAGGAAGAACTCGAAATGCAGGTGAAAGGCCGCGATCAGGTCATGGGCCTTCCGAAAGTAATCACCATCACCTCGGAAGAAATCCGTGAATCCCTGCGCGAACCCGTCAGCGCAATTGTGGATGCCGTACGCGTCACCCTCGAACGCACGCCTCCCGAACTCTCCGCGGACATTGTGGATCGCGGCGTCGTGCTGGCGGGCGGCGGCGCGTTGCTGCGTGGATTGGATCAACTGCTGGCGAAGGAAACCGGCTTGCACGTCACGGTGGGCGAGGACCCCTTGACCGCCGTTGTGCTGGGCGCCGGGCGCTTCTTGGATGAACTGAAAAACGCGCCCGAAGAAAGGATGTAACAACATCCGGGAAACAACGTGATTTTTTCACGGTTCATACGCGAACATCGGCCCGCGGTAGTTTTTGCCGTGCTGATGTTTCTGTCCTTTGTATCCCTCGTTACCGGCACCGAATCCTCCTTCATCCAAAACGGCGTGAAAAAAGCCGTCGAAATCACCGCGTTCCCCTTTCTCAAAGCCAAAAGCATCACCGGTCAGGCCATCGGCTACGTGACGGGCCTTGTGGTTGATTATGACGCAATGCACAAGGAAAACGCGGCGCTGAAAGCCGATGTGGTAAAACTCAAAATTGCCGCCAGTAAGCGCCTCGAACTTCAGGCGGAAAACCAGCGGCTGCGGACCATGCTGAAGTTCACCCGGGAACAGCCCGGGTTTTCTCTCGAACCGGTTAAAGTGCTCGAAAGCTACAAGGGAATGCTGCGCATTGATCGGGGTTCGGTCAACGGAGTAACAACCTCCATGGCGGTGGTTACCGCCGATGGCGTGGTGGGCATCGTCACCGAAGTAAGTGCATTCACTTCCATTGTGACCACCCTGCACCACCCCTCGTGCAAAATCGGGGCCATGGTCCAGAGAAACCGCCTGCGCGCCTATGACGGCGTGATCCATTCCAGCGGGAGCGATCTCAACCGCCTGTGTACCATGGACTACATCGACATGAAAAACGAAGTCCGGGTCGGTGATCCCGTTGTAACCAGTCCGGAAAGCCTTTTCCCAGCCGGGTATCCGATCGGCGTGGTGAGCGCGCCCCCGCACGAAAGCGGTTCCCTCTGGAAAACCGCCGAAATCACCCCCGCCGTCGATCCCTACCGCCTGGATGAAGTATTTCTGATTCGGCAGGCCCAACCCGGCGCCGAAGAATTGGCCGGGCCCCCGCCTTCCCCCAAAGAGGATATGCAAACAGCCTCCCCCCCCGACACCAGCCCCATCCAGGAACGCTACGCACCATAGTCAAACAGATCTCCTCGCCCCAAAAACCCAAATCAAAAAAACCCTCGTTTCGCATTTCGCGTTTGCCATTTCGCATTTGCTCCCCCCCTCGTTTCCCAACCTCACGCCTCACGCCTATTTCCTCCCTTTCCAATGAATATACGCTTGGCCCGGCGTGTTATAATGAAAGAGCAGGAGACATGATCATGCGAAACGGAATCACATTAATCCTTATTATGCTCTTGACGGGCTGCGGCGTAGAATTGCTGACCACCACGGCCATCCAAGGGGAACTACAGGCGGAGCAGATGAAGGCTATGAAGCGGCAGGTGCAGAATGCTGCGGATACGTCCGGACGCATCAATCTCGAACGCGCGATCAGCACGTATCAGGCGGAAAAAGGCACATGGCCTGCTTCCCTGGATGCGCTGGTGCCGGACTATCTCCAAGCTGTCCCAGTCAAGGCAGACGGCGCCTCCTATAATTACGATCCCAACACCGGAAAACTCCTGGACGGGGCGGCGGCTGCACCGGCAGAGGCGCCAGCGGCGGCAAGCGGCCCCACGGAACAGGACACCCAGGTCCTTGATAAAATTCAGGCGGGGATTGACAAGTATGCACAGGACACCGGCTATTACCCCGCCACGATTGACCAGTTATATCCATACTACGTTGAGGTGCTTCCACGAACATCCGCAGGGGAACACTTTGTGTATGACAATCAAACCGGTTATGTGGATTATCCACAGACGGCCCGGCCCGCCACTGCACCGCGTCAATCGGTTCCCCGGGCGGGCGGGGGGGTTGGCGCCGGAGGCCCCATGGGCGAGGTTATGACCGGCATCGGTATGCAGCAGGAATTAAATGGCATGAGTCACTCGGGTACAAGCGCGGCATCAACGTATACGCGCGAGAAGGCTCGGGGTACAACCTCCACC
>JAKQOG010000201.1 GCA_029565395.1 Candidatus Hydrogenedentota bacterium | reverse complement strand
TGATGCTTCCAGCAAAACGGCCCCCCTCGTTTCCCGAACCGTGATCGTCGAAGGCTCCTGCATCCCCCCCAACCACACCGCCGACCAAAACGCCGATTACCTCATCAGCCTTAGCGAACTCCTCCGCGTGATCCAATTCTTCAACTCCGGCGGTTTCCACTGCCAAACCGGCACCGAAGACGGCTACGCCCCAGGTTCCGGCGGCGACACCTCCTGTACCCCCCACGCCAGCGACTACAACCCCCAGGATTGGACCATCGGCCTCTCCGAATTATTACGCCTCATCCAATTCTTCAACTCCGCCGGCTACCATGTTTGCCCCGGCAGTGAAGACGGTTTCTGCCCGGGAGTTGGTGCAGATTGATTCTGCACCTCTTTAAACGGCGCAGAACGAATCTGCGCCAACTTTGTTCCAAATTCTTCAACTCCGTCGGCTACCACCCCTGCCCCGGCTCCGAAGACAACTTCTGCCCCGGTTTATAAAATCGGCGCTGGCATCATTCCCTTTATTTATACACGCTCATTCGTCCTCCCCCTTGCCCAGCCGGTTATTGGTCTTATCAGTCCAAGACTTCCCAGACTTCCCGTACCTAACGGCTAATTCCCTCCTCGTTTCACTCGTCCTCCCCCTTGCCCAGCCGGTCTTATCGGGTCTATTGGTCTTATCAGTCCCAGACTTCCCAGACTTCCCAGACTTCCCAGATTTCCCAGACCTAACGGCATCTACAGACTAGCATCCCCCCTCGTTTCGCGTTTCGCGTTTGCCGTTTCGCGTTTGCCGTTTCCCATTCTTCCTCCCGCCTCACGCCTCACGCCTCACGCCTCACGCCTCAGGCCTCACGCCTCATTCGCCCTCGCTTCCCAAATGCTGACAATTTCTGGAATGCCGAATAGTTGTCACTATGCCAAGACCTTGCAGGCGAAACAGCGAATTACGCCGCAATAATCGCTTCTGAGTGTTAATCCAATTATTTCGCAAGTGCTTTACTGTCTGTTGTTTATGAAACATGGACTCTTCGGGGTATATTTCAAGGCGGCATGGCACAGCGATTGCATATACACCTTGGGCTTGGCTTGATGGAGACAACCCAAGGAGGTTTGTGCGATGAATAAACAATGGACAGAGACGATGGATGCACACGGGGTAACCCCTCTGGACCGGGCCTTCAAAAGCGGCCATATGGCGCTGGCCGACATGATTCTGCGGCAGGAACGTGAAGATCAGCGCGAGAACCTCCAGGGTTCCTCCCCACTGCACCGGGCCGCGGGACTTGGGCTTGCGGATGCCGTAAAGTCATTGTTGAGTTATGGTTCCAACGGTATGGCGGTGGACTACCAGGGAGAGACGCCATTGCACAAGGCGGCGCGCCAGGGACACAAAGAAACCGTTGAACTTCTGGTGTCTGTTTCCGATGTAAACCGGATCAGCGCGGACGGCATGACGCCGCTGCATTGGGCGTGCGTTGGCGGACATGCTGAAGCCGTTCGCATATTGCTGGACAACAATGCGGATCCCTGGATTCGCAATGAAGTATTGGATGGCCTGAGCCCAGTGGATATTGCCGAGGCCATGGGATATGTGGAAGTAGTGCGGATTTTTGGCGCGCGTGAAGCGATGGTGTAAACCGCGCGGGCGGGGTGCGTAACGCACCCCTTGGGGCGAAGGGCTCACGCCTTCAGCACCTGTTCAATCTTCGCTTTCAATTCCTGGAGGCGGTAGGGCTTCTGAATAAATCCCGCCAATCCTTCACTCGTGAAGCGTTGCGTAGCTTCCTGCTCATCATAGCCGCTGCACAGAATCACTTTGACATCCGGCCGGATTCGTTTCATCTGACGGAAGGCATTCACCCCATCCATCCGGGGCATGGTAAGGTCAAGAAGAATGCAGGCTATCTCCCTCACATGTTCATGGAAAAGCGTCAGGGCTTCTTCTCCATTGGCGGCGCACAGGACCGGGTGCCCCATGCGCTCTACAAAAGCGGCGCATAGATTGCGCACGGCCTCTTCATCGTCCACTATCAATATCATTGTTGCGGGAACCGCCAGAGAAGCTGCTTCGAGGGATGTATGAGCCTTGCCGGTGATTTTCGGGGCAGGTTCACAGGCGGGGAACAGGACGCGTACCGTGGTTCCCGAACCCAGTGCGCTATTGAGCATAATGGCGCCGTGATGCCCGCGGACAATCCCCAGCACGGCCGGCAACCCAAGGCCCCGCCCCGTGAATTTGGTGGTGAAGAACGGTTCGAACATGCGATTCAGCGTTTCTGTTTCCATGCCGCAGCCGGTGTCTGACACGTCTACAAAAACAAATTGCCCGGCGGTTGGTTTTTCTTCGATCCGGCTCTTGTGGAGATAGCGATCATCACACCATTGCATCCCCGTGCAGAGCGTTATGAGGCCAGGAGCATCTCCAATAGCCTCGGAGGCATTGGTAAGCAAATTCATGATTATCTGTTGCACCTGGGGCGGGTCCGCCTCTATATACACCGGTGATGGGGCCAAATGGATGTTCATGGTGATTTTTCTGGAGACGATCGACCGGAACAGATTCGTATTTTCTTCCACCAAGACATTGAGATCCATGTTCTCCATGACAAACCGGCCCTTGCCGGAATAGGCCAGCATTTGACGGGTCAGGTCCGCGGCCCGGTTGACCGCCTTAAGAGACTGTTCAATGCTCTCGCGGGCCGGTGAGAGGGATGGGATATCCAGCAAGGCCATATCCAGATTGCCCAGGATAGCCATTAATATATTATTGAAGTCATGCGCGATGCCGCCCGCGAGCACGCCCAGGCTTTCCAGTTTTTGCGCGTGAAACAGCCGCCGCTCCAGCTCGATGCGATCATTCTCACCCTGTACCCGATCCGTTATGTCGCGATCGGCGCCTCTGAACCCCGTTAACGCGCCATTACTGTCCACTACCGCCACCGCACTGGATTCCATCCAGCGGTAATGGCCGTCCTTGTGACGAAAACGCACGGCATATCCCTGCCACCCTTTCTTGGCGGGGATGCATTCCGCCATCAGGGCGCTGACGGCCGCGAGATCGTCCGGATGGATAAAATCTGTTGCCATGCCCCCAAGTATTTCTTCCGGATCATATCCGATTATTTCTTTGATCCGGCCATTGCTATAGGTGTGCCGCCCGGTTGCATCCATGGCCCATACCCAGTCGTTGCTGGTTTCCACAAATGCGCGGAAGTTTTCTTCGCTCTCGCGCAATGCGGCTTCGGTCTGCTTGTGTGCCGTCATATCTATCCCTGTTCCGAGAAGATAGGCGTCATTCTTTATTTGCAGACGCACCCCGGTTATAAAATAAGGAATTTCATCCCCGCTTTTAGTCCGTATAGGCACTTCAAGGGAGGCATATCCCTGTTGAAATACTTCTTGCATCTTATTTAAGACATAAGGAGTGTCTTCCGCACGAATGAGTTGACGGATGTTCAGATTAAGCATTTCCTCCAGGGAATATCCCAACAAGGCTTCGTGATTGGTATTCCATCGCAGCAAATGTCCTTGCGTATCGAACAAGAAGAAAATCCCGGGCAGACTGTTGATAACGGTATCGGAGAATATTATTTCCTGGAGTAATTCCTGCTCTATCCGTTTGCGCTCGGAAATATCGGAATGCGTGCCAATCACGCGCAACGGTTTGCCGTCTTCCGTCCAGCGAATCACTTTGCCACGATCCAGAATCCATTTATACGAGCCATCTTTACACCGAAGACGATGCTCATTCATGTAAACCGGCCTCACGCCGTTAAAATGATCATTCAGGGCGGCATAGGTCTTTTCCCGGTCTTCGGGATGAAGACGTGTGTCCCACTCTTCGAGCCTGTTGCTTATTTCGTGTTCTTCGAAGCCCAGCATGGCCTTCCATTGCCTCGAAAAGAACACCTCATTTGTCTGGGCGTTCCAGTCCCATACGCCATCGCCCGCCCCCTCCAGGGCAAACTGCCAGCGCTCTTCACTTTCACGCAAGGCGTCCACCGCACGCTTTTGCTGGGTGATATCGAGGCCAATCCCGTTGAAAAGGATATCGTCCCCGGCGCGTGACGGAGTGGACATGCCCTTAAACCAGATCATTTCTCCCGTAGGTTTGATGAATCGGACTTCATGGCTCCATGACGAAAAGGTGTTAATGGCTTCCCTGGCGGATTCCAGAAAGGACGGTAGATCCTCCGGAACAATCTGTTGGACAAAACGTTCGAACAAACCTTCCAATTCGCAGGGCAGCCCTAAAACCTCCGTAATACGCTCGCTAACAAAGGTAAATGTGATTTTTTTATCGGGATGCACCAAAGCGCCGAATACGATACCCGGAAGATTGCCGGCAATGTCATTTATCAATTGATCCCGATGAAGAAAGTATTCTTGAGGGCGGACGCCCGTGTCTTTTGTCTGGTCAGTTTCCGGCGTTGAAGAGGGGGTGTTTACCCCATCCTCGATACTTCCCTCTGCCTTGCGCCTCTTATTCCCCACGATTGTTTCACTCCTCTCTCCCTCTCATGGAAGAAACACCTCGCACACACGCATAAACACTTGCACACGGATATCCCATCCCTGCATCCAACAACGCTGCATCACGTTCCCCATGGGATCACAAAACAAATCGCTTGTACTGCCATTGCGTATAGTATTCTAAAATTCCCCATAATTTTCAAGTTTGTGAGTGGCCTTCCAGGTGAACGGTTCGCTGGCGTTTGGCGGAATCGTATACGGCTTTGATCACTTGCATGTAGCGCATGCCGTCTTCGAAATTAGGGTGATAAGGGGAATCAGAGCGGATAGCCTCGATGAAATCACGCTCCACGGACCAGTGATGCACATCGTATACATCCTCCGGAAGAATAGCCACCGGTTCAAGCTGGTTGTTTTCGCGGAGGAAATAGAGAATATCCGGTCCGGCATCATAGCAAAGCGAGGCGTGCGTGCCGTGGATCTCAATCGTGTCCTTTCCGTGGGCGGTCATGCCGCTAAACACATATTGCACCACCACCCCCTGCTCCATGTCGGCGTTGAAGAGCACTTGGTCAGGAATCTTGATTTCGACCATGCGCCCTTCGGCATCGCGCCGCCAAGGCGTGTAAATCTGTGTCTGGGCCGTGACGGTCTTGGTCCAGCCAAACCAGCGGTGGATGATTTCGATGAACATGCCGAGGGTGAGTGTATTGAGGCCGGATAATCGATGATCCTTGCGCCAGTGCAAGGGGGCGTCCTCGTCGATATTCACCCCGCTGGTGCTTTGCACCCGCACCAAGTGCACTTTCCCCAGGACACCCTCGCTCAGAAACCGCTGAATGGTTCGGTCGACACTGAGGCCGTAGGGAACGGGGCATAAGGCGGCCACGCGGCCGGAATGGACGGCGGCTTCGTACATTTCACGCGCTTCGGTGAAATTCATGGCCATGCGGGCCTGGCAAAAGACATGTTTTCCGGCTTCAAGGGCGGCGATGCTGACGGGATGATGCATGTAAGGCCATGTGCCGACAAACACCGTATTGATGTCGTCACGCTGGATAATTTCACGCCAGTCATCGCATATAACGGGTATAGTGAATTCCCGTGCGGCGGCTTCACTGGAGGCCCTGGACCGGTTCGCGACGGCCACAATTTCCACACCGGGGAGCTTTTTCAGCCCGGGCACGTGCCGTTCCCGGCAGATGCCGCCCAAACCGACAAATCCTATGCGAATAGCATCCATTGCACTAACGAGCCTTCTCTTGGTTCATTTTATTGACTAGAAACTCTCGCATTTGCGCGGGGTTGTCAGCATTCAATAAATCAATACCCAATGTATAAAACTCCTCCCAGACCTCTAGGCGGTTGGGTGCACCCCAAAAACGGATTTTCTGGCCGTTGGCATGGGCTTTGTCTATGTATTCCTTCAACTTAGCCCGTTCTGCTTCCGGCATGGGGCCTGTTCCCATCCATTTGAACACAGGGGTCCAGGAATTGCTGACCAGCGGGACTAATTTGGGAGAAGGGGGATTGGCAAGGTCGGGCAGCCGCCCGTCGATGGCGGCGAGACGGCGCGGCTCCTGTTTCAATTGGGCGCGCGGGGAAGTGCCGGAAATGATTACGGTCACCGCCCGTTCGTCAACGGTCTCATCGGTGAAAACCGTAAGCATATCCTCATACTGTTGAAGCACATCACGAAGCGCCGGCCACAGGATCGCCGGGGATTCTTTAAAATCGATCAGGAGGATAACGCTCGGCCCATTCGGATAGATGCGCCCGCTGTTCTGTTTCGCACGCTCCCGGAGGGGGTCAAGGTACATTTTTTGCAACGTGCCGCCCGGCTTCACCTTATCCCGATCATGGGCAACGAGAAGCTCGCCATTGACCAGGTAAATATCCGCTTCAACACTGCAAAATCCGGCGTTCAGCGCATCCAACAGCGGATGAGGGCGCATGTAATCATTATGCGAGTGGGCGCGGGGCAGAAAGACAGGATCTTCCGCCTGAGCGGTTCCCGCAACGGCCATCAGCACCACGAACAAACAGACAAGCCGACTCGAAGTTAACACGTTTAATACCTCCGTTGACATACAATACTTGGCGCGCCCAAAGGCCGCCCCAAAATGAACAAGGGGGTATTCTATAGATAAAGCAGCCTGCAAGTCTATGTGGAGGCAATGAAAATCCGCTCGATCCGGCCTATGAAACAGGCCGGACCAGTGCGTCAATACATAAAGTTCGGACACCATGTCCATTTTGGCCTGGGGAGGTGCGATTAGCATTGAAGAATCGCAATTCTTTCCGGGAGTATGATAGAATTCAGGATTGTGTGGGGGAGGATATGTCTTTTTATGGAGTTGTCAACAGATACACTTGTCCGTACCGCCCTGGAGGAGGATCTTGGGCGGGGCGATATCACGACGGAAGCAACGGTTCCGCGTGATGTGCGCTGCCGTGCCCGGCTGGTGGCCAAACAGGACGGTGTGTTAAGCGGCATCGAGGTATTTCACCGCGCCTTTGTTATGCTTGATCCGGACCTGTGTGGCTGGGAATCCCTTCAGGACGGGGCTGCGGTGAAACCAGACGATACGATTGCCCGGTTCGAGGGCCGTGCGCAGGCGGTGTTGATGGCGGAGCGGACGGCAATGAATTTTGTACAGCATTTATCAGGGGTGGCGACGTTGACGGCGCGGTTTGTGGCGGCAGTGGGCGAACTGAACTGCAAGATCTGCTGCACGCGTAAAACAACTCCCTTGTTGCGGGCCTTGGAGAAGGCGGCGGTGGTCCATGGCGGGGGAACGCGGCACCGGTTCAATCTTTCTGATGGGATATTAATTAAAGAAAACCATGTGACGGCGGCGGGCGGATTGCATGCGGCAATAACCAAAGCGCGGCGCCATTCACATCATCTGATGCGGGTGGAGGCGGAGGTCCGGAACTTGCAGGAATTTGACGAGGCAGTGGAGGCCGGCGCAGACGTTATCTTATTGGATAACATGGGCTTAGACACCATGCGGGAGGCGGTGCGCCGTGCAGCGGGCC
The DNA here is from genome assembly GCA_029565395.1 of Candidatus Hydrogenedentota bacterium. GTDB lineage: Bacteria > Hydrogenedentota > Hydrogenedentia > Hydrogenedentales > CAILVY01 > CAILVY01. Next base: position 130,986 of record JAKQOG010000201.1, on the reverse strand, counting down.
GGCAAATAGTGCTAGAGGCCAGCGGCAACGCCAGCCTGGACCGGGTGCATGCCATAGCGGAGACAGGGGTGGATTTCATCTCTGTGGGCGCCCTGACCAATTCCGCGGCGGTGCTCGATATGTCCTTGTTGATAGAAAATGCCTGATCACGACCCCATACCGAAGATTCATCTGGAACCTCTTGCGGGAACGCTGGTAGGCTCCACGGTGAGGATTTTCGACTCGTTGGAATCCACGAATGACATGGCGCTCGACTGTTGCGAGGATGGGTCGGTGATTGTGGCCGAAGAACAAACCCATGGCCGGGGGCGGCATGGGAATGCGTGGCATAGTGCTCCCGGATTGGGGCTGTGGTTCAGCGTAGCGCTGAAAGGTCCCTCCCGCGGATTAATGTTTGCGGCGTCGCTGGCCGTGCGGGAGGCGGTGATGTCGCGGGCGGCCTTATCCATAAAATGGCCGAATGATTTGGTGTGCGCGGGCAAGAAGGTGTGCGGCATTCTGGTGGAGCACCGGGAGGGTTGGAGCGCGGTGGGCATTGGGATCAATGTGCATCACCGCGCGGAGGATTTCCCGGAATCCCTGCGGGAACTTGCGGGATCCCTGGAGAGCACGACCGGACTCAAATGGGACCGGAGCCTGTTGCTTCACAGGGTGTTGGAGCATTTTGACGATTACATCCGCCAGCTTCGGCGCGGCGGATATGACGATATCCGGGCGTTTTGGTCGGTGGCCTGCCAAATGGCGGGCCAGACAGTCCGCCGGGAAGGCATTACCGGCCGGGTGGTGACGATTGATGAAGAAGGGGCCTTGCTGGTGGAAACGGCGGATGGCCGCCGGGAGCGAATCTCGCACGAAGTGGAAATAGTGCCATGAAGTTGGATTTTGATAGGGAAAATGTGGATGATGTATCCCCTTTGGAGAGTGGGAGCAGGTAACGCATGCTGTTGGTGGTAGATGTTGGAAATTCGCATACGGTGCTCGGCCTGTATCGCGGCGATGAGTTGCTCGGACCGTGGCGCGTCGTCACGTCGAATTACCGCACGGGCGATGAATTGTATATTCTGCTCAGCATGCTCCTCCAGGGCATTGGCGTCGACCGCCACCAGATTTCCGGCTGTTGCGTCTCCAGTGTTGTGCCCCAGATAAATCTGGCCTTGCAGGAAGTAAGCCAGCGGGCGTTTCATGTCACTCCATTGATGGTGGGGCCTGGCGTAAAGACGGGGCTGGTGTTGCAGGTGGATAATCCGAAGGAAGTGGGCGCCGACCGGATTGTGAATGCGGTGGCGGCGATTGAGGAGCACAAAGGCCCCCTGGTGGTAATAGATTTTGGAACCGCAACGACGTTCGACGTGGTTTCCGCGAAGGCGGAGTGGCAGGGAGGTGTAATCGTGCCGGGTGTCCAGCTTTCGGCGGACGCGCTGTCAGAACATTGCGCGAAGCTGCCCCGCGTGGATATTATTAAACCGAGTTCCGTGATCGGCCGGGATACCGTGTCGAATATCCGATCCGGGCTGACGTTTGGTTATGCGGACATGGTGGACGGGCTGGTCCGGCGGATCCGTGAGGAAATGGGGGCGAAACCCACGGTGATTGCGACGGGCGGTCTGGCGAAAACGATTGCGGACGTAGCGAGTACGATAGATGTAGTGGATCCCCTGTTAACGTTAAAGGGGTTGAAAGCCGTGTACCGGAGAAACATGAAAACAGCGCCATGAACCGTTTGTTTGCAAGTATGCTGGTGGGCTTGGCGCTGACCGGCTGCAATCAGCCCGCCGCGCCGAATATTCCTGCCGCAGGAACACCGGGCATTCCGTCGTTGGATGAAATGGGCCAGACGGAGGTGCGGGATATTGATTTTTATTTGCACCGGACGGATCCAACAGGGGGGATGGCGCAGAAACCTACCCTTTGGGTGCATGCGCAGGAGGCGTCAATGGCGGACGAGAGCACCTATGCGTTTAAGAACGCGCATGCGGTGATCTACGGGAAGGACGAAACCCAGGAAGTGATAAAAATCGATGCCCAGGAGGGCCGGTTCGAGGAAGGCAAAAGCGCCTTTCTCAGCGGCCAGGTGAAAGCCGTCGTGGGCACGATGACAATTGAACTCTCGGATATACAATGGCAAAATCCAGACAAGGACAAACCGGGCGAGGCCCGCAGTGATAATCCGGTCAAGGTGACCGATCCGCAGCTTGAGTTGCAGGCGGCAAGTGTCCGCTTGTATCCCGACAAAAAGGAATTCGAGCTGACCGGCGTGACGGGCCTGGTACGGTTTGGGAGGCAACAGCAATGAGACAGGTTTTTGTGGCCGCGTGGTTAGTGGCCGGGTGTGCGGTGGCCCAAGATATGGGCGGCGATATGGGAGGCTATACCTCCATGAGCATTGACGCCGGGCGCTTCGTAGGCAGCTTCAGCGGAGGCATGGCGATCAAGGAGATGACGGACGGTGTCCGTATCACATTGCTCTCGGAAGACAAGAATATGAAACCGGTGCCCATCCGCGCGTACAAGATGAAATTTGATTACAAAGAAGGCGCCACAAGACCCTCCGCGATTACCATGGAAGGCAACGTGGAGGTGCAGCATCCGCAAGGCACCATTACGGCAGAAAAGGCGGAATGGAATTTTGATACAGGACTGCTGGTGTTTAGTGGTAATCCTGTAATGAGTGGCGAACAGGTAAAAGAAATGAGTGGCAGCAAATTTACAATGAATTTTAAAACGGGTGAAGTGGAAGTAACGGACATGAGAGTGAAAGAGTATCCATTTAATACCCCGGGCGCGTCAGGTGGAACAGGTGATCCTTCGTTGTTGACACAAGGCGATGTGAAGGAGTGGGCGGGGTTCCTGAAAACGCTTAAGGATCAAGCGGCAGGAGAAGCGGCATCGCCGGGAAAACAAATCGCCAAGCAACTAGACGGTGAGATGCGCAGGATGCTGCTCAATGTGTCGGTGGAGGCGCTGGCGGAAGAAAAAGGCACCATGGTAAAACAATTAAACAAGGTATTGAAGAAAGACGCGCTTTACTCGGAAGCGGCTTGGAAAGGCGTGACATTGAGTGAGGAAGCCAAGGGCTTGCTGGCGAAAGAAGGCCGGAAACCCGAAGAAACAACCCGGTTGAACCGGCTGCTCCTGGAAGCGGCCTATCCCGACTATATCGCGAAACGCTAACGGACGGAAGGAAAGCGTTGTGGCAGGAAATGACACCGTATTGTTGCGCACGGAAGGGCTGGTGAAGTCCTTCAAGAAGCGCACGGTAGTCCGTGACGTCTGCATCGCCTTGCAGGCGGGGGAAATCGCCGGGCTGCTGGGGCCGAACGGTGCGGGCAAAACCACCACGTTCAGCATGGTGGTGGGCCTGTTGAAGCCGGATGCAGGCCGGATCTTCTTCCTAGGCCAGGACGTGACAAAGCTGCCGATGTACAAGCGGGCGCGCGCGGGCATGGCCTATCTGGCGCAGGAACCTTCGGTGTTCCGGAACATGACGGTGCGTCAGAACCTCCTGGCGATCCTGGAATATCAGCACATGAAATCGGCGGACCGCAAACAGCGCGCGGATCATCTGCTCGAAGAATTGAATATCGCCCATCTCGCGGACAGCAAAGCCTATACGCTGTCGGGCGGTGAGCGGCGGCGCACGGAAATTGCGCGCGCCCTCGTAACCGACCCGAAAATCTTCCTGCTCGACGAACCCTTTGCCGGAATCGACCCCATTGCCGTGGCGGATCTTCAAGCCACCGTGGCCACCTTGAAAAACAAAGGCATCGGCGTGCTAATCACGGATCACAACGTACGCGATACACTCCAAATTACGGACCACGCCTATATCATCAACGAAGGGCGCGTGATCATGGCGGGCACCCCGAAAGAAATTGCCGAAAGCCCCATCGCGCGCAAGATCTATTTGGGCGAAGGCTTCCGCATGGACTTCGACGAAAATTAAACGGAAGACTATTTACCACGAAAGACACGAAATGAACGAAAAAGAAATTCTATTTCGTGAGGAAAGTTATGCGATTATAGGTGCATGTTTTGAGGTTTACAAGGAAAAGGGGTGTGGTTTTCATGAAACAATTTACGAGGAATGTTTGACAATTGAATTTGGGGCACGAGGGATACCGTTTATTGAGCAGGAAGAATTGCCCATGGATTATAAGGGGCATCCTTTGAAACAAAAATTTTTTGTGGATTATCTTTGTTATGAGAAAATCGTAATTGAGCTTAAAGCAGTACCTGAACTCAATGATCACCATCGTGGGCAAGTGCATAGTTATTTGAAAGCATCAAATCTTCGCTTGGGATTACTGGTCAATTTCGGCCATTACCCGGGTTTGGAATATGAACGAATTGTTCGATAGATTATTTTCGTGTGTTTCGTGTATTTCGTGGTAAATAAAAAGAGGAGAACAAGCCATGGCAGTATTGGCCATCAACGGCGGGAAACCGCTTTGCGCAAAAGGCAAGAAATGGGCGAAGTGGCCCATTAGCGATGAAAAAGACGTTGAACTGGTGGCGAAAGTCACGCGGTCGAACCGGTGGTCGTATGACGGGCCAGTGGAATGGAAATTCGCCGAAGCGTTCACGAAATATCAAGGCGGGAAATACGGCTTGTGTTGTGCGAACGGCACGGTCGGCATCCAAATGGCTCTGGAAGCCCTGGGGATCGGCGCGTATGACGAAGTCATCGTGCCCGGCATGACGTGGCAGGCCACGGCGGCCGCATGCGTCGATGTGAATGCGGTGCCCGTCCTTGTGGATATTGAACCGGACACGTGGAACCTGGATCTGGACGCGGCGGAAGCCGCCATTACGCGGAAAACGAAAGCGATCATCGTGGTGCACCTGTATGGCTGCATGACTGACATGACGCGCCTGATGAAACTTTGCAAAAAGCATAACCTCTACCTGATCGAAGACTGCGCACACCAGCACGGCTCGTTCTGGAAAGGCCAGGGCGTGGGCTCGATGGGCGATGTCAGTTCCTGGAGCTTTCAGGAATCCAAGGTACTGTCCTCCGGCGAAGGCGGCTTCAACATGTGCAAGACCAAGGAACTCTTTTACAAAATCTACAGCCTGCGGAATTGCGGCCGCTCGTATGCCGCCGAACCTCCTGTGTTCGGTTTGAACAAGAAAGTCGGAATGGAGACGGCTATTCAATCCGGCAATTACCGTCTGACGGAATGGCAGGCGGCCCTGTTGCTGGGCGGCCTCAGCCGGCTGGACCAGCAGGTGAAACTGCGTGACGAAAACGCCCAATACCTCAACGCGCAACTCGCGCAAATCCCCGGCATCCTGCCGATGCGCCGCCGCAAGGAAATCACGCAACAAAGCTACTTCAATTTCACCTTCCGCCTGGATGCGAAAGCGCTGAAAATCAACAACGCTCAGTTCTGTGCCGCGCTCAACGCGGAATTAGGCACCGGCGATGCCTTTGAAATCCCCTACGACCCCTTGAACAGTTGTGGACTCTACAAACCGCTTACCAAGACCCGCCATAAACTCGGCGCGGACTACTGGAAGGCGGTCAATCCCAAACGCTTCAAGCTTCCCGTCTGCACCGACGCCAACCAGTCCTGTGGCGTCGCCGTACACCATGTCATGCTGATGAACTCGAAAAAAGACATAGACTTGGTGGCCGCCGCTGTCAAAAAGCTTGTGGATAACATCGACGCGGTCCGCAAACTCGGCATCGGACCGAAGAAGAAATATCAGGCGCTCTCGCGGTAGGGAAATAATTCAACGATATGTTTGGGCTGGGCGAAAACCCCGGCCCTTTTCTATGATGTGAGAGCGTGGATATCGGCCCTCCTGAAGTTGTCGAGGAGAGGCTGTCTGAGAATTCATTCGCCTGGATTTCTCCCCAAACCATGAACATGGTTGTCATTCTGCAAATCACTGTTCTGGGTTATTGCCATCTATAACAAGAATTCCTGAAAGGGCCGAACAATGATATTTTCATATTTTTGGACGGCCCCTTTCGCGGGAATGACGATGGGGAAAGATTCCTGGTGATGGAATCGGGACTGCCCCGTTTTCAGTCCAGCCAAGTCCGTGCATCGATGATATAGCCGTTTGTCTGATCGTCGGCGTCTTTGATGCAGGTCATGCCGGGCCGCAGATAAAGATGGGCCAGCGCGATGCAATTGGCCGAGGGGCTGGGCGCGGAGGGTGATTGCATTTCATTGCCGGTTTTCACATGCACGCCCCAGGTGTCCAGGCAGGCCTCCACCAAATCGATGCGGTTATACGTGGCGGGCGGTGTGATTGCCGCGGTATCCATGGTCTGCGCCAGCTTGTACGGGAACTTGCTGATAAACCCGTAGCCTGGCTTCACCTGCACGTAAAGCCCCGGTACAGCCAGCGCCTTCACGCACAAATCATCCGTGGTGGCGCCCTGTATCACGCCGTTCCCGCCGCCCCAATTCTGGTTGAGCAGGAAAAAGATTAATTCCAGGGCGGCTTCGATGCGGTCATCCCACGTGTTAAGTTTCAGGGAAGCCACGGGCCGTTCTTCAAACGCCCATGTTGTTTTTAAATACGCAAGTCCTTGCATTGCCATGTCATAATCTCCTTTTTGTTAATCCAAATGAAATCCCAAATCCAAACCGATTGTTGCGTCATCCAGCCGGAGCGCAAACAGGCTGCGTGCCGAGGGCTGGCTGCGCACGATAAAAAGCAGCGGGTTCTCCACGGAGCGTAGCGGGGTGGTCAAATACGCCGTGGTAACCACGCGCCTCCCTGTAAAACGGTGCTGAACACGGCGCACCCGGCCCGCCAATTTCCCCGAGAAGTGTCCGCCCCATTCCCCCGCGATTTCCTGGTCCAGACGGCGCAACGGCCCACCGCGAAATTCCAGCAGATCGCCCACCCGCACCGCCGCATCCCCCTCCAGAAAAGTGACCGCCCCTGATGTCTCAGGATATGCAAGGTCGTTCAGCAATCCCATGGCGAATTTCATCGCATCATCCAGCCGGGTCACGGAGAAATACTCCAGCGTATCCGTGCGAAGACCCAACACATCTATACTGCCGCCTTCCGTAAAATGCGCGTTCGATACATTACCCATCGGGTGACCGCTGAACACGAGATGGTTGCATACCGCGCGGGAATCGGACCCAAGCTGCACGCCTACCTCCAATGGATCGTAAAAGATCACACGGCCGGCAGAATCCGCCGTTTCAAAATACACCGTGCGATCCGGCTCCACGCGAACCGTAAATCCGTCCGCCGCATACGCCAAGGCCGCCAGTGATTCCATCACGCCCCCCTGCACGTCAAACGCCCCCAGCAAAACACCTGTCGCTTCGATTGAATCCTGATGAACGCCGCTATAAGAATAAAACTCTTTTAGCGCCATTTCGGGCACAAGATAGGCCCCATCCCGCCATAACTGCACCTCGGCCAGGCCATACTCCACCAACGCCGCATTAAAGCACACGGTACCGCCATAGACCAGACCCCGGTACCGCCCTTGTGCATCCACGCGATCGTCGTACGCCCCTGATGTGTTCCGGTGCGGATTCAACTCGATATAGTCGATGCCGCGAAAGCCAATCAGCGAATCGAGTTGTTCCTGTGCCGCCACCGCCTTCCGCCGGTAGGAACCAGCCGCATATTGCGCATCTGTCCAGTGCGTCACTTCCGGATGACGCTCGATGGCCCGGCTGTTCCGTGTAAGCTCTTCCGCTTCCATCATCATCAGCCGAACATCCGGCCACGACTGCCCATCCACCTTAAGCCCCGCGATCGTATTGCCGTCCCGCGCATAAGCGCCGGAAAAGTCGATGCGATCCCGCCCCACCCATTGCCCCTGAGAAATCCCTCCTGTTTCTAATTCATTCTCCTCCGTCTTCCGCGCGAAAAATTTCTCGTACTCCCGGTATCCTCCGTCGGGAAATGCGGCGTGATGGACCGTGTAATGAAGCGGCCCAGTCGTGCGGTTAATCATGTCCTTCACGATGACACTGATTTCACGGTTCATATACGCATGCGTCACCGGACGGTTAAGATCTTCCTTGCCGTCAATCGCTTCACATTCCGCCACTTCATGAAAGGACACATACTTGTCCAGAATCAGCTTTTCCGTGTCGCTCCAATGCGGATTGATTTGCCGGACCTGCCCCTCGCAAAAGAGCCGGCCCTCAAGCAAAACCCGTATCCGGAAAGTATGATCCAGACGCAGTATTTCCTTGGGCAGCAGCCCGCGGATCACATCCGGCTGATCCGGCCCTGCGTGAATCACATCCAGCAATGGGACATCATCATAGGATGCAACAGGCAATCCCTGTGCCGTGTAAAGTTCAATAGTGTAGTTCATAATCACCACCAACGATCCCGGTAGGCGACGTTCGCCGTGACCCGGTGTGAGCTGTCAAAAGAATCGGTGTATACCAACGTGGTTCCGCCCGGCATAAGCTGTGGAAAGAGCCCTGTGGTATATGGCGTGACGTCTAATCCATCCAAAATGGCCGTTCTGGCGGCTGAATCCAGCACCAGGCTCTTCCCATTGGATACTATGCCCGGATAGACAATCTGCCGTGTGCCATCGCTGATACACGGCTCCATAACCGTCCCAATTGCCGTCAGCATGATCACCGGCAATGCCGGCGCGCTGCCCGCCGCCGTGATCAGCGTGCTGCCGCCTGATTCCGTGATGGACCATGCCACATTCATAACGGTCTCTGATTCTTCAAAGGGATTTTGCGTCTCCAGCGTCAACACAAAGGTTCCCACCAGCGCATCCCGTTGAATCTCCCGTGAAGACCCCGTTCGGCGGACATATAAGCGCCTGCCGGATCGCAATGACAGCACGGTATGTTCTTCGCCTTCCGACGCAGCTTTCAAAATGGCGTCCAGGGCCGTCGCCAACAATTCCGGCGACGCCAAACCGTCCACGACGCCTTTGATCTGGATGATCCGCGCATCCCGCCCGGCCACCTCATCCCATTTCTCGGTAACCGTGGTCCGCGTCTCATCAAACGTATAATTTCCAAGCACAATAGCCACAGCGTATCCTCCTGTGTTGAATTTCCTCGATTGCTGTTACCCCAACACCGGCGTGGTATCCGTCACCACCGCCTCTACCGCCCCGGATGATTCCCGCAAATACGGACGCAACGTTTCCCAGGCCTGTTCGCCGGATTGGTTGCTCAATGCCATCAGCGCGGCATACCGCTTGCCGGTATCCACCCGTTGCCCGCCGACCACCACCTCTTTATGCTGCACCGCATCCTTCGCGGCCAGCGATTTCAGCAGGTGCGCGCCCGCCAGAAGCGTTTCTCCCAATACCAGCGTCTCCTCCGGCGATGTCTGATCGACCGCCGGGTCGAGACAGCGCACAATTTCCTCGTGGGCGTCCTCGATGCTTTTCAAGACAAGGTCTTGCGGAACACTCGCCGTGTCCGTTACCTGAAACTTCAGCCGGACCGCGCTTTCACTTGTAAACGCCGCCATGATCCCGTCTCCTTGTTTGGTTGGCCGCGGGGACGGCCCAAACCATCCCGCCCCCGCGGCGTTTGTACGGTTAGGAACCCCAACCGCTGTTCACCACCACGCGCGCCTTCGGATAGATAATCGCGAAGTCGGTCACGGTGGTCAGATACGTCCGATCCCACTGCTGATTGATCAGCTTGTCGCTCTCAATCAACAGATCCTGTTCCGTCAGCTTCTGGATCGCGTAATTCGCGTCCAGTATCGTCAGCGTGTTCGCGGGTTGATTCGCCATGGGAACCAGCTTCACGCCCAGCGGCGTTGGGAGGTTCCCCGTTTTCGCGAAATCAAACAGGGCGCTGTCCTTGATCTCCTCCAGGCCGAGCAGCGCTTCCAGCGTGGCCGCGTTGGCCAGCATGTGCGTCGGCGTGAAGTAATGCTCCAGCGTCAGCTTGTTGAAGCCCGCCACCAGGTCCGCATAGGCCCATGTCCCGGCCGTGTGGGTGTTGACGACCGTCGCCGAGGTGTCCTCGTCCGAATTGTCGCCTTCCACCAGCACCTGCGCCACGCGCGCATCCAGGTTGCGGCCCAGATTCTCGCCGATGCGCCGCAGATGCACCCGGAGCATGTCCACCGACATCCGCCGGATCACTTCGTACGAGGCAATCACGCCCCGCCCGAACTTGTCCAGCTTCACCACGCGATCCCCGTACCGGATTTCCGATTCCGGGATCACCGATCCTTCCGCTACGCGCCGCAGTTCTTCGTTTTCGTCATTCTCCGCCACGTACGGCACGTCATACGCCGTGCTTGTAATCGCTTCGTCGCGGATAATGAGCTGTGGATACGATGGCTTCCGGGTCATCCCGCTCACCACCGCCTCCCGCACCACGTCCGGGAACAGCCACTTCGTGTTCGGATCCGTCTGGAAGAACCGCTCCACGCTGATCCGGCTCAGGTCGATCCCGAATTCCTGCGCGCAATACTCCTGCACATTCGTGCCCAGCGCGCGGAAATACTGGGTGTGCGTCAGGCCCAGCGGCTCAAGCGTTTCATACAACTCCCGGCCGCGCAGGCTCCGCAGTTTCTCCTGCGGCTGGCCCAGAAACCGGGCGCGTTCTCGAATCAATGCAACGTCATATGCCATGATTGGCTCCTTTCTTACAGCAGCACGTCGACCGTGCTTGCCATGCTGTTCACATACACGTTAATGCCCGTGCCGTTGCCCGACGCCGGCGCTTTCACGCTGCCATCGGTCGCCGACGCAACCACGCCGTTCACGCCGTCCACCGAGGGCGCATCGCCCGTGTAGGCGAAGGTGCAAATGCCGCGCACTTTCACGGAAACGGCCTTGTTGTTCTCCGAAGCGTCCCCGAGGGCTTGTCCGAAGAGTGCATCCTCCGCGTCTGTCGCGTTGGTTACGGTGTAGTTGCCCGTCAGCTTCAACGCGTCGCCTTTGTGGATCGACACATCGCCACTCGATGGGGTCTGACATGTGATCACCAACTCGGTGATCGGTCCGCCAATATCGCCAAATGCCATGTTTCTGTTCCTTTCATGTGTTGTGTCCGCCCATGCACCACGATCAATGCGGTGCAGGCTGACTTGTTTCTTTGAGAAGGGCCATGCCCCGTTCGGACCAGGTCTGCGGGTCTTCTTCGGGCAATGGCTCCGGTTGTGACACGGGCTGGGGAGGATACTTCTCATCGAAGCGCACCTCATATGCTTCCAGGTGATGATGGATCTCACGCAACGAAAGGTGATCCAGCGTTACGCGCCAGACACTCTCGTCGAAGTTCGCCCCATCCATCACCCGCCCCAGCCCGCAAAATCGTTCTATTGCGCGCCGCCGTGCCTCCACGCCGTCCTGAATAAGTTGTGCGGCGTCTTTCGGCTTCACCAGATGCGTTTTCATCGCCGCCCGTGCTTCTTCCACCCATTCCGGGACCACGTTCTCGGATTCCGCCGGCGAATTCACGTTCACCGGCGTTTGCACGGCCTTTCGCGCCACATCCAGGGCCTGTTCCGGCGGCAAGGCGCGATCCCGCGCCACAAAGCGTGTTCCTTGAGACCCGGACGACACAATCGACCCCTCGATCACCTCCAGCACGTCCCGCATGATGAAATGACATGTCTGATCGTCATAGGCATGCCCTGGTACGTGGTCGCACGAGCGGATGTCCTTCCCGCATATCGAACATTCCGGCAGGCGGAACGAAAACCCAATCGAGGTCTCCCGGTACACGCCGCCTTCGATGTTCAAGATGAAATCCGCGTTGTCCGCTGTGCGCAGCACGTATACTTCCGGACGCACCGACACCCGATTTCCCTCGCGATGCAACTGCGACCGGAAAAACGTCCCGCGTGGCAGTGAGCCGCGCAGATCGTGCCGTTCCATCAGCGGACGCCCCAGCACCATCTCATTGATCTTCTCCAATTCTTCCTCCGGGAAGCGGCTGAAGTGCTTGTCCACCTGGTTGTGACACAAATCCAGTGTGAACACCGCGAATTCCTCCCGCCGCAACGGGCGCAGCGCAAAACGGTTCACTGCCTCCCGCAGCGCTTCCTCCCCGGCTTCCGCCTCTGCCGCTTCCGTCCACGCCCGCATCCCAACCAGTACGCCTTCATGCCGGAAGACAAACGGTTCCAATTCCATATTCATGATTCGATTCCTTTGCATTGTGTGCGAATACGCACGTTGATTTGAGATTTGACAAGCATCACACGGCCCCTAATCGTTTGGCGGCTTCTTCTTGAGTGAGAAAGCCGCCGTCACGAAGCTTCAATGCATTTTCAATTTCCTTGCCCCGGGCCTGTGCCTCCTTGAAAATGTCCGTGGTCCGGTTTTGACGGAAGTGCACCCACGCTTTCGCTTCCCCCCACATTAACGCCAGTTCGAAGTTGTACAGCCGCTCTAGAATCCTTTTTACGTTCCGATTCACCGCCTCCACCTGGCGGTTGATAATTTCAAACTGCGCCGTGCCGTAGGTTTCCGTCGTGCCGTAATTCCGCCCCAGTAAAATCGGCATCAGATGCATCCCCGTGATCACCTGCTCCTCGATGGCTTTATGATTCTCATAAAATACATGCGCGTTTTGATCCCCGCGAAGCACCGTCACCTTCACGTTGTCCGATGTCACCAGATTCTGATCCGTATCCAGGCCGGTAAGTGTCTGCCTGAGAGACTCCAGCCCCGCCGCCAAACGTTCCTGATACTGCTCCGGATCCTCGCCCCGCATTTGAGGCTCCGGCGCATACTGCACATGCAGCTTCGACCACCCCGCATTCCGCGTCGCCTTCGCCATGTCCTCCATGAGCCGCTGCTGGATCTTCACCACGAATGGAATGCACCGCAGCATCGAACGCCCATACGGATTCGTTCCATCGCGGTCCATCCCCACATACAAAAAACGATCCTGCGGAAGCAGGATCGTCTCTCCATGATGAAGTTGATAGGCCTGTAACTGATTGTTTTCTCGTTTGAACCGCACCGTCCACGCATCCACCGGAACCACGTCATGAATGGATTCCCGGCTGTGCGTCAATACAATTTCCAGCGCCGCCGCGCCATAGGTGAACAACGAGGTGTAAAAGAGATCCAGAAGTCCGTCCATGCCCCGGTCCCCGCTGTTCACCCGCTCATTTAGCCGCTGGATCAGCCCCTCCGCGCGCTGCCGCGCCGCCTCCGAACTCGCCTCGTAAATCTCCACATCGAACCCTGTCTGACACAGCCTCTTCCAGGTCCACACCGCATCCGAGATGTCCGGAATCGCGTCCCGAAGGAACCGGTACACGTGAAGCATGTAAAACGGTGTTTGATTCGGCAGCGGCACAAATGATTCCAATGCCGCCCCCAGCCCCGTGATATCCTCTGCCCGCGACACCGTCCGAAACGTTCCCGCCACCGCCGGAACCTTCGCCGCGCCCCGCTTCGTTTCCGAGCGCCTTTTCATAAACCAACTTTTCCATCTGGCCATTGTGCTGTCTCCATGGTTGTCACCAAAGGTTTCCATTGATTAGCACGGCGCATTTCATGAAAAACGGGTATCGGGTGCCGGGTATTGGGTATCGCAGAGGCGGAAAATAAGGGAATTTTCGGCATGGGAAGGAGATCAAACAGTAAAAATGAGGGTAAAAGGGGGGCGGGCAAGAAAAAAGGTGAAATATAAGGGGAAATAGGGTGGAAAATTTGATTTATTTTTTTTCAACGCAGAAAAACTGGGTAAAAAAAATAGACTCCGGAGTCTACTTTTTCCAAATTCCGGAATCGAACCCGACAAGAATCAACAACGAGCCTCGGAAAATCCCAAATTTACCAATAAAAATGGCTCCATTAGAGAGTTTAACGTTAATACTAAGCGAATTACGCCCCAAGCATCACTCTCGTTACCAAATAGAAGCTTCCGTTAATCTTTAACCCTCCGTCTCAAACCGATTTTATACGCCTATTTCCTGAAGCAATGCCGATGATCACGAATTCACATGTAGTATTGATCATAAAGGGCAAGGAGTTCACGGTGGACGGTGAAGACAAGGCCGGGGCGTTCATGAGGGAGGAAAAAAGCAGCTTCCATAACATCGCTGCCCGTTTGGAGGGCGCCGGTCCAATGTTCGGTGACAAAACCGATGACGAGAATCGCACCATTGATGGGGCTGGGCCTGGTTTTCACACCCAATAACCGAACATCAGATATGTGAAAACCGGTCTCCTCACGAATCTCACGGTGAATCCCTTCCTCCGGACTTTCATCAAGTTCGAGAAATCCTCCGGGAAGGCTCCATTGCCCCTTGCAGGGCTCAACCCCGCGCCGGACCAGTAATAGCGCCCCATCTTCACGGCGGAGGAAGCAGCAGGTGGCAGGGACGGGATTATAATAGAAAAACCGGTGGCATGCGGCGCAATGGGGATGATCAGCTTCGCCATCATGCGCATGGACCAGTTTCTGCCCGCAGATGGGGCAATAATTCCAAACCAGCCTCTCCGGGGGGATATACGTCATATTATTCTGCTCTCTTTTTTCACCATCCCATCGTAAACCGGGGCAGGGATGGGGTTCAAGGAGAACATGGGGGGATAAATGGGAATTATGGGATGAATGGGATTGTAGCAGCGGAGATTGTGATGGCAGCGTCAACCTGGAATTTTGAGAAAAGAGATCCATAGACAATTTACGAGAGGCCGGATATACTGAGACCAACAGTAAAACAAGCAAGGGGATGAGGTTATGTGCGTTCGGTTTGTTTCGGTTCTGTGCGGAATGGTGGCGCTGTGCAACGCTTCGGTGTTTGCCGATGGCATGTTGATTCCATTTCATCCAAAGGTGATACCGCCACAATGGGTTAAGAACGACGCGAGCAAAGCGGCTTGGGAATCCTATGGTGGCCAGGCCCCGCAAAGTGTAAGCATTTATGAACCAGGTCAGCGCGCGGTAATTCTGTTTAATGGAAATGAAGAAATCCTGCTGTTATCCACGGAACTCCATGCCTCTTCGCCCACCGCCGCGCTGGAGGTGGTGCCCTTTCCGAGTGAACCAAAGGTTAAGCTGGGTGAGTTTCAGATGCTGCTGGACATGGAGGCGTTGCTGATCCAATATACGCCTGTTCCTGCGCCACCGCGCCCGCATCCGCATGCGGATGGTGTACGAAGCGCTGGCGGAGTGGAAAAGCGGATTGAAAATGCGGCGCGGATCACGTTTCACGAGCAGATGGGCGCACATGATCTGACGGTGGCGGAAGTGAAGGACAAGGAATATTTCAGCGAATGGGTGTTGAAGCGGTTCCAGGAGTGGGGCGTGGAAGAGCAAACCATGGGCGAGGAATATGCGGCGGTGATTGACCGATACCTTCTTCGGAAAAACGCCTGGTTCGTATTTGATTCGCTGTTACTGGGGAATGCGGTGCAAAGCCGCCAACCGGTGGGATACCGTTTTTCCACCGACCGCATGTATTACCCGCTGGAAATTTCTTCGCTCCAGAAAGGAGACACCGTTGTCGATCTGCTTGTGGTGACGGATACCCCGATGAAATTTCAGCCCAGGAAGTTTTTACGGGAGATACGCGCCGCGCGCGTGCCGAGGAGGGAATTGCGGCGCATTTCCAAGACATGGGAATCATTCATGAGGTCAGACAACCTCTACATGTCCATGCTGTCGGTTACAGGCGATATCAGCAAGATGACGCGGGACGTCTATGGCAATCCAACCACCGAAGCGGAGCTGAATCCAAAGGGAACGCGGGTGGTCGGGCGATAAAGGGTGTTTATAGGGCGTATAAAACCTATATGACACATGAATTTTTGGGAGAACAAAGATGCCAGGGGGGAGGGGCTACAGTATCATTTCGGCGATCATTTCTTCGCCGACGGGTTTGTGGAGGGTGAAGCCGAGTTTCATGCACATCCGGATCATGGGGCGGTTTTCGGGAAGAATGATGCCGGTGAGGCGCTTGACTTTTTCGGCGCGGGAAACGTGAATGAGGTGCTGCATCATCAGAAGGCCGAGGCCTTGTCCCTGACAGTCGTCGCGGACAACGATGGCGAAATCGGCGTCATTGCCGGGGAGTTTGACCATGCGGCAGACGCACAGAATCTGTTCTTCGCCGGAAGCGGAGTTCTTGCGGACGGCGATGAGGGCCATGGCGCGGTCGTAATCAATGAAGCAGATTTCGGTTAGTTTTTCATGTTTGATGCGTTCGTCGAGAGCGAGTTGCTGGAGGTAACGGAAGTAGACGGTGTTTTTAGAGAGATTTTCGTTGAAGCGGATCATCATGAATTCGTCTTCCGGACGGATGGGCCGCACAGTGACCGTTTCCCCGCTTTTGATTATGCACGTGCCGGCGTATTCGCTGGGGTAGGGCCGAATGGCGAGCGGCGGCAGATCGTCCTCATGCATTTCAGAACCGTGGAGGGTGATGCGCGCATCGAGAACAAGGAATCCTTCGGGCGCGGCCAGGAAGGGATTGACATCGATTTCCTTGATCCAGCGCTGCTCGGCGACGAGTTGGCTGAAGCGCACAAGCAATTGTTCGAGGGCGGCGGTATCCACGGGCACGAATCCGTGCTGTCCCCGCAGAATACTCCAGATGCGGGTGCGTTCCATCATGCGGCGCGCGAGCGTGGTGTTAAGAGGCGGCAGACCCAGAACGCGGTCGCGCAGGGCCTCGCCCAGGGGCCCGCCGGAGCCAAAATAGAGCACGGGGCCGAATTGCGGGTCGGTGGTGCTGCCGATGACAATGCGGTATCCGCCGGATTGCACCATGGAACGCACGGCAACGCTATGCACCCCTTCGCTCGCCATGGCAGGGGTAAGGGTGTCGAAAGCGCGGCGCACGGCGTTTTCATCTGCAAGGTTAAGGTGGATATGTTTGCCGCGCTTGCGAGTTGTGGGGCCATCGTTAAACGTAAGCGCGACCGGATAGCCGATGTCCCCTGCGGCGTGGACCGCTTCGTCCGCGGCAAAAGCCACCCGCGTGGCGACCGAGGGAAGCCCGTAGGCATCGAGCACCTGTTTGGAATCATATTCACTGAGCATGGTGTTCCCGGTGTCGCGCAGACGCTGAATAATCTGAGCGGCGCGCGCCCGGTCAACGGTTTGTTCGCCAGGATCAGCAGAAGGTGTTTCATATAGTGCGCGGAGGTTGACGCTATAGCGCCACATCAGGGAGAAGGCGCGCGCGGCGGTGTCGGGATACAAAAAGGCGGGGATGTTCCGTTCATTGAGGATATTCACGCCTTCGGAGACATCATCGCCGCCCATCCAACTGGCTATGATCGGCTTGCCCGCGGAATCCTGAAGGGCGGTGATGGCTTCGGCAGTGCGCGTGGGCTCGGTCATCACCTGGGGCGTCAGCCCCACCAACACTCCATCGCAACCGGGATCGTGCAGGGCGATCTCGACGGCTTTCGCATACCGATCCGGGTCAGCGTCCGCAAGAATGTCCACGGGATTGCGGTGATTCCAATATTCGGGCAGGAGGTTATTAAGTTTCGTCAGGGCGGTATCCGACAACTCCGCAAGTTCGCCTCCGCTATTAATGAGGGCGTCGGTGGCGAGGATGCCGGGCCCAGCGGCGTTGCTGATGATGGCGAGGCGGGGTCCTTTAGGGCGTGGCTGCTTGCCCAGCACTTCGGCCATCATGAAGAGATTTTCGATGCTGTCCACCCGCAGGACGCCGCTGCGGCGTATGGCGGCCGAAAGAACTTCATCGGTGTAGGCTTCTTCACTGTAGTAGGCGGTGGCCTTTGCGGCTTCCGCCGCGGCTTCGGTGCGGCCGGCTTTCAACATTATGATGGGTTTGGTCAATGCAACTTCGCGCAGCGCTGAAAGGAAGGAACGCGCATCGCCAATGGATTGCACATAGAGCACGATGCTGCGTGTATTGGGATCGCTGCCAAGGTAATAAAGGAGGTCCGGCCAACCCACGTCGAGCATGGAACCGAAGGAAACAAAAGCGCTGAAGCCGGCATTGACACTGAAACTCCAGTCGAGAATCGCCGCGCCGACCGCGCCGCTCTGACTGATGAATCCGACAGTGCCGTTCAGGGCGATGCGTTTCGCGAAGGCGGCGTTCAGGCCCACCACGGGATTCATGATGCCCAGGCTGTTCGGACCGATGATGCGGATCTTTCCGCCGAAAATGCGTTCTTGTATTTGATTTTCCAAGGCGCCGCCGACCGCGCCCGTCTCCCCAAAGCCGGCGGAAATGATAATAGCGGCCTTTACCCCTGCCGCGATGCATTCATCGATCACTCCCGGCACCGTTGCGGCGGGCGTTGCAATCATCGCCAGGTCGACTGTCTCCGGAACGGCACTGATATCAGGATAGCTCTTGATACCGAGCACATTATGCCGGCGCGGGTTGATGGCGTAGACCGTGCCGCCGAAAGGGTTGCTGATAAGATTCCAGAGAATGGCCCGGCCAACGCTCCCAGCTTTTTCCGATGCGCCGATGACCGCCGCGGAACGCGGCTTGAAAAAAGCATCCATGGGGTGACGGTCGTTTTCAACGGCGGCCCCATAGTATACCGCCTGCGAGGTATTGGCAGTGTTTTCTTGTATCATGTTCGGCGCTTCTCCCAAACTCACGAAAGCACTTTAGCACATTTTCCAGAGGGTGCGCATATTGTGGAAGAGCGGCAAGGGAAAAGGAAACACAGAACACACATAGTGGTCAGGAACAGGGTTGCCATGATGCCTGCAACAGTCAGTAGTTGCGCGTTAACAGGGGGCAAAGAGACATAGCATCCAAATGAAGCAAAACAACGTTTTTCCCCGTGCGAACGAACCGTCGTTCTGCCCAATACTCACCCTCGACGAGCCTGTTCCCGGGGGCTATTCCACGCGGCTTACATTCAAGGCTTGTGGTCCCTTGCTGCTTTCCATCAGGTCATACATTACGTATTCCCCTTCACGCAGCGTCCGGAACCCATCCATCTGGATGGCCGTGTGATGGACAAAAACGTCCGTTGCTTCCTCACGGGCAATAAAGCCATAGCCTTTTTGGTCATTAAACCATTTGACCTTGCCCGACTGCCGATGGATATCGTCTTGTACTTCTACTTCCGACACAACCCCCATCTCCTCTTGCTGCGGACCAGTCACAGGTCATGTGAGCCCGGTCCAAACTCCGTAAAAACTACCAAAAACTCTGTTATAGAATATATTAGAATTGGCGGTTTGTCAATAAGCTTTTTATTCTGAGCAAAGCCAATATGTTAAGTAATATGCGAAATTCACGTTTTTCAATGGCGGGATGGGAGTCAATAAGGGTTTACAGACTCAAAAGCGTTGACAAAACTCGATGAAACGGCAACTCTTGAGGTGATAGGAGGGAGGCGATAGGAATTCGCTGCCTTGAAACGTTTTTACAGGGTTCGTATACTTGGGTTGTCAGGCTGTTGGTGGGTTCCGCTTCAGTGCACCCACCCTCCATTTTTTTACGGACGTACATCGGGAGTATTGAGCATGCGGGTATTGGTTACGGGTGGCGCTGGATTTATCGGGTCGCATCTTTGTGAGGCATTAACAGCCCGGGGCGATCATGTGGTGGTTTTGGATGATTTGAGCACGGGCCGTTTTGAAAATATCGAGCATATTGAGGGGGTGGAATGCATTATTGATTCCACGATGAATCAGGAGATTGTGCGGGACCTGGTGCGTGACGTGGAGGTGGTGTTTCATCTGGCGGCGACGGTGGGAGTACAGTTGGTGGTGAATGATCCGATTCATACGATTGTGAATAACATATGGGGCACGGAGGTGGTGCTGGAAGAGACGTGCCGGTACCGGCGGAAAATGCTGATCACCTCGACAAGCGAGATCTATGGCCGGGGAGCGCGGGAAATTTTCCACGAAGACGATGATCGGGTGATGGGACCCACAAACCGCCACCGGTGGTGCTATGCATCATCAAAAGCAATCGATGAGTTTCTGGCGCTGGCGTATTGGCGTCAGAAGCGCCATCCGATTGTGATCACACGCTTGTTTAACACCGTAGGGCCGCGCCAAACGGGCCGGTACGGCATGGTGATTCCAACCTTTGTGGGGCAGGCACTGCGCAATGAACCCCTGACGGTGTTCGGTGATGGGAAGCAGACGCGCTGTTTCACCTACGTGGGGGATGTGGTGCCTGCGCTCGTTACGCTGATGGACCGATCGGACGTGAATGGCGAGGTATATAACATTGGCAGCGCCACGCGTGTAAGCATGGAAGATCTGGCTAAAAAGATTATTGAACGCACGGGCAGCCAGTCAACACTCAAATATATTCCGTATGAAGAAGCGTATGGCGAGGGGTATGAAGACATGCGCCACCGCGAGCCGTGCCTGGATAAAATCCAGAAGGCGATAGGGTATACGCCAAAAACCTCACTGGAAGAGATTATCGACGCGGTCGCGGCGGAAATGCGCGCGAAAATGCAATAAGGGAGTGCTAGCCAGCAAACAGGCCGACGACACAGGCCGTCATGAAGGTGGCGAGTGTGCCGCCAATAAAGGCGCGAAAACTCAATTGCGCCACTTCTGCACGGCGTTCGGGCACGAGCGCGCAGATGCCGCCGATCATGATGCCGATACTTCCGGGATTCGCAAAGCCGCACAGGGCATAGGTGGCGATGGTGATGCTCCGGGGGCTGAGCGCCTGTTGCGCGATGAGTTGCTGCATGTTTTGATAAGCGAGAAATTCATTAAAGACGGTTTTCGTGGCGAGCAACTCGGAAACCGCGCGGATGTCCTGCCAGGGCACACCCATGATTAACGAGAAAGGCCGGAAGAGATATCCCAGCAATCCCACGAGCGGGATGTGCGTGATTTTAAGCACTGCAAGATCCAACAGGTGAATCAGCCCGATAAACACAATCAGTAATGCGGCCACATTCAACGCCATGCTGAGCCCCATCGATGCGCCCTGCGCGGCGGCGTCAAAAATGTTGTGGGTTTCGCGGGGAACTTTCACGGAAACGTTTCCGGCGGTCTGTGGCACGCCCATTTCGGGCACCATCAGTTTTGCGATGGCCAGGGCCGCGGGCGCGCTCATGAGGGAGGCAGCCAGCAGATGACCGGGTTGCGCGCCGAAACCCGCGTATATAACCATGACGCTGGCGGCGATGGAGGCGAGGAAGGTGACCATCACCGTGAACATTTCCGAGCGGGTCATGGCCTTGATGTATCCGCTAATGGCGCTGACGGATTCGATGCCCAGGAATATCTGCAGGGCGGCGGTGAACGTTTCGGCGCCCGACGTTTTCATGGTGCGCTGCATCAGCCACGCTATGCCCCGCACCACGACTTGAATGATCCCCAAGTGCTGAAGAATGAATGATAATGCAGATACGAATATGATCACCGGCAGCGCCTTGAATGCCAACATCGCACTGAAGGTAAACGGCGCGGCTTCTGAAAAGCGAAGATCCGAACCAAGAACCATTGCGTGGTCCAGTTGGAAAACATTCGTCACGCTGCCAAACACGAACTGCGCACCCGCTTCGCTGCATTCCGTGATCAGATCGAAACCGGATTTTACACCTTCAAAAAACCAGCGTCCCGCACCACTGCGCAATACAATCATCCCAAGAATGATTTGCAGCACAATCCCCCAGCCCACTATACGCCATCGCACGCCGGAACGATTCTCAGAAATCAGCCACGCCAT
The DNA here is from genome assembly GCA_029565395.1 of Candidatus Hydrogenedentota bacterium. Lineage (GTDB taxonomy): Bacteria > Hydrogenedentota > Hydrogenedentia > Hydrogenedentales > CAILVY01 > CAILVY01. Next base: position 109,410 of record JAKQOG010000201.1, on the reverse strand, counting down.
GCCCACCAGAATTCCCAATCCCAGCAAACTGATCAGTCGTAGTAGTATTCCCTCTTCCATAGCGCTTAATAACTCCCGCTGCTTTCTCGTTACAGCACGAGTGTAGGGCATTTTTCGGGTAGAGAGCAAGCCCACAGGGCTTTTTACCATCCTTAGGGAAAAAACATGCTCCACAGAGCAGACACAAGACGGGAAAATCCTTTCCAATACCGTTTTTGGGTTCCATCAAGACAACCCCCCCGAAAGATCTGATTTAATGTATATTGTGCATTTGTCAAAATATTTCTTTTAAATTATACAATATATTGTGGTTATATCGCTTCTATAGGTGCGAAGGGAAACTGAAAATTCAGCCATAATGTGTAGTTTATTTTACATTTTGCGCTAATATGGTCAAGGAATGATCGTAGAAGCATTCACCGCCCCTATTTGCCGCCACAAGAAGGTTTTTATGCGGGATTTTCGGGGCTTTGCCTCGATCTTGCAAAACGTGCTCTCTGTATCGAAACACGTTTTTAACAATTCACTAACAAATCCCCCTCAAGTCCTTCGTCCATACAATAGGTTGTGTATAAGAAAGAGCTAACGCACTATTAGTTGATTTTTGCATGCGGTCTTGTGTGTGTTAAAACTATGAATTCAAGAGCATATTCCTACAATAAAAAACCTCTGGACAAAGCGCGAAAAGCTTCCTATAATGCGTTCCTCTTGGCTTGGGCCATTCAAGGCCTGGAGCTGTTGGGGTGAGCGGAAAGTGTCAGCCCAGCGGATGTGTGTGCACCATATGTTTGGGTATATAGTTCAATATACCCAAGGGATGGTGGGCAAGGCGTGCTGCGCTGACGGATGTAAGTTGAGGATGAATGGGTGAAATTTGTTCAACCGAAAGTGTTCCTGGTCGGTGAAACCCGTGTTGTCGCGGAAGGTCTTAGCGCCTATTTTGATCATATAGGCGTGCCGGGGTGGAAAACTGCGGCGCCAAGCGATGGCGAGGCATTGTGCGAGGTGATGGGCCGGCTATGTTACCGGTCTTTTGAGCCGGGACTAAATCCGAACGTGACCCGGGTGCGCCAAGGCAACGCTGCATATTTGGACAATATCGTTCAGGTAGGGCACGGAAGCGTACTGGAACACGCGGTGGTCAATTTCATTTTTGCGGACGTGAGCCGGGTGGTGACGCACGAGTTGGTGCGGCATCGCGCGGGCACGGCCGTGTCCCAGGAGTCGTTGCGGTTTGTGCGCCTGGATGCGTTGTCGGCGTATGTGCCGGTACATATCCGGGAGCATGAGCAGGGCATGGAGATTTTTACGCGTACGCTGGAGCAGTTGGAAACGCTTCAACAGGAACTGGCCGCGTTGTACGCGATAGACGGCGAGAAGACATTTGAATCAAAGAAAAAACTGACATCGGCGTTCCGGCGGGTGGCGCCCATCGGGCTGGCCACAACGATCGGCTGGTCGTGCAATTTCCGGACCTTGCGGCACGTGATTGAATTGCGGACGGAGCCGCACGCGGAGGAGGAAATCCGGCTTCTCTTTGGAGAGGTGTACCGGATTGTGCGGGAACGGTATCCGCATGTGTTCGCCGATTATACAGTGGAAATGGCAGATGATTTGCCGTGGGTGAAGACCACGCACGGCAAAATATAAAACAGGTTTGAAAGCGGAAGTGGAACATGCAGCAGGAAACGAGGGAGGCGTACTAATGTTTACGGTACGGGATCGATTTGCTTTGTCTGAGAAGTTCCTGGCGGAATTCAAAGGCAAACAGCCGGATTGGGGCCCACTGGGATACATTACGTTTAAGCGGACCTATGCGCGGCCCATGGACGGACGGCGCACGGAAGAGTACTGGGAATCGGTGAAGCGCGTGGTGGAAGGATGCTACACGATTCAGCAGAATCACTGCATGAATCTCAAGCTCCCTTGGAACCCGCACAAGGCGCAACGGTCGGCGCAGGAAATGTACCGGCTGATGTGGAACTTTAAGTTTCTCCCGCCAGGACGCGGCCTGTGGATGATGGGGACCGATTACATTTACAAGCGCGGTTCCGCAGCGCTCAACAACTGCGCCTTTGTGTCCACGGAAGAAATCGATACGGATTTCGCGGAGCCTTTCTGCTTTCTGATGGACATGTCAATGCTGGGCGTAGGCGTGGCCTTCGACACCAAGGGCGCAGGGAAGGTTACCATCCAGGACCCGCACATTGGCGAATACACCCACGTGGTGGAAGACTCTAAAGAGGGTTGGTGCGATCTGGTGCGCGTGGTGCTCAATGCCTACGTCGGACGCGCACGCCGTCCCGCACATATTGACTACTCGAAGATTCGCCCCATGGGATCGCCCATCCAGACTTTCGGCGGCATCGCGCCGGGGCCCGGCCCGCTTATCGAGTGCATAGAAAATATCACAAAAATCCTGCAGGCCCGCGGCGGAAACCAGATCAGTTCGACCGATATCACTGATCTCATGAATGTCATTGGGAAGTGCGTGGTGTCGGGCGGCGTGCGCCGCACCGCGGAACTGGCGCTCGGCAGCCCGGATGACACGGAATATCTCCAACTGAAAGACCCTAAACTGCATGAGGATAAACTCACGGCGTGGCGGTGGGCCTCCAACAACAGTGTTAGCGCCTACGAGGGCATGGACTACCATTCCGTTGGCCTGCAAACCTCGAAAAACGGAGAGCCCGGATATTTCTGGGTCGAAAACGCGCGCGCCTATGGACGTCTGAAAGATGGCGCAACCTGGGAGGACGCGAAAGTGGCGGGGACCAATCCCTGCGCCGAGCAAAGTCTGGAATCCTATGAGATCTGCAATCTTGTGGAGACGTTCCCATCGCGGCATGAATCGCTGGAAGAATACAAGCGCACCCTGAAGTTTGCATATCTCTATGCAAAAACAGTGACGCTGATCCCCACCCATAATGAGCGCACCAATGCCATCATGTTGCGCAACCGCCGCATCGGCCTTTCGCAGTCCGGCATTGTGGAGAGTTTCCAGCGCCATGGACGCCGTGAACACTTCCGGTGGTGCGACGACGGCTATCAGTATATCTGCAAGCTTGACAAGATCTATTCGCAATGGCTGTGCGTTCCCGAGAGCATCAAAAAGACCAGTGTGAAGCCCAGCGGCACAGTCTCGCTTTTGCCCGGGGTCTCACCCGGCATTCATTACCCCCACTCGAAGTTCTATTTCCGCACTATCCGCATCGACAAAACCAGCCCGCTCATCGATCCCATCAAGCGCGCGGGCTACCGCATCGAAGAATCGGTGTACGGCGACAATACCCTCGTCGTCTATTTCCCCGTCCAGGAAAAATTCTTTGAACGCTCAAAGTCCGAAGTCTCTGTCTGGGAACAGGTCGAAAATGTGGCGCAAACGCAATATGCCTGGGCGGATAACCAGGTCAGCGCGACGATCACGTTTCAGCCGACGGAGGCCAAGGACATCCCGTTCATTCTGGAACTGTATGAAACACGCTTGAAATCCATTAGCTTCCTGCCGTTGAAGGAGCACAACTACCCGCAGGCGCCGTATCAGGAAATCACCAGGGAAGCCTACGACCTTGCCATCTCGAAACTTAAGGCGTTGGACTTCGAGATGATCAACACGGACGAGGCGCAGGATCTCTTCTGCGATGGCGACAAGTGCGAGATAAATGTCCAGCCGCGCCTGCCGCAACAACAGGAAGTCGAATTCCCCGAACCCGCCGAGGTCAAAACCAGTCAAACCGAGGAAGTCGGCGCTCCAACATAATTTAACCGCGGAATGCGGAACATGAAACGCATTCCGCGTTTATCCGAGTGAAATCAGCGAAGGATCGTATTCGTCCGGTTTTTCAAAGCCAAGCAGGTTGACAAGGGTGGCGGCGACATTGCTGAGGCCGGGATGCGAAATAGAGGTTAATTGGAACGCATTGGCGCCGGAATAATCTGAGATTGCGAAGGGCACTGGATTCAACGTGTGGGCGACATGGGGTTCCCGTTTGCCTTTGATGTCAGTGAAAAGAAGATCCGCGTTTCCATGATCGGCGGTGACCACCAGTATGCCCTTTGCCGCCTGAATCACAGGGATTAACCTTGAGAGGCCCAGATCAACCGCTTCGACGGCGATCCGGACGGCCGGGGCGATGCCCGTGTGACCAACCATGTCGCCATTCGGATAATTCATCCGCAGGAACTTGTACTTCCCACTCTTGATGGCAGCGATCATGGAATCGGTGATCTCGCCGGCCTTCATCCAGGGGCGTTGCTCGAAGGGGAGCACGTCGGACCGAACCTCCTCGAATTTTTCGAGGCGCTTGTTCACATACCCGGATTTATTGCCGTTCCAGAAATACGTGACATGGCCGAATTTTTGTGTTTCGGATACGGCATAGGACGTGATGCCCGATCCGCACAAGTATTCGCTGACGGTGCCTTTGATCAACGGCGGCTCCACCAGGAAATTCTTCGGGATCTTCTTATCCCCGTCATATTGCATCATCCCCGCAAAAAACACATCGGGACGGCGCTTGCGATCGAAATAGGGGAACTCGTCTTCCTCGAAGGTGCGGGCAATCTCAATGGCTCGGTCACCCCGAAAATTGAAGAATACCACTGCGTCGCCGTCTTCAATTGTTCCGATCGGCTTGCCTTTTTCCACGATGACGAATTCGCCCAGAAACTGGTCGTTCACTTTCGGATCTTCATCGTAATAGGTCTGCACTGCTTCCGCAGCAGAGGAGAAAGTCCGGCCTTCGCCCAGCACATGGGTCTTCCATCCCCGCTCCACGATTTTCCAGTTGGCTTCATAGCGGTCCATGGTGACGTTCATGCGGCCGCCGCCGGAACCGATCCGGTAGTCGCATCCGGAAACACTGCACGCTTTGAGCGCATCCTCCAGCGTGGCGATATACCCCAGGGCAGTGCGTTCGCCCACATCGCGCCCGTCAGTCAATACATGCACCCGCACGCGCTTCACGTTTTCTTCCGCGCACTGCTGGATAAGGCCCAGTAATTGCTGGATGTTGCTGTGCACATTGCCATCGGAGAGCAGACCGATAAAATGCATTGTGCCGCCGGCCTGAGCGCGCGTCATCGCCTTTTTCCACGCAGTCCCCCCGAACAGCCGCTTGGAAGCGATGGATTCATTTACGAGTTTCGCGCCCTGGTCGAAGACACGGCCGGCGCCCAGCGCGTTATGGCCCACCTCGGAATTACCCATATCCGCATCAGACGGCTGGCCGACGGCTGTGCCGTGCGCTCTCAACTGCGTGTAGAGCGGCTCTTGAAACAACGCATCCAAAACGGGGGTATTCGCCAAAAATACGCCGTCCGATTCATCGCGTTTCCCAATGCCAATGCCATCCATGATTACCAGAACCAATGGACCGGGAAATGCGGCATATCCGCTCAACGGTTGCAACCGATATGTACTCATAAGGATTTATTCAGCCTTTCTTTTATGAAATGCTTTCGACAGAACGTCAACGGCAAGAGCATACATGAATTACGGTTCAAGTGTACCCTATCGCGGTTGATTTCGTCAAAAAAAGACACCGGCGTCCTGCCCCGTTCATACAAGGCGTTGCCTTGGAATCAGTCCACTATCTTCTTATTCCTCATGGGGAAATAGATAGGCCTCATTCAGGGTTACGGAATGCACGTCCACCATGGCGCCCGTGCGAATCACAAATTCACTCAGCCCGACATGCTTGCAGTTGCCCCAGTCATAGGTGTAGCCCAGGCGGGTCCAGGGGTACCCATTGGCCCCGTAGGAGCTGTCTTTGAGTGCATTGAACCATGCGATGTATTCCTCGCTGATAGTAGTATAGCAGGAGATCGGAAAATCGAGTTCCGCTTCATGATCGGTAATTTCCGAATCGGGAGCAGGGCGGAACAGATCGCCGGGATCTACATAAAATTCCACAAAACGGGTCTTGCCATTATTGGGGGGAATGCCCAGAAGTTGCTCCATCCTCAACACGGCCTCATTTTGCGGAATATAATGCCGGTCGACAAAATTGTGGATCTCCGGGACCACCGTCACCCACGTGTCGCGCGTGGTGAGGTAAGACGCTTTGGCAATATCAGATAAACAAATCGACTTGCCCACCAGCGAATCGTAGCCGGTCCAGGAAGTCCAGGTGACCACCCGGACGCGGCTGGCGCCCGGCACGCCTTCCCAGACAAGACCCTTGGAATCCGCCGTGATCGCCGTGAGATGGCGCGAAATTTCACACGGCTCTGCCACGGCTGCATCCTCAACCGCCTTGGCGTACAAGTTACTTAATTGTTCCTCAGAGAGATCGGTGAAGGGCGGACACCCACTAAGGACCAAGGAACCCAAAACAGCCATAAATGCTAGAAGAAGGACAGGGACGGTTTTCATGTTCGAGGTCTCCATAAAGTTGCGATAAGCTCATTGATAATCGCCAACAGGCCAAGGCCGGTAAAATATAATGCGCCGAAAGCCATAACCCGGTAAGGTTCATCAGGCCAAATGCCACCAATCCCAAAATGCTGCGCGGCGATAATCTCTTTCGTTACGCCCCACGCCGGCACAGGCATCATCACAGTGACCGCGGCGCCCCCCAGATACAGTACGGTCATGGCGGCCCAGTTCGCCATGAGCACGGTTTGCCCTTCAAAATCCGGCGGATGCAGCACAACACTGGGAATCTTGCTCAGGGTAAGGCCCATAAACGCCCACAATGGCCACCACCCCCCATACAACGCAGAAAATCCCCCCGCCATCAGGAGATAAAACACCATCAATCCGGAAAACATCAGCACCCGTTGCCGCAGTGAAGAATCCCGTGCGGCAATCGCCCCCAGAAATCCTGTGGAATGCACCACCAGGAATTCCAGCAGCATGACAAACACAAGATGATGCACCGAAAGCGCGCCGAATGTATTCGGTGCGGTCCACGTGATCAGAAACACCGCCGCCAGCCCAAAATCAAAGCCCGCCGAACCAGCCAGCCGCGCCAATGCCTTAAGGATCTTTAGTATCATTTCTTCTTTTCCGAATCCCCGGAAAAGTCGGCAATCACGATCCCGGATCGTGCAAACGAGATGCCTTGCTGGCCTTCCGCGCCAATCATGATACTCTCGATAATGGGTGGATGAATGGCCTGCTGAGCGGTCCAATCCACAAGGAATTTTGCGCCGGAACCGCCATGAACATCTTTCTCCTCAACAAAGAATTCAGACGTGGCCAAAGGATCAATTTTCAATGGTTGCTCCAGATAATTCCGGATTAGTTTCCCTTCCGTGTCGTAATACCGCACGGCCTTGACCACCATCGAATTCATGGGGTCGGCGTTGCGGATGCTCAGGGTCGCCGCCAGACGGTAGGCGCGGCCATCCTGGATGTAAATGTGTGAATACACCGGGACATACACGGTCTGGCCCACGGTCCCCGCCGCATCCGACGGTATTTTCACCAGTTTTTCCGGCGGGGGGGGAAGATAGGCGGCATTCCGTTCAAAACGATCAAATCCTCCTTCCAGGGCATGGGCTATGATGAACAAGGGAACGGATACCACGATAACAATCCCGCACGCCGCGGCCAATAATAATTTGAACGCACGTGTTGTAAACACAATCCTGGATTCCGGCTCGCTCATGGTAGACCCTCCTCTCTTGTTACTATCCATCCGGGGCTGCCGCGCCTGTAAAAAATCAGTGTATAGCGAACGACACTTTAAATCAATCGCTCGCCACCCCTCGCCTTCAGAATATCGTTTCGCTCAGAGAGGAAAATCGCCCTTGCTTTCCGGTTGGTACAGCAGCGCCGCCACCTTAAATGATGTCTTGCCGCGCGGAAGATCCACCTCAAATTCATCCCCCACGCGATATCCCAGCATCGCCGTGCCCAACGGCGCAAGCACCGAGATGCACCCCGCTTCAGGATTGCGTTCCGAGGGATACACCAGCACGTATTCCGACGAATTGCCCGTGCCTGTATCCGTCAAACGAACCCGTGATCGCATCGTAACGACATCCTTTGGGGTATTGGAAGGATCCGAAATGATGAATGCCCGGTCAATCTCGGCCTGCAGTTCCCGGATATGCGGGAGATCCCGCTCATCAGGAAGCTCCTGGAGCTTCGCCAGGCATTCGGTCAACCGCTGTTTGTCTTGCGCGGTAATCCAGATGTGCTTTTCCATATGCCGGTACTCCTTTGTTCAACAACATCGTGTAAAAAAAAGACCGCCGAGCATGCAGTGGCCCCAAAATGCTCAGCAGCGCCGATTCCTGGATTGAACTTTAATAGTAAAAACCTGTCTTTCACTATACGGCCAACGGCCTCGTTTGTCAAGATACCCTGGCGCTTGAACAGGTTATTTTTAAAACGTGCACATACGGGTTTCTGCTGATTTCTGGCGGGAGTTTTGCTATGCTAAATAAACCTTAAAATACTAGCGGGGTGAAAGCGATGCATGCTACAGGGCGGATTAGAATTCAAACGGGGGGAGCATTCTTTATCTTATTCGTTGCCTTGGCTGCTGCACCTGTTGCCTTTTGCGATGGGTATGTGAGTGTACAACGGGCAATAAAAACACCTCCTTCGATGCCAATGCAGCGCGCAGTGATTTCGTATAAAGATGGGATGGAACGGCTGATTATCGAGCCGGTGATCCAAGGGGAAGGAAATTCCTTCGCCTGGGTAGTTCCGGTCCCAGCATCGCTTATCCAAATAACAAGAGAATCGCAAGAGCTCTTTAATTATCTATCTTTAACTTTCAAACCCAAGATACATCCAGGACGAGGATTCTCAGTTGCTATTATTCTGTTCCCGCTTCTTCTTCTTTGGTTGTTGCTTGGAGTTATAGATTACGTTACGCGATCTAAGTTGGCAGATCTGCTCTTTACCATTATCACAGCCCTTTTGATTCTTTTTGTTTTACTTTTGCCAAATGTTGCGACGTATAGTGGGGATTTTATATATGTGCGCGCTGGCGTTAAGGTGGAAAATACACAGCGGGTTGGGAATTATGAGGTATCCGTACTGGAAGCTGCCAGGGCCGAGGATTTGAATCAATGGCTTGTGGACAACGGATTCAATCCTGTCCCTCAAGAAAGCCTTTCCATAGTATCCGACTATATTAACGCAAAGTGGAAATTTATGGCAGCTAAACTTCGCCGTGATTCACAGCAGGATCTTATCCCGCATCCCCTCTCCATCACATTTCCAACCCTAAACCCTGTATATCCTATGCGTCTGACCAAATTAAATGGAAGCGATCTGTACGTCGAACTGTATGTCATTGCGGACCAACGCGCCGCAACCGATGGATTTATACTGGAGTATGCCAACACGCTCAGAAAAGTGGATTTCAAAGCGGATACGTTTGGATACGGATTGCCAAACTTTTTGGGAACTTCCTATTCCACGCATGTTATGGCTCCAATTTTAACTGATTTATTGTGGGATCGTTGTATCGTAAGCAGACTAAGCGCTACCTTGCGCCCGGATGATATGAATACGGATTTTTCGATTCACCTGGATGGAGAATCCCCCTGTAGAATGCATTTTTACACGACACGGGCTGCTGTGCTTTCTGCGATATTTTGGGGAGGGCTATTCTGCTGCGCCGGGTTAATTTTGATCGCTTACCGTACAGGACCGGTTAGGGAGCGCCGTTTCCGTATCTTCGTTAAATTTGACCTTTTTATTGTGGCCATTCTTGTGGCGGGTGGCCTGATTGGACTCGCCCGGTATCGGATGATTACCCCAGTAGAAATTGACTATCCTGAAACGGGTTTTATGTACGTAGATTGGGATTTCTTAAACTCAATAGACCTCTTGGATACAAAGACGTGGGATGGAAAGACCAGAGAAGAAATTGAAACACTGTTGTTTGAGGGTTGGCGGCGGCGTGCCGGGCATGAAATAAATTTGCAGCGATACGAGGGCCTTTACACCATTAAAGAAGACAAAGACGGGATTGTATTGTGGGCTTATGAGTTTCACCTCGGTGAGCAGGGTTTAGAAACCATGGTGGATCGCCACGTCCTTGTTCCCGGCGGGCATTTGGCGCCGTCAACGCCAAAATAAAAACGGGAGGATTTTTGACCATCCTCCCGCAGGTTCAATGCTTCTATTACGCCTCTTCAACAACGCGGAAGCCCATGAGGTTGCCGAGGTCGGTAAGGCTTTGCATGTGGTTGCCATAGAAAACGACGCGGTGGAGCAGCGTCATGACGTCGCCTTCCAGCACGCCGCCGCCCCAGTTCAGGAACATCTTCTTGGCGTCACCCACTTCCGTGACGAATTGCGTGCGGCAGGCGAGTTTGTCATGCGTGACCTCGGTGATTTTTCCGGTGGAGGCCAGCATGGTATCGAGGTTAATGAACTTGGCGCAGGTCACGGCCTGGCCAATACGGTTTTCTACATCGAGCGCCACGCCGCGTCCGCTGTCGGTTTGCGTACGGATGGAAAATGGCAACCGCTTACCCTCCGGGCCATCCATTTTCGTGGCGGAAGTGCAATGGAAATGGATCAGGGCATTTCGGGCGGTGTCGAACACTGGGTCCGTGATAAATCCGGGTACGCCGAAGGCATAGCGGAAGATTAGCATGGTAAGGGTGGAATCCATATCGCCTTCACATGCTCCCACCAGGCCCTGATCGTTCAGTTTACTGAAAGCAAAACATCCTTTGGCGGGATCGCCCATGCAGTTGGAACTGGTCACCGCCTGTGCGCCGCGATCAATCATCAGTTTTTTCATGGCGAGGTAGAATCGCGAGGCATTAATGATTTCGTCACGGGTAGGTTCGTAAATTTTCTTGGCGCATTTAATCCAGTAATTTTCCGCTTCGGCTTCGGCTTCCGCGGCGTCCACGGCCTTGTGCGCTTCAAGAGTCTCTTCAACCGTAATCGGAATGATTTCCGCACCCCAGCGAGTTTTCAGTTGTTCGGCATTGCAGGCGGCAGCGGTGCCCATCGGTCCGCGCACCACGAGGATTTTCGTTTGTTTTAGCCGTGGTCCAACCCGCATCAACCCCGCCGCACGGTCGAGTTCGCTCCAATCGCTGGTGGGCAACAGAACAACTTTTTTCCCTGCTTTCTGCCATTTCGGGAAATACATCCACCCATGGCCGCTAAACGGCTGCGAGAACACCACGGTGGGAATACCCGTATCCACGATTTTATCCATCGCTTCCGCAGGGGAGCCGCCGCCGTGACCGCTCAGATGGAACAGGATAATGCCGTCCATGCCCGTAAGGTTGTTGAGCACGGTGGTGGCATCGGCGGGCGGGATGAGGTCGCCGCCCACAAACTGGACATCCCCCAGCTTTTTCTCGATTCCCGCCAGGTGATCATTGAGTTTCCCGATTTCTTCCGTCGGGCGGGACATGTAGATGTCGCCGGTCCTGCCTATAAAGACCTTATAAATCTTTACTGGCGGTTGTGCGGGCCAGCCGGCCTCCTGAGCGGTTTGAGCGGGTTTCGCCCCCGTGCTGGCGGCAAGCAAAACACTGCCCGCGGCGGTGGCGCCAAGAAATTGTCTCCGGGTTACATTATGTGACATGACAGCCTCCTTCGCTTGACCGGTTTTCGGCCGGGTTTGTGCCCTTGTCCGCAAGCAGGCGCCTTCCGCCCGGCATCCTGTCCTGACGGACCTCCAATCTACCACAGCGGGAAAGCTTCTGCAAGCGTCCATGATGGTTTGACAAACCTAGTGTTCGTTGATACTGTAATGACATGAATACAAAACAACAGGTTCTTCAAGCCGTCCAGGATCTCCCTGAAGACGCACCCATTGAAGATGCGATGGAAAGACTCCTTTTTCTCATAAAAGTGGAGCGGGGCCTTCAGCAAGCGGATGATGGACAAACAGTTTCCCATGCCGATGTAAGACGCAGGATGGAGGAATGGCGGAAATAAGGTGGACAAAGCAGGCTGCTGACGACCTTGAAGCAATCACCTCTTTTATCGCAGAGGATTCAATTCATTATGCAAGCCTCTTTGCATTGGATGGATTGAGCGCCGTCGAACGGCTTGAAACATTCCCTTTCCTGGGTCGAATCGTACCTGAAATCAACAATCCCTCCATTCGTGAAATTATTCTTGGATACTACCGAATCGCGTATCAAATCAGGGGGGAGTTAATTGAGATTTTAACGATATACCATACCGCCCGCTTGCTTGATCCATCCAGGCTAGAAATACGGAGTAATTATGACTAAAAAAATTTTTCGCGAGAAACTCAAGCAGCCACACGTTCCGCGCACCCCGAGAACGAAAAAACCGGAGAGCATGTCGCTGGAAGAGTGGCAAATTGCCTTGCGGCGGGAGTACGGCCGGGAACAATCATTTAAGGTGAAAAACCTTGCATCGGCGCCAGTATTCTCGGAATTTGCCGTTACAAACCCCAAGAGCGGGCGCACCTACCGCGTGGCGATTCGCGGAAAGGAGTTGGGGATCAATTTCTGTTCCTGTCCGGATTTCTCGGTGAACACGTTAGGCACCTGCAAGCATATCGAATGGTTGTTGAACAAACTGGAACGGAAACGCGGCGGAAAAGCCGCTTTGAGCGCCGGATATTTTGCGCCGTACTCGGAAGTCTTTCTATGGTACGGCGTGCAGCGGAAAGTATGTTTCCGGGCGGGTCTCGACTGTCCCAAGAACCTGTTGGCGCTGGCCAACCAGTATTTTGACGGCAACGGCGTGCTGCGGCCCGGCGCGGTATCCAAGTTTGAGCGGTTCATGCGGGATGCCCAGTCATTCGATCATGAACTGCGGGTATATGGTGATGCGCTGGAATACATTGCACGGCTGCGCGATGATGCGCGGCGCCGTGAGGCCATCACACGCATATTTGAAGGCCCGGAGGCTGCCCGCGAGTTCAAATCGCTAGTAAAAACCAAACTGTACCCCTACCAACAAAAGGGCGCCTTGTTTGCCGCAAAAGCCGGGCGGTGTCTGATCGCGGACGATATGGGATTGGGAAAAACCATCCAATCGATCACCGCTGTGGAGATTCTGGCTAAAACGGCGGGTATTGAGCGGGTTTTGGTGATCTGCCCGACTGCGCTTAAGCACCAATGGAAACAGGAGATTGAACGGTTCACTGAGCGCGATGCCATGGTGGTTGAAGGGTTTGTACGGGATAGGCATAAGCGGTATCAGGCAGAGTCTTTCTACAAGATTACCAATTACGAGACGGTTCACCTGGATCTGGGTCTTATCCAGGGCTGGCGTCCGGATGTGGTGATTCTTGATGAAGCCCAGCGCATCAAAAATTGGGAAACACGGCGGGCCAAGTGCGTGAAGCAGATCAACGCCACCTATGCACTGGTGCTCACGGGCACCCCCCTGGAGAACCGTCTGGCCGAACTGCATTCCATTATGGAATTCGTGGATAAGTTTCACTTGGGGCCCCTGTTCCGGTTCCTGCATAAACACCAACATACCGATACCCAAGGCCGCATCATCGGTTATCGGGATCTGGACCGGATAAAAGAAAGCTTGGCGGAAGTACTGGTTCGCCGCAAGAAACAGGATGTGCTCCTGGAATTGCCCTCCCGCACCGATAAACATTTTTTCGTGGACATGACGGACGCCCAGCGGAAAATTCACGAGGAATACCGCGATATCGTGGGCGATATTGTGTCTAAATGGAAACGGCGCGGTTTTCTGACCGAGCAGGAACAGCGGCGGCTGATGATGGCGTTGCAATGCATGCGGATGTCGTGCAACAGCACGTATTTGCTGGATCGTCTTACAGAACACGGCCCCAAAATAGATGAATGCGCCGCGTTGTTGAATGACATTCTTGAGACTCCAGAAAACAAAGTGGTGGTGTTCAGCCAGTGGCTGGGCACCCACGAACTATTAATGCGGCGGCTCAATGGCAAAACCGCCTTGTGCGGTTTTTATCATGGTTCGCTGGACAGCAAGAAGCGCAAGACGGTGATCGACCGGTTTAAGAGTGATCCGGCCTGCCGCGTCCTGCTATGCACCGATTCCGGCGGGGTCGGCCTCAATCTGCAAGTCGCTTCTTCTTTAATCAACATGGATCAACCCTGGAATCCGGCCGTACTCGAACAAAGGATAGGCCGCATCCACCGTCTCGGCCAGCACCAAAACGTGCAGGTCTATCACTTTGTATCGCGCGGCACCATCGAACACGGCATGCTCGACGTGATCAAGTTTAAAACGGCCATGTTTGAAGGCGTGCTGGACGGCGGCGAAGCCGAAGTTTTCCTGGGTGGCAGTAAGATGAAAAAATTCATGGAGACTGTCGAGTCGGTCGCCGGCAGCATTCCCCGGCATGTGCCCACCCAGGAAGAAACCCAGGAGCCTCTGCCTGCCGAAACCGCAGGTCAACCGGAAATCGCCGAAGAGATCGCCGAACTTGTCCCCACCGATCCGGAAACAGCGCCATCCCCTATCCCAGCCGATTGGAAGGAATTATTATCTGCGGGAATTGAGTTACTAGGGCAATTGAGTCTGGCAGGCGCTGGATCATCCACACCCGGATTAGGTGCGGTGATTACCCAGGATACCCAGACCGGCACTCATGAACTGCGCATTCCATTGCCTGATGCGAACACCGCCGCCCGCATCGGCAATTTTCTCGCGGGCTTGGGCGGCTTGATAAAGAATATCGGCGAGCGTCGTTAAGTTAAAGGCCTGAAAATTGGCAACCTGAATGTTATCAATGAGTTACAAAGCATCCAACAACTTGTGAAAAAGCGTGAACGCAAAAATGCACGGTTTCGAACATTTCTGAAACGTTAGATGGATGACCTGCGGTGAAGGACGATGGCGCTTTACATCACCCCGGACGAATTCACCCGGTGCTAAATCGCGAAGGGCGAGTCAGGCGAAAGCCGGTTGAACCAGTTGCCATACCCTTTTTGGGAAAACGATACTTGCACCGTTTCCCCAAGCCGCCCGGAGGAGTGGGCGGTGCATCTGCATCTTCACAAAGAAAATTTCATAGTACGTCTCTTGATGGTGGCGAACAAGTGTGGAGTGTGTCCTGTTGTTGCCGATGGATGTGAATGCCTCAAGGAAAATTTGGTTGGAGATAAGCGGTCGTCTCCTGCAAATTAATGCGCGCGACGACGAAAAAATTCTTTTTGTTGATGTCTGAAAATGCAGATGCGCGCAAAAATTTATCATTCCGTCTTTTTAAAGATCGAGGCGCATTAGACCAAAAACCTTCTCGGATGATCATAAATTTCAAGAAAAAATTTGCCGTTTCGCCGCCTTGAAATCATACTGGCATGCGTCTGGATTTTTATCCCAAAGGAAAAGAGGCTGTTTGCGGCGCACCTCTCTGCGCAAAATGACAATATGCATTTCATGCCTGTATTTATTGAGCAAAATGCGATCATTACAGTAAATGTATTTCTAGGAACGGCGCGAAAAAAACCTGTTGAGGACTCTCATCTAAGGAAGGGGCGGGAAATAAAACAAATAGTGCTAAAAAAAACTCTTGCATTTTTCTTCGTTGTTTGCTAGTTCATTGGCGTCAAAAATTGAATCGATAAGAAAGCAAGCCTGACGAGAGAAGCTTAATGATCCGCGGAACGGCGCAACGAAAAAATGATGCACGTGCTCCGCGGTGGTCGTGAAAAAACGCAACACACGATCAGAAAAAATCTGTGTGCGGATCGATTCACGAATAGTTGAAACGCGATGCAACCACTCTGATGGAAAAAAGAGTGCGGTGCATCCCCAGAGCGGGCTTAAACGGGCTTGTGCCCGTAGAAGCGTTTCCCGTGTGTAGGACACGGGACGGGGGTCGCGGCCTGTCGCCGCGGTTAAGCCCACCGAAAAAACATGTGTCAGGTATAGGAATCTGAAAGGAGAGAACGATGGCCGTAAAGAAAGCAGCCAAGAAAGTCGTCAAGAAGGCCGCCCCGAAGAAGGCTGCCCCGAAGAAAAAAGCCGCCAAAAAAGGCAAGAAATAAGCGGCTGACCGGCTGACTTACCGGAAAGTGTGAAGGACTTGGCGCCCAGAGCGAAAGCGCGGGCGCCCAGTTAGAGGTTCCGTCGGCAACTGCGGCGAGGACGGGGCGGCGATACAAGGGTTGTGTTAGTATTTTGACCTGAGTGATCGCGGCGCCGAGTCCTTCAACACCGGTAAGACGAGGGTGGGCGAGGGTGTCTGATAACAACGCCCCCCTGGCACGAAAAAGAACTTATGCTAGGGGTCCGCAAGTCTGGGGCTTGCGGGCTCTTCCTTTTGCATAACTTATTTGCGCTAAATGACTTACTCACATTTCAGCGTGCCGAATATGAAACCTGCCACCTGATTGGCGCCTTTTCCTTATAAATATATAAAGGCCTATTTCGCAAATGACTCTTTCTTTTTAGGTTGAAATTTTTCTTACATTGGAATATACTCATACCTAGTATGTGTATATAAACCAGGAGAATCGACATGCGTGAAGAAACAACCGACGATACCAATAAGCTGATCCTGGATCGGATACACCGGATCGAAGGCCAGGTCAAAGGCATTCGCAGGATGATCGAAGAACGGCGCGGATGTTATGAGGTTGTGAAACAGACGGCGGCGACGGCGGGTGCATTGCGCTCTTTGGGGGTGGTGATTATGGAGCGTCATCTTAATGAGTGTATTGATCGGGCCATATCCGGCGAACTGAGCCGGGAGCAGTTAGTAGGACAATTATTGGATGTGTTTAACCGGGTCAGTGCATGACCACGAGGAGTGAATATATGCAGAAGAAAATAATTGTTGTGGGCGGAGTGGCTGGAGGCATGAGCTGTGCGGCGCGCCTGCGCCGATTGGATGAATCCATGGAAATCACCGTATTCGAGAAAGGTGCGGACGTGTCGTTTGCGAATTGTGGCATGCCGTATTACATCGGCGGGGTGATCAAAGGCCGCGATTCGATGTTGATCCAAACGGTGGCCGGGCTTCGAAACCGGTATGGGCTGGATGTGCGGACGCGGCATGAAGTGATTCGGATTGATCGCGCCGCAAAACAGGTGGAAGTGAAAGACCTGGATGACGGTCATGTGTTTTTGCAATCCTATGACAAACTCGTATTGTCTCCCGGGGCTGCCCCGATACGTCCTTCAATTCCCGGCGCTGATGGCCCCAGCGTTTTTGTTTTGAACGATCTTGCCGACATGGAGGCGATAGCAACGGCGGTCCCGAAAGCAAAACATGCCTGTGTGATCGGGGCGGGATTTATCGGGCTTGAACTTGTCGAGAATTTCCGAGCACGCGGCCTGACCGTTTCTCTAGTGGAATTACAAGACCATATAATGCCCCGTATGGACAAAGAAATGACACAACCCCTGGTGCAGGAACTGCGGTTGAATGGAGTCCATCTATTTTTGGAGGAAACAGCCGTAGGGATTGAAGGCACGGGGGTGCGGTTGAAAAGTGGCACGCTGATTGAAAGTGATTTTGTATGTATGTGCGTGGGGGTGCGTCCGACAACGCGATTAGCGGAAGCGGCTGGATTGGAACTCGGACCCAGAGGACACATTCGGGTGAATGCCCAACTTCAAACCAGCGATCCCGATATTTACGCTTCAGGCGATGCGGTGGAGGTGGTGGAATTTGTAACAGGGCAACCGGCAGGAATTCCACTGGCCGGACCGGCGAACCGTCAAGGGCGTATTGCCGCGGATCGCATCCTTGGGCGTGACGCAGCCTACCGAGGCAGTCAGGGTACTGCAATTGTTAAGGTGTTTAACCTTGCGGCGGCGCAGACAGGTCTTTCTGAACAGGACGTGCGGCGGCTGGGCTGGCCGTATCACCGGATCTATGTCCATCCCATGCAGCACCCCCGCTATTATCCTGACGCGAAGCCCGTGAGTATCAAGCTGTTGTTCTCCCCGGACGGACGGATTCTTGGAGCCCAAGTAGTGGGGCCGGAAAGCGTTGACTCAATAATTAATGTATTGGCAACGGCACAACGATCCGGCATGACCGTGTACGATCTGGAACATCTGGAACTCGCCTATTCACCACAATGGGGCGGTGCAAAGCACCCAGTTAATATGGCCGGATTCGTGGCGTGTAACGTGTTGAAAGGGGACGTGGAACTGCTGGAAGCGGACAATGTCCCGTCGGATATCTATTGGCTCGATGTGCGCGAGCCATCCGAAGCAGAAGCCGGGCAAATACCGGGATCCACGTTAATTTCCGTGGATCAATTGCGCGCCCGCCACACCGAGTTGCCCAGAGACAAAGAGATTGGCGTTTATTGCGCCGTAGGGTTGCGGGGATACATTGCGGCACGGTTACTGATGCAAAAGGGGTATCGTGTGCGCAATCTAAATGGCGGATACCGCACCTGGTGCTGGTATCAAACAGACAGAACTGGAAAATCAAAGGAGGGATGTTGCATGGATACATGTTCGCAGGAAAAGAAAACGAATACAGTCCCGGCGAAATCCACAGCGCTGGATGTCTGCGGGCTACAGTGTCCGGGACCTATTGTGAAAGTAAAAGAGACTATTGAAAAGATGGTGGCGGGAGAAGTGCTGGAAGTAACCGCCAGCGATCCGGGCTTTGCGGCAGATATCCCGGCATGGTGCGAACGTACGGGGAATTCCTTGGTGGAAGTAAAATCTGAAGGGGGCAATTATGTTGCCCGTATCCGAAAAGAGGAAAGGGCGGCACCAGCAGAAACAAAGGCTGCGGTCACGTCAAACAGTAAAACCATCGTCTGCTTTTCCAATGATTTGGACCGCGTGATGGCCACTTTTGTCATTGCGAACGCGGCGGCGGCCATGGGCAATGCCGTAACCATCTTCTTCACTTTCTGGGGATTAAACGTGCTCCGGAAAGATAGTCCTGGGCCGGTAAAAAAAGGCCTGCTCGACCGGATGTTCGGCATGATGATGCCCAGAGGCCCTCAGAAATTGATGTTATCGAAAATGAACATGATGGGCATGGGCACCCGGATGATGAAGTATGTGATGAAATCCAAAAACGTGGCTTCATTGCCTGAATTGATCCAATCCGCGCAAAACGCCGGTGTAAAACTGGTGGCGTGCGCCATGTCCATGGATGTGATGGGTATTAAGCGCGAAGAACTGATTGATGGCGTGGAAGTGGCCGGCGCCGGCTATTATCTTGGCAAGGCGGATGAGGGAAACGTCAATCTGTTTATTTAAACGCCACCTCCAATTCCGCGCTGATGGTTCCGTTGTTATGGGCAGCCAGTACTGAAACTTTATTGAAGCGCTGGAAAGTGGCCGACCAGGAATCCGCGAACTGTTTAAACGTCTCCGGTGTATAACCGCGCACCAGCCCGAACTCGACGAATGGCATCGCTGTTTCCACCAGGCATTGCCAGGCGGGAGCGGGGTTGAGACGAATAAAAAGATTTCCCGGTTGTGGCAGCGTTTCAACACCCGTGGGTTGTGCCAGCAAATTCTCTAATACCGTTCTGCTGCTGCTGGCCATGAGGCCATTGCCGTGGATGGCCATGGAAGGTTGCATGGAAGGTCCGCCGATCAACGGCAAAAAGGCAATACCGCTTGCGGCGTCATACCGTGGATACGACGCCCATGGGGGGGTCCCTTCCGGAGGTGCGGGAATTGTGGCGAGCAGCGCGCGTGCTTGCTCAACGTTGGTGTCGAAAACCCCGGCAAGTTCCGGCGCCGGCAGCATTTCATTCTGATCAACACCCACCCAGCTTAAACAGAACCCTGGCCCCAGTACTTTTGCGCATTCCGCGAGAATAGTCAATTCCGGCTTGGCCGATACCGGCGCCAATAATTCGTTTGGGAACATATCGCCCAGGGCCTGTTGAATTCCCGCCCAGACCTCGGTGATGGATTTCCCAAAATTGGCGGACACCATAAGGTATCCCTCAGGAGGTTGTTGCAGGGATTGAGGTGATGCGGCCTCCAACAATGCGGCGAAACGTTCTTTCCAGGCAGGACGCAACGAGTTCTGACAAACCAGGCGGACATTTTCGGCTCGGACCTGAAGATCGATGCGGGCGCTCTCGAAAACATCCCCCAAAGGATCGCTTTCCCGGAAGTTGATCCGCGCCGAGAGTCCCTCGGAACCCATTTCGTGCACAAGCTTCGCAAGGGATTCCCGTCCAATGGCCTGTTTGGCTGTAAGCGTCAAGGCATGGATCAAAGCGTCACGTGATGGACTCAGCAGCAATACCCGCCCCCGCACCGCATAAAAGAGGTTTGCGGCGGGCACTACCCGCAAATTGAGACCGCCCGCGCAATCCTGTTCAATCCCCCCGATGAAATGGTGCAGTTTTTCCAATAGGCATCCGATCCGGCTCATGCGCGTTACTAACAGGGGATCGCGGAATTCCCGCAGATCATTGCCGGAAACATGACATAGGCCGTACACCAGGTTATTCAATACCCATTCCGGCAATCCAAAATTATTTGCGAGCAATTCTGGAACTTTTGCGAGCGCCGCCTCCTTGGGCGCCAGACTCCAAAGTTGCGATTGCGCCAGCGTTGTCCGCTTGCCCAGCGGATCGCCAATGCAGCATTCATAGGCTTGCTGTGCCGGGATAAGCTGCCCCATGGGGAAACGGTCACGGGTGACCCACCAGGCCCAAAGCACAATCACCCCAAGGATAATCAGTGTCGTACGGCGCACGGCCCGCCAGCGGCGGCGGCGCCCGCCAAAGGTCGTGGACCGGTTGAATACCCGCACTACATCGCTCATGGCCGGCCTCCCGCGTTCAGGGAGAAGGTGGTATAAGCGCCTGGCACTCCTGAAGGATCCGGAAATGCCACATGCATGGTGCGGTTCTTCGGTTCAAACACCACGCTATGCCGCGTGCAGGTATTCCAGATACAGGCGGACGGCGCCTGACCTTCTTCGGCATCCGCCAGGGTCTTCTTGATTTCCTTCGGGCCGATGATGCGTTCGTACTGGAGCAGATTCAATACGCGCGTGTACCGCGTTTTGCTATCCGGCGCAACGTCCGCCGCCTCTGGTACTGAACCCAGCAATAATCCCTCCACCGGTTCCCGCACCGTGATTTGAGCCCCAAACTCCACTACATAGGCGCGAGGTCCGCCCATGAGTGGGGCGGGATCCGTCATGAGGCCGTTTTTCACGCCATTTTTCTTGAGCCCGTTTTTTCCGTTGCTTGCGGCAGGCGGCGGAATATTCTTTATGCCGGCCACCAACACATGGCATCCGGGAAAACGATTGCGCGCGCGCAAAAACTCCACCACCTGGTCGGGATCGTCCATGGTTTGAAGCAATTCCCGAAGCAGCAGTTCAATGGCGGCGCCTTTCAGTTCTTTCTCCGGCAGGGCGGCGGCCTGTTCCATGCAAAGCACCAGTCCCGCATCGTTCATGCCGGTGAAAACGCCTGTATTCCACCCAAATCCCGCCTGTACGAACCCATGCCCCTGATCCGGGTGCATTTCAATAACCACGGGTTGTTCCGGATCGGCCCAATCGAGATTCCGGCCCACCAGCAGATCATCCGCTCCCGCTCTATCGCCCGCCGCCGCGAAAAATGTGCACAGCGGCGTGTTAAACAGGGCGTCCTTGTTATCGAGTGATTCCAGGCGTCCTGCGTTTTGCAGCAGCCATACCGCATCAAAGGGGAGTCCTGCGCCTTCCGCAAGGCCTTCCATCTCTAAGATTAATGATTCGGGAACCCCTTCGAGCATCGGCCGGGCGGCCATGGCCATCACCGGCAACGCCAGCGGCAGGGGATCCAGAAAGGACGGCCAATATGACCACATCCCTGTCTCTGGCTGCCATGCGCCCGACTGCACCGGCGTCACCACGCGCCGCTGGTACCGTGCGCGGAGGTCATCGCCAAACGCCTTCCCCCGCTGCAAGCCCATGGCGTACGGACTGCCCTGAAGCACAAGATGCAGCCCTCCTGCAATTTGCTCAGGCGACACGGCTGGTCCTGGATTGAATTCAGGGTCCGGCGTGCCGCGCGTCATAAGCTTGCCGAATTCCCGGTAAAACCAGTCCTCAATCCCCGGCCCGAAAAAGTTCATGGCGGATTCATAAGTGGCCTGAGCATAAAACTTCCGGGGAATAAAATACATAAGGTAATCATTGGCTAAACCCACGGAAAATTGTTCCGTATAGCCCCGGGCCTGCGCGCGATCCCGCAATTCCAGCGCCAGTTCCACACATGCCTCGCCCGGGAAAAACGCTACCAGCAAATCATTGATTTCCAGTGTCTGCACTATCGTGGAAGCGGGCTGGAATGCCGAGGCGAGGGTGCGCGGAAGCGCAGGCGTGTTGCGCGACAACCGCAACGCCGCTTCCCCGCAGGCAATCCCGCCCATAATTTCTTTCACACGCGCGGCCAACAACCGGCCCACCGATTCCGTGCGGGCCCAGCCCTCCTTGCTCTCAGGATTGCCGATGGTCTGATTGCCTTCCGCGCCGTTCAGAAACATGGCCACGCATCCGGGGGAGGAATTTTTCTCCATTTCATCGTAATAATACCCCACGTAATCCGCGGAAAAGGAATACTGATCGCTGTCCGGAACGGAGGTGGGATGGCCGGCAAAGTTGGTGACCACCGACATGGTGTTTCCGTCGGCATCGGTGACCAAAATCACGCCGATTTGTTCGTCGATCGGCCCTCCAGGCTCGCGCCGGTTCGCTGATAGGCTGTCTTGACGGCCTACACCGTACCCGATGGCGCCTCGTTTTCGATTGTCATAGGCGGATGTCATGGCCTTGACAATCCCCTGCGCCGTGGATTCCAGCACCTCCGGAATGAACCGGCCCGATACTGCGCGTATCGGTAGACTTTTACACATTGCGCCTTGGCCGCTGTGCGTGTGCGTGGCGGCTAAAATGATGTTGTCGTGTGGCACAATACCGGGTGCAATCTCCAACACACGGTTCCGCAGTTCCGGATTGATGGCGCAAAGATCAAGGCTTACCAGGAAAAGTTTGGTCTGACCATCGTCCAAATATAAAGCACGCGCCCATAACGGATCGTGTACCGCTATGGAACTGCGGCCCATGCGGTCGCCGTAGCCGTTCAAGGGCGTGCCGACCGGCGCGGTAATGTCCACTTTCGCCGCGCCTGCTTCAAAGGCTTCCGCCAGGCTGCACGCCAGCACGAAGGCCAATGTGACCCATCCAATGCTTCGCATCATTCACCCGTGAATTGTGCGGGACGCTTCTCCAGGAACGCGCTAATGCCTTCTTTGGCGTCCTTGCTCGTGGCCGCGATTTCGAATCCTGCTTTTTCCAACGCCGCGCCCTGATCCGGATGCAGCGCGCGCTCACGCAGTACGCGTATTGTTTCGCGCATCGCCACTGGTGGTTTCGCCGCCAGCGTGGCCGCCAATTCCTTCGCCTTATTCAATAAATCTTCCGGTGCCACCACCTGGCACACCAACCCCGCCTGAAGCGCTTCCTCCGCCGAAATGGTGCGCGCCGTCATGAGCCAGTCATGCGCCCGCGAATCGCCGATCAACCTTGGCAGACGGTGCATGCCGCCCCAACCCGGAATAATGCCCAGATTGATTTCCGGCTGACCAAAGGACGCTTGTGTCGAGGCGATCCGCATATGGCACGCCAGGCACAATTCGCAGCCGCCGCCCAATGCCATGCCGTTTACTACCGCTACTACCGGCTTATCACAGGCGGCAATGGTGTTCATTGTCTTCAACCCTTCCGCCAACAGCCGTCCCTCCGCCATCGGATCGTCCAGCGAGGCTGCAATGGTGGGGATGTCCGCCCCCGCCGCAAAAAACTTGCCCGTGCCGCCTGTAATCAGAATCACGCGAACGGCTGGATTGGCTTCCGCCTCCAATACCGCAGCACGCAATTCCTGAACCAGTCCCAGCGACAATGCATTCGCCTTCGGACGGTTCAAGGTGATTAACGCATAGTGTTCCGCAACTTCAACCAATACATTTTCATACGCCATGGCATCGTTCTCCTATTAGGATATTCCTGGATGTGAACACTTCCGCGCAAGTGTAGCATTTTTTAAGGGAAAAAACCTATTCACTGACCCCGGTATAAATTCGCGAGTGCATTCAGATAATTCATATTGTGCGGGAGCCATACCTCGTTGGACTCACAGATGGGGATGTCCACGCCGCTCATGTCGAAGAAGGGGCGATCATCACCCTGTGCGCGCCATGTGATCCCGTTCACCACGCTTCCGGGCACCGCGCCGCGTTTCAGGCCGCCAAACGTGAGCCGTTGATGATACGTGGGTGGAAAGGCGCTGCCCTGGCCTTCCATCAGGCTGATATCGAAGGGATTCGTGCCAAGCGTCCAGTTGAACTGATCGTAGATAAATTTCAGATAACGGGGATTGGGGGCATATTGATGCGCGAGGGAGGCGAAATTGGCGGCTTCCATCAAACGGCTGCTGGTACCCACGTGCCAGCCACCTGATCCTGCGGGGGTGCCAAAAAAGTTCGGGCGGTCCTTCGGACCAAAGGTATACACGCCAAACGGATTCTCCGCCAACGGCAGGATTTCTTCCGCATGGGCGATCACGGCTGTGCGGAGGGCTTCGGCATGATCTTCATGGAAAGTTTCGTCGAAACGCTTGACGGCATCCACCACATCAGGCGCCGCCCCAATTCCCGGGAATAGTTCTCTGGCGAGCACGGCATATTTTTCGTCATGGGTGGCGCAGTAGAGATCAATGGCGGCGCTGAACTGTGGCACGCCCCGCTGGTTATGTTCCAAAGACCATCGCAGGCTGCGATCCGCGGGTTCTATCCAGGGCTTGGAATCCGGCGCCAACGCCGCAATTCGGGCCAGCGCAGCAGTATGCCTGCCGGGGTCATGTCCTGTGGCGGGGTCGCCCACAGGCCGCTCATCGCCTGTGCCGGGTTTATTGTCGGTTTCGAGTTCCGGCGGCCCCCAATACCCATAGCCGGAGGTAATGCCACCATAGGCAGAACCGTCCGGCGCTATCATCCGTCGAGCATGTTCCCCGCCCCAGATAATTTCATCGAGAAAATCACTCACCCCGTTATGGTCTTCATCCTGAATGTCAAACCGCTTCTGCTGAATTCCATAGGCCCTGGCCAAGCCGTAGACGTAGGGCGCATTGTGATACGTGTTGTAATCGCCCGCATCGTGCCAGCCCCCCCAGAGATCGTACTGCTGTTTGTCCGGGCCGATGGCATCGTCCAAATGACACGCCTTATGAAACCCCGGTATTTCCATACCGCAGCGTTGGTAATAGAAGAATCGGTAGGCGGGCCGCGCCGTCCGCTCCCACAAAAGATCTTTTCCTATCTCAAAGGGCCAGGAAAGATCCTCAAAATCATCCAGAAGGATATGAATCCGATAGTTCCCCGGTTCATCGAATGCGGAGAAATCGCCCCGCCAGTACTCATAGCCCCAGTCTTGTCCATAGCAACCCTGAATACGCCCTGCATAGTTCAAATTGCCTTGAAACGCCTCGCCTTGATCAGAACGCACCAGAACGAAGCGTGCCGATGCCGCTTTCCAATTACCCTGTACCGTAAAATATTTCGGCGCACCCACATCATAGCCCACCTGATTCACCAGCGCCCGCGCTTCTCGAATTTCATTA
This sequence comes from Candidatus Hydrogenedentota bacterium, assembly GCA_029565395.1. Lineage (GTDB taxonomy): Bacteria > Hydrogenedentota > Hydrogenedentia > Hydrogenedentales > CAILVY01 > CAILVY01. Next base: position 83,910 of record JAKQOG010000201.1, on the reverse strand, counting down.
AAAACACCCTGTATTTCAACTCCATCCACCCATGTGGTTTGCCTATCCTCTATCGAACACGCCACCTGCATCCACCGCACGCCTGCAGGCGGAACCAAATGCTCCTGACGATACTTCAGCCACCCATTTTCGGAAGAGACTGACGAGAGATTGCTCGGAGACGTACAAATTTTACCTTGAGTATCCATCCATTCGACATAACCCCGTATCGCACCTTCGCTCTTGGCATGAAGAGATACCATAACCTCTTTCAGCCCGGTTTCCAGCACGATGGGCTTCGTGCAGAGCGTTACCGGCCCTAGCAGGCGCATCGAGCGCTTTCCCGTAAACGCCACGGCATCATCCAACCCGCATTTATCGTTTTGAGGCTCCAACAACCATCCTTTGGGCAGTATCTTCCGCTGTGCCAACAGCGCGGAGCCTTCCGGACAGGGCGCGAGGCTTTCCGCCGTCTTGTCCACTTCAAAATCACCATCCACGAACAATGTATGCATCACCGAGACATACCGGACCTGTGCCGCGGCATTCTTGGCCGCATTTTGCGCCGGATTCAGCCGCCGCGACGGCCAGGGGAACAATTCGGGCCGATAACGTCCGCCCAGCGTCAGACAGCGGAGCTTATGATCGCTTCCGCCGAATAAAATATCCGTTTTACCGTCTTGATCAACATCAGCAAGCGTAGGCGGGAAAATCAGGCGCAACTCCGCCGCAAATTTCCATTTCAATTCCCCCAGGGCGTTCAAACAATACACATGATGGTCCCCGCATGCCGCCAATACTTCAATTTGCCCATCCCCATCCACGTCACCGAGCGTCGCACTGATATGCGCCGCCTGTTGCGCGGAAAACACCCATAACAGCGTCCCATCTTCGGCAAAAACATGAAGATGGCCCGACAGATCCCCCGCTACAATCTCCGGAAAGCCATCCTGGTTGATATCCCCCGCCGCAATCGCGCCGCCCGAATATGCATCCACGTTTCCAAACAAAGGTTTTGACCACTTTGGGTTTCCGGTGGTGGCGTCAAACGCCCAAAGCAGCCCGTCATTTCGTGAACTGCAATAGAGCCGCCATTCCGCATCGACATGAATTAACACTGGCGCACTCGTGAAATCGTCTCCGATGCACTGTTCCCAGCGAAGGCTGCCATCGCCGTTAAGACAGAACGGCCCCCACGTGCCACAGCCGAAAATTTCCGCTTTTTGATCATTATTGATGTCCGCCGCGGCCAATGGGCAGCGCACGGACCACGGGCGATTCGGATCACTGCCCTTTGTATGCCAGCAGATGGTTCCGTCCGCCTCCAATGCGATAACGCCCCGATCCTCCGTACCGAGCAGGATTTCCGCCGCGCCATCGCCATCGATATCCGCCCATAGGGCGCCGCCCCATTCCACGGGGCCAATTTCTTTTTGCCAGCGTTCGGCGCCGGTGCGCGCCTCGATGCAGCACAACCGCCCATCCGCATTGCCCACCACAAGCAACCCCGAAGAAGTATCCAGTGCGGCGGCGGAAATAAGCCGCTTCGTCCAATGCCCATCATACGCCCAGAGTTCATTTCCCTTCGCATCGAGACACCGCAGGCGCTTGGCTTCACTATCGCTGATGATCATTTCAAGCCCAGGCGCCGGATGAACGTCCACCGTGAGCGGCGGTGCATATAGATTGGACGATGCATCAAAGACCCATTTCGACAGGGGGTCTCCGGCGGCGGCGCAACACACCACCACGAAACAGGTGGCAATGGCCAGCACACCGCCGCGTGTTTGACATTCAATAGCATTCAAGACATGGCGTATCATTGTTCAAGCGCTATATTTCTTTTTAGATGGCAGAGCGCCTTAATGTAGAGCAAAGTGTTGCCCAGATCAATCCCGTTGGTTACCGCATCCGGCTTCTCCGCGCCGCTCATATCAACAAAAGGCCGGTCATCCCCTGGCCCTTGCCCTGTAAAACCATTGGCGATGCCGCCGGGCACCGCCCCGCGCGCCAATCCCGCCGTTTCATAGGGGTGATAATAACTGGGCAGGAAGGTTTTCCCCGCGCCTTCCATCAGACTGATGCTCTCAGGATTATTACCCAGAATCCAATTGAACTGATTGATGATGAACTGCTTGTATTCCGGCAGCGGATTAAAGCGGTAGGCTTGTGCCACCAGCACCGCCGCTTCCAGAACCTTTTTCGTGTTTCCGATCCGCGCCCCCGAAGCGTCCGCGGGCGTGTCAAACAGATTCACCCTGCCCTCCCGCGGCGGCATAAATACGCCAAAGGGATTGTCCGCTTGTGTTAACAGCACTCCGGCCTGCTCCCGCAGCATCACCGCCAGCTTGAAAGAAGGCGGCTCAATCGGTTCAAATTCCGCGTCGTAATCCTGAATATTTTCGCTATACGCCGGGTCCGGCACGGGGATTAACGTCGGAGCAAGCTGTGCATACATGTCCTGTTGTGTGGCCAAATAGAGATCCGTGGCCGCCGCAAACTGCATCGGGCCCCGAAGATTCTGACCAATCGCCCACTGCAACGCGCGCCCTGCCGCTTCGGCATATGCCGGATTGCCCAGCGCGACCCGCGCCACACGCGCCAGCGCGGCGGCATGCACCGAGGAATCGCCCGTGCCATTCGGATCCGGTTTCCGTTCATCCCCCGTGTCCGGTTGATTATCCGTTTCTTTCTCCGGAGGCCCCCAATATCCCGGAGCGCTCACCAGATCGGGATACGCGCTGCCATCCTGTTTGATGGAACGCAGCACCAAATCCGCCCCCCAACACACCTCGCCAAGAAAATCTTTGCCAAGGGGAGTGATAAACTGTATTCCCAGTTTATGGCGAACGATGTTGAAGGCCGTCGCCAATTCAAGCACATAAGCGGCCATATGCCGCTTGCTATACTCTACACCATCATGCCACCCTCCGGTCAGCGATTGCCCTTCGAGCGCATCATCCAGATGACAGGCCAAATGCCCGCCGGGCACATTCTCCCCGCAACGATGGTATTTAAAGCAGGTTAGGGCCAGGGGAAGGGTGGCTGTCCACAGCAAATCCGATTCGACTGCAAAAGGAACGCTTTGCGCCGTGACGGTATCCATAATCACTTTGATGGTGCAGGCGCCCGTTTCATCAAAGTTCGAGAAATCCCCGCGCCAATAATAATAGCCCCAATCGCTGGCATAGGCGCCCACGATTCTCGTCCCGCCGGTCAAAATGCCCTTATACGTTTTTTCACCGCTCGTCAATTCAAACTTTACCGAAGCCGCCTTGAAATTGCTCCATGCCGTGAATTGTTTCGGGCCGTTCAATTCATAACCAATTTGATTCACCGCCACAAACACCTGCGGGATCAGCCGAAACGTTCCCGTGATCTGCGCCTCGTCCCAGTGCGCGCCTTCCCCGCCGCCGTCTTTGCTGATCAAGGCAAAACATACGTGATGCGCCCCCAGCGGAGTTCGCGTGCTGTTCAATATAAATCGCTTCCAGCCGGTGCCTGTGTCCGGGCGTTCCTGAAGCGTGTCTTCCCGCAAAAGGCCCTGTTTGCCCATCCACCGGATGGTGGCCCCCGCGGCTCCGGCCCCTGTGCTCATGACGCTTGCGGAAATGGCATTCAACTCGGAAGGAATGGGAATCAAGGTTGATACCAATACGACAGAGTCAGTGGCAGGTTTAATACTCACCGAACTTGTGCCTGCCAGTTTGGTTTGAGTATCCAGCGTGCACACTGACGTGTCCGCCTGCTCCAAAGTCCATCCCTTGGGCAGAGCGCCGTCCTGTTCTTCAAAGCTTCCACCGTCAAGCAGTGCCCGGGTATCTTCTATGATGGAGGATTCACTCTCCGACAAGATGCGAATGGCATGGATCCCGCTCATTGAAGCCCCTTCCATCGGCCAGGGCATGAAGGGTTTTACGTACGCGCTCCCCAGAGTCGCGCAACGGATTTCCGTATCCACATAAAGCAAGGATGCGTGGCCATCGCCTTTAATATCCGCCACCAGCGGGGCATGTTGAACCACGCTTTGCACCTGCCAGGATGCCTTGATCTCTCCCGCGTTTGAAATCACTGCAATCCGGTTGCCGGCACAACCCGCAACCACCTCTACCGTCGTGTCGGCGTCAACATCCGCCAGGATGGGGGATGAAGTTATCCCGCCTTCTCCTTTGTAGGTCCACAACACTTTCCCGTCGGATCCCACTGCCATCATGCCCGCGCCGGGAACCCCCACCACAATGTCCGGGGCATTGTCCCGATCAAGATCTCCCAATACGATGTATGGGAAAGCCTCCGAACCCAGAGCATCCAGCGGGCATTGCCACAACACGTCCCCGATGCCAGCGTCAATCGCCAATAGCGCGCCTTTCCCCGCGCAATAAAGCTTTGGAATACCCTCTTGATCGGGTCCGGCCACCGCCAGTGAGCCCGTTAATGGAATCTCCGATTTCGTTTTCCACCGTAATCCCCCCTTGGAATCCACACAAAATGCTTCTTGCGCATCCGCCGCAAACACCTCCATCCACTGATCCTCATCCACGTCAAATATCGCCCCGGGACCTGCCAGCGTCAACGGACGGCCCAGTTCTTCTTCTGAAAAAGCCCACACTTCCGTATGGCTGGGGGAAAGCGCCAAAATTCCTTTAGTGCGGGTAAATACAACCAACTCATCCCCCTTATCACCGTTCAAATCCGACCATGCCAGGCCTGTGCATGGCGCACCCGCATCATGCCGCCACAACTCCACCCCCGACGTCGCATCAATACAGCTCACGAGACCTCCTTCCGACGCCACCGCCACCGCACGCTTGCCCGCCGGTAAAATCCCGCTCACCGCCGGAGGCGTTACAATGCGCCCCGCCAGCGGCGTTTTCGATTCCCATACCGCCGCTCCGGTTGCACCCAGACATTGAACCACCCCCGTATCCCCCCCTGCGGCGATTGTTTCCAGGCCCGGCGCTTCCACCACGTCCGCTACACACGGCGAAACCGACACCCCGTCCAATCCACCATATGACCACTGCGCCACCGGCTCCGACGCCGCCCCCCACCAACACAACACCGCACACAGCATCAGAAAAACCATCCATGCCCTCATCACTCGTCTCCTTATTCTGCTTCGTTTACAGTGTATATACGATAAACGCCCTGCACCCGTATACACAACCTCAAAATATTCGTGCCTAAAATCCCCCCGCTCTCCGGATTCTCTCCTAGAACACAGCCCGGCATCGAAATCAGCATCGATATCGCTATTGACACTGGTACCGGTTTCCTTTTTCCCGTTGTCACTTTAGGCGCCCCCTCGTTTCCCCTGGCCATCCCCTCCCCCAACAAACGTATTGACAAGCCTTTGATTGTATGGTTACGATAACAGGCGCGGAAGGTTAGCCGGCCTGGGATTCGGCGGCGGTGTTCCGCATGTCTTCAACCCGTTGTGAAGGAACGAAACGCTATGACGGTGTGCGGCAGGTCCCGCCATAAGGTGAGAGGACGCGGTTTCTCGCTCGTCGAAATCATTGTTGCCCTGGCCGTGATCAGTATCGCGGGAACCGTCTTTGTTTCCATGTACATGTCCAGCATGGATCTCGCGCGCACCGCGCGAAACCGCACCATCGCCGCGAGGCTTGCAGAAGAACAACTCAATACGATCCTCCGCAGTCCCGCACAATTCCACTGGAATATTCCGCAAACCCCAACCATGGATCCCTTCTCCATCACTGCCGGGGAGAGCAAGGATTCGCGGACCAATACCCTCGGCCTGCCCTCGGTCATGCCCCTCAACCAAAACGCCTTCAACCGGGAAGAAACCCTCTATAACAATTTTCGGTGGACTGCTCAGGGCCGCTTTCCTGCGTTAAATTCCGCCTATTGCGAGGTGACCCTCGTCGTCCACTGGGCGGAAGCCGGACGTCCCAAGATGCTCGCGCTTACTTCCGCGCTGCCCCGCTTTCAACTTCCTGACGGAGGGTCCAATCCATGAAGCGCACCGGATTCACCCTGCTTGAACTTCTCGTCGTGTTGGCGCTTCTCTCTGTCGTCTCCGGTATCGGCATCAGCGTCTTTTTCAATGTCACCGATCAGTGGCGTGTGACGGCCCTCCGTCTCGACATGACCACGAACGCCGAACGTATTTTTGCACAACTCGACCGGGATTTTGGCCAGATTGTCTCCATGAAACTTTCCGGCGTCTCCGTGTCTGGTGAAACACGAAGCCAGGACGTTCCCCTGAACCCAAGAGGCACGGGAAAAGAAAAAGAGCGCGCTTTCCAGCGCCTCGAAGACGATTCCATGGTCCTTCCCATTGAATTTGTGAATCCGCATTCCGGTCATAACGAGCGCGCCTGCGTTATGTACCATGTCGACCGCTCTGCAAAAATTCCCGCGCTCGTGCGCACTCTTGGCGCTTTTTCATCGCAGCCCCCCAACGGCGCCAAGCAGGTTGTGGCCGAAGGTGTTCTCGCTTTCCGCGTGGAATATAACGACGGAACCGCATGGCAGACCCGGTGGAACCGGCCCGAATTGCCCCGCGCCGTGCGCGTTAGCCTTACCCTCAGCCATCCGGACCGGCCCTGGGAACAAATCGCCCGAAAAGCCGTCTTTGGGATCCATGTACAATGAACTACGTGCTCCAACATAGAACAAAACGCGGGGCGGCACTCCTTATCGCCATCTCCATGCTCGGGCTGTTCACTGTCCTCGGCATGGTCTATGTCCGCCATATGAACATCGAAATTGATCAGGCCAACATGACCGTCAACGAAACCCGCACTCAAAACGCCGCCGTTGCGGGCATTGAAGCCGCTCTCGGCGATCTCCAGCGCGCGCTTCTTGAAAAACAACTCACCCAGGCCATGACAAAGCCCCTCACGTATCCCTTAAACACATATAAGGCCATACGCGGTCCCGAAGGACTCGCCCTGGACACCCAGGAAAACCGCACACTTGTCGCGACCGTCTCTATCACCGATGAAAGCGGAAAAATCAACTTGAACCATGCTCCGGCCAGCGTGCTCCAGGCCATTCTGAACGTCGACGGCACAACCGCCCGAAATATCACCGGCAGCCTCCCGCGCGGCGGCGCAAGACCCGAAGGGCTCCCCGAACAACAGTGGTTCGTCTCCATCGAAGACCTGCGCTCCAGGAATCTCCTCACCCCCGAACAATTCGCCGCCGTCAATCCCGCTTTTATTACTACCTTCACCGTGGCGGACCATGCCGCGCCTGCGGGATTTCTCAATATCAATGCCGCACCCGTCGAAGTGCTCGCCGCTATTGTCGACCTGCCCGTCGAAACCGTGCGGACGTTTGAAAACCGGCGCCCCTTCTCATCCCTGGCCACCCTCGGAACCGCCGCCGGAAAAGACCCTGCCACCTTCAACTACAAACCGGACCCGAACGACCCCGCCGCACTCCCCGCGGCCCTTGCGTTTGAATCCCGGTGCTTCCGCTTATCCTGCGAGGCGGTCTTTTGCGCCATCGAAGGAAAGAATGAACGGCCCCTCGCCAAGGCACACGCCGAAGCCGTGGCCCTCTTTACCCCCGACTGCAACGGATATCAACTGGTCTATTGGAATACACAACAAGGCGCTTCCGGCGCCTGATGCGTCAAGCTGAGGAGGAAGGAATCCTATGGTCAGCAATGCCGACACCACCGGCGGCTCAAACCGCCCCCGCAGAACGCTGAAGAAAAAAACCACCACCGTGGTGGATGCCGCAGCCGCCACCGGCGCCGAAGAAATCATCGTCCGGAACGGCGAAGCCGCCGCAGCCTCCAAATGGCCCGTGCTCTGGCGTGGAAGAGTCCCCGAATCCGAAATCACCCTCTTCCTCCGGCAATTGATTATGCTCCTCGAAGCCGGCACCACCATCTTAAAATCCCTCAAAACCCTCGCGCAGCGCGGATCCAATCCGCAGACCCGCGCGCTCATCGCCGACATCGCGCAATACCTCGAAGGAGGAAATGCACTCTGGCAATGCTTCGACCGTCTTCCCCGCTATTTCGACGACGTCTTTGTCAATCTCATCAAGGCAAGCGAGGCCAGCGGCAATCTTGTCCCCGTATTGAAACGCCTTGTCGACTACCGCGCGGAACGCGAGATGCTCCGTAAACGCGTGCGCGGGGCCATGCTCTATCCCCTTATCCTCGTCGTCGCGTGCATCGCCGTCATGCTCATCATCACCCGCTTCGTCGTACCCGAATTCGAGGAAATGTTCCGGCAACAGAACATCACCATTCCCGCGGGAACCCAATGGTTCCTTTGGTGCGCAAATGGCTTCAGCCAGTGGTGGTGGACCCCTGTTATCGTCATCATCGCGCTGTGGCTTATCTATAAATACTGGTTTGTGCGAAATGAATCCCGCCGTCTGCTCGCCGACCGCATTAAGATCAAAATCCCTATTATGGGAAAAATCATCCATAAAAACGCCATGGTCGAACTCAGCCGCACCATGTCCATGCTCCTGAGAAGCGGCCTCTCCATGATGGCCACCCTCAACCTCACCCGCCGCGCCATCCACAACCGCGCCGTCTCCGAGAGCCTCCAATCCGTACGCGACTCCATCGAACAGGGCGGCGGCATGGAAGAACCCCTCCGCGCCAACGCCGACGTCATTCCGCCCGTTGTCACCGACATGCTTGTCACCGGCGAAGAATCCGGCCGCGTCGACGCCATTGCCGAACAGATCGCCGACATCTACGAAGAAGAAGTCCGCATCGCCGTCAACAGCATGGCTGAAGTGCTCCAGCCCATCTTTACCGTCATCATCGGCGGAGCCGTCGCCGCGCTCTTTATTTCCCTCTTCTATCCCATCGTCTCCATGGTCCAGCAAATCTCCTCCGGCACCGGAAGCTGATCTAAACCAAAGATTCCCCAGGGTCCGGGAATACCCTCCCGGCCCTTGATTTTTTATCCCACATGCCGTTTCACATTCCCTGTTTCGCATTTAACTGTTCCGCATTTCAGCTTTCCACCTTCGTCATGCGCTTCGCACGGCTTTGTCCTTCGCTAAAGCTTCCTTTTTCGCTCTGCGCGCCATAAAGGATACGCCGGAGGACAACGATCTCAACAGAATCTTAAACAAGCCGGAGCTCATTAAACTGCAAGTCTTGGAGCCAAGTCATAATAATCTTTCCACGCCTCCGGCAGTGGCGGTTTGATACGAAAAGCGTTCTCGTGAGATAATACGCATGCTTGGTTCTCAGGCGGTTTCAATTCTGTCAACCCAGTCATTTTGCAAGTATAAGGAGAGAGTATATGTCGCGACTGGAAGGAAAAGTCCTTGTGGCGCAAGGCGGGGGTCCCACAGCGGTGATCAACCAAAGTCTCGTGGGCGCTGTGTTAGAGTCCCGCAAATTTCCACAAGTTACTCACGTATATGGCGCCATTCATGGCGTTCGAGGCATCGTCAATGAAGAGTTTTATGATTTAACCGAGGCAACGACGCATAATCTGGAGGCGGTGGCGAAGACGCCGTCGTCGGCGTTGTTGTCGACGCGTGACAAGCCGGATGTCAAGTATTGCAAGCGTATTTTCCGGGTGTGTAAGAAGTACAACTTCCGGTATTTCTTTTACATTGGCGGGAATGACAGCGCGGACACGTGCCGGATTGTGAATGAGCAGGCGGAAGCGGCGAAATATGATCTGCGGGTGATCCATATCCCGAAGACGATCGATAATGACCTGCTGGTGACGGATCACTGTCCGGGGTATGGCTCGGCCGCGAAGTTTGTGTCGCAGGCGATTGCCGGTGCGAATCAGGACAACCGTTCGCTGCCCGGCGTGTACATCGCCATCGTGATGGGGCGTCACGCGGGCTTCCTGACGGCGGCCTCGGCGCTGGCGAAGAAATATCCGGATGACGGTCCGCATTTGATTTATGTTCCGGAGCGGCCGTTCATCAGAAGGCGGTTTCTGGAAGACGTGCGGGAAACCTACGATAAGTATGGCCGGTGCATCGTGGTGGCGTCGGAAGGCATCGTGAATGAAAAGGGCAAGCCGGTGATCGAACAGTTCACCAAAGGCGAGAAGGATGCGCACGGCAATGTGCGGCTTTCAGGCACGGGCGCGCTGGGCGATCTGCTCAGTAACTGGGTGAGCAAGGGCACGCGGATCAAGCGGGTACGGGCGGATACGCTCGGCTACATGCAGCGGAGTTTCCTGGGCTGCATTAGCGAAGTGGATCAATTCGAGGCGCGCGAGGTCGGTGAAAAGGCCGCGCAATACGCGATCTGGCACAGCCTGGACGGCTCGGTGGCTATCCGGCGCGTGGGCGATTACGCAGTGGAATATTTCCTCACGCCGCTGAGCACGGTGGCGCGGAAATCGCGGTGCATGCCTGACAACTTCATCAACAAAAAGGGCAACGGCGTCACCGAGGCATTCCTGAATTATGCGCGCCCGCTCGTCGGCCCCATGCCGGTGATGGAGCGCATCGCCGCGCCGCGGGTCAAGAAGATAGAATCCAAAAAATAACCGGAAGTAGTATCGGTGAGTGCATTACATGAAAGTATTCTGACCACGATGCGTGAGTCGGTTCCGGAGGGGATGTCGCTGGACATCCCCTCGAACAGCATTATGGATCTTGGCGTGCGCTTTCTCTCATACAAGCCTGGCCGCGCCCTGGTGTGCACCATGAACGCCTTGGAACGCTTCGCCAATTCGATGGGGCGGGTGCAGGGAGGGATTATCGCCGCGGCGCTTGACGCCACATTCGGGAGCCTCGCGTTTCTCTATGTGAAGCGCCCTTGTGTCACCATCTCTATGGAAATCCGCTATATCCATCCCCTGCCGGCGGATGACCGAGAATTCGTCATCGAGGCCATTCTGGCCGCGAAAACACGTGGCGTCATTTTCATGGAAGGGCGGGTATTGGACGCGGAGGGTTCCCGTATCGCGCTGGCTTCGATCACAATGACTCCCTTCCGGGAAAAAGAGCGGGATCGGGAAAAAGAGTAATTCTTATGGGGAATTACACCACATCGTGGGTGGAAGGTTGAGGTGTGGTGTGCATAGGGGGGATAGAATTCTCGTTTCCGGGATGTGAATTGTGTTCGAGCAATGGTTTGAGGGTTTCTTCCATTTCCTTGAGTGGTTTGGAATCGGGATCGAGTTCAAGGCCTTTTTTCACTTCGTCCAACGCATGGCGGAGCGGCTCTTCGATAATGGGGCCAGGAAATCCGGCCTGCATGGCCTCGCGGGACCAGCGCATCATGGTGCGGGCCAATTCACGGTGAATCGCGGCGCCGAGTTGGTTTGCGGTTAAAATTTCCGATAATCCGTTATGTTCTTGTGTTTGCTGAAGATGGACCAGCGCCGTCTCAAACTCTCCCTTGGCCAACACAAGGTGAGGGGAGGCATTATGCAAATAACACCGGCCCAGGAGGAAGTGTCCGGCGGGGTCATCGGGATGTGAGAGCAAAAACTGCTTCACGAGGGGCATCGCCTCCTGCCACTGATATTTTTCGCCCAAGGCAAACGCCTGCTTCAGCAGCGTATCCGTTGCGGTGCGCTTGCACCCGCCGCCGCACGCCAGGCACGCCAGGCACAATCCATAAGCGATGACAGGGAGGAGGCTCTTATTCATGCGCATCCCACCGGGGCTGCAACCTAAAGAAGCCGGTTACGGATCCCGCGCGGGCGAACACGGTGATTTCCGCCGGTTTCTGTTCGGCCAGTTTCTGCACCGCCGCCTTGAAATCGTCCAGATTCGTCACGGGATGATCACCGAAGTTCAGAATGATCACGCCGGGACGCATTTTACCCAATTGCGCGGCACTGCCGGATTTCACCCGCCGGACAATCACGCCCTTCACGTCATCCGAGAGATTCAGAGCGATCCGGATGTCCGTTGTGATCTCCCGAACCGTCAGCCCGAATACCGTGTCTTCATATTCGGCGGCATCCTGTGAGGTGCGCGGCCGCGTTCCCAGTTTCATGGTGATGTCCACCGGTTTCTTGTCCCGGAAGAGTTTGATCGTAACTTCCTTTCCCGGGCCGGTTTCGCGCACCAGTTTGGTAAAGCCCACCACTTCGCGATCGAGCTTTGCCCGAATCGGCGTGCCGTTGAAATCCATTATCACATCACCGGTCCGCAGGCCCGCTTCAGCGCCGGGAGAGCCCGGAATAACCGTGCTGATGATCAAACCGCCGTTTTTCTCAAGCCCCCAGTAGTCCGCAAAATCATCGTCCAGCGGCTGGGTGAATACGCCGAGCCAGCCGTCTCCCTCTTCTTTTTCATCGCCTTTTTCTTTAGGCGGTGTATCAATGTACTGCTGAAAAAGTTCGCTTTGAAAAATGAGCGGATGCCCGCTGCGAACATAGACGTCGCCGCCTTCCTGCCGGCTGAGATCAAAGCCGATCACGCCCACCACCCGGCCCTGTGTATCGACCACCGGCCCGCCGACAAACCCAAATCGGACGTTGTCATCCAGGCAATAGGTGGTGCGTGGCTTCTCCAGTATGGAGGCAATGCGGCCCGCCTGAAAGGCGCGGTTAAAGTCCATTGATTCGCTCAATAGCCCAAACAGGGCGATCTCCGAGCCGAGCATAAGCCCGTTCGGGCGGGAAAATTTCACATAGGGGAGTTTCAGGGGCGTTTCCGACTTCAACTTAAGGAACACCACGTTGATATCATCGGGTTTCTTGAGCAATACGGCGTCGTATTTCTTCTCATTGTCCCCTTGGCCCAAGGTGACACGGATATTAAAGGGGTCGGCGTTTTCCACGACCATGTGCCCATGTGTCATCACCAATCCATCCGGGGAAACAAGTAACGCCAGGGCGTTTCCGTCCCGTTTGGAAGTTTCACCGGTGGCGGGATCGGTAACCTCCGAGGAATATTCCAGCAAGCCAATGGCCGGGGTAACGGCATCATATGCGGCAGCCAATAATGTTTGGCTGAAACCGTCATTCGCCCCGAACGACAAGGCCGCGATGAGAATGATACTATTCAGCATGACTGGCGCCCTCCTGGTTTTCGCCTTCACTTGGGAGTTCCTGCTTGACCAGCACATATAAAGTTAGCGCACCGCGTTTGACAAACAGCATCACCATTGGTTTTTTCGCTTTCACCACCGCCCGGTAGGTTTGGGTGAATTGTTGAAGGTTCTCGATTTCTTGTTCATCCACGCGCAAAATAATGTCGCCCTGCCGCAATTTGGCATTTCCGGCCATGCCGCCCACCTGCACGCCGGACACCAGCACGCCTTTGCGCGACGGCAATTGCGCACGCCGCACGATTTCCGGGGTCAGCTCCGAAGCCGTGAACGCCCATTCGGAAAACTCCTGCTCCATTCCCCGGAATTCAGGACCCTCCTCCGTCATCACCGGAATGGCCACTTTATCCGTTCCCCGTTTCACAATGAGCGTGGCCGCCGTTCCCACAGGAAGATCCGCAATAAGCTTCCGTACGGCGGGCAGATCTTCCTCGAACCGCGCGTTCACGGGATGATTGTTCACCGATATCAATACATCGCCTGGTTGCACCTTCGCTTCATACGCCGGTGACAGGGGATCCACATCCGCGATGATTACACCTTCCTGTGTGGCGTCTTTGGTTTTTGCCAGCATCTCCTGCAACGATATGCCGAGCCAGCTTCGCTGCACCCGCCCTTTTTTGATCAACGCGTCCGCCACTTCCTTGGCCACATTGATCGGAATTGCAAACCCGACATTCTCCGCGCCCCGCAGCATGCGGGCATTTACGCCCACCACCTCTCCCCGCAGATTCACAAGCGGTCCGCCGCTGTTGCCGGGGTTAATCGCCGCGTCCGTCTGTATCCAGTTGTTATACGGCGATACGCGGGAGTCCCCCTCATCCAAATGACGATCCGGAATGCTCACAATACCCAGGGAGACCGAGCGCGCCAAACCGTGGGGGCTGCCCAGCGCCATCACGGTCTGCCCGGCTTTCAGTTTGCTGGAATCGCCCAGTTTCACGTACGGCAGCCGGTGATCCGTTGTTAATTTCAATATGGCGATATCCGTATAGGGATCAACCCCCACCACCGCCGCCTCCACTTCATTCTTGTCGCTCAGCACGCAATACACCGCCTTGGTGTCGCCCGCCACATGCTCGTTCGTGCATACATAACCATCGGGCGAAATGATGAACCCGCTGCCAATGGCCACGACCTCTTCGCGCTTGCCCCGGCTGTACACTTCTTTGACCGGCCGGATATGCACCAGCGCGGGGGACACTTTGTCTTTCGCGCGGATCACCGTGCGTTGCGTGCCGCCCATCGTAGCGCAGCCTTCGAGCAGCAGCGCCGCACCCAGCATAACCACCAAGGTTATCCTTCGAAATTGTTTCATCACCATTTCACAGGCTCCAAGGTTTTCTCTAAACTGAAACCGGAATTATAGTCAATGCATTCCCCCCAAGGGAATTTTCAAACGGATAATGACAACCCTATAAACAAAAATCTCCCGTGGGTTGGTAAAACCAACGGGAAATGATTTTTTTATAGGTTTATGCGGGTCCGGGGCAGAAGCCGTCCTCACTGCCTTCACAAGGATGATAGCCACCAGAGTTGAAGAACTGGATGAGGCGCAGCAGTTCGGAGAGACTGATCTGCCAGTCTTGCGGATTGTAGTCGCTGGCATGGGCGGCGCAACTCGTGTCACCGGAGCCCGGGGCATACCCGTCCTCGGTGCCGGTCTCGCAATGGTACCCGCCGGAGTTGAAAAACTGAATCACGCGGAGCAGTTCGGATAAATTCACCAAAGTATCGCAATTCTGATCCGCCGTATGGCAGGCTGCTTCCGCAGGACCCAACGACACGACAATGTTAACGCCTGACTCGCATACCACTACAAGCCCTGACACCGGTTGCTGGCGGATAATCTGCCCCTCCGGGACAATATCGCTGTTTTCTTCGTCCACCAGGCCCAGGGTTAGGTTGGCTGCCGCCAGTGTGGGCTCAGCCTCGGCCTGAGTGAGACCCGTGAGATCGGGCACCGAGGTATAGCAGGTTCCCAATGACACAACGATGGACACCTCGCTGCCGTACGCCACAACGGTAGACGCCGCCGGATCCTGAGAGATGATTTGACCCTCGGGGACCGTGGTGCTGTACTCCTCAGTCACAGTGCCCAGCACCAGGCCCGTCAATGCCAGGGCGGCTTCGGCTTCCACCTGGGTCATGCCGGAAAGATCCGGGACGGAAACCGTAGTGGGTACAAATACTGCAATCAATTCCCGGTTCTGAGTCATGGTTCCGGAAATGGTGAGAGACGTTGGATCTTGGCCTTCCGGCACATTGCCCTGCCAATGCAAAAACAACGTATCAGCGCCTGGAGTGGCGGTCACGTCAAATGGATCACCATCCAGAAACCAATATAAATCCGGTGCGGGATCCGTGATGCCATTCCCAGAGACTTGGATGTACAGATACCAGTTTGCTTGCACAAAATTCGCCGTCAGTATTCGGTCTTGATCCACTAAAACAATCGGATCGGGATCATAGGGATCCATGCCCGGCGGCAAGTCGCCTGACCACTGATCAAATAGAATGGATCCTTGATCGATGGCGTGAATTGCAGGGGTTGCGCCGGCCATGTAACGAGCTACACCCGATGGATTCGTGAGCCCGCCGCCGGTTTGATTCACCGTTAATTCATAGCCGGAGCTTCCCAGGTTGATGCTTACATTTTTGTTGCCGTCCATCAGTAGCCTGTAAAAGTATTCATAGGTGTTCAAATCGCCGGAGAAGCCTCCCCAGTACGTGCTGGAATTGGGACGCACTTCCAGGTGGGCATAGTGTCCCGCCATGTATTGGTATACCCCGGAAGGATGCGATACATATTCCGCGGAGCCGCCGCCCGTGACGGTGGTGGTAAGGGTGTAATCGCCAGGACCAAATATGGCCGTTGCATTTACATCGCTGTGTATCTGGAATCTTGGGCCGGGATCATATGCATCCACGTCCTCGGGCAACCCATCCCAACGGTCAAAGGCATCCCCGCCCATCAGGATATTGGCGACAATTTCCACTTCTCCGCCATCAACAAAACCGTATGAACCGGATTCAGGCCAGACACTGCCATTACCGGTATAGGCCACGGTCAACGTCCAGTCCGCCGATATATAATTCGCCACAATAGTGCGGTCCTGATCCATGGTCAGCGTTATCCTCCGGCTTTGGGGGTCGGCCGATCCAATATCCCCGGACCAATGACTGAACGCCCAGCCGTCTGTCCCGAGATCAGCACTTATCCCGGCTTGCTCACCAAGCGGATAGGAGTATTGAATACCCGGGTCGGGGCCGCCAGCGGGAGTCGTTGCGCCCTGCCCTTCAATAATGATGATCAAGTAGGCGGGTTGATAAGTAAAGTGAGCGGTCAGGCTTCGATCCTGGTCCATCAGTGTCGGCAACTCGGGGTTGTTGGGATCTGCGCCAGCGGAGAGGTCGCCTGTCCATTCACTGAAGATCCATCCGCTAGACGGTGAAGCAATCACCACCGGTTCCATGCCACTGGCAAAATACTGGGTGCCAAAGATACTGGTCCAGCCTTCTCCCTCGGTGTTCACAGTCAACATGTAGCCCGAACTGGCATAGTTGGCCGTAATGGATTTATCCTCGTCCATCAGTACAGTAATGTTTGGCGAATCTTCGTTAACATCCCCGGTCCAGCCTGCAAAATAGCTGTTCGTATTGTTAAAAGCATTTACCATGGCGGTTCGCCCGTCCAAATAGGCATAGGTTCCCGGATTTGGATGTGTTCCCGCTGCCGGGCCGTTGGTGGCGATGGTAAGATCCCAATCACCGGGAATAAAATTCGCTGTTATGGTGCGATTGCGATCCATGGTAACACTCATGTAATCACCATCCGTAGGTTGTGAGGGATCGATATCGCCCGTCCACTGGTCAAAGGCGTCGCCACCGGGAATTCGTTGAATGCTAAAATGGGCCTCTGCGCCATTGACATACCCGTACACCCCCGGTTCCGGGTTCGTCGTGCCGTTGCCGGTGGCCTGCAATGTCAGTTCCCAGTCTGCTTGAACAAAATGGGCGGTGATGGTGCGATCCTGATCCATAATGACGCAAACACTGGACGGCGTAGGCGGTGCGCTCCCGATATCGCCGGACCAATGGTCGAAGGCCGTTTCGGAGCTTACCAAGGCGTCGATGCATATATTTTGTCCTACAAGATACGCGTGTTGGGTTCCCGGCGCAGGGCTGCCCTCAGGGTCAGTGCTGCCTGATCCATCAATAATGATTGTTAGGGTTCTGGAGTCTTCCACAAAGACCGCAGTAATGGTTCGGTTCATATCCATCGTTACGGGGAGAACCGGGTTATAGGGATCTGCGCCCACCCCGATATTGCCTTCCCAATGATCAAACCGGTGGAGGAAATCCATGGATTGCGCCTGCAGATCGAAAGTGGCGCCGGTGGCATACTTGTAAGTCCCCAGATTCTCAAAGTTTATGAAATATCCATTCCCCTGGACCGCCAAGGATAACTGATATCCGGTAGTGGTAAAATCCGCTGTTACGGTCTTGTTGCCATCCATCAGGATTTGCACCGAAGGTCCATACCCCGTAGCATCTCCCGACCATCCGTTAAAATAGGCGTCGAAGGCGATGTTATAATCCAATTTTACTTTGCTGATTTGCCCATCTAAATAGGAATAGACACCGGGATTGGGCCAGGTTCCTCCCTCTGAAGCACCGGTCTTGTTGATGGTGAGGGTCCAATCCCCCGGCACGAAATTCGCCGTGATTGATTTATCGCCATCCATATAAATCGACTCGCTCATATTGGTGGAATTTAAATCACCGGTCCACTGGTCAAAGGCCTGTCCGCTTTCCGAGAGGGGAAATGCGTTGACCATGGTGTACTGATTCAATGGAACGAAATTAACCCCGGGTTCGGGGCTAGTGGTTCCGATGCCATTTACGGTTATCGTAAGGTTCGCCCCTTCACCACAGACTGCGTTTTGACTTATCCGCATTTCAGGAGCCAATGTGTAAAGTTGATCCAGTTGATTCTCATCACAGAAAGGGGTTCCTGGAGAAAAGGCGTTGAAACTAATATTAAGCTGTTGAATATTGGCAATGCCGGGATTATCCAGCAATGGTTGAATATCCGTGAGCTGATTATAATCGAGATCAAGATAGCGGGGCGCGCCGCAGGTAGCCAGCGCGCTGATGTCCGTAATCGCGTTGTTGCGAAGGTTCAGTTGCTGCAAACTGGTAAGGCCCGCCAATCCTGAGATATCCGTCAGGCCGTTACTATCCAATCCCGCTTCTTGCAAGCTCGTCAATCCGGAGAGATCCGGCAGCACGGTGACTTGGGTCATGGTCATTTGCAGCATTTGCAGGTTGGTATAACTGGCCACGATACTGATATCCGACACCGGAACCATCATAAGCGCAAGTACAATGCTGAGATTGAGACCCGTTAATCCGCTAATGTCGCTGATTGCCGGCTCTACTATGATACCCAACCCCTGGAGATTTGTCAGGCTGTTGATAATGGTCAAATCAGATTGCTGCAAGCCACAGTTGACGTCTCCTAGAAACATAAGCGTGTCCGCCACATCCAAGAGCGGTGAAAAATCCGTCAGGGGGCTGGACCCGATCCAGAGTTGGGTCAGGCTGTCCATGGTGCTGATGGGGGCAATGCTGGTAATTCCTGTATTGCCCATCAGGTTCAAATATTCCAGGTTCACAAGCCCTGCGAGCGGGGAAAAATCGCTGATTAGATTCGTGCCGGTCTGCATCGGATCAAACTCGTCCGGATTCTGAAGCGGGTCGGAGCCAAAGCCCACATCCAGATGCACCAGATTCGTCAATCCGGCTAATGGGCTTAGATCTACAATCTGGTTTTGTCCCAAATTCAACTCCGTAAGCGAAGAACAAGCCTCTAATCCTGTTAAATCGCCTATACTTAAATTCCTGGCATTCAGTGCCGAAAACAAAGGATTTGACAATTCAGTATCTTCCGGCGGATCACTCAAAGGCAATCCCGTAGCTGCTTCCCATTGGGTTGTTACGGCATTCAATAAAGCGCTGTCGTTAAAGGTAACGGGGGCCGGCCAACCCGTTACGGAAAGTCCTGCTATAACCAAATAAAAGCAGGAGGTATATACTTTATGACTGGACATGTGTATATCTCCTCGGTTTTGTTGATGGTTCAACTTGCTATACCTGCCACCGTTATCGAATCCTGCATTTCTATTTTTTCATAGTTTCACCAAGGGGTCAAGGTGTTTTTTAATCAAAACAACCGTATAGGAGCGTAAAAGCCCATGAATCTCTTTGAGTTCATGGGCTTTGGGCCTTACTGTCTATAGTGCGACTTACTTGGGCTGCCGCAGATCGCATAGTGGAATCAGGTCATCCACGGTCATGGCACAGGAAAACCGGTACCCTGCGATAACGTTTAGCGGCCGCAAGAGCGGAAGCTCTAAATAGGGGTGATCAAAAACGGTCAATTCAGCTTCCCCTTTCCAGATTTGGCCGATATGCACATCCCGCGATTTCAATTGCACCAGTTCATACACGGCGGGCGTATCATGCTTTCCGGCGGTGAGTTCGGGAAAATGGCGGGTTAACATGGCGCGCGCAAAATTGGGCGTGGGTAATTGAGCGGATTCCTCCCGCAAAGTCACAACGGCTTCCGCCAAGCGGTGATCCCGGGCCGCCAGCGTGCCGCCGAATCGTCCGCCCGGCCCAACGTCCGGCGACGCCTTCGAGGGCAACCCAAACGCGCGGGTTACCCAGGTGGATCCGATCTGCTTCGGCCAGCCTTGGACCAAGCCGCGCATCAGCGCCACATCCTGGTCCACCCAAATGAACGGACAGAACGCACATGGCGCGCCATCGTAGCGGGCGGAGATCAGAAACAAAGTCTCCTTGTATTGACTGCGCACCGGGTCAAGATATTCCGTATCGTGCTCACTCGAAAACTGCCATTCCACGAAATACACGGCACAACGTCCCGACTCGAATTCCAGTCCTGGCGGAAGCAGCGAGGCAACGGCCTGCGAGTCCGCTTCATATTCCACCGCGAGGCAAATGCCTGCATAATACCACGGCGGCGGCGGCGTTAAACTGGAGGTTCCCTTCGGTGTTCGCGGCAAGGTGTATCCGGTCAGCATGAGCATCTCCTCTACGTTGGTTTTTACGCGTTGCTGTCTATTATATCCAAATGCCCTGAATGATGGGCAAGAGAGATCGGTTCAGGCAATTGTGAAATGGCTCTTTTTCTCAATAGCGCAGTGGGCTCAGAGTAAATTACCGGCATTTCGCGGCAAAAGCGTGTTGGATTGACAATCTGTGTGACTCATTGCTACGGTGGTTCTTAACCATGGACCACTATCGGGCGGTTTTAGCGCCTAAGAAGGATACGAATATTATGTCACGGGGATATTCCAAAAAGGATAAACAGACCAACCAGTTTTCGCGGCGTTCGTTTTTACAACGGTCCGCATTGGCGGCAGGCGCGGTGTCGTTGGGCTTTCCAGCGATTGTGCGGGGGCAGAATTTGAATGAACGGCTCAATATCGCCTTGATCGGTGTTGGGGGGCGCGGTGTGGGCAATTTTACGGAGGTGGCGAGTGAAAATGTCGTTGCGCTATGTGACGTGAATGAACCGAAGATTGACGCGGCGGCCCAACGCGCCCCGAATGCGGCGAGGTTCACGGATTTTCGCAAGCTTTATGATCACGCGAAGGATTTCGATGCGGTGGTGGTGAGTTGTTGTGAGCATTCGCATGCGTTCGCGACGCTGCCGGCCTTGCAGCTTGGAAAACATGTGTATTGCGAGAAGCCGCTCACGCACAACATCTGGGAGGCGCGGATCATTCGCGAAGCGGCGGCAAAGGCGAAGGTGGCCACGCAGATGGGCACGCAAATCCACGCGGGCGACAATTACCGGCGCGTGGTTGAACTGATTCAAACGGGGGCGGTTGGCGCGATACGGGAGGTTCATGTCTGGGTGTCACGGGCGTGGGGCTGGCATGCAAGCGAGGCTGATGCGAAGGAAGCGGAGGACATTGTATTTGTGCAGGAACGGCTTGCGGGCGAGGACTCGATTCCCGCGGGGCTCAACTGGGACCTATGGATCGGCCCGGCCCCCATGCGGCCGTTTAATAATGTCTACGTGCCGGGACCGAAGTGGTACCGGTGGTGGGATTTCGGTAATGGGACGATGTCGGATCTGGGCAGTCACTGGATCGATCTGCCGTTCTGGGCATTGAAGCTGAACTATCCGTTGACGATTGAAGCGCAAGGGCCGCCCGTCCATCCGGAAATTGCCCCGGCCTCGATGCAGGTGAAGTACGAATATGGGGCGCGCGGCGATCTGCCGCCGGTGCAGTTGACATGGTACCAGGGCAAGAACAAGCCTGCGGTCTGGACGGAAGGCGCCATACCAAAGTGGGGCGACGGGGTGCTCTTTGTGGGGGATAAAGGAATGCTTCTTTCGAATTACGGGAAACATGTGTTGCTGCCGGAGGACACCTTCAAAGACTTCCAGCGCCCGGAGCCGTTCATTCCCGCATCGCTGGGGCACCATCTGGAGTGGATACACGGCTGCAAGACGGGAGCCCCGACCACGTGCAATTTCGAGTATGCGGGTTGGCTTACCGAGGCGAATCATCTTGGCAATGTAGCCTATCGCACCGGGAAAAAACTCGAGTGGAATCCGGAAACGCTGCATGCGGCGAATGCGCCGGAGGCGGATCGATTCATTAAACGGATGTATCGGGAAGGCTGGAAGTTGGTTTAGCCCAAATTCCGCAGTTAATTTTGTAAGTATTTGATATTATTAGATCGATCCCCTGAAGTTTCCACTACATCGTGTGAATTTCGAGTCGTTGGGGGAGATGTATTCCGGGCACTTGCAGCAGAATGACTTGGCTTTCGCCGGGCAGGGGAACGCAACGTTTGCGGATTTCGACCCCGGCCTTGATAGGGAGTACAACATCCACGAGGCTAATGTGCTTCAATTCTTCGAACACTTTCCTGGGTTCATTGCCCAATCCGGCTGGATGGCATTGCCGGGCGTTGGTCCATAGCATGAAGGCCAGGAAACAAACCGGAATGTGCGCCTGCACGCGTCCGGGTAGCCGGTGCCAGAGGGGGCGGATGTGCAGGCCGTAATCCGAAGCTGATTGCGAGAGCCCAAAAGGGGAGAATGCTTCTTTACGCCAGTGTCCGGTTGCGCACGCGTTCGTAGGTGGTCCAGAATTTCCGCACGCGATCCAGCGGACGTTCACCAAGTGTTTCGGGGGAGTAGGCCGCAAGGACAAAGAGCCGTGTTAACTCCATGGCCTCTTCGCGAAGAGTGTCCAATTCCTTGGGAAAGGAATCGATGAATTCATAGGGGGTTTGGCCAGGCTGCCGGGGTACGCCAAGATCGTATGCGAGGGCGCACAGCGCTGCATACGCATATTCGATATGATCCGCGGGGGTCATTTTCTTTCGTGAACCAGTCCATCCCAGGGAGTTTTTATACTCCCCGCTGGTGGCAATATCGCGTTGAATGCGAATCCGCCGCTTCCGCTGGGGTAACGCGGGCAGACGTGTCAACCGGGAAAGTGTTTTATCTATTGTATCCATCAAACGGATCACCCAGCGGGGATACCGGTTGCGTTGTTTGGCGGCGCGCGCGGCAAAGGCCGCCAGGCCTTTTATTCCTGCATATGCAAAAAACAGGCATAGCACTATCAACACGGCTTTCCCTACCCGATCCACGAACTGGGATTGTTCTAAAAGTTCCACGGGCGTGGCGGAAACCTGGGAAAGCTGAAAGGTGGAACCGCGCGACCAAAAATCGGTTTGGTGATGATCCACATAGGCGATTTTCGGGAGGGAAGGCCTGGGCAACTGCGCGGCCACGATCAGCACCACCGCAATCATGGTCAACCCCAAAGTGATCCAAAACACGCCGATGCCGCGAGGCATTACCACCATGCGTGCGCGGAAAAACTCCCGCAGTCCCCCCAAACTGGTCAGCATCAGAAGCATCAATGTGGTAACAATGTATGCGCCCATGTAAAAGGCGCCCGCCATGACCATCCGTTCCCCGCCATGTTGTACCACACGCAACCCCACGGCAAAGACAAACATCACCGGCACGGAAAAATACAGAATGGAAATGCCCGGATGTTGTTTGGGCAGCCGATCGCTTAGCACGCCACGGCGTTTCGGCTCTTTTGTTGTTTTGGGAACGTATCCCTCCACCGGATCAAATGGTTCGAGATAAAAGGAAAGTTCGTCGCCGCTTCGTTTGGGCGTTGGTTTGGGTTCAGGTTCAGATTTGCGCTGCATCCTGTTCTGGAAACGCCGTGCAGCCCCCGTAAGAATGCCTTCATCCCCCGCTGTGCGGTTTTCGTCCACACAACATTCGTGCGTTAACCGGTTTACCAGCCACCAGACAAAGATTACGATGGCCATGTTAAAAATAGTGGCCAGAAAAGGGTTGTCATTCATGAAGTTGCGCCCCACAGACCCCATTTCATAAGCACGTGTGGACGTGAAGGTGTACATCCCGATGGCAAAGGCCAGCGCGGCCATATATAACATGGACTCTTCCGAACCGTCCCGCGCAATCAGCCGGTTCAACGCCACCACGCCCATGATGAAACAAAACGCGACAAAGCGCAGCCCTACATCATTCACTTCCGTGTACACATACCGCACATCGAGCAGAAAGAAAATGACGGAATAAACCATGATGAAGATCATCAAGGGCGTAAGGGCGTCAATGATCCAATCGGTGATCGTGCGTGGTGGCCGGTATTGTGCTTTCGCCAAATGTTTGCCCGTAAGGGATTGAAAATCGGTTGCGGTGGGAGGCTTCGCTTTGGGTGCGACCGCCGCGGCGCTCAGCAACGACTCAAACCCCGGATCAGGCGTCGCCTTAAGCGACTGAAAATCCGTGCGCTGGCCACCCTCTTCCGGCGGTCTATAATCAGGCTGATACGGTTCCGGGCACATACAGACTCCGCCCGTCCATGGGTATTCTCAGGTTAAATGAGCACGCCGTCCGCCCAGCCCAGCTTGATCAGTTCGATGCGCGCCGGGTCTGCCACGCCCAGCTTAAACTTATCCTGGGCAATTTGGACATGGTGCGGTGATACGGCGAAGGGTTCGTTTTTGCCGAAGTGCGCGAGGCGTTTTGCTTCCAGAATGCGCAACGCGGTCGCATCGGCGGCCACGGGATCCACGCTCACGACCAGTCCCTTGTACGGCCACACATATTCCTTGCTGTAATGATGAGGACCCTTGCCATGAAACAGCGGTGTCAATAGGATCTGCACATTGAGCCGGGTTTTGCCTTTTACTATGGGTAAATCGAACAGGCCGGCAAGGTTCGCGCAGGAATCCGGATGCCAGGATGGGGGATTGTCGGAAAACATGAGGTAATTTTTCATAAGGCTGCCCACGCCGGACCAGTGATGGGTATGCATCGGCCGCATATTGATGAGTGCGGTGCTTTTCTGAAACACGGGATTTCGCAACACTCCCCGATCATCCACGGCCACGTTATCCGGGGCCACGCCTGCTTCCAATACGCGCTGCTTCACTATTTCTTCAAGTTCCGGCGGCGTACGCGGCGGACCCGCCACATTGGATTTGATCCCCACGACGTCTTCCGGCTTGATCAGGCTTTTCCATCCGGCCATAGCATCGGGCTGTCCGGTCAGGGTTTTTACCGCTTCGTCCATCATCTTCCGCAACACTTCAATATTGGGAGACTCATCCGCATTCAGGACATCGGCGTCGCGGATCAACACAACCTTCACTTTCGCCTCCGGTGCAGCTTGCGCCTCCGCCAAGGCGGATACGCCCGCCGATAGTATGGCCGCGCCCGCGCTGTTACGGAAAAAATCACGCCGGGTAAGAGAGTCGCTCATGGTCTATTTTCCTCCCACGTGACGCAGAACCTCGGATAATGTCCGGTCCAACGCCTGTTGTGATGCCGCATCAAATACGCCTATCCAAAATACACCCTGAACACCAATGCCAGTCCAGCGCCCGTTTTCCGTGCGCACCATGCCGTTGGCGTCCGCGTCAGGCATATAACCTTTAATAAAATGATCCTGCGCATTCCGCGCGGCGCCGTCACTGGGATATTGCACAAAGATCAGGACGTATGGGTCAGACCCATCCTGTTGATAGCGCGCCAAAACGCCTTCTGACGTGGACGTGAGACCCAACAGGTTCTCGTTAGCCAGGAAATAATGCACATTGAGGCATTCATGCGTATGGAAATAATGCACATGACTTTTAACGAGGCCTTTTTCGGGCAACAAACGAACAATTGGCGGCGGTGTGCTGTCGCCATGAATCACCTGGGCGAGACGTTCACCAATTGCCTTTACAGCCGCCTTTGCGTCCGGCGATTCGTCATAGGCGAGCACGGAGACAAAATAGGATCCTTTCCAATACGCCAGAGTGCTGCCGGAAAACTCTGATTCCACGCCGATCCCGCCGCTGGGTCCCTCCCGCATATCGTGATGATAGGCGCCATACGCATCTTTGGACGACCCCATGTCGAAGAGGTCCGCGATAATATCTGGCGCGCCCGCTTTCACATACTTTTGTGCCAGCACCCGTCTTACGTTGAAGGAACGGTATACCTCCGCGCTCCCATCAATGTAGTCATAAAGATTATCCCTGTTGTATTCCTTGCCGGGACCTTCCGGTTTCCATCCGTTCATTTCCGTTGGAAATGCAGAGAAGCCCACCGGAACATGCGCACAGCCTGCCATGGTCATTATCACCGTTCCTGTTATGGCTGCCAATACAGATGCGAGTTGAAACATCTTATCCATTTGCATTCACAGTATCCATTATTTTTACTTCAGATCAACTTTTAGTCTTGGCGAAGGAAGGCGCAAAAACAAGTAGCATCACTGCCAAAAACACTACCATAAAATCACTCGAATGCCCTGTGGAAGCGCCCCCATTCCCACATCCAGCCACTGTTTCCAGTTTTTCGGGGGGGATATCGGCGGCAGTTGCGCTGCCGTGTACAGGGAGCGCCACGGATTCAATTCCCGCACCGGTGAAAACAAGCGAGGCGGTGTGTTCCCCCGCTTCGGACGGCGTATACCGGACCGTGATCAGTGTGCTTTCATTGGTCAATAGCGAATAGGATGCTGTGCCTTTTACCGAAAAATTGCCCAGTTCACTAACGATGGATGCTGTGCCAATTAATTCGCCCGCGCCGGTGTTGGTCACCTGTACCACGCCGTTTGTATAATCGCCCGCTTCCACGGTTCCCAACAGCAGCCCCTGGCTTGGAGAAGGCGACAGCGTGATCACCGGCTCCGCCACTTCGTATGGAGCGATTAGGGACAAGGCCCTTGCATCGGTCTGGAGGGTATCGCCTGTTGCCTGCACATTTACGAAGGCCGTGCGGCTCCAAACTCCGCTATGCTCCGGTTCAATGCTGATGCCGGCGCCTGGTGTATGAATAAACGATGTTGGAAATGAAAAGAACACCGGCCGCATATTGTCTGAAAAAGTCAATCCGTTTAACTCAATATGCACCGGATTGGCAAGAACCCGTGCGGGCGCTACTTCCACAAACGGGAATTCCGCGCCGTCGCGAACCAGCACGCTGATCTCAAAGAAAACCCCGCCCGCAATCAGCTCGTCTCCCGGCAGCGGCAGCACCTCCTCCGGGTTCTCCGTCAGAATCTGATGTTCCATGCATCCCGCTTTCACCACCAGCGCTGTCTGCCCCACCCCGCCCATGATTTCACGCGGACACGTCACCGTCAGGTATTGCCCGGCATGCTTGGGAATCTCCACGGCCAGTTCCATCCACGTATCGTCTTCCGTCTTCTCCCCTGTGAACCATGTGGTCATGGACAATACCGAGGAACATGCAGAACCCTCCGTCACCAGTGTAAGCGTATCGCCGTCCACCTGAAGACAATTCAACGGATCGATATAACATTCCGCCGGTTCATCTTTTATCTCGGCATAAGCCATTGCGCTTATACAGAAACTGAGAAGAGAAACTAATATAATTAATCGATAGTTGATCCGCATCAGTTAATTTTTCCTAGAACATCCGGTTTTTTCTTCTTCTTTATCATATCACGACGGATATTTTACGGCTATCATAATTTCACTTTTTTGTTTCTTATGGTGTTTTGTGAAAAAAACTATTTGGGCGGTATGCGGTACAGGCAATGCTGTTCCCCATGTACCACCGGTTCCAGTGTCAGGGGATATTCCTTGGGGGATACTACATACGAGAAAAAATACTCCTGGCCAAGCCGTTGCCATTCTTCCCTGCTGCGCTTTGGCCAGGCGTCCAAATTCCAAGGCTGAGGGGAATCCACCTCAATCCCATAGATGTCGCGATGGAGCTTTTTGATGGAGGGCGCGAGGTCCGGCAGGTAGGTCATCAGATGCGCGGTCTGATAATCCGCCATGATCGGATGCCGGGTATGGGAAAGCCATTCTATGTCCCAATATGGCGTGACCAGAAGGGTGTTCGGCACTCCTTGGGCCTCTAAATACTGCACGATATCCCGCTGAATCGGCGCTATGGGCAATGAGGATCGCGAATGCGCCTCGCGAACCAGCAATGAGCCCGTGATGATGACTAAAAACGTGCAAATAGCATATGTTCCGAAATGTTTCAGGCTTAGGGGGATTAAAGATGAGGCAAACACCACCCCTGCCCCAACGACAAAACATACCGCGCCAAATTGATGATACCAGGCCAGTGCAACGAAGGCAGCCAGCATGACGATAGTCCACAAAATGAAACTTTTTGAACACGTGCGTTCCCAAGTGCAACTTGGGAACGAGGGAAAAATGGGAGGGCGAGGCTCCTGCCGAGCCGTAAAACTAAATAACCGAATTTTGTTCGACGGCTCGGCAGGAGCCTCGCCCTCCCGATTAATTTTATCCTTGTAATGACAGCTTGATCGCAATTCGAGCCAGATTGCTGCCGCGCCCCCCCCCATTAATGCGAAAAGAAGGCTGTCGGTGGTAGAAAAGTACCGTGTTACGATAGATTCCGGCAAAATAAGGTGAACGAGGGGTAGTACTGCCGCACACATGAGCATAAGCGGAATCAGCCAATCCCCATATGCGGACGAAGCCCCCTTGTTTCTTCTTATAGACAATGTTGCCAGTGCAACAGCGATTAACAGCACCGGAAGGTGGTTTAGCAGGCGATACGGCATCCAGCCGATCAGCAAAAATGGAATTTTCGCTCCGAGCCAGGAATGAATGCCGAAAATGACTAAAACAGCGCCCAATGCCGCGCCCGCATATAACCCAATCGGAGCGACAACACGCCGCACCAAAATTAAACCTCCCACGATAAGAATCAACATAAACGCGAGAATTAATGGCGGTTCAAAGGCCCCATACCGGGGGAAGAATCGGTGTACGTCATGCAACGCGGAATACGCCGACCAGATGGGCCAGGGATCGCCCGTCGCTGCATACGGTCCGCTTTCGGGTGGAGGAACATGAAAGAATCGAAGGATTATCCAGAACGCCATGCACCCCAGAAGTCCTGTGCCACCCCACAGAATCGCTTTTAGGCAATCGGCACGGCGGTCTGACCGCCATCGCATCAGGAATACCACCACCGCAACAAAGGCTATCGGCGGGAATTGTCCCAGATGCACGGCGGGCATAAGACCCAAAAGAAACCAGGGCGTGCGCCATGCCCCAGCAATGAATAAACCTAATATGAGCAAAGCATAGCCCATGCCAATAGGTCCTACACTGTAAAAATGCGGCCAGACCTCAATCGGGTAATAACTTTGGAAGGGTTTGTGCACCTCAAGCAGCACCAGCACCACGGCGATATGCCCGTACAACGCCTTTCGGCTTAACAATCCGCCCAGCAAAAAAACCGGTACAATACCCGCCGCCAATTCCAAGACATTCCGCAACCCGCAGAGCAGTGCGGGACTCGGCAGCACCGCGAGCCATGCAGCGGAAAGATAGCTTTGCAGGCTGAAAATGTTCCGTACATAGCGATAGAAGGGATGCCCTTCCGGATACGGCGCCTGCCGCGTAATCATCAAGGCGTGCTCATACGTCTCATCCCACCGAATTCCCCGCAACACCACCGCCACCACGCAAAACAATATCCACCCGGCAACGCCCCACCATAGGCGCCGGTTCAATCTGCTATCGTACTCTTCTCCACAGTGCATACAAGGATTCATTCCATCTATCGCGCACCATTATAGGTATTCGGCCTACGCGATACATCATTGAAGAATGATCCGTTTTAAAGCACCCCAGGGCCATGCTACCATGCTCTCATGAAGAACGCGTATTGGTTTGCATTGGCCGCCGGGGCGCTGGCCGTCGCTTTTTTGGTGAAAAGCCCGTACATGGCGTTTGCCATGTATGCCTTCTTGCTGTTGATCGCCCTGGCCAATCTTTCCTCGCTGGCATGGCTGGCCGGGCTGGACTGCGAACGCAGCATCACCCACACCACGCTTCAGCAAGGTGAAGACACGGATGTTGAAATCACCGTAAAAAACACGCGCGGCTGGCCGATCCCCTGGATTTTTTTCGAAGACTATCATCCCGCGGATTTCCCCCGGCGCGGGGACAACAAGCGAATTGCAATCCTTATGCCGGGGCGGTCCGTGACGATTCGGTACACGCTGACCTGTCCCCGGCGCGGCTACCACCGCATAGGCCCCCTGCTTATGGAATCCGGCGACCTGTTCGGTTTACAAAAACGCTTCCGAACCGGCGAACGCCAGGAATATGTAGCGGTGCTGCCCACCGTGGCCTATATCGAGACCTTTAATATTTCCGCGAAGCGGCCCCAAGGCCCCGTGCGCATTTCCAACCGCGTCTATGCCGACCCCACGCGCATCAACAACATTCGCGAATACGTCCCCGGCGACCCGCTGAATACCATCCACTGGAAAGCCACGGCGCGAACAGGCACGTTGCATGTGAAGACGCACGACCCCTCCAGTGTGCAGGGCGGCACACTCATTCTGGATCTGCATGAAGACAGCTACGTTCCCGAAGAGAAGGAACAGCGGATGGAACTGGCCATCACCACCACGGCCTCCATCGCATACCTGCTGCAAATGTCCGGAGAGCAGGTGGGCATGATCACGAATGCGCGTGATGCGGCGGAAGTGGCGCGCTATGAGGTCGCGAAGCAGGAGGCTCTGTCGCGCATGGAAGCGGACCAAAGCGTTCTCGGCGAAGACGAAACCACCCGTATCAGCCCCCTCTCCGTGGCCACGGCGCGCAGCCCCATCCAGGCTATGAGGATTATCGAGAACCTCGCGCGGGTATTGCCCGGCCGTGGACTCGATGCCGAGCGAATGGTTCTTTCCGAGTTCCGGCGGTTGCCGCGCGACGCGGCCCTGTTGCCGGTGGTGCCACAGGTTACCGAGAGCCTTGCATTGACGCTCGCCTCGATGAAAGAATCCGGATTTAACGTGACGGTGTTTCTCATCAAACATCAAAAAGGATACGAGGAAGCGGCGCGTCTGCTCGCACCCTACGACATTCACGTGTTCCACATCGAACACGAATGGAATCTGCACGAAATCTCGCCCGCGAAAATCGGGCAATAAAGGAAGGAGAAATAATCGATGAAAAAAGCTACCTTCGCAGGACTCATATTCGCCTTGCTCACGCCTGTTTTTGCCTTTGCAGCGGCGGATGTCTTTCACACGGTCGTGGTCCCCGTCGGACCGCAAAACCCGCGAAACAGCGAGGCCGCCATCATCCCCTTGAGTGATGGGCGGCTGCTTCTGGGCTGGACGGAATTTTACGCAGGCAACGGCGCCGATCATGGCCCCGCACGTATTTCCGGACTCCTCTCCGGCGATGGCGGGCATGCCTGGGGCGGTAAATACACGCTCGTGGAAAACGACGGCGGATGCAATGTCATGGAAGTAAATTTCCTGCGATTGAAAAATAATGATATCGCCCTGTTTTATTGCCAGAAGAACAGCGAGGATAAAGATTGCCGTGTGATGATGCGCGTTTCCAAGGACGAGGGGAAAACCTTTGGTTCTGTTAAACAACTGAGTGCTGATGCCAAATATACCGGCCTCACCAACGGGCGCAGCATCCGCCTGAAATCGGGACGTATCCTTCTGGAAGCGTGGGAAGGCGGCTACAGCTATTGCTATCTGTCTGATGATGATGGCGCTACTTGGCGCGAAAGCCAGCGCATCAAACCGGAAAAAGGATCGTGGGAGCCCGCCTGCATTGAACTCAAGGATGGCCGTGTGATGATGATGACGCGCACCGGCATGGGCGGCCAGTTCAAGAGCATTTCCTCTGACGGCGGAGACCATTGGAGCGAACCAGTGTTGAGTCCGCTGGTGGGCACCGCGGCGCCGGTTTCCTTGAGCCGGGTCCCCACCACAGGCGACATTCTGGCCATTTGGAACCACAATCCCGGGAAAAATGTGCGCAATCCCTTCACAGCTGCGATTTCCAAGGACGAAGGCGAGACGTGGGAACACTTCAAGAACATTGAAGAGGCCGCGGATGATCAATGGGCCTATCCGGCGATCACGTGGGTGAAAAATAACGCCCTCCTCACCTATTTCAATTACAAAGGCGGCCTTTCCCTGCAACTTAAAGAGTTGCCCGCCGCCTGGTTTTATGAATAGTATCCCAAAAATCATATAGAAAGGGATTTACATGATTGATCCGAGTTGGCAGACGATTAAAGCCGCATTGCGCGAAGTGCTGGAAGAGGAAATGGGCGTCACTGGATTTGAAATCACCCCGCGCTTCGAAGGCGGCGCCATGATCTTCAAACCCGCCGATCCTTCCTTAAAAAGCAAAGACATGCCCATAGAAACATTCTTTAAGAAGATTACTTCCGTGCGCGAGAAACTCCGTGTGCTCGAACAGAAAATCAACAGCCACAACCGCCTTTCCCTGGAAGACAAGGCCGAACTCCAAGGGCTCATTACCCGCGCCTACGGAAGCCTCACCACCTTCAATTTTCTTTTCAAAGAGGAAGAAGACCACTTCGAAGGCATGAAAAGCTGACTCTCTATCTTTTTCTATACACCTCGCGCCGATGCGCTGTTTCCACGACAACAATCAACAATTTATCGTCATGGATTTCGTAGAGAATACGATAATCGCTTACTCGAATACGGTATGTGCTCTCCGTACCCATTAGTTTCTCAACCCCGGGAGGGCGCGGATTATTGACAAGTTCATCTATTGCTGGTTTCAGCCGTGCCTTAACATCAGCAGATAACTTCCGAAAGGCACGAGTCGCATGTGCGTTGAAAATAATCCGATAGGCCACCTAAAGACCGCACTCCGCTTTTAGTTCTTCCCAACTCATATATTCCCCTGGTTCTTCTTTAGACTGCTGTATTGCTTCCAAATCCCTGCGATCTTCCCATTCCCGAAATTGGCGGTATTCATCTAGTGAGACAACCACTGCTATATCTTTCCCATCTACTTGAAGTAGAACAGAATTGCCTTCTTCGGTAGCACGGCCCAGTGTATCCGCAGCATTTTTTGAAAGTTCTTCTAGTATAAGGCGTGTCATGCTCAATTCATCCTGAATTATGTTAAAATTGCCTTATCCAAAGTATACCAAGAATTCACCGCTTTGACAATTCGTCTTAGAACATGCTGCAAAATTTAGAAATATCCTGTTTCTGTCATTAGTGCATCGGCGTGGAGTCCGTGGTGGGCGGGGCCTTGCGCATAAATATGACCAGTGGAATGACAATGGCCGCAAGTATCGCCATGAGACGGAAACAATCCACAAAGGCCAGGGTGGCGGCCTGCTGCCGCACGATGCCATAGATAGCCCCCTGTGCCTGGGCCGCCGCCTGAACAGGATCCCCGGCGTAAGGGGCGATCAACCGCGCGGTATTCTGCAAGGTGGCCTGATACCCCGGATCGTAAGGGGTTAGATGCGCCACCAGATGGGTCTGATGCACCTGGCTGAACCGGCTCACCAGGGTCGTCGAAAGCGCAATACCAAGGCTGCCCCCCACATTCCGCGCGACATTAATTAAACTTGATGCCGAATTACGCGCTTCCCTGGGCACATACATATACGCGATGGTGTTCAAGGGCACGAAAATAAAGGCCAAGCCGAAAGCCTGCACCATGCGCGCCGACACCGCCGTGCGGAAGTCTATTCCGAGGCTGAAATGCCCCATATAGAGGAAGCTGAATGCAATTATAATCATCCCGAACGCTATCATGGGCCGTGCATCAATGCGCGAGACTAAAATGCCGACGAAGGGCAACATGAGCAGGGTCACCACAGCGCCGGGTGACAATGCCAGACCGCTCCATAAGGAGGTGTATCCGAGCAGAACTTGCATAAACAGTGTCATAAGCACCGTGCTGCCATACAACGTGGCGCCAAACAACAGCATCACAAGCGTTGCTGCCCCAAGATTGCGTTCCCCTAACAGTTTGAAGTCCAGTATGGGGTCCTTGTGCCGCAGTTCCCAAATAACGGCGGAGATTGTGGCCGTCACGGCAATAACGGTAACTAGTGTGATGAATCGCGAACCAAACCAATCGTACCGCTCGCCCAAATCCAACACCAACTGCAGCGAGCCTAATCCCAGGCAGAGTAATCCTAATCCGATATAGTCCGTTTTAAAACGGTCTGGTCCTGTGCGCCGTTTGACATACGGTGGATCGGTAATCAGGCGCGGCGCCAGTGCCAGCGACACCAGCCCCACGGGGATGTTGATAAAAAAGATCCACCGCCAACTGAAATTATCGGTGATCCAGCCGCCCAGCGTCGGCCCGATGATGGGCGCCACCACTACGGTGATCCCGAACAGCGCCATGCTCATGCCGCGCTGCTTTGGCGGAAAGGTATCCACCATAATGGCCTGTGAAATGGGCTGAAGCCCCCCGCCGCCCACGCCTTGCAGCAAGCGAAAGAACACCAGCATGCCCAGCGTGGGGGCAAACCCGCACAAAAACGAACTGAACGTGAACAATGCCACGCACACTAGGTAGAAATTGCGCCGTCCGAACAGCGACGCGCACCACGCGCTGAGCGGAAGCACTACCGCGTTGGAAACCAGATAGGACGTCAGCACCCACGTGCTGTCGTTGACATCCGCGCCCAGGTTGCCGGCAATATGGGGAAGCGCCACATTCACAATCGTGGTGTCCAGCACCTCCATGAACGTCGCCAGGGTGGTTACGAAAGCGATCAGCCAGGGATTGTATGGAGCGTGCCATTCCTGGTGTTCCGGCGCCGCCGTGCCATTTGCCGCCACGGATTCCGTCATTGGATCCGTACCTTGGGCACCACCGACATGCCGGGCGCAATCGCCAAGTCCGCGGGCGGCGGTTCATCCAGCATAATCTTCACCGGAACCCGCTGAATCACCTTGACGTAGTTGCCCGTGGCATTTTCAGGCGGCAACAGGCTGAAACGCGCTCCGGAACCCGCCTGAATGCTGTCCACATGACCTTTCAACATGGTACCCGGATATGCATCTACTCTGATTTCCACCGGCTGGCCAACGCGCACGTAATGCAATTGCGTTTCCTTGAAATTCGCCACCACCCATATTTCCTCGGGCACCACTGCCATCAAGGCTTGACCCGCCTGAACCGTTTCGCCAACACGCACCGATTTTTTCGTTATATGGCCTGTTACCGGCGCAAACACTTTAGTGTACGACAGGTTCAACTCCGCCGCGTTCACCGCCGCCTGGGCCTGTTCGATGCTTGCTGCGGCTTGATCCACCCGGGAATGGCTCACCGCCACCTGTTGCGGACCCGTCCGCGCTACGGCAAGATCCCCCAGCGACGCCGCTACCTTGGCTTCCGCCGCGACCACCATTTTGCGCGCCTCAATCAGCCGCGCCGCCGCCACCCGCGCCGTTGTATTTGCAATATCGGTCCTCTGTTGAGAAACCGCGCTCTCATTCAATTGCTCAAACCGGCTGGCATCGATTTCCGAGCGCTTGGCTTCCGTCTCCGCCGCCGCCACCGCTGCATGCGCCTGATCCACGGCGGCCTTCGCGGCAGTCACCTGCGCCTCCGCCTGTTCCAACCCCGCGGCCGTTGTGGCCTCCGTCAATTCCACGCCCACCTCTTCCCCCCGTTTCCGGCTTTCCGCCACATGCAGCGCGGCCCGCGCCCCTTCCAGCGCGGTTTCATACGGCTTGGGATCAATCTCCACCAACAGTTCCCCTGCTTGGACTAATTGATTGTCCTCCACATGCACCCGCAGCACCTGGCCGTTCACCTGAGGGCTGACCTTCACGATACTGGCTTCAATAAACGCATTGTCCGTCGAAACATACGGCCGGACATAGTTGTAGTAATAGCCGCCTGCCCCGCCCGATATCCCGATCACAATGATCAACAGAATCGGCCAAACCCTCTTCTTTCTGCCATTATTCGCTTCTTTGCTTTCAGTACCCATAATCCCTCTTTTACCTTGCCCTGACAATCGAATGCATACGTTCCGGGAGCATACCAGATTCCTTTGGAACAATAAATTTCGGGCCTGTGTTAGAATGGCGGGTTTTCGATCCCAAGCTGCAAACTTAAACACTTTACATAGTACTGCTCCCTATGACGCAGGCCCCGACATAAACAACAATTCGCAAGGATGATCCAGGCGTCACCGCATGGTAAAATGCTTTCTTTTTAAAGGCAGGGAGTTGCTATGTGGTCTTTAAACGGAATTGATTATTCAGTGATCGCCGTCTACTTCGGCGCACTCGTTGTCCTCGGCCTGGCCCTCGAGCGGATGGCTTCCGCCAGTCTCGAAGATTACTTCATCGGCGCACGGCGCCTGCCCTGGTGGGCGCTCGGCGTCTCGGGCATGGCCTACTTCCTCGATATGACGGGCACCATGATTATCACCTCCTTCCTCTTCCTCTTGGGACCGCGCGGCCTCTTCATCGAATTCCGCGGCGGCGCCGTGCTCGTGCTGGCGTTCATGATGCTGTGGGGCGGAAAATGGCACCGCCGCTCGAAATGCCTTACCCAGGCGGAATGGATGGTATTCCGCTTCGGCGATGGGCTGGGTGGACGCTTCGCACAATTCGTGTCGGCCCTGGCCGTCATTGTGAGCACCGTCGGCATGCTGGCCTACCTGATCAAAGGGGCCGGCCTCTTCCTTACCATGTTCTTCCCCTATTCCCCCTTCTGGTGCAACGTCGTCATGATCGGCATCACCACCGTATATACCATGATCTCCGGATTCTACGGCGTCGTGTTCACGGACTTGTTTCAATCGTTCATTATTCTGGCCGGCGTCATCATCATCTCCGCCATGGCCGCTATTCAGGTCGGGAGCGTGCCGGACTTCGGCGCTCTCGCAGAGAAAGTCACCGGAAATGCCGAATGGATGCATGCCGCGCCCCAATGGCACACCGCCATGCCCTCTGGATATGAACAGTACGAGGCCCTGGTCATGTTCGCCTTTTTCTATCTGATGAAAAATGTATTTGCGGGTGTCAGCGCCGGCGGCGACCCGCGCTATCTCGGCGCTCGGAACGATCGCGAGTGCGGCCTGTTAACCTTCTTCTGGACCACCCTCATGACCATGCGCTGGCCCATGATGATGGGATTTGCCGCCATGGGCATCATTCTCGTGCATGAATTGTTTCCCGATAAAGCCATCATGCTCCAAGCCGCCGATCTCATCAAACAGTACATGCCGGGCATCGACAAGGCGCAGTGGGCTACAGCGGTCTCCGATATTGTCAATCACCCTGCGAATTACCCCGCGGCAATGGTCCAGAGCCTGCAGCAATTGCTGGGTGCTGAAGGCTGGACAAAAAAACTGATGCTGGTCGGATTTGAAGGCGGGGTCGATCCCGAACGGGTCCTGCCCGCCGTCCTATTATTCAATATCCCGGCGGGGCTGCGCGGCCTCCTGCTCATCGTATTGCTGGCCGCGGGCATGTCGACGTTCAATGCGCAAGTCAACGGATGCACCGGCCTCATCACGCGCGACATTTACCAGAAATACCTCCACCGAAAGGCCTCCACGCGTGAATTGATCTACGTCAGTTGGGCCTCCGTGGGCATCCTCGTCATACTCTCCTTTATCTTTGCCTATTCCATCAAAAGTATCAACGACGTGTGGAGTTGGATCATTATGGGCCTGGGCGCGGGGCTTATGATTCCGGGACTCCTCCGCCTCTTCTGGTGGCGGTTCAATGGCGGCGGATTCGCCGTGGGCACCTTTGTGGGGTTGCTCGCCGCCATTTTGCAGCGATACTTTTATCCAGGCATGGATGAACGCCTCCAATTCCTGTTCCTCGGCGTGGTGGGGCTCGCGGCTTCCATTATCGGCACCTACCTCAGCCCGCCGGAAGACCACGAAACTGTCGCGCGGTTCTACCGCATCACCCGGCCGTTCGGATTCTGGGGACCGTTCAAAAAACTCCTCCCCGACACTGACCGCATCGCCATGGAGACCGAACACCGTCGGGACATCCTGTGCGTGCCCTTTGCCCTCCTCTGGCAAGTCACCATGTTTATACTGCCCATGGAAGCCGTCATTCGCGCTTGGAATGCCTTCTTCCCAACTCTCATCCTGTTCCTTATCGGGCTGACCGGCACCTATCTCCTGTGGTTCCGTCATCTGCCCAAAGACAACTACTTCGATCCAGGCGAAGAAGCCGGTGTTACCTTCAAACCATAGACCACTGGTATATATGGCCTATGCTTTGCCTTGAGCGACTTACTGTTGCGGCGCGGGATACCCACACGAAAATCCGAGCATGGGGCGGTATACCGGTCCCTGTGCAGATAGCAGATCAACATTAGAATGCTCTCCCCAAGGGCTCATGGACATCCTCTGAATAAAGAACACCTCTATTGGGCCTGTCTTACTCCATTTTCAAGGATATCCACGCCTATTTTCTTGTGGTATAATGAAGCATGGGTATGGCTCAGCCACTGGGAATACACAATAGCGCAGTACTCTCAGAACTGCGGAAATTTGTTGCCCCGGAGATTATTTATGGCCTCAATGCACGCCTTTTGGCGGGACAGTATGCCCAGAATGTCGCTCTGAACCGATGTCTACTGGTCAGCGACCCAGGGGTGATGAAGGCCGGATGGACCTCCGAGGTGGAACACGCTCTGCAAGAAGCGGGGACCGACACCGTCCTCTGCACCAAGGTTTCCCCCAATCCCCGAGATTTCCAAGTCATGGACGCTGCAGCCCTGTATCTTGAGCAGCACTGCGATGGGCTCGTGGCTGTGGGTGGAGGAAGTGTCATTGACTGCGCCAAAGGCATCGCCATCATCGTCACCAACGGTGGCAACATCCTTTCCTATGAAGGCGTAGACATGGTTAAAGTGCCAATGCCACCATTAATCTGTATCCCAACCACGGGCGGCACCGCAGCCGATGTATCCCAGTTTGCCATCATCACTGACACCCAAGAAAAAACCAAAATTGCCATCATCAGCAAGGCGGTGGTGCCAGATGTGGCCTTGGTGGATCCCGTGACCTTGACTACCATGGATCCGTACCTAACGGCATGCACCGGCATGGATGTGCTGTCGCATGCCGTCGAAGCGTATGTATCGAATGCTTCCTCGCCGATCACGGACCTCCATGCCATCGAAGCCATTCGCCTGGTGGCCTCATGGCTGCTTCGCACGGTGGAGTACCCTCATGATTTGTCGGCCCGGAGTAAAATCATGCTGGCCAGTCTACAAGCGGGACTCGCATTTTCAAATGCCAGCCTCGGCGCAGTCCACGCCATGGCGCACAGCCTGGGTGGCTTCAAAGACCTGCCGCATGGCGAATGCAACTCTATTCTTTTGCCCCATGTCATCGACTACAATTTTACTGCACTTCCAGATCGGTTCTTACGCATTGCCGAGGTCTTTGGACTTGCTCCTCCAGGAGAGCAGCCGGCAATTGTGCGCAAGCAGTTGATCAACCATCTCATCGAATTCCGGCAGAACCTCGGGATACGCGGAGCCCTCGCCGCACGCGGTGTTAAAGAACCAGATTTGGGTGCACTTTCCACCAAAGCCTTCAAAGATCCCTGTAACGCGACAAATCCACGCCCCCCGACCACCGGGGATCTTGCCGCAATCTACCGGGAGGCACTTTAATGGTCCATGAGAATCACTGGGATGACATGCGTAACCGCATCATCGGGCTGGGCGACCAGTCTTCCAGGAAAAGTTACTATCCGGAACTCCAGCGAAAAATCATCGAGTTGGAAAAGGCTCAACAGCGCCTAGCCCAATCCGAGGCAAATCTGCGGGCTGTTTTTGACAGTGTCGCGGAAGCTATCTTTATCCATGACACTAAGACGGGTGCTATTTTAAACGTAAACCAAAGTGTTTGCAGGATGTATGGATACACGGCGGAGGAAGTGTGCCAACTGGGGGTCTCGGCCCTTAGTCTTAATGAGCCGCCGTATACTCAAGCGGAAGCGATGGCCAGAATTCAAAAAGCGGCGGCGGGAGAACCACAACAATTTGAGTGGCATGCACGGGATAAATCGGACCGCCTGTTCTGGGTGGAAGTTGCCATGTCCTTGGCGATCATAGACGGCAAAAAACGCCTCATTGCAACTGTGCGCGATATCACCGAACGCAAACAGGCCGAAGCCGTGCAAAAGAGACTCGAAGCCGAACTGCTCCAAGCACAAAAAATGGAATCGGTTGGACGGCTGGCCGGCGGAGTAGCACACGATTTCAACAACATGCTCAGCGTGATTCTCGGCCACACGGAAATTGCTCTCGATGAATTGGATCCGGACCATCCTCTCCGTGCCGATCTCCAGGGAATCCGCGATGCAGCGGAGCGATCCACGGACTTAACGCGTCAATTGCTCGCTTTCGCACGCCGGCAGACTGCCGTTCCAAAAATCATCAAGATCAATGACACCGTCGAGGGCATGCTCAAAATGCTTCGACGGCTGATCGGGGAGAACATAAATCTCGTGTGGCTGCCGGGCCGCGATGTGGGACCGATCAGGATGGACCCCTCCCAGATTGACCAGATTCTCGCCAATCTCTGCGTGAATGCCCGTGATGCCATTTCCGGCGTCGGCAAAATCATTATCGAAACCCAAAAAGCTGCTATTGATTCCGCTTACTGTTGGGAACATCCTGAATTCACCCCTGGTGAGTTTATTATGCTTGCCGTAAGCGATACCGGATGTGGAATGGAAAAAAACATGCTGGTGCATGTCTTCGAACCCTTTTTTACCACCAAGGACGTGGGGAAAGGAACCGGCCTTGGATTGGCCACAGTTTATGGTATCGTGAAACAAAATGCGGGCTTCATCAACGTTTACAGTGAACCCGGTCTGGGAACAACGTTCAAAATCTATCTGCCACAAATCGCCGCAGAAATAATGGACTCTCAAACGTTCCCAAACAAGAATCTCTATAGAGGCCGGGGTGAAGTGGTTTTACTCGTAGAAGATGAAACGGCTCTCTTGAAACCAGGGAAAACA
The DNA here is from genome assembly GCA_029565395.1 of Candidatus Hydrogenedentota bacterium. GTDB lineage: Bacteria > Hydrogenedentota > Hydrogenedentia > Hydrogenedentales > CAILVY01 > CAILVY01. Next base: position 43,506 of record JAKQOG010000201.1, on the reverse strand, counting down.
ATGCTGGAAAAGCTGGGATACCAGGTGCTAACGGCAAGCTCTCCTAAATACGCGTTGCAGTTGGCGGAAAAGCATGCCGGGGAGATTAAACTGCTTATGACCGATGTGGTGATGCCTGAGATGAATGGCCGCGACCTGGCCGCATTGGTCGAGGAAATCGTTCCAGGGGTCAAATGCCTCTTTACCTCCGGATACACCGCTGATGTGATAGCCCACCATGGCATTTTAGAAAAAGACCTGCTTTTCATTCAGAAACCCTTTTCCCTCAAAGACCTTTCCCTCAATGTGCATGAAGCCCTGAAATGAGCGCCCAAAACGGGCATGCCAAAACCCGGTGCCCATTCACCGAGTCCATGAGGTGGAAAAATATCACTATGGACCAACAAGTTAAAACAAAATGGCCGCACACCCTGCTCCTCGGGCTCTTGCTCCTGTTCTTTATCCAGGTGCTGGGCCTCTGGATCGAGAACCTCTACCGGATGGGCCTCATCAAAATCGCGGTCGGGGTCGAAGCGTGCACTATTTTGATGATCTTTCTGCCTTTCGCCATAAAACTTGCCGGGGAAAAGGGCGAGCGGCGCCTTCTGAAAGCATCCCTCCTGATTTTTTTACTGACGCGGGCTATCTGCCCGTTCCTTGGGGCATTGGCGCTCGTATTTATTGCAGGCATCGGCGTGGGGGCGTTTCTTATTGTCCTATGCGGCATTCTGTCTGTCCGATGCCGCCTGAACGCCGATTGGGGGCTTGCCGCAGCCATCGCCGTCTTGCTTTCCATGCTCTTTCGCAGTTGGGGCTCTTCTATCGACATCTCGTTGGAAGGGAATTCCACGATCATCGGAGGGCTGCTCGTTTTGGCTGCACTCTATCTCGCATGGGATATGTTCCCTGCCCGGAAAGATGATCATGACCCGGAAATGCGTTTCAGCATATCAGGCCTTCCTCAAATGCTGGGCCTGTTCGCCAATTTCACTATCATCTATCTCATCCTGTCGTGTCCCGCCGTCATCAGCGCATGGTGCGGCGCGAATTATTTCATTATCACGTTCCTGCTCGTGCTCGGGTTCATAATTACCCTCCTCTGGCCGAAACCCTTCTCAAAACCAGTCCTGCTTGGCTGGAACGTCCTCTTTATCATAATCCTCGTAGCCGGGCTTCACTGGTGCGCACCCACGCTCCCGCAAACCTTCGAATCAACCCCCTCCATTGAAGGCCCCCTGCCAGCCTATGTCCATATCCCCTTCTACCTTATGCTGTTGTTGTCCCCCATCGTACTGATTAATCTCTCCCAGTTGGGTTCCTTCCCGCCTTATGCTCGTCCGCGCGCCGCCGCAGGCCCCGTCATACTGGGCATGCTCTTTCTATTTGCGATTACCACGCTGTTGATCATGACGAATGTGTGGGGCTATATCGGCGTTCTTGGGCCTTTGCTGCGAAACAAATTCTACCTGCCCTTCCTGATCGTGGGGATCGGCATGATCACGCCGCGGCTGTTGCCTTCATTCCAAACAGCGAAACCCGGTTTTGCCAGGGAGCGCATCGGGGTGGCCCTCGCGGCAAGCATCCTCGGCGTGCTGGCCCTTGCCGGAATTGCCGCGCATGCCGCCAGACCCCAACCGGGGAATCCCGACAAACCCACCCTCACGATTATGACCTACAACATCCAGCAAGGCTCTATGATCAATGGCAACCGAAGTTTTCGTCAGCAGCTTGACCTCATGCGCACGGTTAAGGCCGACATCATCGGCCTGCAGGAATGCGACACCGCACGGCCGTCCGGAGGCAATATCGATGCCGTCCGCTATTTCGCCGAAAACCTGAATTTTCACGCCTACTATGGCCCAAACACCATCTCAGGAACGTTCGGCGCCGCCATCCTCTCCCGGTTTCCCCTCGAAAATCCCCGCACTATCTTCTCCTTCAGCAACACCGATGAAATCGGAACCTCTGTGGCGGAAATCACCCTCAAAAGCAACCGCATCGCCTTCTTTAACAACCACCCCGACGGCTACAACAAAGCCCATGCCGCCCATGCCGGAGCACTGATGCAACACACCGCGGACTACGACCATGTCATCGCCGTTGGCGACTACAACTGTACGCGGTATGATAGCTGGTACGAAACCATTTCTGCCACGCTCAACAACTCCTGGCTAAGCGTCCATGACGCTAATGAACCGGTCGGCGAACCCTACTCTTACCCCATCGACCACATTTTCCTTTCGCCCACATTCCGCACCCTCGAAAGCCACTACCTGCCCCCGCCTGGCTCCTTCACCGACCACCCCGCTCACTGGTCGGTCATCGCGTGGAGACAGGGAACACCCTTGTAAAATTCTCATCTGGATGCAACGGGATATTAGGTTAGAAAAGCTCCCTGTTTTCCTTGACATATGCTTGCCCCCAATAGTAGGCTTCCTTTTGTTTGATCAGTTATTCTTAGGGTTTGCTCTGCAGCTTTTCATAACGAAGGGCTGCTTGAGGAATAAAGGGAAACGGTATGTGTGCGTGTGTGATAGGTGGTGTGGCGCCGCGTTACTCCCGTGTCTTTTGCTCAAGGCTATATCGAAACGGCGGATCGGTTCCATTTGCACCGGCATCCAATTTTCCGGAGAATGCCCGTCTGGACGATATGATCATGCCAAAATCCAGTGATTTCCCTTTCAGAATGCAACTCCGTGCTTCCGTCGATTCCTGTTTTGCTTTTAAACGGCCTGATACATCGTATTGGCAATTTCACCCCTCGTGTAGAAGGGGAAGAAACAAAAACCAAAGGGAGAAAAAACATGATTACAATTTTCAAAGCGATGAAAAGAATGCCCCAAATATGTAGCGAACCACACATGGTCCCGCCACACCCAGGCCTGATGGCAAGGTTGCACGCACAATTTCTGGAATTGAAAAAAAACGGCCTCCTGCCGGAGAAATTCCGTTTTGAAGATTTCTATGCATACTGGCGTTCAAAACGCCGCGGGAAAAATGTTCCAGGGCTCGATGACGGCGTTGTCCAATTAACTGTTAACCCGGATGGCCCCCAACTGATTAATAGACCTCCTAAAAAGCTTCTGGGCGTCGTGAGAACCATCGTGCTACTGGTGGATTTTGACGACCGGCCCGCCGCTCCGGAACGGCCCCCAGCGTTTTATGAGCAAATGTTGTTTGGCGCCCCCGGCGTATTTCCCACCGGCAGCATGCGCGAGTTCTACCAGGCAATCAGCAACTACAAGGAGGATCCTCCCGCGGGGATTGATATTCAAGGCGAAGTCCATGGATGGTTCAGGATGCCGCAAAACAGCGTCTACTATGCCAATGGAAACTCAGGTCTTGCTTCAAACGCCTTCCCAAAGAATGCGCAAGGACTTGCGAGGGACGCCGTAATGGCGGCCATAAAAGAAGGCGTCTCTTTCGATAACTATGACGTGCTTGGTGAAGGACAATTAACTGCACTGTTCATAATACACACGGGAAGCGGAGCCGAAGAAACAGGCGGTAAAAACGACATTTGGAGTCATAAATGGCAGATTCCAGGCGGCGTTACCCTGCCCGGCGCTTCCGGCGTCATCGCCAGCACCTATCTCACTGTGCCCGAAGATTGCCACGTCGGTGTCTGCGCTCATGAATGGGGGCATCTCGCCGCCCGCTGGGATGATTATTACGACACGGGAATGAAAATGAAATCAAGCGGCTTGGGCGGGTATTGCCTGATGGCCTCCGGATCTTGGGGCGGGGGCGGAATTACACCAACCCTGCCCAATGGCATGTTGCGCATGTTCCATCAATGGGTAGACGCCAATATCGTGTCCCAAACAACAAAAGGCATCCAGCTCTTGCCGGCTTCCGAAGGCGGTGGCGTCGTGATGATCCAAAATCCTGCCGTCATGAATGAGAACCAATATGTGATTGTTGAATACCGGAAAAAATCCCGGAATGACCGCGCACTCCCCGATGAAGGTGTGGCCATCTACGTAGTGGATCAGGCCATTGACAATGTTAATGATGAAAATAATCTGGCCATCGAGCTTATGCAGGCCGATGGAAAAAGAGACCTCGCAAAAGTCCTCTTCGGAAATCCTGGAGATCCGGATGACCTGTACCCGTCCAAGGGAAACTCGAAAATCGGAAAGAAAACAAAACCCGCTTTGAATCTGCCCAATGGCGTTTGGACTGGCATCGAGATCAAAGTGTTTGGAAATCCTGGAGATTCGTCCATGAAAATCGATGTGAATATCCCCTGATACTAAGAACGCATTTCAGGATGCCGGCAGATCTGTTGGACTGTGGCATCCTATACCGCTCTTGATGTCATGGCATGTTTCACCCTGTGCTCTTGTTCCCAAGGTGGAAACGCACTTAATCATTCAATAAACATCGGCTGCAGCCACGCCGTCTGTTCGCCGGGACCGTAGCCCTCTATGCGGATGTAGGTAAGACCCTTGCCGGGCTTGACGGTATACTGCAGATCGGGGCCATCGGCCATTTTCAACACTTTGCCATTATCCGCGCACACTCGGAACCGCTGGGCATTTGCGGCACGTACCGTTACCGTCAGGCCATCCACTTTGATCATCTCGAAAGCGACCCCGGTCGACGCATAGAACCGGCCATCCCGCATGGCATTCACGATATCGTCCACGGCCCGTGACTTGGATTGGACCATGACCCACCCCATGCCTGCATGCTGCTCCGGATTATGGCAATCATCGGTAGCGAATCCGTAAATGCGCCGTCCTTTCGCAAGCAACCGGTCCCATTTATCCGTGGCCAGTTCACTGCCATCGAGATAGACCACCACTCCGTTAAAAATCTCAATTCCCGTATAGCCTTGCAAGGTATTGAGCACTTCCAGGCTGCAATGATTGTAGCTTGCCTGCCAGTTCGGATGATTCATCACGGCTATCCCGCCATCCTGTTTGATCAGGTCAAGAACCTTCTGCCGATCCGGGTCCGGGAGAACGTGGGTGTTGGCGCCAACATGCAAAAGGTGTTGTCCCTTGGCTGAGATCTCACTGCCGGGGATCAGGGTCATTCCTTTCCCATCCAAACCTGCTACCGGGGTGAGTTTCTCATGATCGCTGATCATCAAAAAGTCATATCCCAGTTTCGCATAGTAATTAACCACCTCCTGCGGCGGCAACGAGCCGTCGCTCTCCGTGGAATGCGTGTGAATGTTGCCCCGAAGCCATGTGTCCCCATCCGCGACATAGGTTGACGACAAATGCTTCACGGCATCCGCGTTGGCACTATCCTGCGCTGCCGCATTGCCCGCGGCCAGACACGCTCCCAGCACCGCCGCAACACAAACCACTCTGTTCACTCTATTTGATAAGCGCATCGTTCATTCCTCCGAATATTTTCTCTATAATCAGGGAATACGGATACTAAATACAACCTTTTTCTTTTTGCGTTAAACCACGGTTTTGGCTATGCTGAGCAGGGAAGAACACGTTTCAAGAACAAGTAACGCAAAATTTACAGAGGCATATCTGTGACGGAAGAGCAACATACTCCCGCATCAACCGCCCGGCGTACCGTGTACGTGCTGGGAAGCGGTCTTTCCTTATGCGGACTCACCCAGGCGGAAAAACAGTTCCTGGCTGGACAAATCACCGTGGCCATGAACAAATATCTGTTGTTTTGGGATCTCATCGGCGTGTTCCCCACCCACTTCTTCCTCGCCGATATTCACCATCCCGCACTCCGCGTCTATGAAGAATCCGTTGACATCGTGCGCCGCATGGACAAACCCGTCCATTTTCTCCTCGCTGATGAATTCCGCCGGTTCTACGGCGGCACTGCACTTGATCGAATCCTGAATTTCCCCTACCGGCTGAATTACTACCGGAAAACGCGTTTCTGGTCTTCTTCCGCAATGATGCCGGAACACGCCACGTATTTCCGCCGCTGCCAGCGATGGGATGCTCCCGAAGTCTGGGGAAAAACCCTCCAAGACCTCATGTATTTCTACCGCGGCAGCCTCAGCGTGCTCCTCAACCTGATCACCGTATTGAAACTTGGCGATTCCGTAAAATTGCTCGGCGTCGATCTAAACACGTCCGACTGCTTCTACCAGGATGCGATCCAAAAACGCCCCGACCTCTTTGATGACTATATGAAAAACTCTCTCGGCGCCGCCGCCCAGCACATGACCGCGCAAACCTTCCAGGGCATGCCCGGAATTCAGGCAAAATGGCCCTTCATCCGGGAAAACTATCAGCGCGAAGGCGTCGCCCTCTATTGCTGCAATCCCAAAAGCCTCCTTGTTGAAGAAGGCCTTTGCCCCTATGCTCCTGTCATTGACGGAGCGGAGAACACCCCATGATCTCCGTGGTCGTGGCCACATACAACCGCGCACCGGTCCTGAAGGATATGATCCAGAGTTTCTATGAACAAACCGGGCTGCAAACCGTTCCTTTTGAATTCCTCCTGGTTGACAACAACTCGAATGATACCACGTCGGAGATCGCCCGCCTCTACGAAGGCCGCCCCGGATTCCGGTACCTCTCCGAACCGCAGCAAGGCCTGAGCTACGCCCGAAACTGCGGCATCCGCGAAGCCAAAGGCGATATCATCGCCTTTCTGGACGATGATGTGATCGTCGACTCCTCCTGGCTCGTCCAAATACAGCGTTGCTTCGACGAAACCGGCGCGGAAGCCGTCGGAGGGCGCAGTTATCTGCTTTTTGAAACAGAGCCCCCCGCATGGCTGGGGCCCGACTTCCGCCTTTTTCTCTCCGAAGTCAACTTGGGCGATAAACGGTGCGAGGCGGGAAACGGCGTGCGCCTCTACGGGCTCAACCTCGCCATGAAACGGGAAATGATCCTGAAATTCGGCGGTTTTAACCAAACCCTCGGACGGAAAGGTGAGGCATTACTCGGCGGCGAAGAGCGCGCACTGCTCCAGAAGAATTTCGCCTCCGGCGGAAAAAACCTCTACGAACCCGCCGCCGTGGTCAAGCACAGAATTGGCGCGGACCGGCTCCAGTGGGAGTATTTCCTCCGCCTTGCCGCAGGAGCCGGACGAACCCGCGCCCTTTTGGACGCCCCCGCCGGACGCATCACACAATCTCTCCGAATACTCGAAACCCTCGCTAAATTCACCCTCTTTACCGTCCTCTGGATTCCCGCTGCCGTGATCATGCCTGGACGCTACGCCCCCCGCGCACTCTATTGCCGCCACCTCCGCCACCGCATCCTCCTCACGGCACGCATGAAAGCGTTCGTCCACACACGCTAATCTGCATTTGTCCACCGTTGTTTAAAACGAGAATGGGATGCTATAGTGAATTCCACTATGAAAATCGTGCATTTTTCGATAAGCCCGCTGGCGGGAGCGCCCCTGCGATTAGTGCAGGCGCTGCAACGGCATACTAACCACCTTGTGCGCCTGATTGACCTCGTTCCAAATCCTGTCTTTGGCGAAGACATTGTTTTTCCCCGCCAGCAAGAGGAGGCGATCTCGCTTGCGGAGTCGGCAGACATCCTCCACCTGCACAATTACCTGCACGTGCGCTCCACGCAGTTCGCCCCTATCGATTTCGACGCACTCCGCCGCCGCGGCGTTCGCATCGTCCGGCATTTCCACAGCACACCCGATATTGTCATGCAAAATGGCCGGTTGAGCCATGAAGAGGTCTTTGACGGCCTGCCGGCCATCGTTTGCGGCCAATTCCAGGAGCGATACTTTCCTGAGGCCCGGGTAATGCCGCTTGTGGTTCCCGAAAACGATCCGGCCTATATCCCACCCGCCGAACCCGGTCAGGGCGTATTTTTCGGCCCCACAAACCATTGGGACCTATTTGAACGCCGTTGGCACGCAAAAGGAACCCATGAAACCCGCCGCATGATCGCCAGAGCCTGTAACGGCACTTCCAATCCTTTCCACTTCATCATGGATAAGCCGCTTGCGGATTCCCTGAACGCGAAACGCCGCGCTGCTATCGTGATCGATGAGCTCATCACCGGCGGATACCATACCACTACCCTTGAAGGACTGTGTCTGGGCCGCGCCGTGATGACTTGGCTCGACCTCCGCACCCGCCGCGTCTTCGCGGAAATGGCTGGAACTCCTTCCTGCCCCGTAATCAATGTTCATCTCAGCGAAGCCGAAACCGTCGTGCGCCATCTTCTCACCCACGACGACGAAACACAGGCTCTCGGACGCATGTCGCGCGAATGGTTCGTCCAACACTGGAGCGAAGCTAAAGTGGCCGGAATGTTCGACGACATGTATCGCGGGTTGATGGAATCGCCCGAAAAGGTCCAGCGTCAACCCGCCCTGCGATTGGAAGACGCCGCCGCACGGTTCCATGCAATCACCCTGCCCGATTTCATCCATGAAACACGCCGCAGGCATTGGCTCCGAACCGCACCCGTCCCGGATCGTTTTCTCGTCTTGGGCCGCATTGCCAACCGCCGTCTTCGCAAGGCTATTAAAAAGATTCCCGGTGTCCAAGCGATCTACGCCGCGCTATGCGGTGAAAGAAAGGACCCATAACGTGAGTCCAACGCCTCTTCTTGACGGCGCCCCGCGCGTTTTGGTCCACCTCCGTGGTGTTTTCGCCCCGGAAATGGCGGATTTCTGGCAGCGTCTCCGATTCGCCCTTCGCACTCAACATAACGAACTACTCCTCATGTCGGACATGTTGCCGGAAAACCCCCTCGACGTGCCCCTGCTCCGGTATTCCGAAAATCTGGATGCCATGCCCGCCATTTCTCACGCACAAGGCTGGCGCCCTTGGCTTCTCGAACGCCGCCCCCTCGATATGAGCCCCTATCTCGAACGGCAACGCCTGTGGTATGGCCCCGCCAAGGAAGAAACGGGCCGTGTCGACGCACTCCATCAACTCGACCACTTCTACCGTGCCGTTCTTCTTACTGCACGCCCCGCCTTGATCATCCTTTGGAATGGCAATCTGCCCGGAGAGATGCTCTTAAGCGATATCGCGCGCGGCGCGGGTTGTCCCGTCCACTTCATTGAGCGCGGGTCTTTTCCCGGCACGGTACATCTCGATGACACAGGAATCCTGGCGGCAAGCCGTATCGCACGCGAAAAAGAATGGACGTGGCCCAATCCGGAACAACGAGCATATTGGCACGGCGTCTTGGCAACTCTGGAAAAAACCTATGCAGGCGGAAAAGACACCTGGTGGGGACAGCCAGACACCATCGGCCCGGAAAAACTCCGCGCAAAATGGCATATCCCGTCCGATAAAAAGATCCTCTTCTTTGCAGGCCAGGTTGACCGCGACGCACAAAACCTCCTCTTCTCTCCCCATTTTAAAAACAACCTTGCCGCTTTCCAATGGTTTGTGGAAGCCCTTGAACAGCACCATGATGTCTTCATTCTCGGTAAGCACCATCCCCGCTCTCCTGTCCCCTCCGAAACCTTCCAAAAACTGCTCGCACACCGCGGGGTATGGCTCACCGATGTGTCCCTCGCGGATTGCCTCGCCGTGGCGGACCGCGTCGCCGCCGTAAATTCCACCGTCCTTTACGAAGGTCTCATGGTCAATAAACCCGGTTTGGCTATGGGAAATGGAATCTTCTCCGGCAAGGGTTTCTTGTACGAAGTCTCCTCCCTGGAAAACGCGCGCGAAACTATTCACCGTTGGCTCACCGCCGATAATTTCGATCAGTGCCGGCAACAATGGACCGATTTCGGCGCGCATTATCTCGCCTCCGCACTCTTCTCAATCCGCCCGCCGGAACATGCCGCAGGAATCCGCGATGCCGAAGCCCTCGCCACCGTACTCTCACAGACGCTTGCCCAAAACACCCCGCCAGATTATAGCCAACTGTCCGCACCTTGGCCTTGTATCGACGAGGTCGCTCTCTGGCATTACAGCCGTCCGAAGCAACATCAAGGATTCAAAGAAATCCTCCGCGGCGCAAACATCATCATGAAAGCCACCTTGGGCAAAACGCACCCTCCTTCCTACAACCGTCTCCTTGCCTGGGCAAACCAACTCTGGGATAAATTCACCCATCGACTATGATTGTTATTTCAACGTCACTGCCGGCATTGGATTTCAAGTTTCCAGAAACTTAATAAGCCTATAAGTTCTAATATTTCCAAAACCTTACACCCAAACCCTCTTTTTCACTCTGTACTCCCCAGATTCGTTTCCTTGCCAAGTCCTGGAAAAGACTGATAAAATTGACATAGTAAACATGTTAACGCAAGGAGGCATCGCGATGCCGGTGTTTGGATATTGTTGCCGGAAGTGTACGTGGAGCGGCGAGATCTTGATTCGTGGCGCGGAAGCGCCGGTATGCCCGGAATGCGGTTCACAAGCGCTGGAGAAGCAGATGAGCCATTTCGCGCCGATGCGCGGGGCGGAAAAAAGCACTGCCCACGCTCCGGCGTGTGCCAGTTGCTGCAACGCCTCGGGCAGTTGTCCGTATCAAGGGTAAATTGGCCGTCTACCAACCAAGGGGGCAAAGCCCATGCCTCAGAACATGCCTGACATAAAGCCGGAAAAGACCATTGGCGGGTACATGATGGATGCACTGCGCGAAGCCCATGCGTGGCGCCCCGCGAGTTTCTATCTTTTGTTGGCCATCCCGCTGGTCATGCTGCTGGGGCTTCACATGGTCTTTTTTGTACATAACCCCAAACGGTTCGCGTTTATCCTTTCTTTAATGATTATTTTCCTCGGGGTGGTCGTATTGCTCGCGCTGATAGATGTGATCGAGATTGCGCGGAAAAATCTCACCGGGAAACGCGATACGTTCCGGGATACCTTGGGCGATGATGCCTTTATCCACGAACTGGGCCGGCGGGTGAATAATGAGCAGGAAAACGAACGCAGTGGAAAAGAAACGTAGAAAATAGTGTTTATGGAACTTCCGAAAAACGTTAAGCATATTCTAGCCCTGGCTCCGAATTGGCTCGGCGACGCCGTCATGTGTACGCCCGCCTTGCGCGTACTCAAGCGGCGCTTTCCGGAGGCGGAATTGACGGTTACGGCAAAATTTCCCATTTGTGATTTGTTGCAAGGGCTGCCCTGGATCGATCGGCTGGCGCCGATATCAAGCCGGCCGGGACTCTTCCGCATGCTCCAAATCGCTGCGGAACTCCATCCGCATGCGCGCGACCTGGCGGTCATCTTTCCGCATTCCGCGCGTGCTGCCCTTCTGGCCATGATGGCCGGGGCTTCAAACCGCCTGGGCTATCAGCGAGGCCAGCGTTCCTGGTTTTTAACCGATACCGTTCAACCTTACCGCGAAAAGGGCGTGATTGTGCCCATTTACATGGCGAAGGAATATTTGGATCTGCTCAAGCCATTGGGCTGTGAAGACGATGACCAAGGCCTGGAATTAGTTGCGGATCCCAAGGAAATTGACGCAGTGCGGGGACGCTGTTCCGGAGAAGGCCCGCTGATCGGGCTGGCGCCTGGAGCCGCGTTCGGATCGAGCAAGCGGTGGCCCGCGGAACGTTATGCACAAGTGGCGGATCTCCTCGCGCAGAAGACGGGAGCGCGTTTTGTGTTGTTGACAGGGCCTGGCGAAGAAGAAACGCGGGCGGAGGCACTCAAAGCCGCGAAGACAACGTTCATTGAATGCTACGATCAGAAACCCACTATTGCCCGGCTCAAGGCGGCCATCTCAGAGGTGGACATGCTTATCGGGAATGACAGCGGTCCGCGTCACATCGCGATCGCATTTAAAAAGCCGGTGATCTGCATCATGGGTTCCACTTCGCCGCGGTACACGGACAGTCCGTGGGAAGTGGGGAAAATTGTTCGGGTCGATGTGGATTGTGGTCCGTGCCAAAAGCCCGTATGCGAAACGGATCACCGCTGCATGACGCGCATTTCTCCGGAAATGGTGATGGAAGCCGCCCTGCCGTTTTTGCCACACTAAAAAAAAGTTTCGGGGAAGACCTGGTGAGTCCTCCCCGAATGGTCAGTGCCATCCGCCCTTCGGCGGATAAGTCCATATTCAGTTTTCGATGACCAGAATATAGTGAAAAATCACGCCCACGTCATGGCGGTCGGTTTTTCAACGATGATTGCCTGTTTCAGGAATTCCACTGCTTTGCTCAAGCCTTCCCAACTGGACATCAGGCTGTCTTCGTGCTCGATACTGATCGCGCCGTCATAGCCCACCATACGCAGCGAGGAGAAGAAGTCCTTCCACCAATCGAGGCCGTGGCCATACCCGCAGGTGCGGAAAATCCAGGTGCGCTTGAGTTCGTCACCGTAATGCTTGGTGTCGAGTACGCCGTTCAGCGCGGCATTGGCGGCATCCACGCGTGAGTCTTTCGCATGCACATGGAAAATGGCATTGCCCAGTGCGCGCACGACCGTGCACGGCTCCATGCCCTGCCAGAACAAGTGGCTGGGATCGAGATTCGCACCGAGGCTGTTACCGCATGCCTTGCGGAGTTTCAAGAGTGTTTCCGTGTTGTACACCACGAAACCGGGGTGCATTTCAAACCCAATGTTCACACCGTGGTCCCGCGCAAATTTTGCCTGCTTTGTCCAGTACGGAATCACAACCTTGTCCCACTGCCAGTTCAGGACATCCAGGTAATCCGGCGGCCAGGCGCACGTAACCCAGTTCGGCTTGGTGGATTTTACATCGCTGCCGGGGCAGCCGGAGAAATCGATCACGACGTTGATACCCAATTTATTGGCGAGTTTAATGGTATCGGTTTGCACTGCTTGGTTGGCCTTCGCAAACGCCTTGTCCGGATGCAGGCAGTTGCCATGGCAACTCAGCGCGCTGATGGTCAAGCCTTCGCCCTTCAGCATCGCCTTCAATTCATCACGCTTGGGTTTGGACGCCAACAATTCCTTTACGGGCGCATGCGGGCCGCCGGGATAATTCCCCGTGCCCAGTTCCACGCATTCCAGCCCCAGCGGCCGGATCAGTTCCAATACATCCTTCAGCGGCTTCGCGCTGAACATCGCCGTCAACATTCCCAGTTTCATATAGCGTTCTCCTTCCAACGTTTTACTGCGGAGTTTCTTGGCCCATATACCAAAGAGTGTAAGAAAAAAGCGAATCAAATTCCAAGTTGCCGGTTATTGGGCGGTACCTCCATGAAATTACGCCGTATTACCAAGCCGTTTTTCAAGTTTTACCACAGGCGTAAAGAAGAACGCTTTGCCTTTCGTCGTCTTGTTCAGCAATCCCAGCGCCTCCAGTTCCAGCAGATCGATTCCGGAGATCTGATAAATTACACCCTGACTGTTGCGATGAGAGGCGCTCATGTAATTGAAATTCGGGTTGTGAATTGGCATAAAAATGCCTCAAAATTAAGGTCAGTAACAAACAAGCGCTCAGCCCAAGGAATTTGGGCTGAGCGCTTTTTATGTGGCGAGTGGATTATTTTCCCCCTGCGGCAAAAAACCAAAAGATTATGAAACGCAATGGTTTAGAAATTACATTCCAAATCTTTAGAAGGGTGGAACGAAGATCTCTTGAGGAATTATTTTTGATCTTGTTATTTTTTTGCGGTATCTGAGGATCCACCGGGTTCAGGAAATGTTCTCCGACGGTAAGATGGGATTTGCACGAAGGACCATTCATGTGGATGGTTATTTTGTTAATGGTAATATGGGGGTAATCTTCCGGAGATTGTGTGGTGGCCCTTAATGGACCTGAGCCACGTGGTGGAAGGAAGCATATGGAAGACGAGTAGGACGAAGACACAGGTACTTTTTGACGTGATCTTATGCAAGAATACGATTTCTTGGAATCAGAAGATCGCAGAGGAACTCTTCGGTCAATTGAAAGGGAAACGGCAATCCATGGAGACAAAAGATGGGGCGGAAAAACATCCCGGCAAACAGATGATGGAGCAAGAAGAAAAATGTTTTTAGATATTCTCCCTGCCTGTTGTATTGGATCACATGATCGAAACAATGTGGATGCACTTGTATACTGGCTATTTTCCATACCTGAGTCTGTACCGATATGATGATATGTTTTTCGGACATTATCGGATATTTGGGATAAGATGTCTTCATTATGACTAATAGACATCTTGTCGATTACTGACAATGTCGCTGAAGTCATGCAACTTCCACGGTCTTTCGGACGTTTTTTGGCAAAGGGTTCATCCATATTTAAGCGTTTGCCGGGACCGCAAAGTGCGCTGATCGTCAGGCCTTCGCCCTTCAGCAGTGCCTTCAACTCATCCCGCTTGGGCTTAGACGCTATTGGCTCTTTTACGGGTGAATGCGGCCCGCTGGAATAATTTCCCGAACTCAGTTCCACGCATTCCAGCCCTAGCGGACGGATCAGTTCCAATACATCCTTCAGCGGCTTCGCGCTGAACATCGCCGTCAACATTCCCAGTTTCATATAGCGTTCTCCTTCCAACATTTTTTACTACGGAGTTTCTTAGCCCATATACCTAAAGAGTGTAAGAAAAAAGCGAATCAAATTCCAAGTTGCTAATTATTTGAGGGCCTGCGCCGCAAGAAGGGGTTTCGCGCTTTTTTCGCCAAGTCCTCCTGTTTTCATGTGGTATTTTATCTACAATCTCTATTTTTCCTTGATCATATAGTGATCATGGGTAATGATGAGGGGGGGTTGACGACGAAAATGAGCTCATTTTTGGCGCATTGGAAGGGCAACCCCGAAATCTGACGCAGGCCCATTATTTGACGGTACCTCCATAGAATTACGCCGTATTACCAAGCCGTTTTTCAAGTTTTACCACAGGCGTAAAGAAGAACGCTTTGCCTTTCGTCGTCTTGTTCAGCAATCCCAGCGCCTCCAGTTCCAGCAGATCCGTTCTCGCGGTTTGATATGTTACACCATGGCTGTTCCGATGCGACGCAATGGTGTACTGCGCATTTGGATGATGAAGCGCGTGAGTAATTAATCCCCGTTGACGGTGATTCAACTCTTCCAACCCTTGAAGCCGCCGTTCCGCTTCTTGTCCTTCACGTATCTTGCGTAAAAGATGTGCGTCAAGTTCTTTTACAGCTTTATCAAGAACTCTCACCTGATGCAGGAGAAAATAAGTTAGATCATTATCGTCCGTCTCCGTGTATAAAAACGCCCGCGCATATCCAGACGGAGCCAGCAATAGAATCGGTGAAATGGAGACAAATTCCATTAGCCAGTAGTGATGGCGAAGCATCGACCAATAAAAAAGCGCACGCGCCACACGGCCGTTGCCATCCACAAACGGATGATCATACGCGAGCCAAAAATGGAGCATCATGGAACGAAGCACCGGGTGAAGAAAGTAATCCGGCGTGTTGCCATTGGAAAACATATACAGCGCTTCCATACGCGCTTTTAGCTCCCCGGCCGGGGGAGGCACAAAAAGAACATCCTCTGTCTGATCTGAAACATACACTTTGTCTGATTCCGTGCGGAACCGGCCGGCGGCCGCAGCATCTTCCATCGTGTCCTCAGTAATCCACCGGTGTATATCCAACAGCAGTTCCGCCGACATGGTTTCGTTCACAAGATCCAACAACCTGCGCATGGTGCGGAAATTATTCAAGATCATGCGTTCATGCCGGTTGACCGGCGCACGGCCTGAACGGAGTAACGCTTGCGCCTCTTGCCGGGTGGTCGCAGCTCCTTCCAATTGACTTGATGTAGCCGCTTCTTCCATCAATGAAGCGATCATGTACTGATCGTGCATTTTGTGATCTATGAAATGAGTTGAATTGTCCTGCATGCCACCTGCACGTCGATCAAGCATATGAAGGTGTTCGATCACTTTGTCCGGTGTCGAAAACACAAATGCCTTGCCCTGTTTATCCCGCAAAGGAGTCTGTTTGTATTCTAGGCGCCGAAGAACCTTCAACCCCGTCCACCATTGCTCATGAGTTAGCCCTTCCGGGGGCGTGCGATGCCGAACCTCCTCCCAGTGAAGATATTGCTTAAATGCGGAGCTTTCCTTCACCTTGGATAAGTTAGCCCAAAATTCTTGGGCTGAATCCATACGTTCCTGTAAAACCTCAAAAGAAGGAGGCAACTGTGGTTTTCTCATATCTTAACCTTCTTTCGTATAACGACTTAACACATATGACGAAACTTTGTTTACAGAAATAGATCTACTTATTTACATACTAATTTTCAAAAAATTAGTAGTTAATTGTATATGTCTCTTTGAAAATTATATACTAATTTTTAAAAAATTAGTAGTCATTCTTTTGCCCCAAAAAAAGAGACCGCACATTGGTATAAACGTACGGCCTAGAATTGCTAACGTAAAAAGATTTACACCTTGGCCCACTTCCGTGTGAGGGTGGATTTTTCGACGGCCTCCAGCACCTTTTGGCAGTTCACGGCGTCGTCAAAGGTCGAATAGGTGACCTTTTTGGTCCCCAGGCAGGACAGGAATTCGGCGAACTCGTGGACGAATAGGTGTTCGTAGCCAATGATGTGCCCGGTAGGCCACCAGTTGGTCGCATAGGGATGCGCGCCGTCCGTGGCGTGGATGCGGCGGAAGCCTTGGAGCGTACCGGGATCGCTGCGGTTGAAGTAGTGGAAGAAGTTCATGTCTTCCTGGTTCCACAAGACGGACCCCTTGCTGCCATAAATTTCGATACTGTTGTAATTACGGCGGCCGGGTGCGAAACGCGTGGCCTCAAAGGTCGCCAGCGTGTCGGTGTCCTTGATGTGCGCCAGATACACCGCAGCGTCGTCCACGTCAACCGTATCCATCTTGACGGCCTTGCCAGCCTTCTTGCCGCTCGCGGTGATACCCGTGTCACTTTCGGCAATGCGGCGTTCCTTGATGAAGGTGCGCATGGAACCGACGACTTCGCTGATCGGGCCGACCAGAAAATGGCACAGATCGGTGATATGCGCGCCGATGTCGCCCAGGGCGCCGGAGCCCGTGTGCTTCTTCTTGAGGCGCCAGACCATCGGGAAGTCTGGGTCCACGATCCAATCCTGCTGATATGCGGCACGGAAATGATAGATGTGTCCGAGTTCTCCCTTGTCAATCATCCGCTTGATCGTTTGCACGGCGGGCGCGAAGCGGTAGGAGAATCCACACATGTGCTTGACACCCGCTTTCTTCACCGCGGCGAGCATGGCGCTCGCTTCCTTCATCGTGTTCGCCAACGGTTTCTCGCAGACAACCTGCTTGCCCGCCTTGGCCGCGGCAATGGCGATAGGCGGATGCAGGAAGTTCGGCGTGCAGACATCGATAATGTCGATATCAGGACGATTCACCACCGCTTCCCAATCCAGCGAGGTTTCTTCCCACCCCCACTTCGGGCCATTCGCCAATTCCTCGGGGAACTTGCCGCACATGACTTTCATCACCGGCTGCACCGGCAGGTCAAAGAACATCCCAACCTTCCGCCATGCGTTGCTGTGCGTCTTACCCATGAACTGGGCGCCTATCATCGCTACATTCACAGTCTTTTTCTTCGCCATAATTCTCCCTCCTAGACTGAAGTTGTCTGGTTCAAAAATAAAACAAGAAGGTTATTATAAATATTTGGGCGGGTGTTTGCCAAACAGAAAATTGGTGCGGGAAGCCAGGTATTGCGGATTTTACCGCACGCCGAAAGGGATTGCGGGGAAAGAGGCCTTTCGCACGTTTGTACTTGCCATGCACGCCGGAGGATAACGCAACCTGAAGCAGATTGTGCGGGTTTACGGGTCTTCTCTTTCCTCTTTCATCATACAAAGGACGTGACGCCCTCCTGCTACTGAAGTTTCCAGTGACAAGGAGGAGGATAGCTTGTGGAAAGGCTGTTTTTGGGGTGTTGTAAACGGTATGATACGGGGAACCTGCTGTTTCCTTGGAGGGTATGAATAATAATACTTTCCAGAAAATTATCTTGACAATCACCCACGATAGCGACATAATTATGTGAAAGGGGGTGATTTAGGCATTTTAAAGAAGCAGTCCGGGTGAGGGTAGCATGTGGTGAAGTAATTCGTACGCAGTAAAGAAGTGGGAGTATTCTTTTTAGTCTGGCAAGTAGATGCATAATAGTGCAGGGATAAAGAAATGTTTGGGCAGGAAGAAATTGGGGAATACCTCGTGGATAGACGCACACAAATTGTTGTTAAAGCCAAATTGAGTGTTAGAATTAAGAGAGTTTGAAGAATATTCTGAAACAAAGAAAAAAGAAGAAGATACAAATGAGTAGCATGAAAGAGTAGTCATGAGTAATCAGACGGATTTGGCGGGGATATCCGAGGTGCAACGGCAAGGCACCAGTATGGTGGTTCGGGAACTCTTAGGTCTTCTTAGGTCTGTTTTGTGCGCTGAAGCAACCCTTTATGATGTAGAGGGACATACCTTGCCCGTTGGGGAAGTTGAGTTGCCAGGGGAGGGCATCCCGCGGGCGGTTCTCCATACGATTATCGATGAAGAGCATCTTACAACGGAACGGCAGAAGGCAGTGGGGGCATGTTCGGCAGAGACGAAACCCATTACATACTATTATGAAGGGTCTCCGCTTGTTGAACTGTTTGCGCCCGTCCGTATGGGGGATAACGTTATCGCCGTGCTTGCGAGCGGACCGCTTGTAGTACGTGAACTTGAAGAATCGGTGCCCCCCCCAATTCCAAAGAAGGAACTGGCATGTATTGAAGCAATTCCCAAAATTCTTTTAAATAAACGGCTGGAGTGGACGGAAGAAGCGGCAGTGTGTATGGAAAAGGCGATTGCGGCAGCCTCTCAATGGGAAACGGCGATAGAGGCGCTAAAAGCTGTTACGTCTTCAAAAAATAGCCGAGAAATATGCAAAAACCTTCTTAAACAGGTAATCAGGGCGGTGGGGGCGGAAGTGGGCACAATCCTTTTTTCCGATGATGAAGAACGGGAACTGCGTGTGGTTGCCCACGAGGGATCGCCAATTAACAAATGGACTTTTTTGATCAAGATCGGGGAGCCCAGTGTTTGCTGGGATACCTTCAAACGCGGTGGCCTTCTTCATGTTCCGGACGTTCAAGACTATCAGGCGAAAGGAGGGGGGTACTATAAGCAATGGGACAAAACCTGCTCGGAGATGGCCGCGCCGATCATGTACCGGGATCGGCGCATGGGGGTGCTCAATGTTGAATCCTCGAGGCGGGATGCCTTCTCGAACAATGACGAGACAGTGATCGAGGCCTTTGCAAAGATAGCGGCAATAGCGCTTGTGAAACGGGAACATATTCGCGAGGCGACTGTGTTTCGTGAACTGGCGGAAGCTGTTGCCAGGGAAACAGATCTCGCAAAACTACTCCGAAAAATAATGAAATCCATAACAAAAGCGACCCATGCGCGGGTGGCCTACCTGTTTCTCCGTGAAGAAGGAGATGAAAAAAGGGGGAAAAATATCGTTTTGCGCGCCACGACGCCTGGATGGGAGGGGCAGATAGGGAAATTATCGTACGCGCCGGGCGAGGGATTTACGGGATTCATTTTGAAAAAGAAACAAGGTGATTTTCTGATATGGCCCAAGAAGGGTCAAAAGGGATATTCTGGCAAAGGTTTTGACAAATACCTTAAAGAGAAAATGCCGGAAAAGAAGATTATCACCCTGGCAGCGGCCCCTCTTATATTGCCAAGCGGGGAAGCAATTGGCGTAATCACACTAATCAATCGAGATGAGGAGGCAGCGAGCCCCTATTTTGGCACACAGGAAACAGAACTGCTGCGGACTCTGGCAAATACTATTACACTCTCCATCACGCATACAAGATCCTTAGCAATTCTGGAACAGATGAGCCAGACTCAACAAACAGGATTGAGCATCATTAAGTGTCCGGAAAATATCGGTACCATAGAGAATCCCAATCTTGAGGCCGGTCTTTGCATGACGATCCGGTATGCAAACAAGCTGCAGTCAGAAAATTTCCCTGACATTGAAGTGGGTAAAAGCATTTGTTATCGGATATACAATCACGATTGGGAGCAAGACAAACCTTGTCCATGGTGTCCCTGTTTAAGAGTACTCATGGGGAAAACAACACGGGCAATGGCAGTGACCCATTCACCCACCCCTCCACACAAGTTTATCAGGCACTACATGGAGACGGCTACACCTTTCCGAGACAATATCACGGGCGAAATTGATGCGCTCGAGACGATAGTAGATGTGACGGATTCAGTTGAATTGCAGTACTTGTTTGAGCAACTTGTACGTGCCTCTGAGCCCCGCGATGTGGCGCTTGCAGTATGTGCTACGCTTGGTGTGGTTTTCCAGGCATTGGAGGGCTTACTCTTCATCAGGACCACTGTAGGATGGCGCATTTTAACGCGGTTTAGATATGATGAAGACGATTCACTTGAACAAGGCAAGGCGATATTGGCGAGACTTTATTATAGGATGCACGAAGATCCCCTTACGGCGTATCTCGATGAGAGAATGAAGGCTGAGCGGCAGACTTTCCACTTCGAAAATGGAGACGTGGACAAGCCGCTATCCGAGACAATAATTAGCTGGCTGGAAGGGCGAAAGGGTGAAATTGGATTCGTTGATGTCCTGCCTGATGAACTTGAGGGTATGTTGTCGCAACAAAACCGGAAGGCATTGCTAGTTCTCCCGATCCCGATAAATAATCCAAGTTTTATGATCATTTTTGCAGAGAATGGAGAATCAGAATATTTTCCATCGCTGAAGAATGCCCCTGAACACTCCCCTTTGCGTTCCCTAGCCATTGCTACGAGCAATCAAGCCATTTACGGGGCACAACTCGCATTGGATAAGATGCGAGAAAGTGAGACATTGCGGAAATCAGCAGAATTTCTTGAGTTCTTGCGCAAGAACATTCCCAAACATGGTCTTGAGCAATGCTTCGTCAACTACGTACCCAAACTTCTCAATGCGAAAAATTTTTCTCTATTTTATGTGGACCCGGCAGACGGGCTCCTGCGGCTCAAAACAACAACCCGTTTGTTTGACGGGAACGGCCATCTCGTTGCAAAAGAGGAATGGAAGAATGTGACCTACCGCGTATCACCTGAGGATGGCCTGACAGGCTGGGTGGCTTATTATGGGCATTCCCTTAGTGTACCAAGACGCGCGTTTCAAGAGGGTGCTTTACGTGAGCTGTTTGAAAGGGAGATCAAGCCCTATCGACCTGATATAGACCGACAACCAGTTTGGAAAGGAAAATATAACGAGAATCCCCCGACTGAACATAGTTATCTTGCAGTGCCTATTAAGTCCTCGTCAGGAGATGTAATCGGCGTAGCCCGTGTAACGGGCAAGACACAATCGGATGTTGATGATTTTGATTCAAATGATCAGGCATTGTTTGAAGTATTTTGCTTGCTGCTTGGTTCAATGAAAGAACTTGAGCGTGATGTGGCGAAAACAGAGCGGCGCATGGGTGCGACTTTTGCTCATCGCATCGGGAATGTTCTCCCGCCTGCACAATATCGGCTTCGTATGATTCAAGCCAACAAGAGCGTGGATGAACGTGTTCGAGAAGATACGGACGTGGCCCTCGATGCGGTCAACGATGTTTTTAGAATCGTGAGAGATTACAAGGCCTATGCCGGGCGAACCGATCTCCATTTAGTCAAACATGACTTCGTACAGTTGATCCAAAGTGTCATAGGGCAGTGCCGGGTTCAATATCCACATCTTTTTATCCAGATCGAGAATGAAGTGCCTGGTGGCATGATAGTGAGAGCGTAT
The DNA here is from genome assembly GCA_029565395.1 of Candidatus Hydrogenedentota bacterium. Taxonomy (GTDB): domain Bacteria; phylum Hydrogenedentota; class Hydrogenedentia; order Hydrogenedentales; family CAILVY01; genus CAILVY01. Next base: position 21,929 of record JAKQOG010000201.1, on the reverse strand, counting down.
CCCTCGGCTCTTGCAGACGTTTTTCGATCCTTTGTAATGGACTCGATTCGTTTTCACCTATCATCTAATCCTAAAATATGTATTCGCTGCACACTCGAAGATAATGGTCACAAGCTCCGGATCGAGTATGCGGATGATGGGCCAGGCATCCCAGATGATCGTAAGCAATTAATTTTTGTGCCTTTTTTTACCTCGGCGAAGGATGGTTCTGGCCTGGGACTTTCTGATGCGTTGAACATTGTGCAGATGCACAATGGCACTCTCTATGAAGATGGCAAAGCAGGTTGCGGGGTACGATTCGTTATCACGCTTCCAATCGAAGAAGAAAAAGGAGATTAAACATGTCTGAAACACGAAGTGTAAAAGTATTGATTGTTGAGGATACACCTAAAATGCTAGCTAATCTGTCTGATGCTTTTGAACGTTTCAACAGAAAAGATATTCCTTTACCCGACGATGTTGGCGATGTATCAAGTTACCTATTTGAGATCGCAAAAGCGTCCTCTTATGAAGAACTGAATGAAATGCTTAAAAATAGAGATTGGAACGTATATGTGATTGATAGATCTTTTGGTGGAAATGATCAGAAAATACCGGAAAATTTTATAGAGACGGCGCTTCTTCTGCCGTTGCGAGACCTGCAACTGTCTGGATTAAGAATTGTCTGGACCGCCTATCCAGATGGCGGCAATCTGATTGAATGCATGCGGCTGGATGCTTGGGATTACCTTGATAAAAACAAACCGCAGTATGTCAGTACGTATATAGATGTAGTCGTAAGTGCGCTTAAAGGGTTACAGGAGAAGGATGCCCTTATACGGAAGGGTATACTCGATCGGGATGGCCATACGTTTGTCATCGAGCATTATGGCGAGATTTATGCGAAACACAAGGGCAATTTTGTCGCCTTCGAAAGGGGACAGGATAATAAATGGAAACTTGAGGCCGTTGCAGCAGCGCCAAATCTGTTTGATCTTTATCAGAAACTGGGCACAAAACGTCCTTTGTGTCACATAACCTGGGTGCAAGAATAGGGAGAGCGAATATGTTAGCGGGACCACCATTGCCAATACAGATTTTTACAGATATTGTTGATCTAGAGGGAAAGCACGGTACAAACATCTGCCTTCATTACGACGATGAAGGCCGGCACTTGGGTCATAATGGCAATAGAGCGCGAATGGTCTGTGGAGAATGGGGAAGTCCTTATGCAGCGGTAGAGGCATGGTTGGGCCGGACAGGAATAGGGATACCCATAGCCGCGCCGCAGGGCGGTTCCCCAGTGCGCTTCTATCTGTATCCTGACTTGCCAATATCATTGATTTCAGAGAAAATCGCGAATGATTTCGGGCTTCTTCAGGCGGGCTTGCCTCCTTTTTTCTTTCATGTAAATCCTCCTTTCAATCAGGTAATGCCGGCACTGGCGGGACTCCCAATTTCCGGTGCTTGGAGAGTAGAGGCCACGATAAAAATCAGGTGTCCCGGAGTGGTTGCTCCTAGTCCTGCGCGGGCACTTGAACCATTTGAATTTCATATCCCAGACCCCACAATAGCACCTCCGAAACTTGCTGTTTTTGGGCGGAACGTCATCAAACGCATGCTGCTTTTGTATCAAGGGCAGTATCGTCCGGTGAATGCACTTCGCAATGCACCGACGAAGCCGCGGTTTTACCTTGGGCGCAATGAAAATCCTCATATTTAGGACGTGAGAAAATCTCCTGTAGCGGCTATAGTGTCTCGATGAGTGTTATCTTTTTTCGCTTGAGAAGAAAGATATTAGGAAAAACGAATTAGACGCGTTTTTTATCCTTCGCGGGCGGGTTTGGCGTTGGTGATGATGCTGAGGGCGATGGCGGCGGCGATCATCAGTACGCCGATGATTTTCCAGAGGTCGAAGGTGTATCCCCAGACGGCAAGGTCGTAGAGGGCGGCGAAGGCAATCTGGCTGATGCCGGTGAGGGCGACCATGGTGGGGTTTCCGCGGCCGTAGGCGAAAGTGATGAGGATTTGTCCGAGGGTTCCGGCGATGCCCATGGGGATAAGGCCGAATACAATCCAGGGGGAAATTTCAGGGTTTAGGATGATGGGGCCGGGGCTGAATACGCACAGGATGAGGGTGACGCAGGAGGCGACGAGGGAGAAGTGTGCGACGACGGACAGGCTGTTTATGGGGCCGCAGAAGCTGAGGCTGACCATGGCCCCGGCGAAGGCAATGGCGCCGAAGAGCATGACGAAAATGGGAAAGGATTCGGCGCTGAAGGTGGGGCGGTACATGACATAGACGCCGGCGAGGGCCAGGATCGAATGGAACCAGGCGGAGGCGGAAATACGGCGTTTGAAAAGCACGGCGAGGATGATGGTGACCCAGATGGGGCCGGTGGCGGCGATGGTGACCTGGTCGGTGACGGGAAGATGGGTGATGGCATAGAAGGTGCAAACGAGGCCGACGCAGCCACAGAGGCTTCTGGCCCAGAGTTCCCGGGGAGCGAAGAAAATGAAAGGCACGCGATACCATCGGAGCATGACGCAGACGATGGCGAGGGTGATGGCGATGCGGGAGAATCCTACGAGGGGCCAGGCCAGGATATTACTGTAGGCGTGGGCGATGCAGGACATGGTGGCAAAGGCCAGCGAGGCGGCCGTCATTTCGACGGCTGCGCGTCTGTTTTGATAGGGCGGTGTTTCCGCGGTGGATGTCGCAGCGGTGCTCATGGGCCGCCCATTATGCGTGTCAGCGCGGGATCATTCAATTTTACGGTGCGGAGTGGTAGACTAGGTTCTTGTAGCGTTGGTTTGGTGATCGAGATTTTTTGGCGGTTGTAGAACATGTCGGGTTATCACGAGGATATGCGCATGGCTCGTTTTTCGCAAGGATTGATTCGGGTGGTGATGGTTCTGATGGGTATGATGATGCTCACGGGGTGTGTGTATCATCGGACGCTGGGGGATTTCGCGGCGCCGGACGGGGTGCGGATTCATTACTATGAGCAGGGCCGGGGAGAGCCGGTGATTCTGGTGCATGGGTTCGCGGTGAACGCGGATTTGAATTGGCGGTGGGTGGGGGTGTCACGGGCGCTGGCCCGGGATTACCGGGTGATCGCGTTTGACAACCGGGGTCATGGCCTGAGCGGCAAGCCGCATGACCCGGACCAGTATGGGATGGAGATGGTGGAGGACGTGGTGCGGCTGATGGATCATCTGAAAATTCCGCGGGCGCATGTGGCGGGGTATTCGCTGGGTGGGTATATCACCCTGAAGCTGATGATGATGCATCCGGATCGGATTATCAGTGCCGCGCCATGCGCCGCAGGATGGGAACGCGGGGACGGGGAGAATATGCGCCGGATCGGTGAGATGGCGGACAGGCTGGAAAGAGGCGAGGGGTTTAAGCCGATTCTTCGTGCGTTGGACCCGAAGGAGGATCCGTTTGCGGATTTGCGGATGCTGACGGTGGATGCGTGTTTACGGTACATGAATGATACGAAGGCGATGGCGGCCGCGGTGCGGAGCATTTCGGCACTGGAGGTCAAGGAGTGGGAATTGCGGGCGAACCGGATTCCGGCATTGACGATTGTAGGAAGCGAGGACCCGCTCAAGAAAGGGGCGGATGCGTTGTCGGTCACGATGACGAATCACCGGATAGTGGTCTTGAAGGGCGCGAATCATCACAGTGCGATAAAGCGCCCGCGTTTTGCGCGGGAATTGAAGAAGTTTTTGGATCAACACCGGGAAAAAGGGAGGTAAGAGGCGGGAGACCTGAGTCCGCCTGCGACGGATGAGACCTGATGCGGGAGATATAAGAGATGGTAAAGAGCAGCATACTGTATGGCAGCCGGGGGCTGATTACATTGGTTATTGTGGCGGGGATGACGGGGTGTGTGTTTCACCGGACGCAGGGGGAATATTTTAATTCCAATGGAGTGAGGATTCATTATACGTCGGAAGGGGCGGGGGAGCCGGTGGTGCTGGTGCATGGGGTGGCGGTAAATGCGGATTTGAATTGGCGGCGGCCGGGGATCACAAAGGCGCTTTCGCGCGGCCATCGGGTGATCATGCTGGATGTGCGGGGGCATGGCCTGAGTGACAAGCCGCATAATCCGGCAGGCTATGGGCGGGAAATGATGGAAGACGTAGTTCGCCTGATGGATCATCTTGGAATTGAGAAAGCACATGTGATTGGGTACTCGATGGGCGGGTTTATTGTGCTCAATCTGGCCGTGATGCATCCGGAGCGGTTATTGAGCGTGGCGCCGTGCGGCGCGGGGTGGGAGCGGATGACGCCGGAGCGTCAGAGGCGCCTGAACGATGTTTCGAAGGCCATTCGGGGCAAAGGAGACTATGCACTGCTGTTGGAGGAGGTAGGGCTGAAGAAAAAGGGGCTGGGGCGTGTACAGGTATTTGTGATGAACCGGGTGTTCCGGCATCTCAATGATAATGAATCGATTGGGGAGGTGATCGCCAGCCTGCCGGATCTGGAAGTGAGTGAGGCGGCATTGCGGGAGAATACCGTGCCATCGTTGTCGGTGGCAGGAAGCAGGGATCCCCTGAAGCGGGGGGTGGACGCGATGACGGGGGTGATGGGGCATCACAGCGTGCTTGTAATTCCGGGCGGGAATCACTACAGTACGCTGAAGAAAAAGGCCTTTGCGGAAGGGCTTCGGGATTTTTTGGACCGCTGTGGCGGACTTGGCGGGACGTCAAGCGGCGGTACGGGAAACAAATAGAGAGAGAGGAACCGGGTGATGAAAGATGTGTTGCTTGCTCTTGGCAGAACGATTCCGTATTTGACCGGCCGGGTGAAGGGATCGTTTTTTGATTCGAACGGCGTGAAGATCCATTACACCGATGAAGGTTCAGGAGAGCCGGTGGTGCTGGTGCACGGGTATGGCGCGGACGCGGATAATAATTGGCGGATTCCAGGTGTTGCCCAGGCGCTGAAAAAGCACTACCGGGTGATTGCGCTGGACAATCGGGGGCACGGTCTGAGTGACAAACCGCATGATCCCGGTATGTATGGGTTGGAAATGGTTCGTGATATTCCCCGGCTGCTGGATCATTTAAAAATTGAGAAGGCGCATGTGGTGGGGTATTCGATGGGAGGCTTCATCACACTCAAGCTCATCACGATGTTCCCGGAGCGGTTGTTGACTGCCGCGCCGTGCGGTGCAGGCTGGGACCAGGTCAATTCGGACAATATGAAGCTTCTGATGTCCATCGCGGACTCCCTGGATGCGGGGAAAGGATTTGAGCCATTGTTGATCAGCATAGACCGGATTGGGCGCAAACCGAACAAGCTGGTGATAAAGTTGGTGGATGGCATCATGAAATGGCTGAACGATATACCGGCCCTGGCCTGTGTGATGCGGCGTTTTGCGGATCTGGAGATCACGGAAGAGGAATTACGCAAGAACACGGTGCCCGTAGTGTCGATTGTGGGTTCGGTGGACCCATTGCGCGCGGGCGTGGACCGGATGGTGGGGGTGATGGCTAATCATGAAGCCGTCTATATTGAAGGCGGGGATCACATGACTGCGCTGGGGAAAGGGTATGTGGAGGCGTTGATGGCTTTTCTGGCCAAACATTCCAAGACGTAAATACAGTACTTTCAAAGCGCCAGAGGTCTGTGTGTGTTCCGGCGCTTTGCCAGGATTGGCGCGGAAAAATTTTGAAGCAGGAGGGGAGCCGATTCCAGGATTCCCCCCGGTGCGGTATTTAGTTGACTTTTTTTGTCATTTCCAGCAAACTTAAGAGCATATTGGGGTTAAGTGTCTCTACAAATGGGTGGGAGACACGGACCCCGGACGAAACTCAGGGAAAGGCGACGTCCATGCCACGCGTGTCCGTTAAGCACTTGACTTACCTTGGATTATTGGTGATTCTGGTTTCCATGAGCGGCTGTCCGCCCGCGGGGCCGGGTCCGGAAGCTGGATTTAATGCCGCCCCGCGAGTGGGGGGAGCGCCATTGACTGTGCGGTTTACCGACACGTCATTGCCGGGCGCTTCCACGATCCGCGCATGGGCATGGAATTTCGGCAATGGGGAAACGAGTACGAATCCGAATCCCACGATGACGTATTTGTTGCCGGGCAAGTACACAGTTTCCCTGACGGTGACGACCGCCTATGGGAATGACACGCTAACCGTGCCCAATTATATTGAAGTGACCGAATCCTCGACGTATCTGGGCATCGGGGCTGCGGGAGGCACCATCGCCGCGCGGGGCATTTCGATCACGGTCCGGCCGAATGTGTTTGAAGAAGAGGTGATGTTTGGCATTGGGGAGAATTCGCAGGGCTTGCTAATGAACGCATTTGAGCCCATTCAATTGGTGTCCTCGGTGTATACCATCACGCATAACAACAGCACGGACCGGATGTTTGGGTCTGTCCTGGGGGATGCGGTTCAGCCAGCGACCCTGGTTCTGCCGTTTATACCGGAATTGGTGCCAGCGGCGGATCGTGTTTCGGAGAAGGTTCAGATTCTCGCCATGACGAAGGAAGGCCTCAGCATTCCAATTGTAGGGCGGATCGAGAATAGCACGGTGGTGGCGCAGGTGATGCGTCTGCCGGCCAAAGCGGAGTATGTGGTGGTGTACCGTCCGGAAGGCCGGATGTTGATGACGGCCATGCCCGCGGAAACCAAGGCCGCGACCGCATATTTATGGAAACAGAATTGGAATATATATTTCAGCGCCACCCTGCTGCGTCAATTAACCGCGATTCGCTTGGGCAATATCGACAAGCCGCAGCCGTATGAGCGCAATGATTTCTCCGAGGAGGAAATGGCCGTCACGCTCACGGAATTAGTGTCAGCCATGGAAAGCACCAATACCGCGGCCATGGGCGCGGGATTGCGGAGCCCGGCGCTGGTAAATGATGGGAATGCATATACGCTGGCCTTTTACGACTTGGACGATCAGTATTTCTCAAACTACGGCAATTTCCGCAATCTTACGTACCGCACGCAGCTTTTTGGAAGCGTTGTGATCGATCCGCGGCAGTTGCTGATGATTGCGTTGCATAATGCAAATGCAGTGGCGGCGGATTCCGATCTGGTGGATCTTGCCCAGGAACTAACGCCTGCGAACGCGTTCATGCAAGAGTTGTTTGAAGCGTGCTTTAAGGGATATGACTATCCGGAGATCACCATACCCAGCGCCGCGGATGGTTATGTGGGAGGCGTGGCCACGCCCATCCACTTCATGGCCGGCGTAGAGCAGGGCGTAGCCACCATGCTGGGGCAATGGGCGCAATGGCCCGAGCAACGGGGAATCCCCCTGGCGGGCTATCTCTATGTATATTTTGACGAAGTGGATACGGACCATTCCGGCGCATTGTCGTTCGCCGAAAGCCGGCCGTATATCCCGACATTGATTGAATCCGATTTTCGCCGGATTGACCTGGACCGCAATACTGTCTTGGACGAAGAAGAACTCACGGACGGGCTGACCATCCTGGATCGGAGTCAGTTGTCGGTGTTGGCCGCCTTGCTGGATCATTTTGAAGCGCTGGACGCCCATAACGACGGATTGAGCTATGCGGAAACACAAGCCATTCCCGATGTGTTGTTGGGTTCGTATGACGCCAATGACGATCAACAGGTGCAGCGTAATGAACTGGAAGACACGCTTGCCAACGGCCTGGAAGACGACGAGGATATGATCGCGGGGCTGCTCGAACATTTTGCCGCATTGGACACCAATGGAAACGGTGGATTGAGCTATGCGGAGGCCCGGGTGCAATATCCCGGCATGACGGAACAGACCTTTACCCGCCTGGACCTGAATGCGGACGGGGTGTTAAAGCGGTTTGAGATGATGGCGCCCGCCCGGGGGTTTGGCTCCAACGAATATGCGCTCCTCTCGAACCAACTTCTCCTGCCGGTGGATTACATGCTGCCGGCATACTCGGTGGCAAGCCAGGAATTTTTCTTCTACACCCAGCGAAGCCAGCAGGTGCAGGATCAGCCGTTTGCGTATATTATGTCGCACACACCGCTTTCACGGGGCATTCTGGAAGAAGTGCGGGCAACCTTCGACGCACTCCCGGATCGAGGGACGACGCTGGACTCGGATGAAGTTTACCGCTATACCGCCGAGTCGGTGGATCGTGCGCTGACCAGCAATCTGCAAATGCCGCTGGCGGAGGCGTATTGGGCATATTTGCTGGATCGCGCGTATATCAACAGCCCGATGGCCTTGCTCCGCCCAAGCGATGAGGTCCGTGACCCCTATACCTTTAATGAGGACCGGTTTACGAAAGACGCCGTGATTACGCTGTCGTTGCTGGCCCCGACGGATAAAATAGAACTGGCGCCCGACGCGGTGGCGGCACTGACCGGCATTCCGCCGTTAAGTGCGCGCGTGATTGTGTTGAACGTGAATCCGCTGGCGCACACGCTCGCGCTGCAATTTAATCCGGAAGACTGGAAGGTAGACGATGCAGGCAATAGCGTGGCGGTGGCGGTATTCCGGGAAGGGATGCAGGGAGATGAATTGAGCGCGATTGGCATCGATACGGATGAGGACGGATTGAAGGATACGATGCCCTTAACGGGATTCCAGCCGGATCCGGAGGATTGTTCCGCCAAGGTCATTATCCTGTTGAGCAATTTGAACCTCAGCCACACCAATTCCGTTGGAATGAAAGCGGAATCCTTCGCGGAGAAACCGGTGGCCGACACCGCGGTGCTGGACACCTATGTGGCGTCGTGCGATCCCAGCTACAACTATGAGTTGGAAATGACGTCGTCAGTGCCCTCGGTGGGCATCACGTCGTACCTGATCAACATGACCTCGGGTGCATGGCGTGGCGCGGCGGATGTGGACCAGGTGGTCTGGCAGCATTATGTGACCATTATCGAACCGCCGGTGATCGCCAGCACCACGGCGCTGCTCATGGTTTCCGGTGGCAGCACGGGTTCACAACCCTCCCTTGCGTATGCGGAGCTTATGGCGCCGTTCAGCCTTTCAACGGGGACGGTGGTGGCGCTGATTCAAGCGGTCCCGAATCAACCGCTGCTCTTCGCGGGGGAAACGGCCACCCGCTCGGAAGATGCGATCATCGCGCACAGTTATGACCAATACATGACGGGGTATGAGGAAGAAGCCGCCGATATGACATGGCCCGCCCTGCTGCCCATGACACGGGCGGCGGTCCGCGCCATGGATACGATTCAGCAATTCATGGCCTTGGAGAAGCCGGGGGCCGCCGTAGTCATTGAGAACTTCGTGGTAACGGGTGCGTCGAAACGCGGCTGGACAACCTGGCTGACGGCGGCGGCGGATAAGCGCGTGACGGCCATCATGCCGATTGTAATTGATGTGCTGAACATGGACGAACAGATGGATCATCAATTTAAAGCCTACGGCGAATATTCCTCGGCCGTGCAGGACTACGTGGATGCGGAGGTTTTCGATCGGCTGGGCACTCCCGCCGGGGCGTCTCTGTTGAAAATTGTGGACCCGTATGAATACCGGAGCCGCCTCACGATGCCCAAGATGATCGTCAATTCCACGGGCGATCAATTCTTCCTGCCGGATTCGTCGCAATTCTATATGCGGCGGGCCAACGCCTCGCAAAATATCCCCGGATCGAATTATCTCTATTATGCCCCGAATACGGATCACAGTTTGTCGTCCGGAGACCAGATCAGCGTGGATCTCGGGGCATACAACAGCCTGCTGGCATTCTACAATTCGTTTGTCCGCGAGGTGAACCGCCCAGTGTTTGATTGGACGGTGGATGGCAACCAAATCGTGTTGACGACGGAAACGAAGCCTAAGATGGTGAAGCTGTGGCAGGCCTCCAACCGGACGTCGCGCGATTTCCGTCTGGAAACCATCGGAGAAGACTGGACCTCTACGGTACTCTGCACGGCGTGCATTGAGGATGAAGAGGAAGGCGAAATCTGCGAAGGCGGAACGACAGAAGGCGAAACGGAAGGCGAAGGAGCCATTTCGCCCTGTGAAAGCGGCGTGTATGTGGGCGAAGTTCCCGTGCCCGCGGAAGGCGATGGCTGGACGGCGTTCTTCCTGCAAATGATCTATCCTGGCCCGGATGCGAACCTGAGCGATGTGGACTTCGGTTTCAGCACCCAGGTGGTGGTGATTCCGGATACGTATCCTGTGAGCCAAAGCAGATAACTTTGCATCAATCAACCCCTCGGATTGTCATCTGTACAATCCGGGGGATTTTTATTCTTGACAGAGACTGAGACACGGATTATTACACCGGCTGAAATCAAGGGAAAGGGTATGGATACTGGAAAACATGCTTCAACAACGCGTCCGCCGATACGCTACGGCGGTGCACAGCGGCGGAGCTGCTACATCAATTTTGCCGAACACCTGTTGAATGCGTTTAATCCGAATATGCTGTATCCGAAGCTGCCTTATCGGTGGAGCAAGCAGGACTGGGAACATTTCATCGAGATGATTGCGGGGTTTGGCTTTAATTGTTTCGAGTTCTGGCTCACCCCGCGGCTGTTCAGCCAGGCAGGGCTTAATGAGAAATTCGGCGCGATATTTGCCGAACAGATCAACGGGGTGATTGAACATGGCGCAGGGCAGGGGGTTGGCGTGAAATTATTGGCTCCTCTCAGCACGGTGGGAGAAGATTGGCACACGCATTGCCCGAACGTGCCCGCGGAATGGGAGGAGTGCCGTCAAATCTGGGAAACATGGGCGAAACGGTTGCCGGGTCTAAGCGTCATCGGGATTTTCCCAGGGGATCCCGGGGGGTGTTCACGCAACGGCTGCACCGCAAAAACGTTCATAGACAAAACGCTCGAAATTACCGAACTGCTGAAGCAGCATCAACCCGGCGCGGAAATTGAAATCGGTACCTGGGGCACGCCATTCTGGGGATGGGGCACGATTCAAGGGCCGCCGGAGTGGGACGGGCGGTTCATCCCGGAGATACAGCACACCGCCTGGCGATTTGACAAGGCACGAGCGGAGGAGTCGATGCAGTATTTGTTGAAGCGTCTCCTGGATTTTCCCGCGGACACGTCGGTATCCATCAATCTGGCCTTCAACGGGGATGGAAATCCGGAGGCCGGGAACGGCGCTCAGGACGCGCGGCCGTGGGCCCGGGAAATTGCGAAAACGAACCGCATTCTCACGTGGGATTTCAGCCTGACCGAAGGCGAGAACGCCATTATGCCGCATTACCGTTTCGAGCGGCTCTTTGCACAACGCCGCAAGGAACGTGATGCCGCGCCGTATCAGGGCGGAATCTGTTTCACCATGACGCCGCTGCTGAATCAGTTGTCGCTCTTCCAGTCCGCACATTCGTTTATTGAACCCGATGCCGATCCAGGTGCGCTCACCCGATCGTTTTATACCAAGCTTTTCGGCGCGGTGGCGGCCCCTCTGTGTGATTTGCTTCCGCTGTTTGAAATTATCCCGGATTGGGGGAATTACAATCGCATTGAGCTTTCGCGGGAGGAGTATCATAAGCGCATGAAGGAGGGCGTGGCCTTGTTGCGTGCATTGGAAGGCCATGAGAACAACGATACGCCATTTCATCCGGACGCGGGCGAGTACCGCCGCGAATTGCTCTTTTTCTTTGAATTATTCGCAGGATTGAGCGGTCCCGCGCCGGATTATGACGCGCTCAAACAGCAGTATTGGCAGCGGGTGTATGCAATTTATGATCAGTTGCCGCAACACGTCGATCCACGCCCGCGCGGGGCCACGGACCGATTGATCAATTTCTTCCGGGAAAAGAAATAAGGGCGATTAGGCGTATAGGCGTTTTATATCGATGGTCTTTGACTCGCGGTGGGCGATATAGGCGGCTTCCATGAGTTCGGTGAGTTGCGTGCCGTCGTCGAGGCCAAAGGGCATTGGAGTGTTGTGCATGAGGGCGTCGGCCCATTGTCGAACGGGGCGTGGCTGGGCCTTGGGCAAATCGGATGGAGTGATCCACCCTTTCAATTTTGCACCGAGGACGTTGGATTGGATATGTACGCCGTCATCAGGGCCGCCGGTAAACAAAGTGCCTTCCGTGCCGAATAATTCGAGGCAATCGGGGCAATGCGCGGATAGAAAACTGGTTTCGACGATGGCGATGGCCTTGTTTTCAAATTCGATGGTGCACACGGCATTGTCCTCGACTTCATGCCCCGTGAAATAATTGAAGGTGGAATTGATTCGAACTGGTTTTCCAAGAAGCCATCGTGCGAGATACATGGGATGGGCGCCGAGATCCATCATGGCCCCGCCGCCACAGCTTGCCGGATCCCAGAAGTGTGGGGGAAGCCATCCGCCGGTTGCACCATCATGCGCCACGCGCGCACGCACCACGGTGACGTCGCCGATGAGCTTTTCGTCCATGACCTTTTTGGCGAAGAGATGCTGCGGGGTGCAGCGCGCGGGAAATGAAATGCAGAACTGCACGCCTGCCGTGCGCACGGCGTCCTCGATGGCGGTGCATTCCTGTACGGTGAGCGCCATCACTTTTTCGGTGAAGATATGTTTTTTTGCCTGGGCCGCGGCGACCATGATGTCCTTGTGGCGGTTCGTGGGGGCGTTCACAGCCACGGCATCCATATCGGAACGGCTGAGGAAGCGATCCAGATCCGGCTCAAAGGGCACGGCCAGTTCCGCGGCCCATTTTGCCCCGCGTTCCGGATCTTCATCATAGACGGCGGCGAGGTGGACGCCTGCAATCCCCTTGAGTTCGTTTGCATATCCGCGCGCATGCGCATGCCATCCGCTTATCATTCCCACGTTTAACATCGATATTCTCCTGTTCTTTGCGTTCCGGCGATTATACCGAATATGTCCTTGACGGCACTAACTTAATCTGGATTTTTCCACGATAGACCCGTATTTTACAAAGAAATCAAAGCAGCAATATATAGGAATATGGACAACCGTGGCCGATCATAACAGACGCTCAATGATTGCGCGAACCGTTGTTAACCTGTGCCCAAGCGAAACGGAGCGGCCGCAGTATCTGAATTTTTTCATTGTACAGCCCCCGGAAGACACCGGCTTGCCCTGCACCGGCCTGGCTTTGATACAATCTCTTATACAAATGCTTGTTACACAATAGTGATTAAATCAACGGAGTATCAGACAAGGTTGGGAAATGCCGGCATGACGGGGAAATCTGCAAACAGGATAGTGGCGCCGTCAACGACGGGCGCTTCATCAGTTGATATCATAGAACCAGGCGCGCAAACGAGCACTATGACTCCTGTTGGGCACTGGTCGCGTTGCAGGCGTCGCCCCGCTATCATGCAAGGGTTGCGCGTTCTTTTGCGAATGCCCGCCGAAAGCGGAGGCGGTTCGCAATGACAATCCTGCATAAAGGACGGTGAGAGATCCAGGCTGCAACAATAGGAGATCAAAAAATGCGTGATTTGAGCAGGCGCGGTTTTTTACAGGTGTCTTCGGCGGCCGCCCTCGGCGCGGGCCTTTGGAACGTCTTGCCCGCGGCGGCGCACGCGGCAACGGAGGAAACGAACATCGAAAAGGCATTCATATCCTTTCGGATCGGCGTGCCGCAGTGGCTTAATGACGAACGCTATCGCGGCCTGCTCGCAGTATTCGAAAAATACAAGGGCGTAACGGATGAAGTGACCTTTTTCACGTCGGAAACGCATCCGCCGCTTCCGCTCGAAGTGATTCAGCAACGCGCGGAAATACTCAAGCAGCGCATGATCGGCGCTCGTGCCCTGGGCTATCGTTCGGGAATCAACCTGCTTGCGACGATGGGCCATCACAATGAAAACCTTCCGAACTCGCTGCAGGAACTGTACACACGCTTCACGGATATCGCCGGGAATGTGTGCCAGGGGTGTTTTTGCCCGAACGACGAAGGCATGCGCGGGTATATCGCGGAAGTATACAAGGCGATCACGGCGGCGGAACCTGATTATATTTGGGTGGATGATGATGTGCGGCTGCTGGGGCACATGCCGATTAGTCAGGGTTGTTTCTGCGATACATGCCTGGAGATCTTTGAAAAGGAAGTTGGTAAAAAGTATGACCGCGCCGCGTTGCGTGAGGCATTCAACCAAACAGAACTTCAGGCCAAACTGGAGATACGCAATGCATGGCTGAATCACAACCGGAAAACCATGATCCGGCTGCTGGGGTGGATTGAGCAGACGGCGCATGCAATCAAACCGGGCTTGCCACTGGGTTTCATGACCGGCGAGCGTTTTTATGAAGGCTTTGACTTCGACGGCTGGGCCGGGGCGTTGTCGGGACCCAATAACTCCGAAGTGCGCTGGCGGCCAGGCGGCGGCAACTACACGGATGAAGTGCCCGATGGCACCGCACAAAAAGCGCATCAGATCGGGCGGCAGATTTTCCTGCTCCCGCCATCGGTAAAATCAATACAGTCGGAGATTGAGAGCTTCCCGTATCAGCGGCTGCGCAAGAGCGCGCATATGACTTCGGTGGAAGCTGCGGCCTATATCGCAAGCGGCTGCACGGGCGCGGCGTTTAATGTGCTTTCGATGTATGACGATCCCCTGGATGAGTATGATCCGCTGGTAAGCAGGCTGCGTGACGTGCGGCCATTCCTGGATCGCATGGCCCATGAATTGGGGCGGACGCCCGTCACCGGCATTCATGCGGGATGGTGCAAAAACAGTTATGCGGCCATCAACCCTGCCGCGGATTGGTTTACAGGGCCCCGGCAGGATCTCGGCACCGGCCACACGGATGGGCTGTATACGCTCGGCCTGCCTCCGGCGTATGGCGCGGCGCACGGACGCGTAACGGCATTAACCAACGACACGGCGCTTGCGCTCTCCGATGAAGAAGTGCGCCGTATGCTGTCCGCAGGCGTGTACATGGACGCAGACGCGCTCACCCGCCTAAACAGCATGGGCTATGAAAAATTCACTGGATTCACGGTCGAGCGGACCATTGAACGCGATTGCATCGAACAGTTCACGGAAGATGAACTGAATGCGGGATTCTCAGGCCGCCGCCGGGATTGCCGCCAGTCCTTCTGGTATGGGCCGGCGCAGGTCTTTGCAAAAACGGGCGAAACCTGCCGCACGCTCGCGCAGACCATTGATTACAGTTATCAAGAGACCGCGCCGTGTTGTCTCGGCGTGTTTGAAAATGAACTGGGCGGGCGCATCTGCGTGGCCGGATATTATCCATGGGTGCAATTACACGGGCTCGCAAAATCCTCGCAGATAAAATCGATCATGCGGTGGCTGTCGCGCGACACCCTGCCTGCCTACGTGAGTTCATTCCACCGCATAAATCTGTGGCCGCGCGTCCGGGAAGACGGCACTATGGCCGTGGCGCTCTTAAACGCCTCGCTCGATGCCGCGGAAAACCTCGAACTCTGCCTGCTGACAACAAAAAACAAGCTGGCTGTGATTGATATGCAGTGCCGCGAAGCACAGGTTATCGCCACGCACACGGATGGTCCGTACAAGCGCTTCATACTGCCTCCGGTCGAGCCCTGGAACCTGCGGCTCGCGGTGACAGAGTAGGTATAAAGTAATTTATGAATCCGAGAGTAAAAAGTGTGAGTGCTTTGAGTGATTACCGCCTGAAGATAGTTTTCGCCAATGGAAGGGTTGGCATATATGACTGTCGGCCATTGTTGAATTTTGGTGTCTTTACTGAACTGCAGGACGAACACTATTTTCGCCAAGTTAGGGCCGAAATGGGTACTGTGGTCTGGCCGCATGAACAAGATATTTGTCCTGACACACTCTATCTGGATTCCCAGGACGCAGAGGGATTGTAGGCCTGTTATTTATTGGCATTTATTGAACATCGCCCGGGAGGTGGCAAGGCCTTCCGGGCGATATGAATTTCAAGTAATATTATACTTGCTGAGGAACCTCAAAACCCTTGCGGTATTCGCGGGTGAGGTATTTGTTGGCTTCGTCATCACCCTTGAACATCTCGGTGGCCGGATCGATTTCCATGTTACGGTTGACGCGCGCGGCGGTCAATGCGTAGTGCGAGAGTGCGGCGGAGTGATGCCCTTCAATGGGCGGCGCATTCAGCTTGCTGGCGTCGCGGCTCCGGACGCAGTCAATGAAGTTCTGGTAATGGTATAACTCATTTCCTTTGTTGCCCTCTTTCTCCAGCTTGCCATCCTGCCCTTTGAACACTTTATAGCTTTCATAACCCGGGAAGGAAATGTAGCCTTCGGAACCATAGAAAATAACGCCAAACTCCCTGCCGCCTTCTTCTTCGTTGGTGCACCAGGGCCGAACTTCCAGCGTCATCATCTTGTCCTTGCCATCCTCTCCCTTGAACATGAACGACGTCGATGAAACGTTAAACACTTCCTTGGCATCGTCCCAGAGAAACATGCCGCCCATGGAAGCCACGCGGTACGGCGTTGTCACGCCCAGGCCCCAGCGCGCGGCATCAAGTTGATGAACGCCCTGATTGCCGATATCGCCGTTGCCGTAATCCCACACCCAGTGCCAATAATAGGGCACATAGATGCCCTTGGTCTCATCGCTCTCCTTCACCATGAACGGCCTTTCCTGCGCAGGGCCCTGCCACAAATTCCAGTCGAGTGTGGCGGGCGGCTTGCCGGGCTTGCCTTTGCCAATATCAGGCCGCCACTTGTAGCACACGCACCGCGCCATGTACACCTCGCCGATGATGCCGTCTTTCAGCAGTTGGATGCCTTCCTGAAAACCGGGATTGCTGCGCAATTGCGTGCCATGCTGAACCATGCGCTTATATTTCTCGGCGGCTTCCACCACCTTGCGCCCTTCAAACACATTGTGCGACATCGGCTTTTCCACATACACGTCCTTGTCCGCCTGACACGCCCAAACCGTCGCCAGCGAGTGCCAGTGATTCGGCGTGGCCATGCTGATGGCATCAATGTCCTTGTCTTCAAGCACCTTGCGGATGTCGGTTTCCACCTTGGGTGTTTTGCCGCCAAAGTACTTTTTCGTGATGGATTTGAACAGCGACGATTCCACATCACACAGCGTGGCAATCTCCACCCCGTCAATCTTGGAATACGCTTTAAGATGTGAATTTCCACGGCCATTCAGGCCCATGACGCACACCCGGATGCGATCATTCGCGCCATAAACGCGTCCTTTTGTCATCGTGCCGGCCACCAGCACCGCCGACGCCGTAGCGCCCAGAAATTTTCTGCGGGTCATACTCATGTTACTTGCTCCTTGGTTATACAACGATGGTTATGCCTCAAAAACAATATCAATTTGTGCCCTCAAAGGCACCCTGCATATATTCCATATTCTTAGACTCAGCCCGGTTTCATCCATAGGACCGAAAGAAAGAATCCATGCTATTTTCCCCCTAGAAGACCGCAAAATGCAACCTGCCGGATACGGGGATCTTGCGTATAATAGCACTTAAAAGCTCAAGCTACACCGGCTTGGCCGTTTGCTCCAGGCATTCGGGAATTCAGGTCTTAATGCGCCGTTACCATCACAAGAATTCATTTCCTGTCTGTGAGGAAAAGGTTGTTGATTTGAATGTGAAAGAACAGAGTTCGTCCATCCGTGAGCTTGACTATCCGTTGACATACCGGCAAGCTATATGTACAATATATGTATGAAAAGTCTCCGTTTTGAATGGGACAAGGCGAAGGATCGCGCGAACAAGCGAAAACACGATGTTTCGTTTGAAGAGGCCCAAACGGTGTTTCTCGATGAGAATGCCCTTCGATACTTTGACCCGGACCATTCCCTCGACGAAGATCGTTTTCTGATGCTCGGAATGAGCTGGAAACTGCGCGTCCTTGTGGTATGTCATTGTTTCCAGGCTGGTGATTCCATCATCCGCATCATTTCCGCCCGTAAAGCAAATTCCAAAGAGAGCCGGGACTATTGGAGGCAGAGCCATGAGAGATCACTATGACTTCAGAAAAATGAAAGGGGAGAAGAACCCCTACATCAAGCAACTGAAACAACCTATTACGATCCGTTTGGACAAAGCGACCATTGAATATTTCAAGGCATTGGCCGGAGAACTCGGCATGCCCTATCAAAATCTCATCAATTTCTACTTGCGCGATTGCGCGTTGAGTCAAAAGAAACTTAATATGAAGTGGGTATCGTAGCGCTTGGCAATTTGCTATATGTTTATTTGTTCACACATACAGAAAATTGGTCTAGAAAGAGCGATCATGATGAACATGGACACGAAAACCCCTATCACGATAGTGCTTATTGGGATAATTCGATAAAATACAAAAAACATTTTACCGTGCGTACCCTCTTCTTGACACAACCGCCAGTAGTGTAATCCGGACAATAGACTCAGTCCAATAAGAGAAACCACTGGCCACCATGATTGCATAAAATACCCTGCCGTCGGTAATGGCCATAGAAATGTTCCCGCAAACCCATTAAAAAATGATTCAAAGGTAGGAACTATCCGTATAAGCATCAAAAATACGACAGCCCACACAAATAACGCAAAGAAGAATTCAACCCATTGTAATGTGCGTAATGTCTTCATTTCGAATCCCTCAGTTTTAAAAGGAAAAGTATCTTTGCAAAAGAAAAACGCTCTATCGTTTATGTATAAAATCTTCAAGAGTAAACTTTGGTAACTTCAGATTCCATAGGATAAAAATGAGTAAAAAAATTCCAAACAGGATGATACATGCTGGGATGATACGGTCAAACAGGATCGTAATCTTGCCACGTGCAATTGCTTTATGATGCAGCCGCCAAAAATGTAAGCCCATTAGTATAGACAACCCAATAAAAATAACAGCAGGCCAAAACGACTTCATGAAATGGCTCATATGTATGATCAATATGACCGACAATGGGAATTCACCAGTGAATCCTTTAAGCACTGATTCAAGCATAGGCACAATAAATAGGAGAAAATAGATAATAATGGTCCACACATATAATGCGAAAATGAATTCAGCCCACTGAAACGTTCGTTTGTACTTCATAGCTGTATCCCTGATTTTCAATGGGTCATCATCTTTTGGAGATCGTTTGCACATGTCATATTACCGAGTTATTGCGCAAAGTTCGGGGATTTCCAACAATGAAAAGAACATAACCAGGTAGGTGAATATGAGAATGAAAATTCCAAGCGCAAGGATGTAAACAGAAGTCTTAATCTCCAATATGCGATAGGTCTGTCCTTCTTCCATCGCTTTTTTTCGCTGCCGCCAAAACCGGAATCCAGCCAATGTGAATACGACAACGAAAACAACCGCAGACCACCAAGACTGCATGAAATGACTTATGTTTGCAATAAAGTTGAATAATAACGGAGGTTTCCTGTTGTATTCTTTGAACATTTCCTCAAAGATTGGAAAAACCTTCACCAATAGTAAAAAAATGAGGCTCCACACTGAAAAAACAAGAATGATTGTTATCCAGCGAAAGATTTGCTTGAACTTCATCAGCTTTTCTTTTTTTTTGTTGAATTTTCAGCGGACGAGACAGGTTATTGCGGACTCTTTATGGGCATCGCGTGGAAACGCGGGATTAATCGATAGAGCAGCCGGCTCAGATATCCGGCGAAGGCGCACATGACGAGTATTTGAGCGCATGCGTATATGCGAAACACGCTGGGCACTTCCCAGCGGAGATACCACGTCAGATAGTTGTCGGCCAGCGGGCCCTGCGCGATATTCACATAGGTAAAAAGGTCCATGAACGGAATGCCAAGTTCGGTAATACGAACGGAGAGTTGAACCGGCGGGACGAGAAATCCTAGAAGCTGTACGCCGAGCCAGGCGATGAGCGTATACGTCAGCGTGCGTGCGGTGCGCGGCGGACGATCACACCACCACATCCAGCACAAACACCCCAGCACCAGCGAGGTTTCCACGCACACCACGAAGTATAAATAGGCCAACACGGTGCCTGAAGTATAGGTGGGGATGTTCAAGAGAGAGCCAGTGTGTGCAAAAGGGATGGCGCGCTGCACGAATCCCAGCAGCAGCAGAATGCCAATAAGCACAGGGAACGGCCAGCGGATGAACCACAGCCTGACGCCCTGTTCGATGCGCCGTTGCCAACGGTAAAGCACCCAGCCCATCAGTATGATACTGCCGACCTGCATCGACGCCATGACAACCGCTATGAACACCCGAAGAGTGTCGGAAATCCCAAAAATGTCCGCCCACTGAATCATCCCAATCGTCATCAGACAGAAGAGGACGCTTTGCAGGATCAAGACGCCGCAGGAGGCTGTGAGTGCGGCTAGGAGGCGGCGGGCGAATCCTACGTGGTACCCATAGACATGCACGTTCTGGAATAATGCTTTAAGTATGGCGGGATTGCCAAAATGCTCCTGCACGAGGATGAACGCATCCTCTTCCGTGAGTACTTCCTCGCCATTCAAATAAGCGTGCAACTTGTCTTCGAGATGACCGTACAATTCCTCCTGAATTTCCGGATCGAGATCGAACGAGACGCTGATCTTCCGGCACAGCGCCCGTATCCGCTCTTCCGTTTCCGGTTGGAGGAATTCAGCCATGCGACGCCTCCGTCAACCGCAGAATTAACTGATGAAACTCGCCCCACTGCTCCGCGCGCGCCGTTAACGCGTTCCGGCCTTTCGCGGTGATGTAATAATACCGGCGGCGGCGGCCCGTTTCCGCCTGTTGCCATTGACTCCGCACCAACCCCTCCTGCTCCAGCTTGTGCAACACCGGATAAAGCGAGCCTTCCTGCCAGGTAAAAAGGCCCTCCGCTTCATCATTCATCCGCTTGATTATCTGATATCCGTAACTTGCCTCTTTCGCCAGCACCGACAACACCAGCACCCCCGTGCTCGCCCCAATCAATTCCTTGTCTATATCCATGTATGCGTCTCCCGGTCTTCTATAGTTATTATACCGAGAACCTCTAAGTATGTCAAGGGCCTAAAATTTTTGCACTACTTGACTCGCCGTTAATCCCAGAATGTTGTAAGTTTAAATATGCATACATATC
The DNA here is from genome assembly GCA_029565395.1 of Candidatus Hydrogenedentota bacterium. Classification (GTDB taxonomy): domain Bacteria; phylum Hydrogenedentota; class Hydrogenedentia; order Hydrogenedentales; family CAILVY01; genus CAILVY01. Next base: position 1,019 of record JAKQOG010000201.1, on the reverse strand, counting down.
ATATAAGTATGTATAAATGAAGAATGTATCCAATGAAAGCAATTGTGACCGATAGAGGACAGGTAACCATCCCCAAGGCACTTCGGGACCGGCTGGGAATTCATCCGCGGACTGTTCTTGAATTCAGTGAGGAAAATGGACGGCTGATAGTGAAAAAAGTCCCTCAAACCGATTCTGTAACGCAGGTGCTTGGCTGTCTCACACTGAATAAGCCCACGGATGAACTCCTGAATGAAATGCGGGGGAATGTATGATCACCGCTGTGGACACCAATGTCCTTATTGATGTGTTCCGCGTAATTGATCCGTCATCGTAAATAGGAAAATGGAGGAGGCTTCTCCCATTTCAGGAGTATTTGACGTCTACGAACAGAATCTGCCGGGAAATATTGCGAGCCTTGAAATGTCCTCTTCGATTAGTTTCCCATGGCATCGAGTTCCCGCAAAGCAGTGATGGTTCTTTCAGTCATCGGCCATTTTCCGGGATACGGAATGAATTCCACATGTCCATCCAAGAACAGCACATTACCGCCCACGGGCTCATGATTCTCTGGACGTTCAATGAGAACAGGAAGTGTTCTCTGCGCTTTGCTTGCGGCACTGGGGTCGTTGATGTCGACCACATAAAATCGCTCGATTCCCTCACGCAACCGATAGAGTTTATTGGTCGCATTGATGCCATCCTCCGCTGGCGTCGCCAGGTCTTCATCGAAAGGGAACCCTTTCGCAATGTGTTCCCGGTAGGCCTTACAGAAGCCCGCAACTTCTTTTTCATTGGAAACAGCATAACCAAGGTAGAAATAACTCGTATCATCCACGTGATCGCGTGCGTTTGCCTGGTCTGGTTTCGATCGACACACAAGAATCGTTGGATCTGTAAGAGCGTGTTTTAAAAGGTACCACAGCCTGACGTAGCTGCACAATTCCCCTTTGCCTTGGGCCGGGGGATTTTTTGCAAGTGGGTTGTATAGCATATGTTACATATGCTATACTCGCGCCAACGGAAAGGAGAATTCCCAT
>JAKQOG010000179.1 GCA_029565395.1 Candidatus Hydrogenedentota bacterium | reverse complement strand
CTTCACCGGGGTATCCCTTAGCGGGGTGCTCGCCAGCAAGAACCGCCTCCGTTTCACCCGGTACGGCCAATGTATCAGAAAAACAGTAAACGATGTCCTGGCACTAAATTCAGTAAACGATGTCTTGGCATTTAAGAACTAATCATTATGATGCTACACGATAGATCGCGGGATGATAGCGTGGTTTGGGAATGGTTTTCCCGGAAGACCGGGCGGTTTCGAGCCACGCCCTCTTTGCAATCAATACTTCGTGTAATGCCTCTTCAGGTGTTTTACCAAAAGCAGAACAAAACCGCAGGTCAGGGATATCAGCGATATACCCACCATCCTTTTTACTAAAGAAAACATTGATATGATAGTCCGTCATTGGTTCTTCTCCTGAATTGTCAAATTATATTCTTCCACAAGAGCAAGGAATTGTTCAATCTGATAAGGCTTTGCTTCGCCTTTATACTCTTGAAGATTAAGCAATTCCGGAATATCAGGGTGCTCAAAGATATGATGACTTCCCCTTACTCTAGCTAAGGTAAAACCGAACGCTTGTACAACGGCTATCAGTTCTGAAAACTTGACATTCTTAGAGCCGCGCAGCAATTTCTTCAACAACTTTTCTTTATTCATCCCATCATGTTCTCTGAAGTATTCTCATATGCCATTACAAAAAACTTGCGAATTTTGTCCAAAGTATAGCATTTTGATATTTTGTTTTCTCGATTTGTACATAAGTGGCTTTAAAAGACTTTGAAGGTGAAAAGCCGTACATATATACTTACTAGGAACAACCTTGGAAAGGAATACAATTCACGGTGTTAAAAGGACTAGGCGACATTAGTAAGCTGGGCGGCATGTTGAAGCAGGCCATGGAAATGAAGCAGCGCATCGAGGAACTCAAGGAAGCGTTGGGCAACGAGCGTGTGGAAGGTTCCGCAGGCGGAGGGATGGTGAAGGTGGAGATGACGGGTAAAATGGAGGTGCTTGCCGTCACGATAGACCCGGAAATCATTGACAAAAATGATCCGCAAACATTAGAAACGATGGTGCGCGCGGCGGTGAATGCAGCCACCGACAAGGCCCGCGAATTGATGGAAACACGGATGAAGGAAATCGCAGGCGGTTTAAATATCCCAGGATTAGTCTAGTGCGAATTGTCTTTCTAGGCACGCCGGCCCTAGCGGTTCCAAGCGTGGAAGCGGTGGCGGCCCGGCACGAAATCACGGCTGTTGTCTGCCAGCCGGACCGTCCGCTGGGCCGCAGCAACCGTCCTGTGCCCCCACCGGTGAAATGCTGGGCTATGGAACGGGGGATTCCGATACATCAACCTGAGAAACTGAATGACGGGTCATTTGCGGCATGGCTGCGGGCGCAAGCGCCGGAATTGTGCGCGATTACGGCGTATGGGCGCCTTTTAAAACAGCCTATCCTTGATATTCCACCGAAAGGCTGGTTGAACATGCATCCGAGCCTATTGCCTCGGCATCGTGGACCGTCTCCAATCCAGACGGCGATTCTGGAAGGGGATACGGTTACCGGGGTGACTATAATGCGGCTGACGCTCGAAATGGATTCCGGGGATATTCTGCTCCAAGCCTCAACGCCGGTAGATCCTGATGAAAATGCGGAGGAATTAACCGCACGGCTGGCGCAATTGGGGGCGGATTTATTAGCGGAGGGCGTGGATCGCGTGGCGGCAGGCACGGCGGTATTTACACCGCAAGATCCGGCCCAAGCCACTTACTGCAACATGTTTGAAAAAGAACATGGGCGTATTCGCTGGGGAAATACGGCGGGGCAGATTCATAATCAAGTGCGGGCGTGCCTTCCATGGCCTGTGGCGCATTGCCTGTATCAAGGCGAGGTGTGCAGGATTCATAGATCGGTGGTAATTGACCAGCCCGCCAAGGCTGCGCCCGGAACAGTAACGCTTGTGGAGAAGGATTGGGTTATAGTGGCCACTGGAGAGGGTCAATTGGGGATTATTCACTTTCAAGCCCCCGGCAAACGCGCCATGGCCATGGAGGATTTTCTGCGAGGGCATCCCATGCAGGCGGGAGAACGCTTTGAGGAAATACGCTAATGCCCGTTGATCCGGTGCGCGACGCCGCCATAGATGTTCTCCTTCGCGTTTTCACGCGGGACATGCATCTGGATCAGTCTTTGGACAAAACGCTCCGGCGGAAATCCATGTCGGACCGGGGGCGGCGGTTTATGACGCAATTAGTCTACGGAACAGTACGGCACAGCCTTCTGTGCGATTATGTGCTCAGGCCCATTTGCCGCCAACCGCTGGAGCAGTTTCCGGTTCCGATTTTACTGATACTTCGCATGGCGGTGTTTCAGGCATTTTTCTGCAATCAAGTAACACAACCCGCGATGGTGCATACCTCGGTGGATTTGGCGAAAAAAAGAGGTCATGCGGGGTTGGCGCGGTTGGTGAACGCGGTTCTCAGGCGGGTTCCAGCTTCCCTGGAAGAGACACGGCTTCCTTCCCGCGAAGCAAATTTCACTGATTTTCTGAGCATCCGGTATTCAACTCCCCGGTGGCTGGTGGAAAGTTGGCAATCGGAATTTGGCAACGACCGTGCGGAAAGTCTGTGTGCCGCAAGTGAAGTGCAGGCCCCGGTCACCCTGCGGGTGAACACGTTGAAAACCTCGGTTGAGGACCTCGCGGATCATCTGAAGCGTTCCGGAATCGAGACGCAAAAAAGCACGCCCATCCCGGAGGAATTGACCCTGATTGGGGCAGGCCTGCCCGTTCACACCCAATGGTTCCGGGAGGGTCATTTCATTTTCCAAGATCCTGCCTCACTTTTACCGGCCCATGTTCTGGAACCGAAACCGGGGGATTGGGTATTAGACCTCTGTGCGGCCCCTGGCGGAAAATCCACCCATGCCGCTCAACTTTGTCAGGGACAAGCACAAATCCTTGCCCTGGACAGGGATTGGAGCCGCCTGAATACGGTGAAGGAGAATGTGGAGCGCTTGGGCGTTGGGAATATTCACGTGATTGCATCGGACAGTACATGCCCCCCCCTTCCGGTATCCCGGTTTGACCGGGTGCTGGTGGATGCGCCCTGTTCGGGGCTTGGAACCTTGCGCCGGCATCCGGACATTAAAGTACGTATGAATCCGGAAACAATTCGGCGTTTGGCCGAACAGCAGCGCGCACTGTTGCGATCCGGGGTGGATCTCTGTAAAAATGGCGGATGTATTGTATATTCAGTATGCACCTTTTCCCGGCAAGAAACCGATGAGGTGGTGCATTCTGTTTTGAATGATGGTGTAGTCAAACTCGAAGACGGCCCGGAGTGGCTTAGCCCGTGGAAAGAATCCCAAGGAAAGTATCGAACGTACCCGTCCGAAGGAGTATTGGACGGCTTTTTCTTAACGCGATTGCGGAAGGCATCCTAGGCGTTTTTTTCTTTGTCCTGCGCTTCATCGCCTGGTCGATTCAGTGGTCGGTGGCCACAGTGTTTTTCCTTCTGGTAATGGCGGGCGCGGGGTATTACGTTTTCATGCAGGCTTTGGGAGGCGGTCAATATGTGACCGTGCCAAACATTGTCAATCTTCCGGTAACGGAAGCCTCCCTGGTGCTTACGGAGCAAGGCCTGGAACTGGGCCGTCAGGAACAGGTTCCTCATCCCACCGTTCCAAAATACTATGTTGTCACGCAGCGTCCGGAGTCAGGGCGGGTGGTGCGCACCGGACGCCGGGTCTATGTCACCGTAAGCATGGGTACGCAATTTCTCAGCGCGCCGAATTATTTGAACAAGCCGCTAAACGACGCGCGCCAAGAAATGAATGAAGCGCGTTTCCGCCTGGGCACGGTGGCCCGGATACCGCACAAAGAACCCCGTGACACCATCATTTCCCAAGATCCGCCCCCAGGGGACAATATTCCGAATCAGGGTTCCATTAATGTACTGGTAAGTGCGGGTACGGACCGCCGGAGCGCGTTCATGCCGGATATCCGCGGGAAGAGTGTACAGGAAATCACGAGTATTCTCAGCCCCTACGAGGTAATATTAATTCCCAATATAGTGGATATTCCCGGCGCGTTGGAAGATGTCGCCCTGAATCAGGATCCGCCGCCGGATACGGTCATCTATGAGGGTCAAATGGTTACGTATGATGTGAAGCCTTCCGGGGCGGTAACCCTCCCTGACACCCGCCAACAGGCGGAGGTCCGATATGTACTGGACTACGATTGGTATGATCGCGATGTCCGGGTGGAAGTGATAGATCGCAACGGCAACCGGAAGGTCGTGTGGTCCAAACCCCCGGTGTATGACGAGGAATCGCGGCGCACCTACGTGGCGGGGACCGCCATCCGCCTTCCGGTGATGTATGTAGGCGAACTCACCGTGGAAATTTATGTAAACAACATGCTGGTGGAATCGTATTATTTAAAAGACGGTGCACCGCCGGTGAGCAGCAGGGAACGTCCGGCGGCGACGGGATAAGAAGGAGAACCATGTGCTGAAAATTAAGATAGCCCCCTCCATCCTGGCAAGCGATTTCAGCCGGCTGGGAGAAGAAATCCGCGCCCTGGTTGATGCCGGGGCGGATCTAATTCATATTGACGTCATGGATGGTCATTTCGTGCCGAATATCACGATAGGCCCGCCGGTAGTGGCCGCATTGCGCCACCATAGCGAAATTCCCTTTGATGTGCACCTCATGATTTCAGATCCTGATGCGTTTGTCGAGGATTTTGCCAATGCGGGGGCGGACATCATCTCGTTCCAAGTCGAAGCCGCTCAACACCCGCACCGGCTGATTACAAAGATCAAAGATCTGGGCTGCAAGGCGGGAATTGTATTAAATCCCGGCACCCCGGAAGACGACATTGAGTTCCTGCTCGATGCGGTGGACATGGTGCTGGTGATGACGGTAAATCCGGGATTCGGCGGGCAGAAGTTTATTCCGGAAATGCTCCGGAAAATCAAGAATATCCGATCCATGATAGGCAATCGAGATCTGGAAGTAGATGGCGGCATCGATGACAGCACCGTTCACCAAGTGGTGGATGCCGGCGCCAATGTGCTCGTAGCGGGGTCGTATGTGTTCCGGCATCCTGCATCGTATCTTGAGGCGATTGAAACACTCCGGAACGAATCATAAAAGGACCTTGTTTCTCTATCACGAAGGTTGTGACGCCGGAGCATTGTGGAGGGGCACGCTTCCAAAAAGACGCTCCCACAGGGTCATGGGTTTTAGTTCTACAGGAGACAAAAGCGGGCCTTTGCCGAGGACATTGCCGTTGAGTTGTACGCGGAATTCGCCCAAAACGGTGCCTGATGCAATGGGGGGCATCAGCTTGGGGGGAAAGTCGGAAACCACTTCGATTTTGGGAATATCGTCCTTTTTCACAATCACCCATACATCATTTCCCGCAGTCAGCTTCACTTCCGGGGTCATACACTTTTCCACGGGGATTGGCTCTCCCAACACCTCCCCTTGGGAGACGATTTTCTGCCGGGTTAACAAAGCAAATCCTTCATCCATCATCTGCTCCGCGTACTTGAACCGGTCGCGCTTTTCATCGCCCATGACCACGGCAATCATGCGGATATCATTGCGTTTGGCGGTAGCGGTAATGCAGAAGCCCGCCAACCGGATAAATCCTGTTTTAAAGCCATCGCAATCCGGCATGGACCAGAGCATTTTGTTTGTATTGGCATGGGGCGCTTCTTCAGGACGCAGTTTAAATTCCTTCATGCCCGTCCATCGGAAAATTTCCGGATGCTTCGCACATTCACGCCCCAGTGCGGCCATATCGCGGGCCGTGGTGAGATCGGGTTCTTCTCCTTTGGAGGGAGGCAATCCATGAACACTTCGATAGACGGTCGAGGTCATGCCCAATTCTTTTGCCCGCGCATTCATGGCTTCCAAACATTTTTCTTTGCTTCCCCATAAACCTTCCGCCACCGCCATGGCCGCGTCATTGGCCGAGGCCACGGACATCGCCTGCATCAGGGTGTCCAATGGCCAGACATCATTCATTTTCAGGTAAACTTGAGAGCCTCCCATCCCTTCTGCATTTTTTGAGACCGTGATCGTCTGGTCAAGCTTCCATTTCCCCGACGCAACACCTTCGGTTACCAGGAGAATTTGCATCAGTTTGACCATGCTGGCGGGAGGACGGGGCAAATCAGCATTTTCCTCATGCAGCACCATCCCTGTTTCCGCTTCCACACAAATGGCGCTCACCGGCACTTCCGGTTCGGGGGCAGGTTTTGCGGCAGGTGGTGCCGCTTTTCGAGTTCGTGACGTTGTAGCTTTTTTCGTCTTTTTAACAGGCGTCGTATCCTGCGTAGTTTTGGGTTTGGCTTTTGGGGTGCTTTTTGATTTCGCTTCCGCTTTACCGCTCATCGCCACTGCCAAGATCATCATCATTCCGAAAACAAAGACACCACGCAGCATAACTACCACTTTTCCCTTTCCTTGCAACAAAATTGATATTGTTCATTCATTGGATTCATCCCGCGCCACGGCGGGCTGTTCCACTTTTTTTGTCTTGAGTTCAATATGAGATTTCACAACCTGCGTCACCTCCTCAAGAGCAAACGGCTTATGCAGGATCCCGGCAATCCCATCCAGGTCATTACCGGCTCCCGGCATACCGGTCATAACATATATCGGGACTTGATGCAAGGCCGGCACCTGCTTCAATGCCGAAATTCGGTCCGCGGGGGTGTCTCCCGGAATGTCAATATCAAGAAAGATCACATCCGGGAGTTGCTTATTGACAAACGCCTGAGCATCCGGCAGCGTACGGGCGCATCCACATGGAATCTGACGCCGCCGCAGCACCATTTCAAGCCAATCCAGCAAACCGGGGTCTGTGTCCACCACCAGAACAAAAGGCCGGTGCTCGTAAATGTCACATTGTGGTTTCAACGACTCCGTTGAATGCAGAAAAACTTCTCCCAACCGCACCAGATTCATGTGCGCAAGTAATGTGGACAGGTTGAATCGTCTCTTGATAAAAACAACATCCCGCCATAGCTCTTGTGCTTCTTTAATGCGCTCGGCGCTTTCACCGGTCAGGACAATCACCGGAATGTCCGCCGTGGCGGGATTTTGACGGAGCAGGCCGATCGTGCCCAATCCTGCCACATCGGCCGGGGAATCATTGATAAGAATAATATGAGGCAACAGGCCGCTTGCATAACGCACGCCTTCAAAACCGTTGGGAGCCACCTGGATTGAAACACCGCCATGCTCAAATACAGGTTCCAACGTCTCAAACAAGCCCTGTCCCTGATCAATCACGAGGACTCGTGATTGGGATAATGAATCAAAATCCTCCGGGCGGTGCTCCTCATTGAAAATAGCTTCCGGCAAAACGACCGTGAATGTGCTGCCCTGCCCCTGTGTACTGCATACCTCAATGCTTCCCTGATGTTTTTCAACGATAGCCTTGGCGATGGAGAGGCCGATGCCGGTTCCTTCATAACGGCGTGTTTTTGAGCTATCCACCTGGAAAAATTTTTCGAAAATCCGGTTTTGAAATTTTTGGTCGATGCCAATACCGGTATCCGACACGGCAAGCGTAAGAGTACTTTCTTCGCGAATACTCACATGAACTTGAATCATCCCGCCGGGGTCGGTGAATTTCACCGCGTTATTTAACAATATTCCCAATACCTGTCCCAGTTTCTCCTTATCACCCCACGCATTCGGCATGTGGTCTGAAACAAAGATATTCAAGGTGATGTTTTTGGCCAAGGCATGAGGATGGACAAACGCCAGGGCTTCATGGGCCAGGCGCCCCGGTGAAAACAAGTCCACATTGATTTGCAATCCCCGGATTTCCATCCGGCTGAACTCGATCATTTCATTGATAAGGCCCAGGAGGCGTTCCACATTCCGGCTCATGACTTTGGTGGCGCTGGCCTGCGGCCCGCTGATCGGGCCAAGATTTCCCGATTCCAGCATTTCAACATATCCTTGAATCGTGCTCAGGGGGGTGCGTAGTTCATGGCTGACATTGGAAAGGAACATATCTTTGGCGCGATCATGCAAACGCAACTCTTCATTGACCCGTTCCAACTCACGGGCACGCACCTCCAATTGCCGCTGCATTTCCTTTTGATCCAGAAGGCTGGTCACCACGACCGAATACACAGGCTCCGCTCCTGCCGCTCCCCGCAGATAGGCCACTGCCACCATGGCAGGCACCAGTTCGTTTCCGGCATCCATGAAAACCACTTCTTGGCGAAGCTCGGAGTGTTCCACGGTGGCGCCCTGCATCAACAGGCTCATCAAGCGGCCCCGGCTCAAAGGTTCGACGAAATCGAAAATGTCGCGGCCTAGAATCTGATCCGCGGTAATCGCCAGAATCTTGCATATATGGTCATTTGCAAAGCGGACCTTGTTGTCGGAATCGATAGTAAGAAAGCCTTCATTCATGGACACCAGCAGTTGCCGGAAGCGTTCTTCCGATGCCTGCAGCTTCTGCGTTTGCTCTTCCACCAGCTTTTGCAGGCCATGCGCATACCGCTCGACGCGTTGGGAGAGGCGGTGCAATTCGGTGACATCGCGGACAGTGGCCAAGGTGGCGGTATACCGGCCGTTGCGATCAAAAATAGGACGTCCATTGAACCAAAAACGGCGCTCCTCCCCCCTGACCCGCCAGGCTACCTCATATTCCGAGGCAATCCCTTTCGTGCGGTTCATAATATGTTCGTTAATTTCGGAAACATTGTAGCGTTGCGTCAACGTCATGGCATTTTGACCCAACACCTCCCCGCGAGTCAGGCCAAACATGGTCAAAAACTGATCATTTACCAAAACAATCGTTCCGTCAGGGCCGGTTAGGATGAATCCTTCTGAGATCAATTCGGCCAGGTTTCGGAAACGTTCTCCTACTTCTCCGATATCTTCGCCAGCGCGCACAACCGTGTACAACACCACAAAGAGTCCCAGCAAGAGACTTCCCGCACCAAGGATTTGCAGGCCGGTGGTAACCAAGTCCGGAAGTACATCTTTTGTTTCCAAGGTGCCGGGCAACCCTGAAACACTCAGGACGGCGCCGACGATCAGCATGAGTACGCCCACCAGGAGCACTATTCGCTCCAGCCGGCTGGAGCGGTAACGCACCCACAGGCTGCCCCCGGCAAAAACGGGTACGGCCACCGATGCCAGAAGAACCATGGTCCGGATCGCGAGATTGTCCCATTGTTGGGAAAAAATAACGCCGCCCAACCCAATAAAGATAGGCGTGAGCAGGTACAATGCCAACCGTCTTTTAGAATATCTTCGAGGGGTCATAACCTCGCCACTGTTGTTGGTTTATTTATATCAAGTATGGCATGGCCTGCGGACAGGGTCAACGTAGATTCGCCTTCTTGCCCTGCAATCGCTGGCGGTGAATCGCTTCATTGGCCAGCGCATCACAGCGTTCATTGTAACGATCTCCAGCATGCCCCTGCACCCATTTCCATGTAATGGTGTGCCGTGAAGCCAACGCATCTAGACAGCGCCAGAGATCCTCATTTTTCAGGGGGCCTTCCTTCCGGGTCCAATTCCGCCGCTTCCAATTGGGCAGCCATTCCGTGACACCAACCTTTAGATATTTGGAATCGGTGTATAAACACACATTGCAGGGGCGCTTGAGAGCTTCCAACGCGCGTATGGCCGCCGTCATTTCCATGCGGTTGTTGGTGGTGTTCATTTCTCCGCCAAAAATCTCCTTGACATGCCCCTGGTACAACAAAATCGCGGCCCAACCGCCTGTGCCGGGATTGGGATCGCACCCGCCGTCGGTATAAATGCGCACCATATTGTCCGTTTTTCGCATTTACACGATTCCCGCTTCCAAGAGGTCTTGTACATCCAACAACCCAACCACGTGTTGCGATTCATCCACTACAGGCACTTCGTCGATTTTTCTCTCCTCCAGCGTGCGCATAGCTTCCGTGGCGAGCATATCCGCGTGAACGACAATGGGATTTCGAGTCATCACATCGCCAATAGGCCGGCTTAACACCTCACACCCCTTTTCCAGATATCGCCGCAGATCGCCATCGGTAAAAATGCCCAGCAGAACGCCATCTTCGTCCACGATAGTGCAGGAACCCGCGCGCGCCCGGGTAATGGTAAGCAATGCTTCAGAAACAAGTGTTTGCGAACTTACCAGCGGATTGCGATCCCCCCGGCGCATGCAATCTTCCACACGAAACAGCAATTTACGGCCGAGGCTGCCCTTGGGATGAAACTTTGCGAAATCATGGGCTTCAAAACCCTTAAGTTTCTGCAAGGCCACGGCGATGGCATCGCAGAGGGCAAGCATGGCCGTGGTGGATGTGGTCGGGGCCAGATCCAGGCAAACTTCCTTGGGTACACTTACATCCAGCACATAATCCGCATACTTGCCCAAATAGGAGTTTGGGCGCCCTGTAATGGCCACTAGGGTTGAACCGATAATCTTCAATATCGGCACCACCGTCCGGAGTTCATCCGTTTCGCCACTATAGGACAAAATAACCACCACATCCCGATCCTCCACCCGGCCCAAATCGCCATGGACTGCTTCTGCCAAATGAAGCCATACCGACGGTGTGCCGAGAGAGGAAAATGTTGCGGAAGACTTCTGCGCGATAATGCCTGCTTTTCCCATGCCGGACATCACCACTTTTCCTTCACACGCCGCCAAAAGATTCACCACGCGCGCAAAATTGCCGTCAAGCCGGGGGATTAGATCCGCCACCGCGTCCGCCTCAATCCGCAAGGCCTCTGCAGCCCATTGCATAATATCCTGTTCACGTTCCGATGTCATACTTGTTCAACCACCTTTCGTATCGCCATGACAGTCTCCAACAGCTTTTCCACACTGCTGAGATACAAGCTGTTTGGGCCGTCGCACAGTGCCTTTTCAGGGTCCGGGTGAACCTCGCAAAAGAGTCCATCCACGCCGTATGCCGCCGCGCCGCGCGCCAGCGGTAGTGCAAATTCCCGATGTCCTGAGGACTTGCCCCCCTGTGAGGGAATCTGCACCGAGTGCGTTGCATCAAAGATGACGGGATATCCCATCGCCCGCAGGATGCTGAAGCTGCGGAAATCCACCACGAGGTTATTATACCCAAATGATGCGCCACGCTCCGTCAAGATAATAGCATGGTTTCCCGTGGACTCCACTTTGTCCACGGCATACCGCATATCATAGGGCGCGACAAACTGTCCCTTCTTTATATTGACCGTTTTCATGGTGCGCCCTGCTTCCAGCAACAGATCCGTCTGCCTGCATAAAAAGGCCGGGATTTGGATAACGTCCAAAACCTCCGCGGCCGGTTCCACTTGGCTCGTTTCATGCACATCGCTGAGCACGGGAACCCCCACCGTTTCCTTGACCGTTTTAAGGATTCTCAGTCCTTCATGAAGGCCAGGGCCACGATACGCTTGGGGTGAAGTGCGGTTTGCCTTATCATAACTTGCCTTGAAAATGAACTGGACATCGAATTTGGAGGTGATCTCCAGCAAAGATCGGGCAATTTCGATGGTTAAGGATTCATTTTCAATTACGCAGGGACCCGCGATGAAATAGAAAGAGGCGTTGCCGGTCATGATGCACTCCCTGAAGTAGAATTTGCCAATTTTTCAAATAATTCTGCAATGTGCGGATGCCTGTTTTCATTAGCCAGGTCTTGCGGGGTTTTACCCTGTGCATTGCCCGCCGCGCCGCTGCTCCCGCGCTCCAAAAGCATTTTAACCATGTCTTCTTGCCCAAACACCGCCGCGGTATGCAACGGGGTGTCTCCAAAGGTGTCTTTTATATCACGCTGCGCGCCGTGATCCAAAAGCCATTCAGCTTCGCGAACACGCCCCAACATTGCCGCCACGTGTAGCGGAGTCATGCCGGTGTGATCACATGCATCAAGATCCGCCCCATGTTCGAGCAGGACGTTCATACAGCCCATTCGCCCATTGCTAACGGCATAATGCAAGGGAGTCTTGCCACGATCCGTCGTGCATTGTACCCATTCCGGATGGCGATCGAGCATTGCCTTGACTCCGGTCAAATCCCCCTGTGCGACCCTGTCGTGGATGCTTGATCCACATCCCGTTCCCGCCATCAAAAGAAAAATGGCCAAACAGGTTTGTAGCGTTGCATATCTCTTCCAGCCCGTGGAAATACCCCGCCATCCATGCCGATAAAACAATGTCCGCATCGGACCGTATGTTTTCTTTTGTTCTCTAACGATTTGTGCTCTCAAGAGACCATTCCTCCTTTAAGACAAGCGGGGAATCCGGCTGTATTTCGGCCAAGGGACTTTGGAAAGTCACCTGATATTCCCGTTTTTCTCCATCGAGCGTGCAAATCAAATTAGACCCTTCCAAATACGTTCCTTTTTCTTCCAATTTGCCTCCACAATAGCGGGTCCAGGCATAGGGCGTCTTATGAAAAGAAACTTGAGGCACATGCGCGCCTAATACCACGTGCTGTTGTATTCCTGGGGAGGGAATGGGAATAAGCCAATAACAAAAGGATTTATTCACTATGGGGAAGACACTAGCGGTTCCCGCCAAAGGCCGAAACTCCCCGTCACTGGTATTGATGCGCACCGTAGTTCCCTGGGCAATACACGCAGTATTTCGCAGGGCGAATTTGCCGGGCACATCGCCAGAAGCCACGGCGGTCACGGTTACAATAATATTGCCCTCGGCCATGGGAACCTGAACATCTAATTTCAGCCGGACTGGAAACTTCTTGCTTTCCGGCCCCAAGAGCACAACGCGCAAGGGATTCTTAGTGACAATTTCCGCCGGCTCCTTCGGAAAGGCTAACTCTGGACCCTTGGGAGAGACCAGTTCACAAACAAACCCGCCAAAATCTCCATTTTCGCCATTTTCGCCCTCGCTTTGAGGCAAGTCAAGCGGCGCCAACCAGTTATGCTTGTCCAAAACACCAATATATCGTATTAGAAAAAGGTCGGGAACCACCTCAACCCGGACAAACGCATTTTCCACAACGACTGGATCAGCCGCCAGACATCCTATTAGAACCAACAGTATGTTCATAGCCGTTGCATCCTTCGAACGAACCTTATATGATGGCGCATAGACGCCAAGAGCACAGTGTATCATAATTTGGACGCCGGGGAATATGCGCATACCCCCTTGTGTTTCTAAGAGAAAAGGTTAGACCCCGTATAGCATGAGAACGGGGGAAAACGGAAATGAATTTTTTTCATGTAAATACGCGTGGATTAATATGGCCCTGTAGGATGCCCGTTCGGGCTCAGGGTTAACTTTTCATTTCTATCGTTCTCGTGACTCTTCTTATTTAGTTTCTAAACAAACGAGGTATTCCTTATGAAGGTTTTTCAAGATAACAGTTTCAGCATTGGGCGTACGCCGCTGGTCAGATTGTCAAACCTGGCCAAAGGCCTTCAGACTCAACACGTTCTGGCCAAAATTGAAGGACGTAACCCGGCATATTCCATAAAATGCCGCATAGGCGCAAACATGATTTGGGATGCCGAACAGCGTGGAGTGTTAAAACCAGGAGGAACCATCATCGAGCCGACATCGGGAAATACAGGTATTGCGCTGGCATATGTTGCAGCAGCCCGGGGGTATTGGCTTATCCTGACGATGCCGGAAACCATGAGTATGGAGCGACGCGCCATGCTGAAAGCCTTCGGCGCGGATCTCATCCTGACACCCGGTTCCAAAGGGATGCGCGGTGCGATTGAGGAGGCGGAACTCATCGCCTCGGAAAATCCCGGCTATTTCATTCCGCAGCAATTCAAGAATCCCGCCAATCCGGAAATTCACTATAAGACCACCGGCCCGGAGATCTGGAACGACACGGACGGGACGATTGACGTGCTGGTGGCGGGAGTTGGAACCGGCGGGACCATCACAGGCATCAGCCGGTACATCAAACAAGCCCAGGACAAGGCGATTCAAAGCGTGGCGGTGGAACCAGCCGCCTCCCCAGTGCTCTCCGGCGGCAAACCGGGGCCTCATAAAATTCAGGGCATTGGCGCCGGATTCGTACCCGAGGTGCTCGATTTAACCCTGATAGATAAGGTGGAGCAAGTAAACGACGATGAGGCGTTTGAGACCGCGCGCCGTCTCGCCCGGGAAGAAGGAATCATCTGCGGAATTAGCTCAGGCGCGGCCACAGCCGCTGCATTGCGCTTAGCCGCGCTGGAATCGTACAAAGACAAGACCATTGTGGTGATCCTGCCCGATTCCGGCGAGCGCTACCTGTCCACCCCGTTGTTTAACGGCAACTGACGTTCACACAAAAAAGGAACAACCATGTCAAATACATATAAACCAGGAACTCTTGCATTACATGCCGGCCAACAACCCGATCCCGCTACAGGAGCCCGCGCTGTGCCGATTTATCAAACGACATCGTATGTTTTTCAAGATGAAGACCATGCGGCGCGGCTGTTCGCATTGCAGGAATTTGGCAATATCTACACACGCATTATGAACCCCACGACCGATGTGTTCGAAAAACGCATAGCAGCGCTCGAAGGCGGGGCGGGCGCGTTGGCAACGGCATCCGGACAAGCGGCGATTACACTTGCCATATTGAACATTACAAAAACAGGCCAAAACTTCGTTTCTTCGCAGACGTTATATGGCGGGACCTATAACCTCTTTGCGCATACATTAAAAGACTTGGGAATCGAGGCGCGCTTTGTGGACGCCAGCAATCCCGCCAATTTCGAAAGATGTATCGATGACAAAACACGCTTTCTCTATATCGAAAGCATCGGTAATCCTGCAAATGACGTTGTGGATATCGAAGCCATCGCCAAAATTGCCCATGATCATGGGATCCCTTTAATTGTGGACAATACGGTGACCTCCCCCCTGCTCTTCCGTCCTTTCGATTTCGGCGCGGATATTGTGGTCCATTCCGCAACCAAAGTTATCGGCGGCCATGGCACCTCAATAGGCGGCGTCATCGTCGACAGCGGAAAATTCGACTGGAGCAATGGCAAGTTTCCGGAAATCGACGGCCCAAACGAAAGCTATCACGGCGCCAATCTCCACGAAGCGTTAAAACCCCTGGGCAACATCGCGTATATCATCAAGGCGCGCGTTACGCTGCTGCGCGATTTGGGGCCGGCACTTTCCCCCTTCAACGCCTTTCTCCTTCTTCAAGGGTTGGAAACCATTCACCTGCGCGTGCCACGGCACAGCGAGAATGCCCAGAAAGTGGCGCAGTTCCTGGAGAATCACACAGCGGTATCCTGGGTGAATTATCCCGGACTGAAAAGCCACCGGGATTACACGCGCGCTCAAAAATACCTCCCCAAAGGTCAGGGCGCTATCGTGGGATTTGGCATTAAAGGTGGAAGCAAAGCGGCCACCAAGTTCATCAACAGCGTGAAGCTGGCGTCGCATCTCGCCAATATCCTGGACGCCAAGACGCTGGTGATTCATCCCGCTACCACTACCCATCAGCAGCTCAGCGCGGAGGAACAAAAAGCCGCAGGCGTGACGCCGGATTTCATACGTGTCTCCGTGGGACTTGAAGATATTGAAGATATCCTGCAGGACTTGGACCAGGCGCTTGCCGCTTCGCAAAAATGATCCCTATTGCAGCATACTGACAATACACAAGCCGGTCCTCCGGACGTTTTACCATAGTTTGACGAAATTAGGGTTTTCTGTTAGCCTTGATACGGATATTACCTTTAAGGATGCGCAACGCATGGCCTCAAAACCGATGCATCAATATGTATTGGATGACAGCGGGAAAAAGACCGCTGTTATTCTGCCGCTCGACGAATACCAAGAGCTATTAGAAGATCTGGAGGACTTGGCGGCCATGGCGGAACGGCGTGACGAACCGAATCAACCCCATAATGACGTGGTTGCCAGGTTAAAACAGGATGGCTACCTATAATATTTTTTGGAAACCATCCGCCGAAAAAGATCTGCGCCGGATCGATAAAAAAATGATCCCTCGAATTCTCGATGCCATTGGGAAAATTGCTGCCAATCCCTTTCAGCCAGGCATACGAAAACTCCAGAGTACTGAGCACACCTACAGAATGCGGGCAGGTGAATATCGAATAATATACTCACTCGAACAAGCCGCTCTAATCATCGAGATTGTGCGGGTAAGACATCGAAAAGACGTTTACAAAAGCTGATTCTAGTTCCTCTCAGCATACGCATAGAACTATGGAATAGAAAAAAGGTTCATATATATGCCCGAAACGGGATCTGTTGGTATTGTAACGGCCAAGTATTATACTTTTGCCGAGCCGCCGAATGCGATGGTGCTGGAGAGCGGCGCCAAGCTGGGTCCGATTACGCTTGCCTACGAGACCTACGGGCAATTGAACCCAGACAGGTCGAATGCCGTCTTGATTTGCCATGCATTGTCCGGCGATGCCCATGTAGCGGGCAAGTATCACTCTGATGATAAAAAGAGCGGTTGGTGGGACGAAATGGTAGGCCCCGGGAAAGCCTTTGACACCGAAAAATATTTTGTTATTTGTTCAAACGTCATCGGCGGTTGCATGGGATCCACGGGTTCCTCTTCAATCAATCCGGCAACCGGAAAACCCTACGGCCTGGATTTCCCCCTTGTCACAATCGGCGACATGGTGCGCGC
The DNA here is from genome assembly GCA_029565395.1 of Candidatus Hydrogenedentota bacterium. Taxonomy (GTDB): domain Bacteria; phylum Hydrogenedentota; class Hydrogenedentia; order Hydrogenedentales; family CAILVY01; genus CAILVY01. The sequence goes on along the minus strand of JAKQOG010000179.1, from coordinate 1,721 downwards.
ACAAGCCGAACTGGTGCGTTATTTAGGCATTGACCAGTTATTGGCGGTGGCAGGGGGATCCATGGGCGGCATGCAGGCACTGGACTGGGCCACGCGTTTTCCGGACCGCGTGCGCGCAGTCATCATTATTGCGGCGTCGTATCATAATGGCGCACAGCAAATTGCCTTTCATGCCGTGGGCCGGCATGCCATTCAGTCGGATGAAGAATTCAAAAATGGTCAATACTACGAAGGCGGAAATCCCGCGTCCGGCCTGGGCATCGCGCGCATGCTGGCGCATATCACCTATCTTTCCGATGAATCCATGAACGTCAAGTTTGGCCGCCGCCTGCGCGGAAATGGTTCCCTGCGTTTCGACCTTGGCAAGGAATTTTCCGTGGAGAGTTATCTGGATTACCAGGGCGAACAGTTTGTCAACCGCTTTGATGCCAATACCTATCTCTACATAAGCAAGGCCATCGATTATTTTGATCTGACGCGGGAATATGGCTCACTGGATGCCGCCATGACGCGAATACGGGCCAAAACCCTGGTGTTGTCGTTTTCTTCCGACTGGCTCTATCCTCCACGCCAATCAGAGGAGATCGTATACGCGCTTGCGAGACAGGGAAAAGACGTCACCTACTGCAATATTCAGTCCGATTATGGTCATGATGCATTCCTGCTGGAATTTGAGGTGCTGACGAAAATATTGGATGGATTTCTAAAACACACCTTGCATCCTGAACGGCCCTGCACCCGGTGTATCGAGAATGCGGACAAACAGCAATTCGATCCTCCTGCAGCGGCGCCCAACAGCATCTACAGCGGGCGCCGCGTGGATTATGATCTGATCGAAGACCTGGTGGAAGAAAACAGCCGGGTACTGGATATTGGATCCGGCAGCGGCGAATTGCTCTGCCGCCTGGATCGCCGAAAGAAAGTGCACGGCCTCGGATTGGAACTTTCCCAGGACCATGTAGTGAGCGCCATAGGCTGCGGGATTGCCGTAGTCCAGGCGGATATTGACAAAGGCCTGGAATCCCTGCCTGATCAAAGCTTTGATTACGTTATTCTAAGCATGACGTTACAGGTGCTTAAACACCCCGATCTTGTCCTCCGTGAAATGCTGCGCGTCGGGAAAAAATGCATTGTAAGTTTTCCTAATTTTGGGCTGTGGCGCGTACGGCTCAAGGCGCTGGCTTTGGGACGCGCTCCCGTCACGCGCAATCTTCCATATGCCTGGTATCAGTCTCCCAACCGGCATGTACTGACGATCAAGGATTTTCGTGAGTTTTGCACCCGGCTTAATATACGCATTCAGAAAGAAATTCCACTCACCACGCAAGGCGTTGCTCCCTTTTGGCCGAATCTCTTCGCGGAAGAAGCACTTTATGTTATATCACGAGAATCTTGAGGTTTTATAACCGACCAAAGTTTCTCACCGTCCATAAATCGCGGTTGTCATTGCGAACGAAGTAAAGCAATCCCGGAATCACACATTTCTGGGCAGTCTCTGTTGTACGAATCATCCAAAATTATTCAACCCGGCGCCTGCCTAGCGCAAACGCCGGGTCGAGTTGTATTTATCAGATTGTTATTTCTTCCGGCGGAGTGCAGTTCCGGCGGCGCCCAGGGCCGCGGTCATAAGCAGCAATCCGATCAGGCCCGCCGCGGGCATCGCGCCGCTCAGGCTCAGTTCGGCCGTGGATTCCACCATCGCGCCGTTGTCGTCGAACACC
>JAKQOG010000178.1 GCA_029565395.1 Candidatus Hydrogenedentota bacterium | reverse complement strand
GTTTTTTAACAGTGGCGGGTTCCATTGTGAGGAGGGGACGGAGGACGGGTATGCACCGGGGGCGGGGGATCAGACGTGCGCTTCGTATGATGCGGATTATACTCCGCAGGATTGGTTGGTGAGTCTCTCCGAACTCCTGCGCATCATTCAATTTTTCAATTCTGCTTGTTATCATGTTGAAGAAGGTACGGAAGACGGCTATGCGCCGGGCGCGGGGTGAGATTCGGCGCGAGACATTAGGGGGCGGGCGATTTTCTGGTAAAATAGTGTAGACTCTGGGATAGTGGGTTTAGTAATGGGTGTACAAGGAAAGAACAAGGGAGCGTTTAATAATGCTACACGGATTGGCGTCAGGTGTGTGTGGGCTTTTGGTGTTGGTTGCTGGTGCATTTCAAGAAGAGGCGGCGGCAATGCCTCAAAAAGAGACGACCGTTTCCTTTCGTTTTGACCGGCTTTGGCCGTTGTTGTCGCAGCCATGGTATTGGCAAGGGCCTGAGGGAATTGCACTATCGAAGGAGGGTGTTGTCTATGTTACGGATTGGCATCGAGTTCTCAAATTCAGCATTGACGGACATTATATGAAGCGCTGGGGAGGTGCCGGGGGCGGCCTGGGACAATTCACCACTCCAAAGGGGCTTGTAGCTGATTCTAATGGTGATCTCTATGTGGCGGATTCTTACAACTACCGTATACAGAAATTTGATCATGACGGCCAGTTTTTGTTGACTTGGGGCAGTGAGGGAACTGATGCGGGTCAATTTGGCTATCCAGTTGATGTGGCCGTAGATGCGGAGGGGTTCGTATATGTTGCCGACCGCGATATTGATGGGCCTTTTGACCGCATTCAGAAGTTCACATCGGATGGTCAATTTGTGCGCATGTGGGGAGAAGAAGGTACGGGCGAAGGCCAGTTCCAGCATCCAGTCTCTATCAAGGTTTCCGGTGACTTTGTCTATGTAGGAGATTTTCATCATCCTGATCCCCTCGATAGAGTCCAAAAGTTTACCTTTGACGGTGTATTTGTATGCATGTGGGGAAGCACCGGGAGCGAACCCGGACAATTTATGAACATGAACAATGTCAGTGCGGATGGTTCTGGGAATATCTATGTGGACGATGGGGAACGGATACAGATATTTACAGGAGAAGGCAGTTATGTGCGCGGCTGGACATACACCTCGGCCGAAGATGTATGGAGCAGCAATTTTGGCGATATTTGCGTGGATAGTTCCGGAAATGTATTTGTTATTCCGGATGATTACACCATCAAAAAATATTCGCCATACGGACAGCTTTTAAGCCTTTGGCGATGTGTGGGATCAGGACCAGGTTACCCTTATAATCCCCGGGGGGTGGCGGTGGATGCGGGCGGCAACGTCTATGTGGCGGACATGCGTAACAGCCGGATACAGAAGTTTAATTCGGAAGGAACGTTCCTGCTGGAATGGGGAGGCGCCACAGGGAATCCTGCATCGGTGCGATTTCCAACCGATGTCGATGTTGATGCGGAGGGCAACATTGTCGTGTTGGATCAATGGGACAGTGCGCCGCACATACAGAAATTTACGCCGGAAGGCGGTCTTCTTGAAGGCTGGTTTATTTCAGGATATGGCGCTTTTGATATTGAGGCGCTTGCCATCGATGCTACAGGGAATATATATGTCACAAACCACGCGTGCAATTGTGTACAAAAGTACAGTCCTACGGGCGAACTATTGCTTACCTGGGGTTCGGAAGGCACGGAGAATGGTCAATTTCAGCAGGTGGAAGGCATCGCCATCAATGCCCAGGGGGAGGTGTACGTTTCGGAATGGCTTTCGCCCACGCGCATTCAGAAATTCACTGCCGACGGCGAGTATATCATGCAATGGGGAGGTCCGGGATCCGGCCCTGGTCAGTTTTATTGTTTGGACAATTTGGCGATTGACACTGCCGGCAACGTATACGCGGCGGAATATTATGGGAATCGTTTTCAGGTATTCACAGCGGACGGACAGTACATTGCCGAGTATGGCGCATATGGCCAGGATCCCGGGCAGTTCGATCGTGCTTCGGGGATTGCAGTCGCACCCGACGGTTCGGTGTATGTGACGGATGAAAACCGCAATCGTGTTCAAAAGTTCCGTCCGGTGACGCTCACTCAGAACAACAAGGCGATACTTGTTGCGGGGGGCGGTCCCGGCGGGGGCGCCTACCCGGTGAATAATCTTTGGGATGCGACGGAACTCTGCGCCAATCAGGCATACCGCACTCTCGCCTATCAGGGATATACCAAGAGCACTCTCTATTATTTGTCTTCCGACCTGCAGTTGGACCTGGATGAAAACGGCGCTGCGGACGATGTGGACGGGCTTGTCACCAATGCCCTATTGGAAGAGGCGATCACGCAGTGGGCCATTGAGCAAGTTAATGGTCTGCCGACAGGCGATGTATTGATTTACCTGGTGGATCATGGAGGCCCGGGAACATTCCGCATGAGTCCCACGGAAATGTTGTCCGCGTCCGATTTTGCACAATGGCTCAATACGCTTCAGACCGGCATTCAAGGCACGGTGACGGTCATTTACGATGCATGCAAGTCCGGATCGTTCCTTCCGTTCCTTGCGCCGCCCACGGGATATGAAAACAAACGGATACTCCTCGCCAGCACGGAGCCCGAAGAACCCGCAAACTTCATTATCCAAGGCTCGGTGAGTTTCTCCAATCTGTTTTGGAGCAATGTATTCAATGGCATGGATGTGTATGGGGCGCTAGTGCAGGTTAGCGATGTCTTGGAAGCCTTGGGACAGGTTCCAATGTTGGAAGCCGATGGGGACGGCGTGCCGAATCAAGCCGGTGATTATGATCGCGTCCAAAACGTCTATCTCGGCAATGGGACGGTGTTTTCAGGGAGTGCTCCTGTTATCGGGAGCATCTCAGGCCCGCAGAGCATTTCAGAAACGAATTCCGTCCTGTTATGGGCGGAGGGTGTATCGGACAGCGATGGCATTGCACGGGTGTGGGCAGTGATTCGGCCGCCGGATTATGTGCCTGCGGACACAGGCAATCCGGTGCAGGGTTTGCCGAGTGTTGATTTATTGCCAACGGAAACGGAGGGGCGGTATGAAGTGATATGTAATACGTTTGATCAGCCGGGAACGTATCAGGTGGCGATCTATGCCAGAGACCAGAATCTCAATGTGTGTGTTCCCAGCGTGACTAGCGTTACAGTGACGGATCCCTTAAAGCGCCGTGCCGTGCTTGTTGGGGGCCTGGATGTATCCAGCGCTTATATAGGAATAGTGGAACGGTCCCTTTCGGAAGCGCACCGCGCCCTTCGGAATCAAGGCTACACGGAGGAGGAAATCTATCTTCTCTCCCCCGTGAGCATGGAAGGCGTGGACGCCCTGCCGGAATTGACTAATTTTGCTTTTGCATTAGGCGCGTGGCTGGAAGAGGACACCTCGGATCTTGCAGTCTATCTTTGCGGCAAGGCGGCTGCGGATGTCTTTTGCTTAAATGACACCGAGTCGTTTTCAGCGGATATGCTGGACACCTGGCTGGATTCCATTCAGGCACTGTTGCCGGGAACGGTCACTGTTATTATTGACAGCCCCTACAGCGGGTCCTTTATACCGTTTCTGTTACCGCCGGATGGAAAAGAACGCATTGCAATTGCGAGTACAAACGTGGGAGAAGGGCAGGCCTTCCTTTCGCCGGGAACCCCCACATTTTCCATGTATTTCTGGGCGCGAATTTTTAATGGGGCCACGGTGGGCAGGGCCTTTAACAGCGCACGTCAGGCGATGCAAGTATCCGCATGGGGTCCTGATGCGCAAATTGACGACAATGCGAATGGCATTTCAAATGAGAAATCGGATGGAAAGCTTGCGATGTATCATATTTTGGGATCCGGCATCCTGCTTGCAGGGGATGACCCCGTTGTGGGCGCAGTGGTTCCCAATCAGGAGTTAACGGGAGACGACGAGGCGGTCTTATGGGTGGATTTGGTAACAGCCACGGAGCCAATTGCGCGGGTGTGGGGGTGTATTTTGCCCCCGTACACCATACCGCATAGCGGCAAGACATCGGAATCCGAGGCCATCGAGGTGGAACTCGTATTTCAATCGGGAAGCCGGTATGAAGCGCTCTGTGATTTCTTTACCTTGCCGGGGATATACCATGTTGCCATTTATGCCATGGATGCCACCGGGAATATATCATTACCCGCGGAGACCGACGTGCAACAATTATCTTCCGCAGGGTTGCCGGATGCTTATGAACCGGACAATTCCCGCGAGACGGCGCAATGGATCGGGATCAATGGTCAGAATCAGCGGCATACCTTTCATGAGGCAGCAGATGAAGACTGGGTGCGATTTTATGCAGAAGCGGGCCAACGCGTTACTGTGGACACCCAGGATCTTGGGCCAGATGCGGACACCTATCTTGAACTGTATTTTGAAAGTGGTTCAAGCCCCCTGGCCAGTAATGATGATGAGGGTCCCGGCCAGCTTCAGTCGAGAATTCAATACTTGATTGAAGAGACAGGCATCTATTATGCCCGATCGCTGTTTTCTCCATCGGGATCCTTTCCCACAGGGGATACATTTGACACGTCATATACCTTCCGCGTGTGGGAGGAACAGGGTCCCATGCTCCCGGCCACTTTGTATTGCAGCGTGGTCCGGTCGGATGCTCCGGATACACCCGTCACCACTGCGGCCTTAACCCTGAGTCCGCTTTCCATTGTCGTGACACGCAATGTTGACGGTTTATATACCTTCCTTGCATTGCCGGCAGGAAGCTATTCGGTGCATACAACGGCTCCAGGTTTTCTTTCCAGTACTGACGTGATTAACTTGCAAAATGGGATCGATAGCACGTTAACCATTTTGCTGGACCCTGAAGGACTGGAGGAAGGCGAAGGAACGGAAGAAGAAGGCGAACTGGAAGGGGCGCCGGAGGAAGGGGAAGTTGACTCATTGGCGATTGTCCAACAGCCGCGTGGCGCGTCGTTATATGTGGGGATGTCGTGGACAGTATCGATCCTGGTAACAGGGGGCGAAGGGATGGTTACGTATGACTGGAAGAAGGACGGAGTTTCAATAGGCTGGCCAAGTTCGATGGTGCATGTGCTGGGACCCTTGGCGGAGGCGGATGCGGGGGTATACAGTTGTACGGTGAGTGATGACGTGATTTTGATTGATTCGAGCGAAGTGGCTCTGTCCGTATATCCAGCGGCCTTGACGGGGCAGCATGCCGTGGATCAGAACGGGAATTGGGCGATTAGTCTTTCGGAATTGTTGCGGGTGGTGCAGTTATTTAATAGTGGCGGGTTTCATTGCAATGCAGGGACAGAGGACGGGTATGCCCCGGGGGCGGGGGATCAGACGTGCGCTTCGTATGATGCGGATTATGCTCCACAGGATTGGTCCATCAGTCTTTCCGAACTGTTGCGCATCATCCAGTTTTTCAATTCGGGGTGTTATCACGCAGAGGCGGGGACGGAGGACGGGTATGCGCCGGGCGCGGGGTGAGCTATAATGTAAGACATGGCAGTAAAGGCTGAATATTGTTGGGGGGCAGGGGTGTGATGCCATGAAATCTAAGAATTCTGTAACATAATGGGTGAAATTTGGCGGGTGTGATTATGGCAACAATTTTGTTGGCAACAAAACTGTTGGGAGGTATTGAAATTGGGGATGATTTGTGGTACAGTGTTATTCCAACGGATTTGTTGGCAACAGAATTGTTGGGAAATAATCGGAGAGGTTGACATGATTTTAGGTGCTGATACCTTTGGAGGAGGCTGGTAAGGGATGCCAAAGGGTCCGATAAAGAATAACCCGGCGTTTTTAGCGGAAGAGGGGTTGGTGAAGTCGTTTGTGGTTCGGCAGGGGGATCTCAAGCTGATTTCGGGGATTTTGCGGGAGAATACGGGGGCGGTGAATCAACATGTGCTGGTGATTGGGCCCCGGGGGATGGGAAAAACGATGTTTGTGTTGCGGATGGCGGCGGAGGTCCGGCGGGACGAGACGTTGAGCAGGGGGTGGTATCCGCTGGCGCTTGCGGAAGAGAGTTACACGGTAACCACGCCGGGGGAACTCTGGCTGGAGGCGGTGTTTCACTTGGGCCGGCAGACGGGGGATACTCAGTGGGTGCGGGTATATGAAGAGCTGCTGCTGGAAAAAGACGAAGTGCGGCTTCAATCGCGGGCACTGGGGTATTTATTGGATTTTGCGGACAAAGCGGGAAAGCGCATTCTGCTTATTGTGGAAAATCTGAACATGCTTCTGGGTGAGCAACTTAGGGAACGCGACACATGGACGTTGCGGCAAACGTTGTTGAATGAGCTGCGGATCATGTTGTTGGCAACGACGACAATGCGGTTTGCGCATGTAGAGAAGCGGGACAAGGCGTTTTTTGATGTGTTCAAGGTGCATGAACTCAAACCGTTGAACGGTGCGGAGTGCAGTGCGGTATGGAAGGCCGTTACGGGCGAATCGCCGGGGAACCAGCGGATTCGGCCCATTCAAATACTTACGGGGGGCAGCCCAAGATTGCTTACGATTGTGGCGTCCTTTGCGGCGGATCTGTCGTTTCGTCAACTGATGGATGATCTGCTGCAACTGGTGGATGATCATACGGAATATTTCAAGAGTTATTTCGACAGCCTGGCTGCGAAAGAGCGCAAGGTATATGTGACGCTTGCCGAACTTTGGGAGCCGGTGTCGGCGCGGACGGTGGCGGGCGCGGCGCGCATGAGCGTGAATGAGGTGAGCGCGTTGTTGAACCGGCTTATGGAACGGGGCGCGGTGACCGAGGCCGCGAAGCGGGGCCGGACCAAGTATTATCAATCCGCGGAGCGGATGTACAACATTTATTATTTAATGCGGCGGCGCGGCGTGGTATCGAACCGGGTGCGGTACATGGCGGCGTTCATGGTGAGTTTTTATGGGGAATCCGAACTGCCGGAGATCGCGTTGAGGATTGCGGAGGAGGCGTGCCGGCTGGTGGCAAAAGCAGGCAAGGAACGGTTCACCCCGTTTGAGGCGATATTGAGAAAAAGCCCTGGTATGGGCTGGCTGGGCGGTATCAACGCGCCGGAGGCGCCGGAAACCGCGCTTGTGGAAGCGGTGGAGGAAGATAAAAAGCATGCCCGGTGGTTGAAGCGGCGGACCGCGGTATTGGAAATGTTGTTGAGCGCCACCAAAAGAGACGTGCGCCGCGCCAAAGAACTTCTGGAGGCGGATCTCGCGGCCGGTCCGGAAGATGCGGGCGCATGGTATTGGCTTGGAATGCTTCTTCAGTATGATCTTTGCCAATATCATGAAGCTGAAAATGCTTTTCGCGAGGCGCTGCGGCTGCAGCCGGAGAATCCGGAAAACTGGTATGAACTGGGCCGTGTGCTGGAACGCAATCGCACTACGCTCACAGAAGCTGAATCCGCGTATCGAAAGGCGCTGGAACTGGACGGGGCGCATTGCCAGTCTTGGCTGGGGCGTGTAAGCATATCGCTGGCGTGCGGGGAAGAGGCGGAAGCCTTGGCCCTGGCGGAAAAGGCGTTGAAAAAAAGCGGGCGCACAACGGAGTTGTTGTGTTCCCTGGCAGTGAAATTTATTGAGCGGGGCAAGCGCACCTGGGCCCATCAGGCGGAAGCTTGGGCGCGCGAGGGTATCGCGGAGGCGCCGGAGAGTCTCAGTCAATACCCGAAAATGGCGCTGGTGCTTTGCGCCTGTGGATGCGGACGGGAAGCGTTACCGTATGCGCGGTCATTTTTACGAAGCATTGTGCTTCCAGAAACATGGGGCAGGGTGGTTTCCCAGGTTTTTTGTGCATTGGCAGCGGCAGGTCTGTGCCGGGAAGCCATTGCCTTATTGAACGAATCGCAGGGGAAAGTGACGTTTGAGCCGTTACTGGTGGCATTGCGCATGTATCTGGGCGAGGATGTTCTGGCGCCGGTGGAGATTCTGGAAATTTCCAAGGATCTTGTAAAGAACATCGAAGCCTGGAAACCATTATGTCATCCAGGGGGGAAATAGAACCGGGTTGTGAGGTTCAGCCGGCAGGAATACAAACGCTACGGCAAGACAAATTGGAAAAGGCGCGCGGCGTTTTGGGTGGTTTGTTGGGCTATGCTTTCTTCAGGGAGGCTGAGGTATTCCGCGGCGCCGCGCAGGTTGTGGAGGATATTGGCGGGGACGTTGGGTTGACCGAGCGCTTGCACGGGCGGAATATCGGGGCTGTCGGTTTCGAGGAGGAAATGATCGGGGTAGATCCGCGCGAGGGTTTTGGCGCGCTTGTTGTTTTTTTTGTACGTGAGCGCGCCGCCCATGGAGAAGCTCATGCCGTGGCGGATGAAGGCTTCAGCGATTTCCATGCTGCCGGAGAAGGCGTGGATAATGCCGCCGCGTTCGGGTGCGCCGTACCGCTTGAAAACCTCCAGCATTTCATTGAATGCGCCGCGGCAATGCAGGATCACGGGCAGATCGAGTTCTTTTGCGATGCACACTTGCGCTTCGAATAGGGGAAGTTGGATTTCCATGGCCGGCTCATCGATCTTTCCATCGAGGCCGATTTCACCGATGGCGCAGGCGCCTGCGTCACGGGCGGCGCGCAAGCCTTCGACGGCTTCCAGATGCCCGGGCTGAATGTACCAGGGGTGAACGCCCCAGGCGAAGGCCGCTTCGGGATATTCCTGCGCGATGGATTGAGAGACGGGCCATTGTTCAGGGATGATGGATGCGGTGATCATCTTGACAATGCCTGCTTCGCGGGCATTCTGCACGACGGTGTCGAGCCGGCCGTGGAATTCCTCCGCTTCGAGATGGCAATGCACGTCAATGAGTTTCACGGGTTGTGTTCCTGACAGCGCCATTTTAACGTGTATGCTTGCTTATGTACAGTTTATAGAACACATTAAATACGCCACATAATTAAGCGTTTGCACGAAGCCATGGAAGCATATCTGGAGGCCCAAGGTGATGCGGTGTATGCATGTGAATTTGCCAGAGTGCAGAAAATCACGGTGGGCACATGATCTGTCTACCCGCGCATACGGGAGAAGGAAGCAATATATGGGGAGATGGCATAACGTGAGGCAGAACAAGAAATTTGATAGTGTGGAAATGGAAAAACCATATAAGGCAAAAGACTTATTGACTTTTAACTACTTGCCACAACTGTGCCAATCCCGCAACCCACTCAATAAGCGCTTCTTTAGCCTCTTTCCGATCATTTAGCGGTTGTTCTTGATGCGCAATACGGGTGTTTCGAAAATCATTAATATTTGTCACCTGACGTAGAAGTTCCCGGCCACCGCTGAAACGAAATTCTTCCTTCACCGCATTAAACACCCCGGTTAATTTCGTAGAATCATTAAGGGCATAGTCTAGGCAGGTGCGCAGCAAACCCAATGGTGATACTCCGTTTCTATATACCAATGTTTTCCGCAGGTTTCGCGCAGTTTCTTGGTAATGACGCTCCATTCGAGAGTCGACTTTGCCCAAATACGGGCTGAACCAATCTTTTTGATCTTCCATATTGCCCGGCATTTGGGGCGTAAGTTTCTGTAAGATCAATCCTTTGGCAGTTTCATCGACCGCACCCAATAATGATGTAAACATGGGTGCATAGTTCACATCCTGTTTCTTCTCAAAGAAACGGTAGAGAGCTATGGATTCATCCACCGCCTTACGGAGTCTTTCTGGAAGCCCATCCAATAATTTTGGCTCCACGATACTTTGTGCTTGATAAATCTCCGCTTCCAGAGGTCCCATACCAGCGAAGAGTGGAAGCTGTTCTTGAAACCTGTCTTCATTCAGAAGTTCCACAAGCGATGGGGCGCACATGCGCACCAATTCCTGGAAAGTATTTCCACTAAATCGCTGAAAAACGCCTTCAGGCACGTAAAGATATTCCCAGCGAACTTGTTTGCTGGATGCCGCCTTGCACCATTCGATCGCGGCGGCCGCTTTTACCGGCACATCTTTGTCCACTTGCCCTTTTGTTTCAACGAGATAGCAGTGGCCGTTTTTCAATCTCACAAGAAAGTCTGGCGCATAAAACGCAAGACGTGCACCTTGAGAAAGATAATCTATACGAAGGCATTGTGGCCCGGCATTCTTTGCAAAAGCAACAATGTCCGATGCATTACTGCACAAGCCAACAAAGGCTAATTCCAGCGCACGATTGCAGGGCACCAGATTAAAAATCGTTCTTGGTGATTGGTCTACGGGATGCCGTTCACTTACGGTAACCTGGAAGGGCTTCCATTGACTAACCGGCGAAGGGGGCGATTCTATTGCACGTACTAGATGCTGGACGGTTTTGCGCCGAATCAGAGGCACAAATACGGCACGCACGTATTCCCGAACATCACTGCCAGATAAACGCGCCACGAGCCCGGGGTCAAAAATAGATTTCTGCCGTCCAAAAAGTATGTCTTCAAAAAACAACTGCAGGAGTGGAGCCCTAACGCTGCTGTCTCCGAATATTGCCCCCCGAACTCCGCCACCAATTGCGACAGGCATTCCAGCTTCCGAACCTCTTTCACGTAGATTAAAGTTTCTATCGCCTCACGTTGGCAAAAATAGTATCTAAATTCTGACGGCCCCCCATATTCACTGCGATCGTGAGGACCGCCGAACCAATGATTTAACAGGTGGCGCGTGGTGTCGCTTGCACCCGGGTAAAAGGCATCCCGCCAGTCTTTCACCACGGCACGAAGGTTCTGTGCGATTAAAATGCTCGACGGACGCCGTCCCTTGCGCTCTATAGCGCCTTCTCCAGATTCCGCGCGGACACGGTGTTTATGGAGTTCTTCCCATGCAGCAAACAATGGCTCCAGCACATCGGCCTTTATGGTCAGATTTTCGGTTATGTTGTAGAGCCCTCGGACGGACCGGATGGTGCTGGTTTTGGGGTGTCCAGCATCTGGTCCAGGAGTCTTTTCGCTAAGAAAAATCGGTTGCGTTTCTTGCCGGTGAATTCTTCTAATAGTCCCTGTTGAACCCAGAATTTCACACCCCTGCTAACCGTTGGAAATTTCACGGAGTTTCGCCGGCAAAACCCCCCAATGGAAAATACAGGATTTTTAAAAAGCTCTTCCAAAATACGCGATGCGATCTGCGGCGGACGCTTCGCTTGTTTCAACATTTCCCGGAGGCTTTCCTGGAGGCGGAGCATTGACTGTGTCTGTGCCAATGCTATACGAGCTTGTTGACGCACTCCTCGCAGAAAATATTCGACCCAGTCCCGCCAAGCGCCCTGCCGGCTGACCGCCAGCAGATAGCGATAGTAGTCGTTTCGGGTTTCGTCAAAGAATCCCGAAAGATACAATAACGGTTGCGAAAGACCACCCTGCGAACACAGAAACAGGGTAATCAGCAACCGCCCTATCCGCCCATTGCCATCCAGGAACGGATGAATCGCTTCGAATTGATAGTGCAACAATGCACACTTCACCAGCATGGGTTCTGATGAATTGCTGTGCAGGTATTTCTCCCATTCTCCCATAGCCCGAAGCATATCCTCCGGCGGTGGAGGAACATATGTCGCCTCCTCAAGCTTACACCCAGGAGGTCCGATCCAGTTCTGACTACGCCGGTATTCACCGGGAGTCTTCGTAATTTCTCCGCCGCGCACACCCCCCAAGAGAATCTCGTGTAATTCACGAATTAGACGATTGCTGATGGGCAACTCACGCATCCGGTGCAGGCCGGTCTCAAGCGCACTTACATAATTTGCCACTTCCCGTACATCCGGGCGTTGCGGTGCTTCATCCGGATCGGCCTCGAAAAGAGCCAGTTCCTCCATCTCTGCAATCGTATTTTCGATGCGCGAGCTAGAGATGGCCTCACGCCGTAAAAAGGGCCAGATAAGCAAATGCGGATTGGGTAATAACTGCCCCGCCCCCGATAGCTCCGCCATGGCCAAGTCTGCTTCTGATAAAAGCTTCGCGAGCTTCCAATCAAGCTCCAATGATGGAGGCAGGGGATTGGGATGGAAAGCCCAATACGCCCCCATCGCCTGGCTACACCTGCCTGCGAGTGTTGAGGTAAAATCTTCTGGTTTCATCTGGCTCCCCTGTCAATATTAGCATAATTCGTTATATAAATGCCTGTAAAGCCGCCATTCGTGTTAATAAGATTGCGCCTTATTAAAGAAAATGGCCGTTTCTGTTAATAAGGAAACTCCTTATTCAACTTTTGGCGACTTCCCGTTAATAAGACGTCATACCGCTACTTCGACCGTGATGCTGGCATCGCAACCGAATACATCCACGACTTTCACACAAATCGTATGCTTCCTTTACAAACGAAGCTATTGTTGCTCCCTGGGGGCATTCGTTTCAAGTTCACCATACGTCAATGTCCATTTGCACTTGGGGATACGCTTGCGTTAAAAACGTAGCAGTAAATACATATACAAGGCATCGCATGAAAAACTTTTTGACCATTCTCGTATTCATTACTCTTGGGTTGCACGTCATGGCGTACGCTGAGGCCGCGCAAGACGAGTTTATCCGGGTGGCGGCGGATCGATGGTCGTTTGAAGGGGCGAAGAGTCATGAGCGGTTTATTCCGTTCGGGTCGAATTTTGTGCTGGACAACAAAGATGAGTTGAACGTTTTTGGCCCAACATTTTCGGAAACGAGGTATGAACAGATTCTGGCGGCGTGTGAATCGCTCCACATCAATCTTGTGAAGGTGTTTCTGCCGATTGGGTCCGTGCTTCCGGACCCGCAAGAGCCCGGCACCGCGCATATCGCGCCAGGATATCTGGATAATCTTGATCGGTTTCTTCAATTGTGCCAAAAACACCATATCCGGGCGATTGTGTGCTTCTCGTGTTGGGGCGGCAATGGCTGCAAGTGGTGGCAGGAGGGCGGGCAGTATTTCGGGCGGTCGCCATGGAAGGCGGATGCGGGGATCGATTCGCTGGAGGTGATTTGCCGGTTCTGGACGGAACTTGCCACGCGGTTCAGGGATAATCCCGCGATTTTTTCGTATACCCCCGCGGTGGAATGGACGATGCCCGCGACGAATCTCACGTGGTTTCCTCCGCATGGGTATGACGGCACGCTCCCCAGCGAGCCCGGTCTTTGGTACTGGCGGGCGTGGGTCAAAGCGAAGTACGGCGCGATTGAAAAATTGAATGCGGCCTGGGGCGCGCAATATGGCGCATTCGAGGAGGTCACGCTGGTGAATTATGGGTATGACGGGGCCAACAAGCGGTATCTGGACCCGGAATCGAAGGTTTTTGACTACTCGAATTTCCGGGATTGGGCCACGCTGCGGTATTTCAAACCGCAGATCGCCGCGATCCGCGCCGCCGACCCCAATCACATGGTTACCATCAGCAATCACATGCGTTTTTGGGATCTGTGGGAGGGTGCCGCAAATCAGTTTCTTGGCGCCACGCCCTTCGAACAAAAGCCGTATATCGACTATATGACGTTCCATGCCAACTTCAGCGAGACGGATAACGCGCCCGGGCGCACCGATGCGGACATCGTGCATTGCGTTCAAATGCTCGCCCGATTTTGTGATGCCGGCGCCCCCATGCCGCTTATCCTCGAAGAATATTCCTATCCCGCGCATGATCTGAATCGCATGGCGGAAGTGCAGGCCGCCATTGTGCGCGGCACTGTCGGCTATGTCTCCGGCTGGACCACCTGGTATCTGCAATATCCCAACAATCCTCAGCCCGGCGCGGATCATGGCGGGAAGGAGGCCAGGAGTTGCTGGATGGACGGTTCATTCGCGCCCACGCCGTGGGGCGAGACCGCCAAGAAGCTTTATGAAGAATTATGCACGGTTGATCTGAAACGATTGCCGGCAAAGGAAACCGTGGCTCTTGATCGCCGGGAATCCCTTGTGCCGAAGGGCGTCGGCGTGCTTATCCGCCATTGGAAAGAATATGGCGCCTTTCCGCATCCCCTCGGCTACGCCATTACCCATGAAACCGATCTCGATATTATGCTCTCCAAATAATCCAAACCTATGCTAAGCTAATGCCCGGCGGCGATAAAACGCTCGCCCGGAGGAAAAGGAAAGTCATGTTGACCGGCAGAATCCATTACAAAACTTCCGGGCAAATTATGGGTTTGGCCGTGGTGGCCTGTTTCGCATATTCGGCGCTTTTATTCATGCAGCAGCAGGTTTTTTTCAAGACCGCCGTGGAAACGGACGCCACCGTTATGAAACCCGGCGGGGCGTTATTCGGGGGCGGACAGTTCACTGGGGTGAACTATGTACTGAACAATGGCGCCCCGGTCTCAGCACGCGTGAAAGCGCACTTCCCCCATACCGAAGGCCAGAACATCCGCATCGCGTACAACCCCAAGCATCCCTCAGAAGCACGGCTTACCGAACCCTATGATGTCTATTTCGGGGCTATTACTTTTTCTATTCTCGGCGTGGCGCTGCTGATTGCGGACATCGTGCGCCGGATGCTGAATCGCGGCTTCTCAATCCCTCCGCCTGTCCGCAGAACCAACATCACCCGGACACTTCGCGTTGACTATAAGGATCCAATCACCGGAGAACGGCGTATTGCCCATTCAGAGGGAGAACTCCCCCCGGAGGTGCGTTCCAAGCTAGAACGTACACGAGCCCAGGCGGCCGCCGAAGGGATTCAAACCAAGCGGCGGCAAACGTTTACGTTTACCGATGCTTCGGGAAATAAACGCACGTATCATTCTTTGGACGAGATGCCGCCGGAATTGCGGCGCCGGGTGGAGCACGAAATGCATACACGCGGCAAAGGCGTCTAAAAGGGGAAATCTTTTACAGATTTACTTTATTTGTAGAATCCCCCCCCGAGTACGACTGTTGATCAACTATTCATTTTGCGCAATATGCGCATATGGAAAATTTATTGGACTTTTCTATTGACAGTTTGGTATACTGGTAGCAATCTTGGGAAGTTCAATTGGATAATTTTTTAGGAGGCTACATGTTTTCGGAGACAGACGGTGTTTTTCAACCGCTCAATAAGGGTGGAGATGTTGAAAAGCGCCAAGCAGAGCGGGTGAAAGTGGGACTTAAAGTAATGCTAAAGGCCGATAATCCTGTAACCATAGGGCCGGCCATCACGTGCGATGTGTCGCAAGGGGGGGCATGTGTAACCACACGGCATGAACTGCAACCCGGCCAGCACATCGATATTACCATTCCCACGCGGACATGTCCGGGAGAATTGGGATTACCCCAGGAATTGCGCGGACGGGCCGTGGTGCAGCGCGTGGAAGAAATGGGCAACCATACCCGGAAAGCGGCATTGCGTTTTCTGCCCAATCTCGCCCATAGCATGGAATTTGCTTTCTTTATGGCCTTCCTGTTGGGGATTCAGCCGAGCCCCGTCTTTGTAAACTGAGCATTAAGCCCGAGGATAAGCCAGCGCGGTACAACCGCAAGCAAGTCCATCGAAGGCGGCTGGTTCTCTTTCGCCATGGGTCTTATTCTGGCGTCAAAATGACACACTATGATGAGGTTCCATGACACTCCAGAAAAGGTCTTGATATGCGGTTCAGGCTTTGAAGGCGCCGGAGGTGACGCCCTGGATAAAGGGGCGTGTGGCGAAGATAAAGAGGATAAGGAGGGGGAGACTTGCGAGCATATAGGCGGCGAAGAGGGCGGTCAGGTCGGTGATGAAGGTGGAGGCGGAGAGGACGTAGAGGGCGGAGGCGATGACATGGTATTTGCCCTCGGAATTGACGATAAAGGGCCACATAAATTCGTTCCAGGTGCCGAGGAGGTTCATGATGAGCACGACGGATAGGATGGGTTTTGAAAGGGGCAGGACGATATGGCGGTAGGATTGGAAATGCCCTGCGCCGTCGATACGTGCGGCTTCGAAGAGGTCTTCGGGGAGCCCGTCGAAGAACCCTTTGAGGATAAAAATGGCGAAAGCGAGGCCGCCGGCGGTGTAGGGGATGATCATGGCCCAGTAGCTGTTGAGCATGCCGAAGGTGCGTAATAGGAGGTAGCTGGGCACGAGGGTGAGTACGGCGGGAAACATCATGACGCTGATGATAAAGAGGTAGCAGAAGCGCGATCCGAAGAAACGGTATCGGGAGAGTACGAAGGCGGTTAATGAGGCCAGGAAAAGCACGGCGGCAGCGGTGCTTCCGGAGACCACCAGCGAATTTATGATATAGGGGCGGATGATTTTCCAGGCACGCTGGTAGTTGAGCGAGGCGAGGTTTACATTGAAACTCAGGGCGTCCTTGGGGGGCAGGTGCTGGGCTTTCCCTTCGGGATCCGCGACTTCCAAGGGTTGAGTATCGCCTTTCACAATGTTTGCTACGGCGTGGACCGTGCCTTTAAACGCTTCGGGGATGGCGAAGTAGCCGTGATAGACCTCGGCATTGGTGCGGAATGAACTGTTGATGACAAATGCGAAGGGGACGAGCGTCATGAACGCAAAGCACAGGATCACGGCGTGCAGGAGGATATCGCGCAGGAGATTGTCCCGTTTCATCGGATGCCCTCCAATTCTTCCGTGGACTTGAAATAGCGGAGGTTGATCACGGTGAGGGTGAAGATCAACACGAAGAGGCAGACGCCGATGGCGCAAGCGTAGCCCATGCGCTGAAAGCTGAAGGCATTGAAGTACAGCCAGAGGCCGGGGACCATGGTGGTGAATCCAGGGCCGCCTTTGGTGAGTACGAACAAGGCCCAGAAGCCCTGGATGCCGCCGATGATGGTGAGGATAAGGATGAGCTTGATCTGGCTGAGGATCATGGGGAGGTCGATCATGACGAATTTACGGAGGCCGGTGCAGCCTTCAAGGAGCGCGGCTTCATGGACACTTTGGGGGATGTTCGCAAGGCCGGCGTAGTAAATGAGGATCTCGAATCCACCGGCGAAGGGGAAACCGATCATGGCAATGCATATAAGGGCGGTCTGCGGGTCGCTGAGCCAGTCGTGCGCCCAGGAGGCCAGGCCGAGTTTGTCCAGCGTTTCGTTCAGCAGGCCCTGGCTGGAGTAAATCAGGCCGCCCCAGATAAGCTGAACAGCGACGGCGGGCACCACGATGGGGATCAGGAACAGAATGCGGTAAAAATAGCGGCTTCGCTCATTGGTCAGGGAGAAGATGAACTTGGCCACGAGCACAGGGATGGTGAGGCGAACAAAAACGGCAATCAGGGTGAGCAGCATCATGTTGAGGAAGGAGGGCCAGATCACGGGGTCGTCCGTAAAGAATTCCTGATAGTTCGCCAGGCCGATAAAGCGGGATTCGCCGCCCACTTCGAATTGGTACAGGGATTTGCTGAAGGCCCAGATTACGGGCAAGTACACGAACACCGCGACCAGGATCACGGCGGGCGCGAGCAGCGCGTAGCAACTCAGCGTGAAGCGCAGGCGGTGCCCTGAGAATCGGTGTGATTTAATCGTCACAGGGCAAATCCTTTATGGTTTTACGGAGGGGGCGGAGTTCGTCCCACGCTTTCTGGAGCGGCGGCAAATCAATTCCCTTGCGGAGCTTCATGTTGTTGGTGGCGTACTGGATGTTGGCGGTCTGCCAATCCATGAATTCGTCGAGGGAGATGCCGTCGTTCAGAAACATTTCTATGCTGCGGCGCTGAATTTCGGTGAATTTGAGATCGAAGGAAAACACCCATTTCGTGGTGGTGTAATCGCGTTGAAGGATATCCTCGAAGGGTTTCAGGGCCGGGAGTGTTGGGACGCCGACGATATTGGGCACGAAACATTCGTATTCATTGACGATGCGGGTGTAATTTTCCGGCACACAGAGGAATTGCAGCAGTTGCATAACGCGCTTAAGGCGTCCGGATTGCCGCATGCGCTCATCGAACGGCATGCTTTCGGGGGTGTCCTGAATGGATGAATTGGTGACCTCGAACTGGACCGCGGATCCGCCGATGACGCACATGGGGTTTTCGGAAGCATAGGGCGAGGTCTTTTGGGTGAAGGGGGGAAGATAGAAAACGCCCCAGTCAAACCCCAGTTTTTGATCGGCCTTGAGCCGGTATACGAACCAGGAGCCGTTCCAGACCATGGCGGCTTTCTGCGTCACAAAATCGCGGTTGAGATCGGCCGTGATCATGTTGCGGCTGGTGTATAGGTGCATGTCGTGCATGATCCGCCAGATTTCCCTGTAGCGTTTGTCGTTTTTTGTGAAAAAGCCTTTTTGAAAGAGAAAATAGAGTTCGAAATCGTCCAGATAGCCTTGCAGGTAAGGTTCGCGGACCGGATCTTTATAGAGATCAATCGCGGGAAGAATGTTGGCGTAGAGTTGATCAAAAAATAGATCTGTACACCAGTCGTTGAATTGATCCGAGACCATGGCCAGGGGGGTATATCCCGCTTTCTCCAGCCGGGTCATGATGTCCATAAGTTCTTCCCAGGTCTTCGGGACCTCGGCGTTCACCTTGCGGAAGGCGTCTTTGTTGTAAAAGATGCCAGTTTCGACCATGTCGTAACTGAGGCAGTAGGTGAGGCGGTCGGGCGCAGCCTTGCCCCGGCTGATGGCCTGATACTTGAACATGTCCCACCAGTGGTCATACCCGGGCGTCGCAGGATCGCCTTTTTCGCGGATGAACTCGTTGGGCGATTCCAGAAATCCGTCGAGAGGAATGTACCAATGCTTCTGGATGTCCACCCACACATCCTCGACGTTTACATTGATGATGTCCGGGGCATTGCCGCTGCTGAGTTGGGTGACAAGGTACTCGCGTATCAATGGCGTGACCACCACCTCCACCCGGGTGTCCGGGAAGCGCGCTTCGAAATCGTGCAGCACATCGGCGAGGCCATGGATGGGTTCACCGATGCCCATGGGGGAGGCGCCGGGAATGTATTGTTGTCCAGGGCTGATCTTGAGGACATATTTGATGCCCGGCCGGTATTGGGATGTGGAGGTGAGTTGTGGGGAATCCTTTTTCACATAGGCGGCATGGTCTTGCGGCGGCCATAAGGCCCACACCGATGCTGCCAGCACCAGGGCCAGCAACGTGCTTCGCAATATGGCTCGCAAGGTTAACGTGTTCACCGTATCCAATGCTCCACCATGAATCGGGTCTCAAGCACACAGTTAATCTTTACTTTAATCATTGTGAGGGGTTGGGAGCAAGCAGGCAAGTAGAATTTACACGTATTTTTAAACAGGTGAAAAAAATATTGCGATCATGTACACTTTTACAGGAGGAAAAAGGATAGGTGGTAGCAATAGAAACATCCAACGAACGATGATACAAGTGGTGTATTAAAATCCTGCTACCATAAAACGATCCTGCCACGTTATTGTGTAGACAGTTAAGGGAAAATTAACATGGGTTGTGTCGCGTTGAAATCTGTTGATTTCATTCATCCAGATGGCAGACCTTTCCCTGGACTTGTTTCGGTTCGTTCCCCCAAGGGATCACTTTCCATTCATGAGCGCGCTGCTATTAAAGATGCTGAGACCTTCCAACATATTGACTATATCTTCTTTCGCCGATTCAACGACGGGCGCTCCTCCCAAATCGCCGCATTCATTGTTGACAACTCTAGAGAGCAACTAGACAAGCAAACGTTAGCGAAGTTGCATCAAAAGATATGGCTGAACGGCGCCGCCCCATTGCTTTACATTGCTTGGCCTAGCAGAATAGATGTTCTGGCATGTGCCCGTGGAGCCGATTTCTGGAACAAGACGCAAGGCGAATTTGAATATAACCCAGTTAACAAATCACTGGGAACAGCTTTACAAATTGATGCTGAACTAAAAAGATTCTCTGCGTTTCGCCTGGCTGACGGCACCCTGTGGGAAGACGAGGCTCACAGGCACTTGGCTGATTGCGACAAAGCAGCACATGCGGCTTTGATCCAGGGGGTTATTGAAACCGACAAAGAATTGCAGGGACAGAAGATTCCTGAATTACGAGAACTCCTTCTTTTGGTTGTGTTAATCAAATATTTAGAGGATCGACGAGTTTTCCCCGAACAAGGCTGGTTCGGTAGGTGGCACAAAGGTTCAAAAAGTTTTCTTGATGTTCTAGGGGGCGGTGATGCGAAAGAAGTGCTCAGATTGTTGGAATTTCTTGAAAATAAGTTTAATGGTGATGTCTTTTGCCTCAGCCCCAAGGCTAAAAAGACTCTTACTCGTTCCAACTTATTGACTTTCGCTGACTTGGTTGAGGCAAAAACAATTAAAAAACAACGGTATCTTTGGGAGCAATTCACATTCGAGCATCTGCCCGTTGAGGTTATCAGCCATCTCTATCAGCATTTTGTTGAAGATGGCCGAGGAGCCGTATATACGCCACCCTTCCTGGCAGCCCTGCTTCTTGACAAAGCCTTGCCCTATGACACCCTAACTGAAAATATACGAATACTCGATCCCGCGTGTGGGTCTGGGGTTTTCCTCGTGGGGGCATTTCGACGCTTGGTCAATGCATGGCGAAACCGGCACGGTTGGGAAAAACCAAATGTAGACACGCTGAAGAAACTTTTACGGAAAAACATTTATGGTGTAGACTTGGATCCATATGCCGTCAACTTGGCGGTGTTTAGTTTGAGTTTGGCCGTCTGTGATGCCCTTAAACCCGATGTAATATGGGGGGAACTTAAATTTGATAAACTTAGGGAAACAAACCTTCTGCAAGGAGATTTTTTTTCTGAGCTTATCAAGTTGCAGGACGGACAAGAAGGTGTTCTAAATGGTGGATTTGACGTTGTGATTGGGAACCCGCCGTTCGAGTCAACACTCACAGATTCGGCTAAGGAAATCGAGAGCAGAGCCAGAAAGAAACATAAAGAGCGTGGTATGCTGCCGGATAAACAAGCAGCTTATCTTTTTCTGGAACAAGCAGTGAAGCTATTATGTGAAGATGGCCGGAGCTGCCTCATTCAACCGGCCAGTGTGATGCATAATCGCAAAACAGAGCGTTTCCGAAAGAATTATTTTCGGACCAACCAAGTAAAAGCTGTTCTCGATTTCACATCAATTCGGAACCTTTTTGAGGATGCCGACGTCAAGGTGGTTGCTATTTTAACAGCGCCATTATCATCGCCCGAAGGTGAAGCAAATACAATTTCGCACTTGACTTTCCGCAGAACGGCAAGTGTCTACCAACGTATCTGCTTTGAGTTGGATCACTACGATCGGCACAGTGTTCCCCAGAAGTTGGCTATTGATGACCCAATCGTCTGGCGTGCAAATCTTCTGGGCGGAGGTCGCTTGCTTTCTATTTCACAACGTTTGCGCTCTGTGCGAACGCTCAAGGATTTCATTGACCAGCAAGAAGACTGGGACTACGGGGAAGGATTCATTGTTGCAAAAAAAGGGAAACGCAATTCCGCACCTTTTTTGACAGATCTTCCCTATTTGCCAGCGGAAGCGCTTACAGATAGTGGAATTGACAAAACCATGATAACGAAAGTTGTCGACACACATTTTCGTTCTGCATACACAATCAAAAGGTTTTCCGCACCTCTTGTGCTTATTCGAGAAAAAGAATCACTGCAAACAGGTATTTGGACAGATGGGTTTCTAACATATCAAAACCAAGTTGTGGGAATCCATGCCCCCGACAAAGATACGGTTAAGCTCAAAAGCCTGTTTTCTTTTTTAATGGAAAAACATACGTTTCTTAAGTTTTATTGTGCACTGCATGGAACTCGATCCCTGATCGCAAAAGCCACATCGATCCTCAAAAAAGATATAGATCTTTTTCCTTACCCCGAGGACCTCCAGGAAATTGCCTTGTCCTTTTGGGAGGAAATCCTGAAGAACGATGTCATGAATTATATGCTTGAGTATGTAAGGCTTGGTCAAAATTCGCGCTTGTTGCAAAAGTCAGCAACAGAACAAGACCTCTCTAAATATTCAGAGTTGTTTGTTCGGATGCTTGGAAGCGTGTACGACAATCTTCGAAGTGGAACGCCTTTTCTGGATGATACGCTAATTTTGCAGCCTTTCTTTTTCGGTCCGGAACCTGAAATCGAGTTACCCATCAAAGGGGATGAGACGGGATTCCGGCGGTTATTAGTTGATGAGAACCGCCATGCTGCACTGAGAACAATCCGAGTGTTGCGCTTCTACGATAAGAATGTCTTGTTCTTAGTAAAACCAAATCGGCTTCGCTACTGGATTCCCTCAACAGCTATCCGCGATGCGGATGAAACGTTGACAGATCTACATTCCTGGGGGTATTGACGTGACTGGGAGATCAAGACCAGAACAGCATATCGGTCAAATTACCAACGGAATAAATGAAAATACCCTTGTGTTGCAGGTATTTGCTTTTATTGAACGACAGCTTCCAGAATGGAGGGACGATCCTAGCCGCCCCCCTGTTGACTCCGAGCCAAGGTTAAATGCGCAATTGTGCCACTTTTTGAATAGCCGGGCCAGAAGTAATTTTCCAATGATGCAATTTATGCATGAGGAACCCCAACAAGGGCATCGGCAAGTAGATTTATCAGCATCACTAACAGAATCTAGGCTCATTGGCGCATGCCAATACTCCATTTATGACCCGCTACTTCTTTTGGAGGGCAAGCGTCTTCCAGCTCCCTCACGCGGCCGTGAGAGGGAGTATGTTACTGGCCTGAATGATAAATCTGGTGGTATCCAACGTTTCAAACTGGGACTATATGCGGCGAACCAAAAGGTTGCCGGTATCATTGGGTATATCCAAGGTGAGACGGCCCAACACTGGCATACCACTATCAATTCCTGGATCGAACAACTTTCACGCAATCCAGGACAGGATGTTTGTAGATGGTCTGCAAGAGACAAACTGAATACATTAGAAAACGACCCAAGGAACGGAGTGGCCACTTGTTCCTCCAGACACAAACGGAGTGGCAGCACAATTACCGCAACGATCGAGCTTCATCATCTTTGGGTCAATATGTAAGAGTATCGACATTAACTGATCGCAAATATATACCGATGGTTATTCAAATTTATATAAACGTAGCGCAATGGGTTTGTCCGGCGCCACGGTAATCGGGATGCCCGCGCGCAGGGTTTCCGCGGTTACGTCTTCGGGTTTATCCTTGCCGTAGTCGAGGGTGTAGTTGCCTGTTTTCGGCACGGTGAACCATTCAGGGAACTGGTTGATGCGGGGGTAGTCTGCGGGCATGTTCAGGTATTCCTGGTGGCGGGGGATGTCGAAGCGGAGGGTTCCCTGCCATGGCCAGTCGGACGCAACGTGGAGCAAGACGTCGCCGTTGGTGTCGCGGATCGCCCCCACGCGCACATCGGCGCGCCAAGGTTCCACGCGCGCGCCCAGCGATTTCCATTGCGCGTACATGATCATGGTGCGCGCGGAATTGCCATCGCCATACCATCCTTCGATGACACCGGTATCCCGCTGGAGAGCGAAAAGGCGTTGCGCGGTATAGTCCGCCCAGTCGATGGCTTCGGGGACGGGGAAGCGGTTGATCAGGTTGATGCCGCCTTCCAACGTGTCGGCGAATCCGTCGGCTTTTGCGCCTTCCCAGGGATAGTCTTTGTTTTTGGAGAGGTTGGTGAGCACGTGCATCACGGCGTCCTTGAAACGCGGCACGTTATCGAGGGCCGCCACGGTGGCGAAGGCGTTGTAGTTATAACCCCAGTTGTCGGTGCGTTCTTCGTTGAGGATTTTTCCGGTGACGGGATTGATGTGGTTGTAGAGCAGGCCGGTTTTGTCGCGGCCCACTTCGAGGACGCGGTCGAGCATGGCGTGCATGGCAGGCCTCCACGCCGCCGCACGATCAGGGTCTTTGTGGCTGGCGATGACATAGGTTTCGGAGAGTCCGCCGATGACTTCGCAACCGTGGTCGTCGAGGCCGAGCTTGTCTGCTTTGGTGGGCAGATGATAGTCGAGAAAATAGGAGGCGAGTTGATAGGCGTGTTCTTTGTAGGCATTGTTGCGGGTCATCCAATACATGCGCGAGAGCGCTTGGAGGAGGTCTCCCGCGACTTCGTGCGATGCGCTGGGGGTTTTCCCCACTTCCGTGTCGATGTAGGCCTGTTTCCAGATGTCGTCCATGAGTTGGATCATGCGATCGGACCATGGGCTGGGTCCGAGCCACTCCGTCAGCGGGATCAGGCCGTCTTTGATGTATTCCGCGGCGCCGAAAATCAGGCCGTCAATATTTGGCTGTTCCGTGCGGAAGGTTTGTGTGGCGAAGTCATAATCATCCGGGAGATGGTCCACACGGTTGCAGAGGCGCTGTTCGGTTTCGAGGATTTGGTGCATTCGCCCGTCGAAGAGGGCGCGATCCGTCATACAGGCGGTGATGGTCATAAAGGGGAAGTTGTCCGCCGCGCAGTCCTTCGCATTCCAATATGCGCCGCCCTTGAGATCATGCGGGAGGAGGCCGGTGTTGGGATCGCTGAACTGGAGCCAGCCCTGACTGTATCGCCAGCAAAAGAGAAGGGCTTTGCGGTTCAGTTCACCGTTTTGCCGGGCCTGGTCCCAAAGGTCGGCGGCACATGCGCCCGTACCTGACGCCGCCAACACAAGAATCAATATCCATTTCCGCATAGACCATCTCCTTATCGTCTGTTTGAGTCCCAGTCGCAATCGCGGCATACCCAGGTGCGGCGGCTCCCCCATCCGAAAATGAGGGGGAGCCCCAAAAGGATAATTGTCATGACCAACCGCATAATGGGGGACGACGTAATTTCTTCAATGCGCTCAGAGCCGCAGTTCGGACATCGAAGCAAATCGCCGTCGTCGTTGTATTCCGGCTGTAATTCCTCGGTCTCCACCTCAGCATCTTCGGGCAGTTCCATGGTGGGGGGATGTTCGAGAAGTGCGCGGGCGCGGGCGGCGTCGCGCGGCAGCACGAGCACCTTCGCACTGCGCGCGATGGCGGTGTAGCGGCCGGTCCAGGATCGCAATTGCGGAGCGGAACTTGTAGCGCGGATGCCGTTGTTTTCAAGAAAGTTTTTGATGAATTCCGCTTCCAGCGCGCTCGAACACGTTTTCACCACAACCAGATTTTCCGCCATCGTTTTAGTCCTTATGTATCCTTTTCCGCCATGGGGCGGACATAGGTGAGAAACCGCAGATAGAGTGCCTCATCAGAGGTTTCCGCCGCCAATGCGTCCATGACGCCATCGAGCAGGAGAACATCGGCGGCTTGCGACAAGAGAGCGAGATGGGCGTCGGTTTGTTCTTCCGGGGCAATCATGAAGATGAAAAAGCGGGTTTTGCCTCCGTCGAGACTTTTGAAGGAAACGCCTGTTGGGATGGTCATGATACCCAGGATGAAATGGCTGACACCGGGGATACGGGCATGGGGCAGTGCCATGCCCTGGGAGAAACCGGTGGAACCAAGCACCTCCCGCGCCTCCAACGCCTGAACCACCGCATCTTCGGATATTGCATCTAATAACGGGCTTTTCTTGGCAAGACGCGCAATCTCCCGCAAGGCGGCTGGCTTGTCGGGCAGGGTCCTGTTGGCTCCGGTGCATTCTTTTCGAAGACACTCCGTCAGGTTCATGAGGAATATTCCTTTGTTGAGCATGGTAGTGCATCCTTTTGGGCAGACTCAATGTGGGGGCGTGAGGCGTGAGGCGTGAGACATGAGTAAGGAACTGCCAAGAAAAAAGGGATTGGGGTTTAGGAAAAGAACAGGAAGGAGAGGATAGGGATGAAAAACAGAGTGTGCGATGCCGATAGCGATACGGATTCCGATTCCAGATGGAGGGTGTGTGGCGGATTGACATAAAGATATTCATGCGCCATAGTGTTGGCATGCAGGTTGAAGTGGTCGAGGCGCGGACCGTTTCGCGCGCGGAAAGGGAGAAGCACAAATGATTCCACCACGGGTCCTGGATAAGATTCGGAAACGGCTGGAGAAGCTGTATGAGTGGCGTTATGCGAAGGTGGCGGAGGCGGCGCTGGAGATGGCGGAGACGATGGATCATTTCCGGACGCCGCCGTATCAGATGGATTATGTGCCTGCGCCGGTTGGCTGTATGTGGGGCCAGCACTGGGGCACAACGTGGTTCCGGGGCACAGTAGAAGTGCCGCGGGCCTGCCGGGGGCGGCGGGTATATTACCGGCATGACAGCGTGGCGGAAAAGCTGCTGTTCGTGGACGGGAAGCCGTTTGCGGGGATGGACCTGCGGCATAAGGAAGTGTTGTTGCTGGCATATGCGCGGGGCGGAGAAACATTGACGCTGGACATTGAAGCGTATGCGGGGCATCCATATCCCGGGGTGGATGGGTATCATCCGGAGATGCGGACGATTCACTCGGTGGGGGGTGCGCCGAACATGGCGCCGCCGCTGCGGTTAGATGCGAGCGATTTGTTGGTGGAGCGGGAGGCGGTGACAGCGCTGTATTATGATGCGAACACGCTGTATAAGACCGCGCTGATCCTGGAGGGGAATTCCCTTCGCCGGGCGCAGATCTTGAATGGGCTGAATGAGGCGCTGGACATGGTTTCGATGCATTGGGAGACAGAGGAGGAACTGGACAGCGCGGCGCGTGCGGCGCACAAGCATCTGATGCCTTTGATGAAGCAGAAGAATGGCCCCACGACGCCGACAGTGGCGCTTGCCGGGCATGCGCACATCGACATTGCGTGGTTGTGGCCGGTGCGGGAGACCATCCGCAAATCGGCGCGGACATTTTCCACGATATTGAACCTGATGGAGGATTACGGGGAGTTTCGGTTTATTCAGTCGCAACCATGGCTGGATACGATGGTTGAAGAGCATTATCCCGAATTGCTGGCGCGCATAAAGAAGCGGGTGAAGGAGGGCCGCTGGGAGCCGAATGGCGGGATGTGGGTGGAGGCGGACTGCAACGTTACGGGGGGCGAATCGTTGGTTCGGCAGTTTTTGGAGGGGCGGAAGAAGACGATGGAGTTGTTCGGGTATAAGAGCGACACGTTGTGGCTTCCTGACGTGTTCGGGTACAGCGGGGCGCTGCCGCAGATTCTCAAGGGCTGCGACATTGTGAATTTCGTTACGAGCAAGATCAACTGGAACGACACGAATCTTTTCCCGCATGACACATTCTGGTGGCAGGGCATCGACGGGACGGAGGTTTTCACGCACTACATCAACACGCGCACAGGGTTCTACAACGCTCCGGCGTTTCCGGAAGTCATTCAGGAGACGTGGAATTATGTTCAGCATAAGGAAACGCAGGAGGCCACCCTGATCACGATAGGGTGGGGCGACGGCGGCGGCGGCACGACGCGGGAAATGATCGAGCATGCGTCGCGCATGAAGGATTTGGAAGGGTGCGCGAAGACGGAATGGGTTAATGTATCGCTGTTTTTGAAGCAATTGCGCGAACAGAAGGTGAAGCGCCCGAAGTGGGTGGGGGAATTGTATCTGGAATTGCATCGCGGCACCTATACGGCACAAGCGCGCACGAAACGGTATAACCGGAAGCTTGAGTTTTTATTACGGGAAGTCGAATTGTTCAATGTGATGGCGATGGGCGAGGACTTTGCGTATCCCGCAGAAGCATTACAACACCATTGGCGGGCGCTGTTGCTCAATCAGTTTCACGACATCCTGCCGGGCAGTTCGTTCCGCCGGGTGTATGAGACCACCGAGGCGGAATATGCGCAGTTGGAAAAGGACCTGACGGCGTTGCGGGACGCGGCGCTGGCGAAATTGGGCGAGCGGTTGATCCCGGATACGGAGGGACAGGCATTTCTGCTGGCGAATGCGCTTTCCTGGCCGCGCGAAGAAGTGGTGGTGATTCCCGATTCCGGACTCACCGGGGCGGTGGATACGGAGGGGCGGATGCTGCCCACGCAGGCGATGGACGGCGGGGTGGCGGTGCAGGTGAAGCTGGGAGCGTTCAGTGTTGCGCCGATAGCCCTGCGCAAGAAAGAAGGCGAAGATGCATCCCCCTTTGTTTTTAACGGGAAGACATTGGAAACGCCGTTTTACCGGGCCGCATTCGATAAGGCGGGGAAGATCACCAGTCTTTTCGACAAGGAGGCGCAACGCGAGGTGGTGCGGGAGGGGAAACGGTTGAATGATCTCTATACGGCGGAGGATATACCGATTTATTGGGACGCTTGGGATATCGATCGGGATTACCGGGATCGCATCCGGGTCGAGGATGGCATGACGTTGCGGGAGCCGACGGCGGACGGGCCGTTGTGTTTCAGGCTGCACTCGAAATACAAAGTGGGCCGGGCTTCTACAGTTAATCAGGACATGATTTTCTATGCGCGTTCGCGCCGGATCGATTTCCGGACCACGGTGGATTGGAACGAAAAGCATACGTTGTTGAAAGTGGGATTCGGGGTAGACGTGCTGGCGGATCAGTACCGGAATGAGATCCAATTCGGGCACGTGATGCGTCCGATGCACAGCAACACGCCGTGGGATCAGGCGCGGTTCGAGGTATGCGCCCACAAATGGGTGGACGTGTCCGAGGGCAATTATGGCGTTGCACTGTTGAACGATGGGAAGTATGGGCACGATTCGCTGGATGGGATGGTGTCGCTGACGCTGCTTCGGTCGTCGCTATGTCCGGATGAACTGGCGGAAGCGGGTCTGCATGAGTTTACCTATGCGCTGTTGCCGCATATGGGCGGCTTTTCTGCGGAGACGGTGGTGCGGGAAGCGTATGCGCTGAACGCGCCGGTCCTCGCAATGAAGCTCGATACCGCGAACGGCAAGGATGGCGCAGTGGGGCTGTGCACCGTGGATAATCCGAACGTGGTGATTGAGGCGGTGAAAAAGGCCGAGGCGGACGATGCGGTGGTAGTGCGGGTGTATGAAGCGGGAAAAACACGGGGCCCGGTGTCCATCGTGTTTTCTCGGCCCATAAAAAAAGCGTCGGAGTGCAATTTGCTGGAAGAGCGCGAGCAATACGCCACGGTCCAGGAAAACAGCCTGACGTTTACGATCCGGCCTTTCGAGATCAAGACGTTTAAGGTATATTTCAAATAGGGAATCGGTGTGAATCCCATGTTATAGCTCTTCGTATATTTGCTTGCG
Source organism: Candidatus Hydrogenedentota bacterium (assembly GCA_029565395.1). GTDB lineage: Bacteria > Hydrogenedentota > Hydrogenedentia > Hydrogenedentales > CAILVY01 > CAILVY01. The sequence goes on along the minus strand of JAKQOG010000178.1, from coordinate 204,516 downwards.
GTTTAATTAAGGGCCTTTTTCCTCGTTGGTTTGTTTTGGCGAAAGCAATTCCAATGACTCGGCTATTTTCTTTATATTTTTCCGTCACGAGTCAATAGAAGCATGTGTTTTCCGTCATCAATGGCTTTTGACGCCATGCACGCCTGCCGGATTTTGCAAGGATTAAACGTGGTAGCGGTGTTGGGAGTAGTTGCCGGTGCGCATGGCGCACCCTGCCGATCCTTCCTTCTCCTGATTTCCAGATTTGCTGCGTGTCCCGTACGTTAATCAGCCCGCACCGGGCGCATAGCCATCCTCCGTCCCCGCTTCCACGTGATAACAACCCGAATTGAAAAACTGTATGATACGCAACAGTTCGGAAAGGCTGATGATCCAATCCTGCGGGGCATAATCCGCCTCGTAAGCCGCACAGGTCTGATCGCCCGCGCCGGGCGCATAGCCATCCTCCGAACCGGCGTCGCAATGGAATCCGCCACTGTTAAAAAACTGCACCACCCGCAACAATTCCGAAAGACCGACCGCCCAGTCCCCATTTTGATCCACAACATGCTGTCCCGATGGCGGTATGGGATAGACCGACAAAACCGCTTCCTGCGATTCCAACGTCGTCACGCCATCGCTCACCGTGCAGCGATAGACCCCCGCATCCCCTTCCGTCAGGGGACTCACTATATGCACCATCGCACTCGGCCACCCCAGAGAAGTTCCATTCTTCTTCCAGTCATAGACAACAGCCCCCTCCCCTCCTTCCACCAGAATCACCGCCGTCCATGACATCCCCACATACAACGCCGCCCCGCGAGGCTGCTGCACAATCGCCAAAGATCCCACCGCACCCTCGCTTTCCCCTTCAATTCCACCTTCGCCCTCGAGCGCACCTTCATTTCCCCCTTCAGCAAAACCTTCAGCCAAGCCTTCAGCTTCTCCCTCCAAGTTTCCTTCACCCTCTCCTAGCCCTTCTCCTTCCAGGATACCCTCCCCTTCCTCTATTCCTTCGATTTCGCCTTCGGTTGGCGACCCCTCATTTTCACCTTCTCCCATACCTTCGCCTTCTCCCTCAGTGATACCTTCATCTTCCCCTTCAGTTTGTTCTGGCATGTTGAGTAAATAGGGGTAAGAGGCATTTTCGTGGATATTCCAGACACTCCCAAAATCCCAGTTCAAAAAGGTAGACTGGTGCATCATTTCGATAGTGGTTTTCCCTTCGCCTCCGCCAGAAGAGATTTGACCAGAGGTTTGGGTATCCCAGAAAGAATTCGTGACTGTTCCCCACAAATTTCGGCCGGCCAGTCCTCCGACGTATTCTTCTCCTGTAACCGCACCCATGGAATAACAATTCGTAATGGTACTTTCATAATGCGAACCCACTAGTCCTCCGACATATTCTTCCCCTGTAACCCCACCCGTGGCGTAGCAGTTTGTGATTGTGTCATTGTTGTCAGTTTTTCCTAGCAGACCGCCGATACCCGAATAACTTCCCCAAACACTCCCTGTTGCATAACAATTCATTATTGTTCCATTGTAGCTGCTTCCTGCCAACCCACCTAGGTATTCCACCCCAGCAACTGCACCTGTGGCATAACAATAGGCGATTCTACCATAGCAATTAGCCCCGGCCAGCCCACCAACACTCTCTTCCCCAGTAACCCCACCCGTGGCGGAGCAATTCATTATTTCACCCGAGTTCCATCCGACTATCACGCCGATATTATTGATTCCCGCGACCGGTTCTGTACCGTAACAGTTATCAACAGAACCGTAATTTCTACCGACAAATCCGCCAACGTTTATACCTCCTGTGATTGAACCACCGAGCAATCCGAGATTTTCAATCTTCCCCACATCATCCATGCATCTAAACAGGCCAACATCAAGTTCTTCCTCATCAGGATGGTTTATGGTAAGGCCGGAAATAGTATGGTTTTGTCCGTTGAAGGATCCAGAAAAAAAAGAATCGTAGTTAATCCCAATCGGCTCAAACCCTGCGCCGTCATTCCAATTCACGGTGTCTGAGGCGTCGATGTCTTGGGTGAGGATGTAGTCGCCGTCGAGGGGATAGGCAGCGTCATTGCCGATTTTTTGGAGTTCTTCGATGGAGGCGATGGGGATGGCATCCCCATAAGCGCTGGTCAAAACACCCAGCGCAAGTATCCCGTACAGCAGCAATCCCCTGACGAAAAGGAAACGTGCGTGGGAATCCCGTGTTTCTTTGGCCAGATATTCCCGCGCATTGCCTAAAATCCCAAAACGCACCTTTCCCATACATAGACTCCTTTTTTTACCTCTGTACCAGTGTGCCATACTCCTGGAAGCGGTGCAAGTATATTATTTGAGTATTTTTAGAGTCCTGGGCAGAAGCCGTCTTCGGAGCCCGTGCAGGCGTGGTACCCGCCGGAGTTGAAGAATTGGATGATGCGGAGCAATTCGGACAGGTTGATGTGCCAGTCCTGGGACGCGTAGTCGCTGTGGTGCGGGGCGCAACTGGTATCGCCGGGGCCGGGATTGTATCCGTCTTCGCCCGCGGCATCGCAGTGATACCCTTCGGAATTGAAGAACTGGATCACGCGCAGCAGTTCAGAGAGGCCGATCTGATTGTCCCCGTTTTGATCGGCGGAGTGAAAATCGCTGCACGGCCCCACGATCACCTCCAGGATCTCTTCGCTGTGATTGCCCACGGAATCGTCCACTGAATAGGTGAGCAAATACGATCCGGCGGTATCCGGATCCACCGAGCCGGTGACGAGAATGTTCGCCGATACATCGCCATCATAACCATCCGTGGCCGTGGCGCTTGGGGGCGAGAATGGGCCAGAGCCGCATTCAATACTCAATGGACTGCTCACGGAAAGGGTAATTACCGGACCGCGCCGGTCAATCACCAACATATTGTCGTTATAATAATCGCCGTTGCCCAGGCCCGGACCGCCGAGTGGATTGCTGTCCAGATCCACAATGGTGTCATCATCCACCAGATCCACGTCCATCACCCCTTCGCCATTGCCGGAATGCACGGTAATTGTGTAGACATTTAGGCTTCCGCTGACCCCGGTGATATATTCTCCAACAAGATTATGGCTGTCGAGTACAAAATCAGTGATGTCCACACCTAAGACAGGTTCGCTGAAGGTGGCGCGGAATTCGACGTCTTCCAGATTGGTCGGACTAGCGGTGATGGGCACAATGGAAACCACCGTGGGCGGGATGACCACCTCGTCCGTGGATAGCTTCTGAGCACCGTTTGGGTGTATGACCGGTGACGCAGCCTGAGCAAGGGACGTTCCCAACACCATTCCCCATAAAAGGATGAATCCGATAACCACCACATTTCTATTCATATTCATTCCCTTTCGTCATGGTACCGCCCGTCATTACATGCCTCTTTATGAGAAGTCTATGCCTTCTTTTCCCGTATCGTCAACAGAACTTGTGACAAAACCTCCACATCGCATTTGCTTGGATCGTAGCGCGCTACGAGGAAAATGCAATGCACATGGTCTTAAAATACTCAACAGTTTCCCCACACCAAAATATCCTTTTTCCCACCTACTACATGATGCCAGTCCATCTACGGGAATTACGCCAGATCTTGCGCTATCGCAATCTGCCGGTTCGGGAGGCAACACGGCTAAAAATAAAACAGCAGGATTGTTGATGGAAGTAGGAGCGGAATACAGCAAGGAACGGTTGGATGGCACCCGCTATTTTGAGGCTTTGCTGAACCAGTTGGGAGAAGTGCCGGACTCCGTGTTGAATCTATTTCGGTTGAACCGCAGCGCTTAGAAGGTGTTTGCGAACAACTAGACATGGCTTATCCGGAAATTGAGTAATCACCCGGAACTCAGCGAGCGCGTAGCCCGGCTCAGGCTGCGCGCCACCGCCAGCGCGCGCGCTATGGCAACCGCACCGCTTGTAATGCACACCTGGACACTAAGGCCCTGCGGCAACATTGCACAATGAACAACGGTGCGAAACAAATCCTGGAAAATGCATTGGAACGTCTGGGATTAAGCGCCCGCGCCTACGATAAAGTCCTCCGTGTCGCGCGTACCCTCGCGGATCTCGACCAGCAGGATACCCTCAGTGAATCCCACCTCGGCGAAGCGGTGCAATATCGATCATTGGATCAAGCGTTGTTTTAGATGTCCGAATACAGCAATATTGAGATCCATTGGTATATTGCCAAGATAGTGTACCTGTTCTAAGACTGTTTTTTTCAGCAGATTCAATCTCGGTGGAACAATCCAAGATGAAAATCAAAAGATGGACAATTTTTCAGGCTATGTGTATAATCGAATATGAAAAGGATTTGCGGATAATAAAAACCGATTTAATATATCATGATCTTCTAGAGGCGAATAACTTTAGTTTGTTAATTACTTAGGTGAGTGTGTTACAAGATGATGGGTCAAATCAGGAATGAACGAGAGGAAAAGAAGTTCCTTTCTTTTATAGGGGCAGTTTTCCGGTTAAAAGACGAAAAACACATACTTAACGCGCTTGATGGTATTGATATCCCCCGGCCATATGGATTGAAAATAAAAGTAGTATATTCGCCTAACGATCCTGTTTCTGTGATTGAATCAATGGCAAAGGGTGGGCTGATCGAACAGATATCTTTATCAACACATGTTTTCCTCTACAAGTCTAAAACGCTTCATGTACGGGGAATAGAGATAAACACACCATTTTTGGTAACCACGTTACCTGTTTCAGAAATGGGATCAAGGGTAGCTGCAATTGTATCCATTTGTAATCGAGACGGTTGGAGAATACTAAAACGACTTTTTGCGAATCAATATCCCCAAATTGTTCCCATTTTACTTTCTCAACATGAACTTCTTAATGCAATAGAGGAACTAAAAATTAAGACTAGGTGCGATGTTCGAATAACATCGCGATCAGCTAAGGAAAACTTAAAGGTTGGTAAAAGGAAGGAACGTAAATCGGTGCGAGAATGGACAGATGAAACGCTGGAAGAGATGTGCCGTACGATTGAGGAACGAGGGCAGATTCTTACTTCCGTTGATGCTGAATTCTATCAAACTATCGATGATCATGCCCATATTACTCCAAAAGCAATCTGCAAGATTCGAAAAGATGGTGAGATTGAGGTCTCTGGTAGTTTCAAATTAGCCTATGATTCTGTTGCCTTGTATATAGCCTCTGTGGGAGATAAAAAGCTCAGGTTCTATGACAACAGAGGTCTTAGAGAAGCTAATTATAAGCCAAAGCCGTTATCGATCAATTACTCACAACCAGTTTTTGAGGATTTGGCGACAGTCCGCAGTCTTGTCACAACACTTACCAAGTATAGGAATTCAATGCATACAGTTATTCATGGGAACCCGTACATGCATGTGCGCATTACGGACTTACACGATGGATCCTCTTTTGAGATATGGGCTATCCCACCGAAACGGCTAGCGATTGTCCCTGGCCTAAAGGCAACGGAAGCAGCTGTTGGGAGATTAATTCACTTTATCTTTGAAGGGTTCCGAGAAGGCAAAGTCGAGAGCTATGGGGAAAAAGATTGATCTTACAAATCAACTTATTGATGATTTCATTGACTACCAACAAACCGTGAGGGCTCTATTGGCTCTTGTTGCATTAGTGGTCCATGATGGTCATACGAGACGGCCAAACACCCATTTTGGTTTTGGAAGAAGGATGACCACGTCAAATTCCAATATGTTTGCACCCAAAACAGACGTTACGCCAGATCTTGTTGTGCAAAAACAATCAGATTATGGAATTATTGCAGAAGTAAAAAGATCTCTTGAACGTGATCAGAATAGATGGACTACAATACTTGAACAGCTTCGCAAGTATGATGACAACCTAAAAGGATGGTGGACAAAGAATGAAAAGATACAGCATCGCAATACAATTCTTCTACTACATCAGTCGCGTTCCAGAACCTTTGTCAAATATACCGAAACTGTCTTAAAAAAAGACAAGAGCCTGTTTGGGCCATTAAGCAGCATAATTGAATTTGGGGAGAATCAAGAAAGACAGGTTTTTTATCACTTTAGGCTTGAATACGGAAAAATTGACGACAAGGAACTCAATTCGAAACTAGAGGAAGGAATCCAGGTTCCTATTGAAAAAGTCGTAGAGACTTTATCAAATATACAATACTATGATGGCGATCCACCATTGCTCCTAGTCCTTGTAAATCTATGGTCGGACTATTTTCCATCTCTTATAGAGTCAGACTGTTATGATCCTGAATCCAGGACTTGGAATATTAAGGCGTCAATTAGTGAAACAGTTAATGAAATTCAAAAGGCGCATGGATCAGGGGCTTTACAAGCTGATCCACGGTCATGTCAATTTCCTAGAAAAGATGCAATTAAAAGTGCATTTCAGTTCCTTGTGGATAATAAGCTAGCACAGCCTACAACCGGGGAAAAGAACTCTGCATATACGATTAAGTATCGCAAGATCAAAGCTGATATAAAGGAATATTTTGCTGCTCTTATTTCAAAAAAGTCCAAAGGCACAACCGACATTTCTGGTCAGATGTACATTCCGGGTCTTTGAATTTTAGCGTTATTTTCTACTTATTCGGAGTTTATTTCCGGGGCAGTTGCATGACGTAACCGCCCAAATCTTCTTCGACGGCGCTCCAGGTTTGGCCGGGGACGCCGACAAGGTTCCAAATCCAGAAGAGATCGCCGTGGTAGCCGATGGCGTAGGCCTGTTCGAGCATTTCGCGGAGCATGGTGCGGGCATGGTCAGGAGTTTTATCTTTGAAGACGCCATACTCGCCCACGATAGCCGGTTTTTTGACTAAATCGCGTTCATGCATGCCGGGGCGCACTTTTGAGGTGCCGTCCCAGGGGTAGATGTGCACATCAATGAAATCGAGCAGGCTGTTGGGACCTCCGAGCGCGGAAGGGCGCGAGGGCACGCGGGGATCTTTCCCGTCGTTTATCAAGCCGTTCACAGGGGGCCGTCCGCATACATCCGTGGTCCACATACCGGCGGTAACCAATGCTTCGGGGTCAATTTTCTTGATGGCGCTCACAAGCTGATTCGCCCAATGCACGATGCCTTCGTCATAACAGGCCTGGCGCTGATCTTTATCGGTGATGTCGTAGCGTTTTCCATTGGCCGTGAGCGCCTCGCCTTCTTCGAGGGAAAAAGGAGCATCGGTATAGTTGACGAATACCTCGTTGGCCAGCGACCAACTGAGAACTGTGTTCAGCAGTCCTGGATCGGACGCTTTGATGTACGTGATGAAATCGGTAATGGCCGTGCGTTTGGCGGCAATGGGGCCTTGCGCGAGGTATTGCCGGTTGTAGCCGCCCACGTCCGGATTGACCTCGTGGGCGGGCTCCACCATAAGCGCATCGTAACAGGCGTTGTGCGGCGTTTCATCCAAGATGGGGATCGCGTAGATTTGGCATTGCGTGGCCAAACGCAGGAAGTCCACCACATTTTCCATGTATGCGCCGCTCAGGCCTCGGCTTGGTTTGCCGCCGGTGAATCCCGTTTCGTCTTGCCTTCCCCAAATCCACACCCGGATCACATTTGCGCCGAGTTGGTGCATTTCATTCAGAACGTTCTCCATGGCATCGTGGCGGTAAACATTCGTATTGAACGTGGCATGCCAATGTTTATCGAGGACGGTATGATTGAAGCCGCGCGGGATAAAGCGTTCATCAGTAGCTTTGATAAAGAAACCGTTGTTGTCCACGGCAAGTCGCGGCAACGGTTCTACCGGCGTGCGGCGTACGGGGATGGGTTGCAGAGGTTCCACACGGTTTTTTATCTGGTTTCCGCTTACTTTTACATTATCAAAGGCCGTTACATTCCCAAAACACATCAGCGCAATTTCGCCTTGGGCGCAGGCGCCATCTTCCGCTTCAAAAAGCCGTTCTTCATTTACATAGGCCGTGAATTGCTTTCCCTTTACCGCCAATTTGAGCCGGACGGTCGTTTCACGAGGATGAAACCGGGTGGCTACCGAGCCGAGCAGCGTTCCATCCGCGCGCTGTAATTCCACCTGCCCATTGGCGCGGATGAAGAACTGGTATCCGTCGTGCCATGCGCCGTTGGCGACGGGATTCGTGGCGCGGACCAGCAACCCCGCCCAATTCGTTTCCGCATCGGAAAGCACATCCGCAATACACAAATCCGCTTCCACTAAGACATCATCGAAGATCAATCCGGGCCGCCCTGCAAGCCCCCCGCGTTTTTCCGGGCCCTTGCATGTCAATGCGTCTTCTTCGCCAGACCAACACCCCGATTGTTCGACCCAGCCCTGACGTTCGTCATTGTAAAAGTCCCAGGAGAATTCCGTGGCGGCAAGACCGAATAAACTCACACAAAAAGCTGCAACCATTCTTTTCTGCTCCGTCGTGCTGGCAAAAACGGCACCCGATGCGTTGAAGATTTACCGATTATTGTACTGCTTTCCGGTATCCTTCCAAGGCGGCGCGCGCCATGGCTTCCGATGTGAAGCGGCGCGCCTGAAGCGGTCCTTCGCGCTTCAGTGTTTCCCGCAGCGAAGAATCGGTTATCAATTTCGTCAGTGCATCCGCGATGGCGTCCACATTCAAGGGATCGGTGTGCATCGCCACGCCCCCTGCCACCTCCACAAGGGCGGGATCCGTGGAGGCGAGCGAGGGCGTGCCGCAGGCCAGCGCCTCGATCAGTGGAATTCCAAATCCTTCGTACAATGAGATGTACGCGAAGGCGGTGGCGCCCGAATACAACGCCGGCAGATCTTCGCGGTCCACGTAATCGGTGAAGATAAGGGCATCGCCTAATTTCAACGCTTCGATGGCCTCCAGCATTTCGCCGTAGAGCCAGGCGCGTTTGCCCACGATGACCAGCGGGATCCGGATGCCCTGTTCGCGGATGCGTGCATAGGCCTGTGCCAACCGGACGAGATTTTTCCTGGGCTGGAGCAATCCCACATACAGTAGATACTCACCGGGCACGTTGTATTTCTGTTGCGCATTCTTGAGCATTTCTGCGTCAGTGATGGGGCGGTACAAGGGATCGCTGACCGGTTGTACGAGGTCGAAGCGCTCCTGCGGCACGTGATAGTACTCGGCGATTTCATCGCGGAGGGCATTGGTCAGCACAAACACGCGTGCGGCGCGGCGCAGCGTATTGCCGGAGAGCAGGCGGAGGCGGTGCCGGTCCGCGAAGGGCATCGATTCCGGGAAGCGCAATGCCACGATATCATGCATGCTTATCACAAAGCGGCAGGGACACCACGGCGGCGCCGTATACTGCACGTGGAGCGCATCCACGCGCTTCTGCCGAACCGCCCAGGGCAATCCGAAGGGTACGCGCATATACGATGAGCGGAACGGGATGGGCCACGTGGGGAACCCCGAGGCAACGCCGGGTTGACCGTGCAACGTGGAATTCACAAAGGCAATCAGATCCGTATCGGGGGCATGGGCGCGGAGGGCTTCGAGCAAATTGCGCATGTACGTTTCATTGCCCCCGGCACGGGAACCGAGGACATGGGCGTCGATACCGATACGCATAGGTTTTAAGGTCCTTTTCTCAATCCGCGTTTTGTTATGAGGCCAACGTGAAGTATACTACAGCAAGTAGCCACAGATATGTAAAGGTTTCCAGGTGCGAAGTTAAAACCGAAAAGACGAAAAGGACATAAAAGACCAAAAAGACAATGATACCGCAACTCGCTGATAACAGGCAGTGTTGTCCTTTGGGTCGTTTGGGTCCTTTTGGTCCTTTATTCGGGGGTGCGTTGTATGTCAGAAGGGTTTATTCCGCCTCATGGCGGATATAAAAAGCTACTCTCTTACCAAAAGGCGGAAATCGTCTATGCCACCACCGTCTATTTGGGCCGCGATAACTTTTCTACAGCGGCCTCCATTTCAGGCAGCAATGCTGGCAAGTCTTCGGTGGCAGTTTTCCAGACAATGCCAATATCAATGTCGTAATAGGCATGAACAATGCGATTACGCATTCCGATAATATCCGTCCACGGAATGTGTGGATTGGATTCACGAAGCCCTTTAGAGACTCGGCTTGATGCTTCACCCACGATTTCTACACACCGAACCACTGAGTGCTGTAGCGGGCGGCTTATGCTGAATTCCTCCCACGAGATACCCTGAACATAGCCGATAGCTTCTTGAGCGGCATCAATGATATGCCGCAGGCGTGTAATATCGTCATCAAGCAGCATATTGTACAAGCGCCGAGTTCATTACTTCATCCCGGAAATAGCGGCTGAGATCATTTGCGGTGCGCATGTCCGCTTTTCTTCCCAAGATCTCCGATAATTCCCGCTCCATGCCACACAAACGAATCATTCCGGGGATATGCGCCGGATCAAATTCCACGAGTACGTCGACATCACTTTCTTCGGTGAAACGCTCCGTCAGCACCGAGCCAAAGAACGCAAACCTTACTATATGATGCTTCTGGCAGAAGCAGGCAATCCGGTCTTTGTCAATTTGAACCGGCAATTCCATTGGGTATTCTCCTTTGCTGTGGCCAATTATAGCATGGGATGGGGGAATTCATCATTCCGCCTCGCGGCGGTAATCGTAAAAACCCCAAATGGGGCAGAGGGGAGCAAATGGGCTGGACAGGGGATATTTTTCAGGTCTTCATATTCTTCGTAACGCACTGTTGTTCAATAGGTTGTGCCTTATCAAGCCATTGGCATGGAACGTGCTTATTCTTCGTTGTGTGTGCAAAAACCCGCTTTCAGGCACAGGATTTTGGGAGCGGGTGGAACAAGATCCTGCAAAGGAGATAGGACAATGAAAATGGACTCTAAACGATGGATGCGGGCGGCGGTATATGTCATGCTCGTAGTAGGCGCCGCGGCGTTTGTAGTGGGGTTCTCCTCGCGGACGCCGGTCTCGGGCCAGACTACCGCGGCCGATGAATTGAGCAATGCCTTTGCCAATGTAGCGGAAAAAGCGTCGCCCTCGGTGGTGTTTATTGAAGTGGAGAAGGAAGTCAGAAGCAGTCAGATGGGCCCCGGCATGATGCCTGAAGACCTTTTTGACTTCTTCTTTGGTCCGGGGGGAGGCCAGATGGGTCCGGGTGGCCCCGGCGGACGTGGCGGACGCGGCTTCCGGATGCCACAAGGGGATGATGAGAACAAAAATGAAAAGCGGTTGGTACCGTATGGTCAAGGAACGGGTTTTATCATTTCCCCGGACGGCTACATTCTCACCAACCATCATGTGGTTGGCGATGCCGACAAGGTGAAAGTAAAGTTGAATGATGGCCGCGAATTTGAAGCTGAGGTAAAAGGCAGTGACGAGAAGACCGAGGTGGCCTTGATCAAGATTGAAGCCAACGGCCTGACCGCTTTGCCCCTGGGCGATTCCGACAAGATCCGCGTGGGCGACTGGGTGATTGCCATCGGCAATCCCTTCGGCCTGGAACATACGGTTACATCCGGTATTGTGAGTGCACGGGGCCGGGGCGACGTGAGCATCACGGATTATGCCGACTTTATACAGACGGACGCGGCGATCAATCCGGGCAATTCGGGCGGACCGTTGCTGAACCTGAACAGCGAAGTGATCGGCATGAACACCGCCATTTACAGCCGCAGCGGCGGCTATATGGGCATCGGCTTCGCCATCCCCGTTAACATGATCAAATACATTGAAGGCCAGTTGCGCGATACCGGCTCGGTAACGCGCGGCTACCTGGGCGTCATGATCCAGACCCTGACCCCCGATTTGGCGAAGAATTTCGGGATGGACGGCCGCAAAGGCGTACTGATTGGCGATGTGAATCCAGATACCCCCGCGGCAAAAGCAGGGCTGCAACAGGGCGATATAATTGTCCAATTCAACGGCAAACCGGTGGAGGAGGTGGGTTCCTTCAGGACGCATGTGGCCACGACCAAGCCGGGAACCAAGGTAGATATGGTGGTAGTGCGCGAAGGGAAAGAAGTGAGCAAGACCGTACAGATCGAAGCCCTGTCGAAAGAAGATGAAGCGCGGGGCCGCAGTGGACGTTCCGCTGGCGGCGGCACTTCCATCAAGCTGGGCATGACGGTGCAGAACCTGACGGACGAACTGGCCGAACGTTTCGGATATGAAAAAGAGCAAGGTGTGGTGGTTTCGGACGTGGACGAAGGGTCCGCGGCCGCGAAGGCCGGCATCCAACCGGGAATGCTGATCAAAGAGGTCAATCGCAAGGCCATCCACAACACCCGCGAGTTTGACGAAGCCCTTCAGGAAGCCAAAAGCGGCAAGACCGCGCTGCTGCTGGTGAAGGATGGGCAATTCGCCCGGTTTGTGGCGATCAGACTCGACGAATAACCCGGTGCGCATAAATGATTACCTGGGCGCGCCCGACCAAGGGCGCGCCCGCCGTTGAAGGAGATACAACATGCCTGTGGACGTAAAACAAATTGGTGAGCGCGTGGAACGCGAAAGCGCCCTGCTGGGCCGGATACGGACGGAGATCGGACGGGTGATCATCGGTCAGGATTACCTGGTGGACCGGCTGATCCTTGCGCTGCTGTCCAACAATCATGTGTTGATTGAAGGAGTGCCCGGACTGGCGAAAACGATGTCGGTAACCACACTCGCCAAAGTGGTGCAATGCAGTTTCCACCGGATTCAATTCACGCCCGACCTGTTGCCGGCGGATTTGGTCGGCACGCTGATCTACGATCCGAAGGACGGCGGATTCATCACGAAGAAAGGCCCGGTGTTCGCCAATATTATATTGGCGGACGAAATCAACCGCGCACCGGCGAAAGTGCAAAGCGCGCTGCTTGAAGCGATGCAGGAACGCCAGGTGACCATCGGGGAGAATTCGTTCAAACTGGAAGAGCCGTTCCTGGTGCTGGCCACGCAAAACCCCATCGAGCAGGAAGGCACCTATCCGCTGCCCGAAGCGCAGGTGGACCGGTTCATGCTCAAATTGCGGGTGACGTATCCGACGAAGGAGGAGGAGCACAAGATTTTGAAACGGATGGCGAAATCCACGCCGAATTTGGATGTGACCCCCGTGCTGGAGCCGGCCGATATTATCCGGCTGCGCCAGCTCACCGACGAAATTTACATGGATGAAAAAATCGAGGAGTATATAGTCAATCTCGTCGAGTGCACGCGCAATCCGGGCGCCTACACGCTGGATATCGGCAACCTGATCCGCTATGGCGCCTCGCCGCGCGCCTCGATCTATCTGGCGATGGCGTCGCGCGCGCATGCCCTGCTTCAGGGCCGGGGCTATGTCACGCCGCAAGATGTTAAATCCATTGCGATGGACGTGCTCCGCCACCGCGTCATTCTCACCTACGAAGCAGAAGCCGAGGAACGCACCGCGGAAGACATTGTCGGACAAATACTGGATCACGTGGACGTGCCATGATTCCCAAGGAGCTCGCGAAAAAGGTTCGGTATATCGAGATATACACGAACAAGGCGGTGAACGATGTTCTGGCCGGCGAATACCAGAGCGTGTTCAAGGGCCGCGGCATGGAATTCGACGAAGTGCGTGAATACCAGCCGGGCGATGAAGTGCGCACGATTGACTGGAACGTCACGGCGCGCATGGGCCGCCCGTTCGTGAAGCGGTACCGCGAAGAACGCGAGCTTACGATTATGTTTCTGGTGGATTTGTCAGCCTCCGGGGCGTTCGGCAGCCTGAAAATGACGAAAAACGAAGTCGCTACCGAACTCTGCGCACTCCTGGCGTTTTCCGCCATTAAAAACAACGATAAAACCGGCCTGATCATTTTCACCGACACGTTGGAGATGTATATCCCGCCCAAGAAGGGCGCATCGCATGTATTGCGCGTCATCCGGGATCTGCTCGCCTTCACGCCCCGTCAAACCCAAACCAACATCAACGAAGGGCTCGACTATTTGGGCCGTGTAACGAACAAGCGCAGTGTGGTGTTTCTGGTGTCGGATTTTATTGGCGAAGGCTATGAAAAATCGATGCGCATGCTCAGCAAGCGCCACGATCTGATCGCCGTGTCTGTCAGCGACCCGCGCGAGTACCGGCTCCCCAACGCCGGGCTGATGGAGTGGGAAGACGCCGAAACCGGCCAGCGAGTATTGATTGATACCTCAAGCCCTGCGGTGCGCAAGCGCTATGAACAACTAGGCCATGAACGCGCCCAGAAACTCAAGGATTTGTTTGCTTCGATGGGTGTGGATCATATCGATATCCGGACCGATCGGGACCATGTAAAGGACGTGTTGCTGTTCTTCCGCAGACGGGAACGGAGGCTCTAGGCATGGGAGTCACGCGCCGATACGGAATAGTGCCTTGCCTGGGGCTCTTGGTGCTTCTGGCCTTGCTTTCAGCCTGTGGAAAACCCGCTCAGGAAGAAAAACAACAATCCGAGGGCCTGACAAAAACCTATGAGCGCGGACCTGCCGTATTGGAAGCCAAGCTGGATAAAACCACCCTGAGCACCGCGGATATGCTCCAGGTAGAGTTGGTGTTGCGTGTGCCGGAAGGCTACGAGGCGCAAATGCCCGATCCGGGCGATAAACTGGGCGAATTTGCGGTGAAAGATCATCGCGACTCCCGCCCAAAACTGGCGGAAACGGGAAAACTTGTTTTTGGTCACACGTACACCCTTGAACCGTTTCTAGCAGGTGAATATAAGGTTCCGCCGCTGACCGTCACCTTTTGGAAACAGGGCGAAGAGGAAAAACACGAGGTGTCAACGGAGGAGCTGCCGGTTTCCGTCACCTCCGTACTGCCGGAAGATGAAAAAAATCCGGCCTTGCGTGAAATCCTGTCGCCGTTGCACCTGCCCCGCAGTCTGCGCGGATTGATCTATCTGTTGCCCGTGCTGCTGACCATGGCGTTGATTGTGGGTCTCATTCTGCTGATTCGCCGCCGCAAACGGGCCGCCTATGTGGCCCCGGTGAAACGCATCCCGCCACATGAACTTGCATTGAATGAATTGGAGAAACTCATGGCGGACCGCCTGGTGGAGCAGGGTGAATACAAGCTCTTCTACATCCGCCTGTCGGATATTCTGCGCCACTATATTGAAAACCGTTTTGCCCTGCGCGCCCCGGAACGCACCACGGAGGAGTTCCTGGTGGAACTGGGCGCCAGCGATCGCCTGGCGGCCAATCACAAGATTCTCTTGCGTGATTTCCTGAAACATTGCGATTTGGTGAAATTTGCGAAGCTTGAACCGGGGTACGAGGAAACAAAAGAGGCTGCGGAATCCTGCCGCCGTTTTATCCTCGACACCATCCCCAGTCTGGCGGAAAGCATGGAGGGCCAAGGCTGATGCACTTTGAATCTCCATGGGCGTTTCTACTGCTGCTTGCCATTCCCGCCGTGGTGTATTTTCATTACCGTATACGGAGACCCGCGCTACGTGTCTCCTCCTTGATGCACGCGGTGCAGGCGGGTGTATCCTTGCGGCAGCGTTTTATGGCTGCACCGCTGATGTTGCGTGTGTTGGCCCTTATTTTTCTAACGATTGCGCTCGCGCGTCCGCAACAAGGCCGCGAACGCGTTCATGATGTCAGCAAGGGTGTCGCCATTGAGATGGTGGTGGATCGTTCCGGCAGCATGGGCGCGGAGATGGATTTTGGCCGGCAGGAGATGAACCGGCTCGAAGTGGTCAAGCGCGTTTTCGATGAATTTGTGACCGGGAACGGGAAAAGCCTGCGGGGGCGTCCGGATGACCTGATTGGTTTGGTGGCGTTTGCACGATATCCAGAGACCTTATGCCCGCTGACACTGGGTCATGGTGCGCTTCCTCAATTTCTTAAAAATGTGGAAGTGGCGCAGCGTAAAGAGGAAGATGGCACAGCCATTGGCGATGCGATTGGATTGGCGGCGGCACGGCTCAAGACGGCGGAGGAGGAATTGGCCCGGCAGAGCAAGGACAAACCCAAGGAGTATCAAATCAAAAGCAAGATCATGATTCTCCTTACGGACGGTCAGCATAATGCGGGCAAACGCGACCCGATGGAAGCCGCCGCACTGGCCGCCGAATGGGGCATCAAGATTTACACCATTGGCGTGGGCGGGGATGAATCGGAATCGTTCATGCAGACGCCGCTGGGCCGGATTCCCATGGGGATTGCTGCCCCGTTGGATGAACGAACCCTGAAAGCCATTGCCAGCAAGACCGGCGGTGTATACCGGCGCGCGGACGATGCGGCTTCGTTGCGCGATGTCTATGCGGAGATCGACCAACTGGAAAAAACAGAAATAGAAGCAGTTCGTTATCTTGATTACCGCGAATGGTTCGCTCCATTTGCCCTGGCGGCATTGCTTTGCCTGGCCGTGGAAATCGTGCTTCAAAGCACGGTGTTGCGGAGGTTCCCATGAGGCTGTACCAGGTCGAGATGCTCTTCCTGCTATGGGTGCTTCCGGCGCTACTGGGCGTATTCATCTATGCGTTCTATCAACGGCGCAGGGCGGGTTTGCTCTTCGCGGAAGCAGGACTGCTGAGCCGCCTGAACGATTCGATTTATCCGGGGCGGCGCTGGACCAAAGCCGTGCTGGTGTTGGTGGCGGCGGCCCTATTGATTCTTGGGCTGGCCCGGCCCGCGTGGAATCCCAAGCCCAAACAAGTCCAACGCCAGGGGCGGGATGTCGTGTTTGTATTGGATGTGTCGAAGAGCATGCTGGCGGAAGATCTTGCGCCCAACCGGCTCGAACGCGCCAAACTGGCGATTACCGATTGTTTGGAAACGCTGGAGGGCGACCGCGTGGGCTTGATTGCGTTCGCGGGAACCGCCGCCGTGAAATGTCCGCTGACACTGGATTATGGTTTTTTCCGCACGATGGTCGAAGATATTTCCGTCAATAGCATCAACCGCGGCGGCACCCTGATCGGCGATGCGATCCGGCGCGCGACAAGCGAGGTTTTTGACGAACAGGAAAAGGAATTTAAAGATGTCGTGCTCATCACGGATGGCGAAGATCACGACAGTTTTCCCGTGCAGGCGGCGGAGGAAGCGGGGCAGAAAGGCATACGCCTCCTGGCCATCGGTTTGGGCGATGAAACCCAGGGGCAGCGCATCCCCATTACAGATGAAACCGGTCAGAAAACCTTTTTGAAATATCAGGGGCAGGAAGTGTGGACAAAACTGGATGCGGACACCTTGCGCCAGATGGTGGAGAAGACCCCCGGTGGAAAATACCTGAACGTGGCCACGGGCACGTTTGATTTGGGCAAAATCTATCAGGATTTGATTGCTTCCGCGGAAAAGAAAGATCTCGAATCGCAAACCATCACGCTGTATGAAGAAAAATATCAGATTTTTGTCGCGTTGGCATTTGGTGTACTGTGCGTGGAGATGGTGCTGAGTGAGCGTAAAAAGGTGAGAGCATGAAAACCAGAATTTTATGCATGACGCTGATGATTTTTTCGGGGTGGGCCGCGGCGGAGTCCGCGCGCTCCCTGGTGCAGGAGGGCAACGCGGCCTATGAGAAGGGCAAGTACGACGAAGCCTTGAAGGCCTATGAGAAAGCGGGCCAGACCGCACCGGATGCCTCGGAAATCCTTTTCAACAAAGGCGTGGCCTATTACCAGCAAAAAGAGTATGACAAGGCGATGGGGGCATTCGAGCAGGCGGGCATGAAAACCAAGGATGCCAAGCTGGAAGCGAAAAGCCAGTTCAACATGGGAAACTGCACCTTTCACAAGGCGGAGAGCCAGATGCAGGAGAAGCCGGAGGAAGCGCTCAAAACGTTGGGGCGGAGCGTGCAGTATTTTCAGCATGCGGCGGATCTGGACCCCGAACTGAACGAAGCCAAACAGAACGTGGAAGTGACGCGCCTGGCGATCAACACCATCCAGGAAGCGATGAAAGCCCAGGAGGAAGCCGCCAAGAAGGCGCAGGAACTGAAAGAAAAACTGGAAAAGCTTATCAAGGACCAGCAGCAACTTCAGACGTTGACACAGCAAACCGCCACGCAGCAGGCGGCCGTGCCACCCGTTCCCGAACCCGCCCCCGCTCCCGAGCAACCACCCGTGGAAGGCGAAACTACAGCGACTGCGATTCCGGCGCCGGTGCAACCGGAACCTGCTCCACAACCTGCGCCCGCCGAGGATTCTTGTAAAGGCCTGGCGGAGGTGCAGCAGACCCTTAAAACCGACGCGCAAAACATCTCCACGGAAATGGCGCAATATGTTCCACCTCCACAGCCGCCGCAGAATATTACCCCGCCATTGCGTCCGCCGGAGCCCGAAGGAGAAGAAACCCCGCCTATCGCGCAGGCGAAAGACCATGTGGACCAAGCCGTAGAGTATCAAGATACGGCGGAGCAGCAATTGCGCGAAAGCAAGGCAAAGGAATCACTCTCACCACAAGGCGGCGCGGTGGAAGAATTGAAGAAAGCCCTGGACCTCCTGAATACTTCCGAAAACCAGGATCAGCAAAAGCAAGATCAGAAACAGGAGCAACAACAGGGCGATCAGAAGCAGGAGCAACAAGACCAACAGGAGTCTCAGGAAGGCGAACAGGAGCAACCCCAGGCGCAGCAGCAGGAAGGCGAGCAGCAACAACAGCAGGCGCAATCCCAGCAGGAAGGCGAATCCGAGGAACAGCAGGCACAGCAGATGCAAAACGAAGGCGAGAATGAGGGCGAAGACGAAGGACAGGATGAAACGGCCCGGGAAATTTTGAATGAAGAACAGGAACATAAGATGATGCTTATGCAGCCCCGGGGCGGATACAAGCCCGTGGATAAGGATTGGTAGTTCATGACGGCAACCCCCTATATGCGTTTGGGCCTTACGGTCTTGCTCATGGCGGGCGCGGTAACCGCGCTGGCCCAGCAGGTCACGGTCCGGGCCGCGGTGGAGAAAACCGACGCGTATGTGGGCGAACCGTTCATGTTTCAGATTCAGATCCAGGGGAGCGACCGTCCGCAAGAGCCGGATATCACCGCGTTGACCCAAGACTTCGATGTGCAATCCCTCGGGGGCCAGACGAATAACAGCCAGTCGGTCTCCATTGTAAATGGACATGTGACCTCCAATGTGCAACGGGCCTATATCTACTCATACCGCCTCACGCCGAAAAAGGCAGGCCTGTTGACCATCCCCGCTATCGCCGTCATGGCGGAGGGGCAGCGGTTCACCACGCAGCCGATTCAACTCAATGGCCGCACGCCGCAGGAAACAGCCGAATTTAAGTTGCGCCTCGCGCTGAGTTCGGAAAGATGCTATGTGGGTCAGCCGGTGGTGCTTACCATAACCTGGTATCTGGGCAAAGATGTGCGCAATTTCGCCTTCACGGTTCCCGTATTACAAGACGCACGGTTCGTTGTGGAAGACCTTGGAGAACCGCAGAACCCCGGCAAGGAATATTACAAGGTACAAGCCGGGGACATGGAGTGCATTGCCGAAAAAGGGCAGGAAGTGCTGGATACAATTTCCTACACCACGCTCTCGTTCAAGAAGGTCTTGATCCCCAAACAAACTGGAAGCATCGACATCCAGCCCGCCACGGTGGCGTGTGAGGGAAAAGTGAGTGAACAGCGCCGGGGGCAGCGCGGATTCTTCAATGACTTTTTCGGGAATGATCCCTTCTTCGGTTCTCGGGGCACGTTCAAGAATTTTGTAACGCCGTCCAACGCCCTTCGGCTGGATGTGGCGGAACTTCCGCAACAGGGGCGGCCCGCTAATTTCAGCGGATTGCTGGGCACATTCACCATTACCGCCAGCGCCACGCCCACGGAAGTCAACGTGGGTGATCCCATCACACTGACCCTGCGTATCAGCGGCTCGCCGTACCTTAAGGCCGTTGAACTGCCGCCGCTCGAAGCACAGCCGGAACTTGCCAAACAGTTCAAAATCCCCAAGGAAATGGCGCCGGGCAAAATTGAAGGGAATGCAAAGGTTTTTACCCAGACCATTCGCGCACAGGATGCCTCGGTGAACGCGATCCCGCCCATTACGCTGAATTACTTCAATTCCGATACGGGGACCTATCAGGAAGCACGCACCCGTCCGATTCCACTGAAAGTGCACGAAAGCCGCGTGGTGACGGCGGAGCAAGCGGAAGGCGTTGAAGTGCAGCACGTCCGGAATCAATTGACGCAATGGCGCGAAGGCATTGCGCACAATTATGAAGATTTAACCGTACTGACCAGCCAGGCCTTTGATCCGGGATACTGGGTGCGGTCGCCGCTGTGGCTGGCGATTTTGTTCCTGCCGCCGCTGGCCTACGCCGTTCTTGCGGGAATCGTGTTGACGCGCCGCAAGGGCTTGGCGAATCCTGAACTGCGGCGGGCCAAGCGCGCCCATGCGGAAGCGGCGCACCGGCTGAAAGCAATCGATGTCGCAAACGCCGGGCGTGCCTGCGAAGAAACCTTGAACGCGTTGCGGGAATATCTGGGCGCCAAGCTTCGTGTGGCCGGAACCGCGCTGACCTATGAAGATGCACGCCGCCTCCTGGAACAAAAACAGGCCGCCCCTGAGATTCAGGCGCAGTTGAAAGAGATTTTCCGGCAATGTGAAGCCTATTCCTATGCGGGGCAAAGCAGCGGGCAAAATGCCGCGGGGCTCATCGAACAAACCCTGGCAATCATTCAAGCCCTGGAGAAAGGAGTCCTGCGATGAATGCCGGGCTGCTTATAACAATCATCGCCGCCTTGAGCGCGGGCGCGCTGGATACCGGCCAGCTTCACTCGCTGCTGACCGAAGGCAATGCGCTGTTCCGCCAGGCCAATGAGTTGGCGGCCACCGATCCGGACGGCGCGAAAGACTTGTATCAGAAAAGCATCCTGCGCTTTGAGCGCATATTGGAAGAAGGCGGCGTGTGCAACGGCCAGCTCTATTACAACCTCGGAAATGCCTATTTCATGAGCGGCGATCTCGGACGCGCCATCTTAAATTACCGCCGTGCCGAACAATATCTTCCCAATGACCCGAATGTGCTTCATAACCTGTCGTATGTGCGCAGCCAGCGCCTGGATCGCGTGGATGAACCCCAACGCGCACGGGTTCTCAAAACCCTGTTTTTCTGGCATTACGATTTTAGCGCGCGCGCGCGCACTATCCTCTTTGTGCCATTCTTTCTTGCCTTGTGGATCCTTGCCGGACTCCGCCTCTTTGTCCGCCGCGCCCTGATCACCTGGGGCATCGTGATCTGCGCAATCGTCAGCGGACTGCTCTTCGGATCGCTCATGGTGGAGGCCGTGCAGCATTCGCGCGACGTAAGCGGCGTGATTACCGCCCAGGAAATCGCCGCGCGCAAAGGCAATGGCGAAACGTACCAGCCCAGCTTCGAAGAGCCGCTGCATTCCGGCACGGAGTTCATCCTCGAAGAAGACCGCGGCGGCTGGTACTACATCCGCCTGCGCGATAACCGTACCTGCTGGATTCCGCAAACGGCGGCGGAAATGGTACACAAGCCATAGGAGGCTGTCAGCATTCAGCCATCAGCTATCAGAAAAAAAAGAGCACGGCATTTTTACCGTGCTCCATAATTTCGCAAATAAATAGCAACTATTTTTTAGGGATGAGTTTCACCGCCTTAAGGTTCATGAGCGCTCCAGAGGGGATTTCGAGGGGTTTGACGGCCAGTTCACAGGGGCCGGGTTTTGCAAAAGTCATGGAACCGATTTTTTCCGTTTTGAACTTGGACCACGCGTCCGTGCTGCTCACTTTTCCTTCCACTTTCTGTTCGCACACGCTGAGCGCATATGTGGCGCCGGCAGCGCCTTTATCGCAGGCGTAATTCACTTCCACGTCATATGCGCCGGCCTTGGGAATTTCGACCAGCCAGCTCACCCAGTCGTTTTTATTCGTCCAGCAGCCGATATTATCAAGCTGGTGGCTGGTTTCATATTTTGCGGTTTCGCCGTGGATGTCCGCATCACACGCGCGCACTTCGAGCACGCCGTCGGCCCCTGCGCGGAAAGGCACATCCACCACTTCAGGCGCGCCCGCAATCTCCAGCACGACCACGCTCGCGACGGCGTCGGGCGCGGCGGCAGGCACGGAAACTATTGTGGAGTCGTCTTTCTTTGCTGTGGTGAGCGGCGCTTTGGTTGCATCGGCCATCAGGTAAGCGGCTTTTACGTCGCTCTTCAATCCCGGCACGAGCAGTTCGCCGTTGGCGGGCCAGTCGAACACCTGCAGGAACAGTTTGCCGGGCTTGACGGTGCAGCGGCCCCAAGGCAGGCGCTTAAACACGCTCGCCGTCGTGCCGTAGATGCTGTCACCGTTCACATCCATCCATTTCCCAATGGCCGAGAGCCGCTCCACGCTCGCGTCGGGGATCAGTCCTTCCGCAGTCGGACCGACATTGAGCAGGAAGTTCCCACCCTTGCTCACGATGTCCACCAGTTTCCGGATGAGGTCTTCCGTGGACTTCCAATTGAGGTCGTGCACTTTGTAGCCCCACGTGTCGTTCATGGTCATGCAGACTTCCCAATCGCGATCCTTGATGCCGGTAGCGGGAATGTACTGTTCCGGCGTATTGAAGTCCTGCGGAATGCAGATGCGGTCATTGATGATGATCTTCGGCTGGATGCCGCGGATCATCGCGGCCACTTCGTCCGCACGGTGCTCTTCCGCCTTGTGTTCCCAGCCGCCATCAAACCAGATCACGCCGATTTCGCCGTAGTTCGTGAGCAATTCGCGCAACTGGCCTTCCATATAATCGATGTGGCGGTTGTAGTCCGCGCCTTCGGTGGGGCGTGTATCCCAGGGACGCGGACTTCCCGCGCCGCGCGGCAGATAATCAGGGTTGTGCCAATCAAGGATGGAATGGTACCAGCACATTTTCACGCCTTCCTTGTGGCAGGCGTCCGCCAGCGGTTTCAGTAAATCCTTCCCGTAGGGCGTGTTCATCACATCCCAATCGGTGAGCTTGCTGTCGAAAAGGCAGAATCCGTCGTGATGCTTGCTGGTGATCGTGATGTACTTCATCCCGGCGGCCTTTGCAATGCGCACCCATTCCTCCGGGTTGTATTTCACAGGATTGAACTCTTTTTGCAGGGGCTCATACTCGCTCACGGGAATTTGCCCGCCGAACATGATCCACTCGCCCGCCGTATTCACGTCCTTGCCCTTCCACACGCCCGAGGGGATCGCATACAACCCCCAGTGAATAAACATACCAAACTTTGCCTCCCGCCACCACGCCATGCGGGCGTCGCGCTGTTCTTTTGTCTCCTGCGGCACGCCGCTGTCCGCACACCACGCCCAAGGCCCAAGTAGAACTGCCACAAGGATCATGGCTGAAATCCAGGGTACTGTTTTTTTGCCCATCATGGTTATTTCTCCTTCGTTTGTGTTTTATTCCATGCATCCCGCCATCCCTGAAGCTTCTGATCCAGATCGGGCGGTCCTTCGTAAATATGTGTCATTTTTTCGCGGTGCGCTATAGTTTCGAAGCGATCCAGCACCGCGCCATAGTCCGCGCCCACGAATTCCGGCCCGCGGCAGAGCAGTACATAAAGAATGGGAATCCGATCCCGCTCCACGTGCTGTTTGAGTTCGTCGGAATCCGCAAGCTGCTCGGCCTTATCATATAGCGCGGAGGCCGCCAAGAGAAACTCTTTCGTGAGGAATTCGGAATCCATCGGATAGCGGATGCCGTCCTTGGGGCTTTTCATGCTTTCCGTGTGTTCCTGCGCGGTTTTTGCCAGGAGGGCATTGTATTCCGCAATGGCGGGCGCGGCGTTGCCGAAATAGCCCCAGATGAAATCCTGAACAAGCGCATCGAGGTCACGTGTGGGATCCCACATTAATTTTGCAAAGACCCATGCGCGCAGCAAGTCGTTTTCCGCGCAGGGGCTCTGATACGCGCCCTGTTCCATCACGCCTTTCGCGTTATGCGCCACAAAAAACCGGATGTTGGCGGCAATCGCCGGGAGATTCGGCATCGGCGCGGGGTAATGGCTGAAATTCACGCAATAATCCCAAATCGTGATGCGGTCATGAATCGCGCTCCAGCCTACCATTGCATCGTGAAATGCGGGGACTTCCTCGGCGGGCGTGAACGGTTTCGACCACATGCAATTGTCCGTGCAGAGGCGAATGGCGACATTTTTTCTGGGCCGCAGGGCCTTGGGCGGCTTTACGGTCTCCAGGTACGCCAGGGTATCCACGATCACGCGGGGATATTCCTTTTCGACCGCCTCCGCCACCTTGTTCACCAGAAAAAGGAGTGCGGCCGCGTTTGTACCCTCGGCATCGTCCAGCGCCTTGCAGTTCGGACACAGGCACGTGCCGCCGCCATCATTTTTAGACACACTGATGATCTCGGCGTTAGGATTATCCTTCAAAAACCGGAGGGTGTTCTCCGTGACAATGCGGATTACGTCCGGATTCGTGGTGCAGAGTTGCTGCGCACTTCGTTTGCCGTCGGCGCCGAGCATGAAATATTCCGGGTGATCCTTAAAATACTGATCCGGCGGCAGCAGCGTATTGAAGGTGTGTACGAACAGCACATAGTTAACATTGCCGCCCCATTCTTCAGGAATTGCAGCGGAAGGTGCATTGGTTCGGTTGCGCAGGGACCACGTTCCGTCAAATGCCACCTGATAAAACGGATCGCGCAACATCAGAATGGGTGTAAACACGCGCGGCGCCGGCCTGAATTTCAACGTGGAGCGTTTTGGAATCGTGGCGGAAGAGCCTGCATACCAGCGGCAGCCCAAATCCTCTTCCAACAACGCATACACCGCGTTGATGGGCCCGCGGACGCGCCCGCCTAACAGAAAAAGGCGCTTATCCTTGACAGCAATGGCGTAACCTTCATCCTGGAGATCTTGTTTGGCTTCGGGAATATCCACAAGGCGGTTTGTATTCCCGATACTGATTTCCTTGTCGCGGGGCGGCGTGGAATCGCGCACAATGGGGAATTCCGTGCCGGTCATCTCTTTCAGCCAGAGCACAAGGTCCTCCGCGGCTTTTTGCTCTTGCGTAGAGGCCTTTTCCGGGATCACAACGACATAGGCGGCAGCCCCATTTTTGGACAGGGTCAGTTTATGACCGGGAACCCCCGTGGGCGCAAGCGCATTCTGCCAGGCCGTCCATGGCCCGGCAATAGCCTGTGTAGCAAGAAGCAGAATAAAGCCTGCTATTGTGAAGATGTTTCTGGGCATGCGAAGATTCCTTTAGTAAAGTTTTTTCGCGAGCCAGGCGAGATTCTCCGCGAACCGCGTCACGGTTTGAATTGCTTCCTGATCCTCATTCACCTCGCCGATGGCCGCGCCGAACCCAATGTTCCAATAGGTAGAGCCGGGCATAATCATGTCGTTGATCATGAACCAGAACATCAATTGTGCGTAGGTGAAGTTCTGGCCCGCACGGCGCGCCACCACCACGGGGCCGCCGAGTTTCCGGGAGAATACATTGCCGTTGGCGCGCGAGACATATCCCGCGCGATCCAGGAGCGCTGTTATATCCGCCGTGGCGGACCCAAAATACACCGGTGATCCCAGAATAATGATGTCCGCCGCCAGCATCTTGTCGAAGACTTCCTGAAACGCATCATTCGTGATCACGCATTTCATATCCTTGTTCTTAAAACACAGTGTACACGCGTTACACGGGGTGATTTTTTTCTCACACAAACGGATGAGTTCGCCTTCGATACCCTGCTCCTTCAGAATGCTCAGACATTTCTTCAGCAGGATTTCCGTATTGCCCGCTTCCCGTGCACTCCCATTGATCGCAATTGCTTTCACTGCTTTCTCCTTCCGGTTTTTCCTGAGTATAACGGGTTTTCGCCGTCAACGCATCCCCGCGCTGCCTGAAATGGGATACACAACACTGGCGCTAATTTCCATGATTCTGGATTCCTTGTGATATGCTGCCTCCATGCAAAAAAGAAACCCCGATAGAAAAAAGAATTCGATGGACCAGGCACATCAATTCCTGCCAATGTGCCGGGAAGACATGGAGCGGCTGGGTTGGGACGCACTGGATATTCTATTGGTCTCGGGGGACGCGTATGTGGACCATCCGTCGTTCGGGGCGGCATTGTTGGGGCGATGGTTGGAGGCACATGGCTTTCGCGTGGGGATTGTGGCACAGCCGCGCTGGACGGACGCCAGCGATATTGCGCGGATGGGACGTCCGAAACTGTTTGCAGGGGCAAGCGCAGGATCACTGGATTCGATGCTCGCGCATTACACCGCATTCCGGAAGAAGCGGCATGACGACGCATACACCCCCGGAGGACGTCACGGCGCGCGTCCGAACCGCGCCTGCATCGTCTACACAGGGTTGATCCGTCAGGCGTTTCCAGGATTGCCGGTGGTGCTGGGCGGTATTGAAGCATCGTTACGGCGCGCCACGCACTATGATTTCTGGTCGGACGGACTGCGCCGTTCGACTCTGCTGGACAGCAAGGCGGATTTACTCGTGTATGGCATGGCGGAGCGGCAGGTGCTGGAGATCGCCCGGCGCATTCAATCAGGTGAACCCCTGACCGGCATCCCTGGCACGGCGTTTGCAACGTCGGAGCCGTTTAACACAAACGAACCATATGTGACGTTGCCGTCGCACGAAGCAATTGAAGCGGACCCAAAACGCTTAATGGACGCCACGGTACAATTGGAGACGCAGGTGCATGACGGCATGACGTGGGCCACACAGGCCTGCGGCAAGCGCACCGTAGTCTTCGCACCGCCTGCCGCACCGCTCAACACGGAGGAATTGGATCGCTTGTATGCATTACCCTTCCAGCGGCAATCGCATCCCAGCTACAAAGAACCCATCCCGGCGGCGGCCATGATCCAGTTCAGCGTCACCACGCATCGCGGGTGCGGCGGCGGATGTTCCTTCTGTTCGTTGGCGTTGCACCAGGGACGCCGCATCCAATCGCGCAGTGCGGCCTCCATCGAACGCGAAATCACGGAACTCACGCGGCATCCCGACTGGTCCGGCAGTATCAGTGACGTGGGCGGGCCGACGGCGAACATGTGGGGCGCGCGGTGTGCCTCTGCGGTCTGCAAGCGTCCCAGTTGCCTGACCCCCAAAATTTGCCCGCATTTCAACGCGGATCAAAAGGCACTCCTGTCGCTTTTGCGCCGCTTGCGCGAGATCCCCGGCGTGGCGCATCTGCGCGTCGCCAGCGGCATCCGCCATGATCTCGCGCTCACGGACGACGCGTACGCGCGCGGACTGATCGCGGAGTTCACCGGCGGTCAATTAAAACTTGCACCGGAACACTGTTGCGACTCCGTCCTGCGGCTCATGCGGAAACCCGCCTTTGACGCCTTTGAACAATTCCTAACCGTGTTTGAGCGGGAATCACGCCATGCCGGAAAAGAACAGTATGTGATTCCGTACCTTGTGAGTGCATTTCCCGGCTGCACCGATCACGACATGCGCGCCCTCGCGGAGTGGCTCCGGAAACGCGGCTGGAAACCCCAACAAGTGCAATGTTTCATCCCCACGCCCGGCACTGTAGCCACCGCTATGTTCTATGCAGCCATCGACCCCAAAGGCCACCCCATTTTCGTACCACGAACCGACGCCGACCGCCTGCGGCAGCATGGCATCCTTATGGAACAAAAAGGACCCAAAGGACAAAAATGACCAAAGGGACATGAGGAGTGGTGCGCACGGCGCACATTGGCAAATCTCTTTTGGGAATAATGTTTTAAGAATGTGCAGAATAGTAGGTCACATCTCCAGGTGGGACATCTTTTCCAAAAATTGCGTGGAATTTACGGAAAGAAAGTCCTACCTGGAGATAGGACCTACTATAGGAAAATTTTTTGGGCTTGGAATGGATTTTTTGGGCTTATTCGAGGAACATGGGTTGGAGCCAGGCGGTTTGATCACCGGGGCCATAGGACTCGATGCGGATGCAGGTGATTCCTTTGGCGGGTTTCACGGTGTACTGGAGGTGAGGGCCTCCGGTAGTAGCGCGCATTTCCAAATGGGCATTCTTTAAAAGTGATGCCGTCCAGTGGAGAAACTTTGACACATTTCTCGCCGAACGGATTTCGGAGCTACTGAAAAAATCCATTTCTTTTTTCCCCGCCCGTTGCCCGCACGATATCCTCATGGATATTACAAATTCATGAGTGTCGTAAGGTATTAAACCATATGCACTTATAATAGTATCACCACCTCAGTTTTTACGCTATTTTGTGTATTTTCTGGTAAAGATCGCCCGCCCAAAGTCCTTTTATCCTCTCTATGTTACGTTTTTCCTCGTCGTTTGTATGTTGAGTGGCGGGTGACATACCACCAAAACGATGAGGGAAAGTAGTACGGGTGAGTGCAGCGGGCAATGCGGTACGGGTGGGGCGAGTAAAAAAATTGGACTTGACAAATCGGTTAGTGTATCATATAATTAAATTGTCTAATATATAGAGCCTCTAATGGCTAATCATAAGGAATCCGGGAGAGTGGCAGTTTCAGTGGCAGATGCATGGGAGCAGGCACGTGCGATCCAGGCGACAGCGCAATTGCTCCGGCGGCATATTGATCCGCATTTGCACCGCCCAGGAGAGGGGCCGGGGAAGGATCTTTCTCCCCAGCAATTGACAGCATTATCGGTAATAAAAGAAAAGGAACCCATCACAATAAAAGCGTTGTCGGAGATTTTAATGGTCTCGCCGCCGTCGGCGTCTGTGATGGTGGATCGCCTGGTGGAGATGGGCTTGCTGACGCGCGCACAGAGCCGTCAGGATCGGCGGGAGGTCCAGATCCGGGTGAGTCCGGACGTCTATGAACGGCTGGAGCAGGCGGAAAAGCGGTCTCTTCAATCTATTGTGGAAGTGTTGACCAAAATAGGCCCGGAATATGCCGTGATGTGGTGTGATGTGAGCGACAAGGTCCGCCAGGTGCTGGCGGAGAAGGGCAGTTCCAGTCAATGAATTTTGTTGCAATAAAGATGCTCGTAGGCGACCGGGTGAAATATATCGGGATCGTTACAGGCCTCACTTTTGCCTCCCTGCTGATCACGCAGCAGGCCGCGATTTTCATCGGTGTGATGACGTGGACCTTCGGCATGATCACGGACAATGCCCTCCCGGATATCTGGGTCATGGATCCCAAAGTTCAATTCGTGGACGATGGAAAACCGGTGATGAACAGCCAGTTGTACCGGGTACGCGGGATCACGGGCGTCGAGTGGGCGGTGCCTATGTATCGCGGCATGATGCGCGTCCGGTTGCAGAGCGGCATTCTCCAGGAATGTCTCGTGTTGGGTCTGGATGATGCCACGCTTGTCGGCGGGCCGCCGAAAATGGTGGAGGGACAAATCACGGATTTGAAGTTGAATGACGCGATCATTGTGAATACGGAGGGCGCCCAGAAACGGTTGGCCGCCCGGGGTCCCCATGGCGAATTGATTCCGTTGAAGGTGGGCGACACGCTTGAAATCAATGACCACCGCGCCATTGTCCAGGGATTATGCAAGACCAGCCGCACCTTCATCATTCAACCCATCATTTACACCACCTTTTCGCGCGCAACCACCTTTGCCCCCTATGAACGCCGCATGATGAACTTTGTGTTGGTGAAAGCCAAGAAGGGCCAAAATCACAAGGAACTCTGCCGCCGCATCCGGGAAACCACCGGCTTGGCCGCCTATCCGAAAGAAGAATTCAAGTGGTTGACCATGTGGTATTACCTGAAGAACACCGGCCTGCCCATCAATTTCGGCCTGGCGGTGTTGATGGGCTTTATTATCGGCGCGGCGATTGCCGGGCAGACCTTCTACAATTTCACCCAGGACAACCTGCGGTATTTCGGCGCGCTGAAGGCCATGGGCGCCACCAATCCCACGTTGCTCAAGATGATTGTGCTCCAGGCCCTTGTCGTTGCGGGCATCGGATACGGGTTGGGCGTGGGCGCGGCATCGTTGATGGGCACCCTGACGAAAAACACCAGTTTGACGTTTTTAATGCCGTGGCAATTGTTGATTCTCAGCGCCGCCACCGTGCTGATTATCTCGATTTTGTCGGCGGCCATCAGCATTGTCAAAGTAATGCGGTTGGAACCCGCCATCGTATTCAAGAGCTAACCATGACGATAAATGAAACCATAGCGATTCACTGCCAGGGCGTGACCAAGACCTATGGCGCCGGCGAGAACGCCGTCATGGCTCTGCGCGGCGTGGACCTCAGCGTGCGCACGGGCGAACTGATGATGCTGGTGGGGCCTTCCGGTTGCGGCAAGACCACGCTAATCTCCGTCATCGCGGGCATTCTGGATCGCGACGGCGGCGACTGCGCCGTGTTCGGCCAGGACTTTACGTCCATGCCGGAGCAGAAGCGCGTGCAATACCGCGGCAAGAATGTGGGTTTTGTGTTCCAGGCGTTTAACCTCTTGCCGCCGTTGACGGCCGAAGAAAACGTGGCGGTGCCGTTGTTGTTGAATGGCGTCCGCCGCAAGCAGGCGGTGGAGCAGGCCCGTGTATGTCTGGATCACGTTGGATTGATAGGGCGCGCCAAGTCGTTGCCGGCGCAATTGTCCGGGGGGCAGCAGCAACGCGTGGCGATTGCGCGGGCGTTGGTGCATCAGCCGAAGCTGATTGTGTGCGACGAGCCCACGAGCGCGCTCGATCACATTACGGGTCATAAAGTGATGGAATTGCTGCGCGAAGTGGCGGTTCAAGAAGACCGTGCGCTGGTGATCGTAACGCACGACGCGCGCATTTTTGAATTTGCGGATCGCATCGCCCAGATGGACGACGGTCATATTGAAAAAGTGGTTTCTTCCCCGAACGAGTTGTAGGAGGATTGACGCGTGAGAATGTTTCTGTTGCCGATTCTAGCCGTGGCGGGAGTCAGCTTTGGCGTGTACACGGTGATTGAAGGAGCCCAGGATATTGCCCCGGCCCAGCCGATTGCGGAGCCGACCAAGGCGCCGTACGAGGTGTTTGTGGCGGGCTCCGGCCTGATTGAGGCCAGTTCCGAAAACATTTCCGTGGGCGCGGTGGTGCCGGGCGTGGTGAGCGACGTGCTGGTGAGCGTGGGGAGCCAGGTAAAGGCCGGCGATCCCCTGTTCAAGCTGGACGATCGTTCGCTGCAAGCGGATCTGGCCGTGCGCAAGACCACGCTGCGCGTGGCGCAGGAGCAGTTGGAACGCCTGAAGAGCCAGCCGCGTCCTGAAGATATTCCCCCGGCGGAAGCGCGCCTGAAAGAAGCGGAAGCGTCCCTCGCGGATCTGAAAAATCAACTCGCCATGCGCGAAAGCGTGACCGACCGCCGGGCGATCAGCGAACAGGAATTGCAGCAGGCGCGGTATGCGGTTACGGCAGGCGAGGCCAAATGCAAAGAAGCGCTCGCGGAACTCAACCGGTTGAAAGCCGGCGCATGGCAAGAAGATATCAGAGTATCTGAAGCGGAAGTGCTGGCGGCGGAAGCGCAGGCGAAATCCGTGGAAACCGAAATAGACCGCCTCACGGTCCGCGCCCCCATTGACGGCCAGGTGTTGCAAGTGAAAATCCGCGCGGGCGAATACGCCCAAGTCGGTCCGCTGTCCACCCCGCTTATGCTCCTTGGCAATGTAGATACCCTGCATGTGCGTGTGGACATCGATGAAAACGAAGCGTGGCGCGTGAAAGAAGGGGCGCCCGCCGTGGCCTATGCCCGGGGCAATCAAAACATCCAAACCCCATTGGATTTCGTGCGCTTTGAGCCCTACGTGGTGCCCAAACATTCGCTTACCGGCGACAGCGCGGAACGCGTCGATACGCGCGTGCTGCAAATAGTCTACCGGTTCACGCGCGGCGAGCTGCCCTTGTTTGTCGGACAGCAGATGGATGTGTATATCAAGGCGCTGCCCCTGCCCCTGAACACCGCGTATCTTTCCATCAAAAAAGGTTCTGAATCATGAAGCGCATACGATGCGCCGGATTGGCACTGCTGCTGGCGGTTTCAGGATGTGCCGTAGGCCCCAATTATCACCGGCCCGCCACGAAAGTACCCGAAAAATGGGGCGGCCCGGCCAATGAAGGCAACACTGCTTACCTGACCCAATGGTGGACCACGCTCAAGGATCCCACGCTCGATTCGCTGATCCAGCGCGCGGTCGATGCCAATTTGGACATCCAGATTGCGGAAGCGCGGGTGCGCGAGGCGCGGGCCGCGCGTGGCTGGACCCTGGCGGACTTCCTCCCCATGGCAAACACCACCGCGAAGTATTCGCATGCCCAAATCAGAAAACCCGCCTCTACAGGCAATACTGGGGGCGTGGTGGGCACGTTGATCGGCGCGGTCTTCGTGGGCAACAAGACAAACATCAAGCGCCAAGTGGATCTTTTTCAAACGGGTTTCGACGCCTCGTGGGAAATTGACGTGTTCGGAGGAAAGCGGCGCGCCGCGGAAGCGGCCAAGGCGGACCTGGAAGCCGCACAATCCGGCCGCGACGATGTAATGGTGTCGCTGTTAGCGGAAGTAGCCCGCAATTATCTTGAATTGCGCGGAGCACAAGGCCGCCTGGACATCGCGGAATCCAATCTGCGTGGACAGGAGGACACCCTGCAACTCACCCGCACCCGCTATGATGCGGGCTTGGTGAGCGAACTCGATGTGAAACGCGCGGAGGCCCAACTTGAAACCACCCAATCACAAATACCCAATTTACAAACCGCAATGTGGCGTTCGGTGCATCATCTAAGCATCTTGTTGGGGCAGGAACCCAATGCGCTCGCAGAAGAACTGTCAAACCCCGCCGACCTGCCCATCGCGCCTCCGGAAATTCCCGCCGGGCTGCCTTCGGAATTGCTGCAGCGCCGTCCGGACATCCGTGTGGCCGAACGGCAACTGGCCGCCGCCACGGCCCATATCGGCGAAGCCACCGCGGACTGGTTCCCGAAATTCTCATTGACGGGCACCTTCGGGGCGGAAAGCGGACGTTTCGATGCATTAAACCTCGGCAAGAACCGTGTCTGGTCGTATGGCCCCAGCGTGGATTGGGCGATTCTGAATGCGCCCCGCATCTGGAGCAATGTGAAGCTCCAAAACGCCCGCCAGGAGCAAGCCCTGCATCAGTACCAGAAAATCGTGCTGACGGCGCTGGAAGAAACCGAAAATTCCCTCGTGGCCTACACTAATGAACAACAACGCTATACATCGCTGACCAAAGCCGCCGATGCCAACCGCCGCGCCGTGAGCATGGCCAACGAACTCTACACCAAAGGGCTGGTGGACTTCTTAAACGTGCTGGATGGCCAGCGCTCGCTCTATGAAGCGGAAGATCAACTCATGCAAAGCCGGACCACCGTCCTCACCAATCTCGTTGCCCTCTATAAAGTATTGGGCGGCGGCTGGGATAGCTTTCCCATGCAGACCAAATCCGCCAAATCCGAAAAGAAAACCGGCTGAGACGGTTTCTATTTGACACTTATAAAGAAACATGATATCTTTTAATCAGGCGTACGGATGAATGTCGGCTCCATGCCGTGTGGCCAGGTTCTCGAGGGAATCTGCCCTAGTCCGTGGGCCTATTTTTTTGTCCCCCGGTTAATCGCTGCGAAATTTATGTGAGTTCTTTTCGTATAGTATTCGCCATAGGGATGTCGTCGTGTATCGTCAGCATCTTCCACTACGGATACTTTCTCCCACATCATATGAATAAATCTCTCCTCCCCCATATTGTAAAGCCGTTGCAGTGCCCATAGGAAATAGTCCGTTGCCTGAAGTCCAGCATGTTCATGTGGATGAGCTGCGTATACATGAACCATAGAGGCCATGGCTATGCCTTTTTCCCGGCAAAACGTGTCACGTGCGATCTCCATTGCCCGCCGAAGAATTCGGGTTCGATTGGTTTGTCCTCTTCGTGCAAAACATACTCTATATTCTTCTTTTTTGTGCAAGCGGGCTTTGAAAAGACGCCTTACCGTAAAATCATAGAGTTCGTCCGGATGATAGCGGTAGCCTGATTGAAGCAGATTTCGATTCCGCACATAATCTGCGACAGAGTATAAGTCTTTGACCACCGCAGAAAATTTTATATCATGCGAAAGAAGTCGGCGAAACATTTCTCTTCGCACTTCGGGAAGGTCGTCTTTTGCATGAAACGCCCGTGCTGTTTTCTTTAGTGAAGGTACGCCGGAAAAATAGGGATCATTAAGGATATCCCTTCGGAGCGTATCAAGATCCACTTGAAGAGAAACGGGATCATTGACATCCAGAAGGCCCAACATAAAAAACCGCTGCGAACCCGGTTGGCCTAACATTAATTTCCCCCTTTTCCCAAAAAGGACACCATGATACAAACAAAAAAGAGTTAAACAACATATTTTTCGAGGGAACAATTCATTCGCCAGGGGATGTTTTCTTTGTGTATGATGAAACGTTTTGACGTGGAGTGAACTGGACGCATGAGAACCTTTTACATGAATACGAATAAATGGGGACAGCAACCGTTTATTTTCTATTTCCGTCTTTTTTTATCGCAGTGGCGTGTGCCTTTGAAAATAAACGGTTACTGTCCCTATTTATTTTTGGTGCTTGTATTGGGGGCGGCGCCGGTGTGGGCGTGTAATTCGGGGACGGTGCGGGATGCGGCATTTGAGGGGAAACGTGACACGCACCGGTTGTGCGTGATGGGCAACAAGGGCGATGCCGAGGCGGATGCGATATTTGCGCGGCTCAATACGTGGTTTCAAACGAACAAAGAGGGATTTAATCTCCGGGTGGAGCGGGTGAATGCGGATGATCCTGAAATCCGCTGGGAACGCTACGGCCTCCCTTCCGCGCCTCCTTCATTTCCCGTGACGGTGCTGGTGGGTGTCTCGTTGTTCCTGCAGCAGGCGTTTGTGATTGAGCATTGGGAGCCTGCGCCGGAGGACGCCGCGCTGGCGGCGTTGCGCACGTCACCGTCGCTGGATGCGGCGAAGCAGCATCTGGTGGATGTATGGGCGGTGGTGCTATATGCGCGCGGCACCGGCGACAATGCTGGGAAAGGA
Source organism: Candidatus Hydrogenedentota bacterium (assembly GCA_029565395.1). GTDB lineage: Bacteria > Hydrogenedentota > Hydrogenedentia > Hydrogenedentales > CAILVY01 > CAILVY01. Next base: position 169,690 of record JAKQOG010000178.1, on the reverse strand, counting down.
AAACCGGTGCTGGAGGAAATAGTGAAGCAATGGACGGCGGAGCATGCGCCGGGCATCCGGCTTGTTTTATTGGATCGGGCGGATCCCCGCGAGAAAATTCTGTGTTCCTTCGCAGGCATTAAGCCGGAAGGGCCGGACTGGGCGGGGATTATGTTTGGCCGGGGCCGTTTGATGGGGCCGCCGTTGCAGGGCGCGGATATTACAGAAGAAAATGTGAATCGGCTGCTCAACAATCTTACGGTGCCCTGCACGTGCCTTCAGGAGTCCATCGCCCTGGGAATTGACGTGCCGCTGGTGTGGGAACCGCGGCTGGATCAGAAGTTCGCCTCTCTGGAAGCGGCGGCGGGGCATGGTTACAAGGAGATCAGTTTCGCCGCTCAGGCGGAAACGCTGGCGGAGGAGGTGCCGAATAAAGAAGGAAACAACCTTCTTTTAGTGACACTCGTGCCGTTGATCGTGATCGGTGTGTTGTCTTTGGCCGCCGTGGGGTTTATGATTTTACGGAGACGCAACCTGCGGATGAGAGAAGGTCGATGAACAAAGGGCTTACGATATACCGCCTGGTCGTGGCGGAAATAAAACAATCAAAGCTCAACACCTCGTTCTGTTTTCTCACGGTCGTGGTAGCCACCAGCCTGTTGACCGCGCTGGGAGCCGTTACGGAGAGCTCCGTGGACGCCACGCGCCGTATGATGAAAGACATGGGCTTTAATCTGTTAATCACGGCAAAAGGAGTGGACCCGGCCCGGTATCAGGCACTTGATTTTGAGGGCGGCGATATGCCGGAGGAGTATGTGGGACGGCTGACGGCGAGCACGGTCATGGCGCAGCATTTTGTCGGAAAGTATCAGAAGGCGATTGCCGTAAAAGATCGAATGGTGGTGTTGACGGGGGTGGTATCTGAAAAAACACGGGTGAATACGGAAAAAAAACCCATGCCCACGGCGTATGTCATTCCGGAAGGGAAGGTGTATGTGGGTTCGGCGGCGGCCAAGGCGCTGAACCTGGAGCCCAAATCGGAAGTGGAAATACTCGGCAAGCGGTTTGAGGTTGCGAAGGTGCTTCCAGAGGCCGGGATGATACCGGAGGATATCCGGATATTCGCGCCGCTGCATGAAGTGCAAGCGTTGCTGGGCAAAGAAGGAAAAGTCAACGCAATCGACGCGCTGGCGTGCCAATGCCCGGCCTCGATCAAAGACATCATAGCCGCGATTGTTAAAAGCATACATGCCGTACTTCCGGAAGTGGAAGTGCATCCATATCAATCCATTTTATTGGCGCGGCATCAACAACGCGTGTTGATCAGCCGCGTGGCTCTTGCCGCACTGGGCATTGTCATGACGGTTGCTGCCGCGGCCATCTGGGGGCTAACCTATCAAAACGTTCGTAACCGCCGGCGGGAAATTGGCGTATTGCGCGCGCTGGGCGTTCCGGGTACGCGCATTGCCGCGTTGTTCTTCGGCAAAATTCTTCTGTATGCCACACTGGGGGCTGTAGCGGGATGTGCATTAGGCAACCCCCTGGGCACGCTCCTAAATGTGTCCGAGGTCACGTTGGAGGTCCCGCCGAAATTATTGTTCACGATCATTGTGTGCACACCGCTGGCCGCCGTGCTCTTCGCCCTGCCCCCTATCGTCGGGGGGCTGATGCAAGAGCCCGCCGAAGTACTGGGAGATCGCGAACTATGATCCGGCTCGAAAACATCAGTAAACATTATGTCCGGGGCGGCGAAGTGGTGAAGGCGCTCGATGACATATCCCTGCATATTCACAAGGGCACGCTGGCGCTGGTGCATGGCCCGTCGGGCAGCGGCAAAAGCACCTTAATCCATTTGATGGCCGGACTGATGCTCCCCACCTCAGGCCGGCTGCTGGTGGCGGAACAAAACATCGAGCAACTCCCGCCCGCGCGGCGCGCGGGATTACGCGCGCATCGTATCGCCGTCGTCTTTCAGATGTTTCATTTGTTACCGTATCTTACCGCACTGGAAAATGTGCTCCTTCCCACATTGGCGCGGCGGAATCCGGAAGCCATCGAGCGCGCATATGAACTGGTGGTGAGATTGGGGCTGACCCATCGCGCCGGCCACCGCCCCGCCGAATTGTCCGTGGGAGAGCGGCAGCGCGTGGCCACGGCGCGCGCCATGCTGAATCATCCCGAAATCATCCTCGCTGATGAACCCACCGGCAATCTGGATGAAGAAAGCGCAGGACTCGTGCTCGATCTCCTCGAACATGCACGAACGGAAGGCGCGACGGTGCTATTGGTTTCGCACCAGCATCTGCATCGCATCCATCCTGATCTCACCTTCGAGCTTCGTGAAGGGCGGCTAGTCACCCGCGGGAATCCCTGATCTTTTTTTGCGAATCTATTGACAATGGGGAAAGGATATGGTACACTCCATTTACCTTGACAGGTCCGAGGGGTGTTCTGTCCCTGGGGACTCTTGACCAGGGCTTTTTTGCTTTGTGTTAATTGATAAGTCAAGCAATAATAACTAGTTATGGTAACTGCATGGCTGGACATAAGTATTCGCGCGACATAGTGGCGGAAGTATTGGCTGCCAATGACATCGTGGATATAGTGGGAGCCGCCCTTGAGTTGAAACCCTCGGGTACGGGACGCCTGAAGGCGCTGTGCCCGTTCCATCACGAAAAAACGCCGTCATTTATGGTAAACCGGCAACGGCAGATATTCCATTGTTTTGGGTGTGGAAAAGGGGGTGACGCCGTGGGGTTTCTGATGGAACATGAAGGGTTGAGTTTCGTGGAAGCCCTGAAAAAACTGGCGGATCGTGCGGGAATCCGGCTGCCGGCGCTTACGGAGCGGGATGACAAAACAGAGTACCTCCGAACCCAGCTTCTGGAGTTCAACCGCTTCGCCGGTAGGCATTATCGTGAGTTATTAAGGCATCCGATGCGTGGAAGCGCCGGACGCCAATATTTAAAGACCCGGCAGTTGAAAGATGAGACAATCCAGAAGTTTAACCTCGGCTATATTCCGGAAGGCTGGTCAAATTTGCTCGATGCGGCGCGGGAACAGGGCTTTAAAGACGGAGTGCTGGAAGCCTCTGGTCTCTTTAAGCGCGGCGACGGCGGCCGGCTCTACGATTTTTTTCGCAACCGCCTGATGTTTCCAATCGAGGATGTTTCAGGCAATGTGGTGGCTTTCGGCGGGCGCGACATGGGCGACAGTCCGGCGAAATATATTAATTCTCCGGAAACTCCGGTGTATAAAAAGGGCCGGACACTGTATGGTTTGTATAGGGCCCGGGATGCGATGCGGCGTGAGAAATTCGCCATTCTGGTGGAAGGTTATTTTGACCTGCTGCGCTGTTTTGACGCGGGCATTGAAAACGTGGTGGCCACCTGCGGCACCGCACTTACTCCCGAACAGGCCGCGCTGATCCGCCGGTATGTGCCGGAAGTGGTCATCGTGTATGACGGTGATGCGGCGGGTATTCAGGCGGCGGTGAAGGCCACGGGCATCTTGAGCGCGGCCGGGCTCACCGTGCGTGCGATGGCCTTGCCCGACAATCAGGATCCAGACGACTATATCAAAGCGCAGAGCGCGGAAGCGTTTCGCGATCTGTTGGCACAGGCCCAGGACTTTGTCACGTTTTACGCACGGATGAGCGGCGCGCGGACGGCCACCATTGAAGGCCGAAGCGATGTAGCCCGCGAATTGTTCGAGATCCTGCGGGGTCTGGACGATGAACTCCGCATCGATCAGTATGTGAAACGGATTGCCCAGGAATTGGGATTAACGGAATGGGCGTGCCGGAGCGAATTTAATGCATTCCGCCGTAAAAGCGCGCGGCGGCCAGCCACCGCCGAAGTGGAATCCATCAAGCCGCGCCCATTCAGCCGGGATGATTGTGTGTTTGTCGCGGTGTTACTTACTAATGGACCCTTATTAAGCAAGGCCAGAGAAGAACTGGAAGACACGCCCTTCGGCGAGACCCCCCTGGCCCAGATACTCCGGGCGCTGTTTCAAAGCGGCCCCGAAACACTGCTCCAGGATGTAGAAGACGAGGCCGCGCGGCAGTTGTTCGCGGCAGCGGCCACCATGGACCTGGAAAGTGTGAAAGATCCGGAAACATTGGCCTTAAAACAAATTAGCCGGATTCAAAAGGACAGCCTGCGGTCGCGCGCGGAAGACTTGATGAACAAAATCCGCGATGCGGAGCGGGCCAAGGATCAGGACCGCATGATGGAACTGGTCGCCCAGAAAGCGGCTTTGGATAAACAGAGTAAACGGTGGGACACGGTTCATTCGCGTCCCGCGTAGTCAGTACACCATCCGTGGAGGATTACCATGGCAGTTGCAGAGAAAAGCAGACGGCTCATCGAAACGGATCGCGCAAAGGAAGTGATTGCGAAAGCCAAGGAAAAAGGCGCGGTCACCTATGATGAACTGGAAAAAATTCTTCCCGTGGACGCCACCGCCGAGGAAATCGACGAGGTAATGGTTGCCCTGAGCGACACAGACGTCCAGATTATCGATGAATTCAAAATCGACGCCGAGAAGAAAGAGGACGAAAAACGTAAGGCGGTCCAGGCGAAGAAAGCCGAATTGCGCAAGGATGCCGCCCACCGTCTTGAGCGCGCCGACGACCCCGTCCGCATGTACCTTCGGGAGATGGGCCGCGTGCCGCTGCTCACCAAAGACCAGGAGATCGCCATCGCCAAGCGCATCGAAGCGGCGGAACAGGAACTGTCCGAGGTGCTGCTCAACACCCCGTATACCATCAAGGAAGCCCAGATGATCGCCGCCCGCATTCTGGCGGGACGCCTTAGCTTTATCCAGATCAGCGATATCGAGGAGCCGCGGGAACAGCACAAGTTTGTGAAAGAGCTTCCCGAAATGATGGGCAAGATCGGATCGATGGAAACCCACATCGAAGCCCAGGAAAAACGCCTGCGCCGCTCCGGGCTTTCCCGGAAAAGCCGTGACAATATCGCCAAGCGGATCAACACATTCCGCAAGCATCAGGTGGAAATTATCCGCCAATTCGCCCTGAAATCCAAGGAAATCATGAAAATCGGGCGAAAGATTAAGGGCCTTAAACGGCGCATTTCTTCCGCGCGCGATGAAATTGACCGCGTTGAACGCGAAGTTGGATTTCCCACCGACAAAATCCACAAGATGGCCGTGCAAATCCGCCGCAGCCCCGCCGTGGCCAAAAAACTCGGCGTGGAAAAAGACGTCATCCTCGACGCGGAGCGGCGCCTCACCATGGCCCACCGCCGCATCGACCAGATCGAATCCGATGCCAAGCTCGATACGGATCAAATCAGCGCCCTGATCGACGTGATCAAGGCGAAAGAAGAAAAGATCTACGCCGCCAAGATGGAACTTGTCGAAGCCAACCTCCGGCTCGTCGTCAGCATCGGCAAGAAATACACCAACCGCGGCATGTCCTTCCTCGATTTGATCCAGGAAGGCAATATCGGCCTCATGAAAGCCGTGGACAAATTCGAATACCAGCGCGGCTATAAATTCAGCACCTACGCGACATGGTGGATTCGCCAGGCCATTACCCGCTCCATTGCGGACCAGGCCCGCACCATCCGCATCCCCGTGCACATGATCGAATCCATCAACAAACTCGTCCGCACCAGCCGCCGCCTCGTCCAGGAATATGGCCGCGAACCCAGCCCCGAAGAAATCGCGGAAGCCATGGAAATGTCCTCCGACAAGGTGCGGTCGATTCTAAAGATCGCGCAGGAAGCCATCAGCCTCGAAACCCCCGTCGGCGACGACGGAGACTCCAGCTTCGGCGACTTCATCGAAGACAAAGGCGCCGAAAGCCCGGCCAACGCCACGGCCTTCAGCGTTTTTCAGGAAAAACTAGACGAAGTACTCGGCACCCTCACGGAACGCGAGGAAAAAGTATTGCGGCTGCGGTTTGGATTGGGCGACGGATATCCACGCACCCTCGAAGAAGTCGGCAGCGTGTTCAACGTCACCCGCGAACGCGTCCGCCAGATAGAAGCGAAGGCATTGCGCAAGATGCGCCACCCCACACGCGCGCGAGAACTGAAATCCTTCGTCGACTGGAGCCTACTGCAAATCTGACCATCAGTTTGACGACAGCATCAAAATACCACTACAATCAACGAAGTGAATCTTCGCCCCCCGTGGGCCCTTAGCTCAGTTGGTTAGAGCAGGTGACTCATAATCACTTGGTCGCAGGTTCGAGTCCTGCAGGGCCCACCAGTCTTCGTTCTCCGCTACGCTCCGAACTACGCCTTGGCGAGCCAGTCCGCTTAGCCGTAGCGGAGAACGAAGACTGCCACGGCGTAGTCCCGGCGGAGTTCCGCGCCACGCGGAACGTAGCCGGACAAAGCCGGGCAATATGTATTAAAGGTGCGGAGAAAAGGAAGGTTCTAAAAAGCTATTTGAAGAAAGGGGTGCTTATGAGCAATTTCCACTATGTCTACATCCTCGTCAGTGAAGAGAATCCTTCTTGTCATTATACAGGCATAACCGATGATCTTGCGACCCGGTTGAAAAACCCACAACAAATGCAACTGCGAACACACCTCTAAATTCAAACCCTGGCGGATTGAAACAGCCGGGACAGTGCAAGGTGCAACCCTGAAACCAAATGACGGCTAGCTTCTTTCTTGTCCTATATTCTTCCTCTGCGCCTTTTCCGCCGCTCGGCATGTGCTCTGCGTTAGCACGTTGCCCGGAAGTTTCTCCATCACGCTCACCGGTAAGGGATGGGTCAACGCTCATGTGAATTAGATGCCCTGTTACAGCCTCTTTGCCTCGCTAAGGTCTGTACTGCTCAGGATCGCTGTGCGCAGGTCTGCCCCCCTCAAGTCTGCCTCGCGCAGGATTGCCTCGGTCAAATTCACACCGCTCAGATTTGTTTCGGTTAGATTCGCTTCAATCAGGATCGCCTTGCACAGGATCGCCTCGCGCAGATCTGCTCCGCTCAGGTCTGCTTTGTATAGATTCGCCCCTCTCAGGTTCGCTTTGCATAGTATCGCCTCGCGCAGGTTCACTCCTCTCAGGTCGGCCCCTCTCAGGTCAGCCCCAGTCAGGTTTCCCTTGCGCAGAATTACTTCGGTCAGGTTTGCTCCGCTCACGTCGGCTCCGGTCAGGTTCGCCTCGAGCATATCCGCCTTGCGCAGGATCGTATCGCGCAGGTCCGCGCCGCTCAGATCTGATTTGTACAGGTTTGCCTTTCTCAAACATGCCCCGCTCAGGTTCGCCTCACGCAGGGTCGATCTGCTCAGGTTTGCCTTGGTGAGATTTTTGTGGCTGAGATCAACTCCTTTTAAGTTTTTGTGGCTGAGTTCAGCTTTTTCACCACCTTCACCCTTGATCCATTTCTTGTGGTCCGACACTATTTTTTCTAACATGGAACGGGATAGTGGCATGCCAAGAAGTCTTCTCAGACTCTCCATACCCAGTCTCCTCTCCTGATTCCTATTGCGTCTGATACTGTCTCAATGCATATATGATAACACATGATGTTCAAAGGGGAAGGGTCTTCCTCGTACCTCGGAGAAGCCTATGTGGCGCCAATAATCGGCGAGGCAGTTTAAGATTACCCAGTACCCGCACATAATCCTCACCCCCCCCACGGCAGTGTTATTGAAATGCAGAGGTCAGCTTCTTTCTCAAGCTTTCGGCCATCCGTTTGAGGAAGGCCAAAGATGGGAGGTAATCGCCGCGTTCAATCCAGAATACTCTTCCCCTGGATTTCTCACAGGATAAACACACATGTTTTGCCAGAAACTGGCGAGACATTTGGCGCAACGCAATTCGCCACCATTTGCCTGCTTTTCCGTTACTTTGAGACGCTGGTTTCCCGGAGATGTTTTATCAATTCGCGGGATTTTTCTTCGGAAAGTGCTTTTTTGCGCATTCCGGACACAGGCCATGGCTGAACTGGGCATCGGAATGCTGCTGGATATAGATTTCCAATTGCTGCCAAGACTCCTGATCGGTGCGGATTTTATGGCAGTACATACAGATGGGCACGATACCCTGCAGTGTTTTAATGTGGGCGGAGGCCTCTTCAAGTTCCCGGACACGGTCGGCCAGTGCATTCCGCAACTCGGTGAGACGCTGCTCGGTCTGTTTTCGTTCGGTGATGTCCCGGATAAGCAACAGTGACCCAATAATCTGTCCGTGGGTATCTGTCAAGGCGCTTGATGTTGCCTCCAGCCACTGAGCCTCTGGGGATGAGCCGGAGGGGCACGGTTCCAGTTCAATGGTTCCTGTCTTGAGCTGCAACAGGCCAAGCCATTTTGAAAGGACGGTGTTCACCGGTTTCCCTATCACGTCACGGCGCAGTCCCAGGATTTGTTCCACGGCGGGGTTGATTTCCACAATCTGGCCATGGGCATCCGCCATAATCACGCCTTCGCTCATGCTGCGAAACACCACGTCGTATGCCAAAGGCATGATTTGGAGCATGCCGTACCTCAAAATGCTCCACGCCAGCAGGACACCTGTCAACACAAAGGCAAATTGCGCATGCTCCAGCCCCCGCAGCGGGTGTAATCCAGCCAGGGAAATCATATTTGCGCACCATGGCGCCAGTGCGGCCACCCCCAGAATGAATAGCTGCATTCTCTGATGGCGTGGACTCCTGAACGCTGCGCCTATAAGGGTCACAAAACCCAACACTACCGCCAGTTGGCAACAGGCCATGGAAAGCCAAAACGCCGGGCCATGTTCATATACGGCCACTTGTCCCAACGGGGCAGTTACAATCCGAACATCCGTCCATATCAGCCGGTGCCATTCGTTGGTGAGCGCCAAGATAAATGAGATGGCGGGAAAAATCCAAACAAACAGGACCCAACGCAGGGTGAGAAAGCGATTGTGCTGCCCGAAACTAAGCGCCACAAGCAGCCACAGGGTCGGAACACTAGCCGCGCCCGCAAACTCGATCTTGGACCAAAACACTTTGGCGGGAATGCTCGAACTCAATAATTCCATGGATACGGCCAATGAATATTCCGCCACGGCGAGCATCAGCCACGAGAAGTATAATCTGCCGGGAATCGTGCTTTTCCGCCAGCTATACCATGCAAGATACATGGCAAGTGTGGCGCTTACGGCCAATGCAACATTGACCAAATACGGGACTGTCATGCCAGACGCCTCTTCATCATGCTTTTTTCACCCGCAATGCTTTTTTCACCCGCAGCCGGCAGCGCAAAAGCACTCCCAAAACCCTCCTCCTGAAAGTTCAAAACCTAGTATATCATTTTTTCTTCAGGCGTGAAATCGCGGGCTAGGTCCGGGAATACAGGTATTCCGCCCTGATCATTTCTTTTCATGTTTTATGCGAGTCCGGGACAGTAGCCGTCCTCCGTGCCTTCACCGGGGCAGGCGTGATAGCCGCCAGAGTTGTAGAATTGGATCAGGCGCAGCAATTCCGAAAGGTTGATGCGCCAATCCCTGGGATTGTAGTCCGAATCGTGCGGCGTGCAAGTCATGTCTCCAGGATCCACGGCATAGCCATCCTCAGTTCCCGCTTGGCAGTGGAATCCATCGGAGTTGTAGAACTGAATTACACGCAGCAGTTCCGAGAGATTGATCTGAAGATCTTTGTCTTGGTCCGCCGTATGTATTCCATCATCCGCCGCGCCTTCGCCTTCCGCCATACCTTCACCCTCCACGGCGCCTTCACCTTCCGCCACACCTTCACCCTCCACGGCGCCTTCGCCTTCCGCCACGCCTTCGCCTTCTGCCATGCCTTCGCCTTCTGCCATACCCTCGCCTTCTGCTACACCTTCACCCTCCAAAGCGCCTTCACCTTCCGCCACACCTTCGCCTTCTGCCGTACCTTCGCCTTCTGCCATACCCTCGCCTTCCGCCATCCCTTCGCCTTCCACGGCGCCTTCCCCTTCTACTGTACCTTCGCCTTCGGCGGCGCCTTCGCCTTCCGGGGTGATCTTGGGATCCAGAACGGCGGTCAAGTAACCATCCGGGCCGAACGCGTCCCACTCTTCCTTATTGGTAAAGCCGTCACCGTCGATGTCCCCGGAGGGGAGCAGTTGTGGATCGGTCGTAAAGTTGCCAACCTCCAGATTCATGGCTTTAAATTGCCCGAATCCGAAGCCGTTGATCCCGTTGCCAAAGAATGCGAAATATCCACTTATACTGCCAAAGGAACCCGTTGCGCTAAGGGTTTTCGCCGTCATCGAAGAAATCTCGCCATCGCCAAATAGCGTGTACCCGGCAATTACATTGATGGCCTGGGGCATGTTGTGTTGCAGAATCGGGCCAAAGGTTTCGCCGAGTATATTGTCCGTGATTTCCTTGCAATTGTGGAGAAAGGCCTGGCCTACATTCGCGCCTTTAACAACGCCGTTATTAAACTCGGGGTGCGCTGCAAGGAACTTGATCACGCCGAATTCCTGCGCGTCCGGGATGCCATTGCCGATATATTCTACACCGTCCACCAGGCCTTCTTTGTCTTTCCCTGGAAGCGCGGTGACCGTAAGGTTGATTCCGCCATTAAAATCGCCGGTTTCGATATCCTGACCCAGGAGGTAACTTCTATAGGGCTCAGGGAGGTATCCCAGCAACGGATTATTACGCAACGTATACAGGTCATTGACAATATCAACATTGACCGGTTCTTCTCCCTCCGTTCCGCCCTCCCCTTCTCCCTCTCCTTCGCCCTCGGCTCCTCCCTCGCCTTCAACGGAGACTTGCAGCGGGACGGGTTCGCTGAAGGCGGAAGTGTTGGTTCCGTTTGTGGCGGTGGCAGTGATATTCGTTCCCTGGTAACCATCAAACGTGCCGGACAAAATCCAAACGCCCCCGGTGAACGAGGAGGTGCTGCCCAGGAATATGCGGCCTTCGTCATCACTGTCGCTGAAGACCTCGACCATCTGATAATCGCCTGCGGTTCCCGATATTTGGTTTGTTGTTGCCTCTGTAATAACCGGAGGAAGGATGCCGCCATTAGCGCCTTCGACCAGGAGAATCCCTTTCCCGGGATGATCGCTGATCACGTTGTGCCGGATGGAGGCGCCTGTTGTGCCCGCGCCTTTCACTCTAATCCCGGTCGTTCCGTTGAATTGAATGCGGTTTGCCAGCGTGGGATCGTAATCGCTGCCGATGGCCGTATTGACGGGGCCGTTTTCCACCAGGATGCCCGCGAGACGGTTGGGTATGGCGATATCCCCGGACGTGCCGGGAACTCCGCCGATGGCGTTGTTGTAGATAGTGGTTCCATCAACGCCCCAGCCTGTTACCTTGATGCCCATATTATTGCCGCCAATGACATTGCTGTACGTTTCGTCCATGGTGGCAGAGCCGATATTCGTTCCTTGCGGCCCATTCTGAACTTCGATCCCTTCTTCTTCGTTCGGCAGTGTACGCGAACCGTCATAGATCGTTCCGATGAAACAACCATTGACGGAGTTGGAATTCGTGCCCTCGCCATGGATTCTGATGCCATACCAGTAGTTGCCCGAAATGACCGACGGCTCCAGTTCCGTGCCGCCGGTGATGCCATTAGCGCACGCACCTTCCGCGATGAGAATGCCGCCGCCTCGTGCGATACCGTCGATGAGTTCCACACCCTCGGCATTGGTTTCCTTCGCTGCGCTATCTTCTTTAGAGCCTTCCACCGTGCCTTCGCCCTCGCCTTCAACAGCGCCTTCTGCGGGAGGTTCTCCTTCCTCAGGCCTTGGCGCAGTCCAAATCCCCTGGAAATAATCGCTCCGCCAGCCATTGCCGATGGGTTCGGCGCCGTCACGGTTTGTGCCGATTTTATTGCCTGAAATGAAGTGGAATGTGGTCTCCGCGCCGATAATGCGGATACCATCGTATCCATTGCCGGAGATTACATTCCCGCCATCCTCCCCGCCGATGACCCCGCCATAGGCGCCATCGCGAACAAGAATTCCGTGATGACGATTGCCAAAGCACTCGAAGCCATCATTGCCGATAAAGCAATTGCTGATCCGGAACATCTGTGCATCGGCGCCGTCCGCGACAATTCCAGAACGATTGAAGTTGATGATGGTCAGGCCGTTGATAAAAACCGCCGGCGCTTGAATGACAAGGCCGTTTGCATCTCCTGCGTTCGTACCATCCAGCACAACCGCGTCCGGCACAACGGAAGCCTCAAACCGGGAAATAGTAGTGCTGGCTTCCGTTAACGCGGGCAGTTCAGACAAAAGGGCTATCGTATCTTGCCCGGCGGGCATCTCAAACGTAATAATGTCCGTCTCATCATTACTATTCGCCGTCAGAATGGCGTCACGCAGAGTCCCTTCCCCTGAATCGGCATTTGAGGTGACGATCAGAAACGCCGCGGATGCGTTGGACGTTGCGAGCAGTGCTCCCATGGCGATCATAAGCAAACAGGCTGCGTTTCGGGATAGTGAAGAAGAGAACATATTCATAACATACCTCCTTGGCGCTAGATCACCCTTACTCTCCGCCATTCACGGCGATTCCCATACTCCAGCGCCTTACGTAAAGCACTATAGCACCCTTCCCCACGAAACACAATCGTGTGACACGTCTGAAAGCACACAACAAAGAAAAAATTTGCGGTGTAGCCCGAAAGGCGACGTGTCCTCCAAAGCTCACAGAGCGAAGGAGGAAGCCGGGACCCATACTTCCTAAACCTCGCATAATTCCCATCATACCCACTAGCGGCCAGAGGCTAGCGGCTAATTTTACAGCCCGGGACAGAATCCGTCCTCGGTGCCTTCCCCGGGGCAAGCGTGGTAGCCGCCGGAATTGAAGAATTGGATCACGCGCAGCAATTCAGACAAACTGATTTCCCAGTCCTGTGGATTGTAGTCGCTATCATACGGAGCGCACGTTTCATCGCCGGGGCCGGGCGCATAACCGTCTTCGGTTCCCGCTTCACAATGGTAGCCGCCGGAGTTGAAGAACTGGATCACGCGCAATAATTCGGAGAGGCTGATGAGGTTGTCCTGGTCCTGGTCGGCGGTAAGAAATTCATCTTCGACGCCGCCTTCGCCCTCCTCTGGCGAGCCTTCTGAGGGCACGCCCTCCTCCTCGCCTTCCACCGTTCCCTCGCCTTCCAAGACACCTTCACCCTCCTCCGGCGAGCCTTCGGAGGGCACGCCCTCCTCCTCGCCTTCCACCGTTCCCTCGCCTTCCAGGACGCCTTCTACAGAGCCTTCACTTACACCTTCGGCGTAACCTTCGGCCTCACCTTCGGCTTCACCCTCGCCACCACCCTCACCTTCAGGTACGAAACCGGGATAGATAGTGGGATTGAGGGCGGCGGTCACATAGTCGATTGGGCTCTCTGATTTTTCCTCGCAGGCCACTGGTGTGAAGTAGGTGTATTCCTCGGAGTTTGTGTAGCCATCGCCATCGGCGTCGCCATTGAGCGTGAGGTTTTCAAGGGTAACAAAGTCTGCCTTGATCAATGTAGGTGCGTTGAACTCCCCGAAACCGAGCGCACCGACATAATCCGCCACGAGGGCGAAGAGTCCGGCCACAATCCCGAAGGAGCCGTTTCCGGAGGCGGATTGCCCGGACACGGACATCAGGTCGCCGTCGCCCAGGGTGATCATCCCGACCAGAATCTCGGAAAGCCCCGCTGCGAGCAGGGGCAGTATACTGTTGAGCGGCGCCCCGATGTTCTTGTTGATAAGCTGTTCCGTATTCTGCTCCCAGGCATAACGCACCTGTTCATGCGAGAGCACACCGTTATTGAACGACGGGTCGCCCAAAATAAACGCAAGCAGGCCCAATTCATTCGCCGCATCGAGGATGCCATTGCCGTTGACCTCGATAATGATCGGCCCTTCAAGATCCACATTGAACGTGCCGTTGATGTCGGCCATGGCGGGATCGAGCCGATCGAGCAGGTCCTGGTATTGGTCGCCGATCTGCCCCAGAAGCGGGTTGTTCCTGACTTGACTAAACGCAAGGCAGAAATCCACGTCTATTGGCGTCAGTTCCCCTTCGCCTTCACCCCCGCCCTCCCCCTCGCCTTCAACCGTACCTTCGCCCTCGTCTCCACCTTCGCCTTCACCGGGAACAGGGGCGCCAAGCAGCGCCACATCGTCAATATTCCATCCGCAGTATGCCCACGTGCGGTCCGTCGGCCCGATGCCCCACCGCAGGAAGATGATGCGGTGGTCGGCCACCGATGAAATATCGTACGTGACAAGTGTCCAAGCGCGGTCCACCACTTCCGCGGTGTTCGTCCAAACGTCCGTCCAATGCTGCCCATCACGGCTCACCTGAATCGACGCGTGGTCGTACTGGGGCTTCTCGACGCCGAGCCAGCGCCGGAATTGAAGCTGCACATTCTCGAAGTTCCGGCAATCGAGGCCGGTGGTGGTGAGGTAGTGCGGCGCGGCAAGCCCGTTTTCATAGTCGCCCGCCAGATTGTAGCCCCACACGTTTGCGCCGGAGTAGCCCGCGCTCGGATCGGGCGCACCGTGTGCACCGCCCGCGCCCATCGGCGCTCCGAACGCCCATCCACCCTCTCCTTCCCAGCCGGGGTCATTGTCCATTGGGAACCACAACGCCGCAACGGTGAGCGAGGCATCGACCGAGCGGAGCCAGGCGCTGTCGAGATTGTGAAACGTGATCACCGCATCATATTGACCGGAATCTAGCGTATTGGCTGCAGCGTTAACACTGACGACTACCTCCACGTTTCCGCCCGGGTTCAACGTTCCAGAGGACGGATCCACGTCGAGCCAAGCCCCGTTCGTGGCCGTGACGCTCCAGTTTAATGGGTCACTTTCGCTTGAATTCGTGAGCATATAGCTCTTCGAAGCGGGTTCAAACGGCCCGCCGATCGGGCCGCCTGCCGCATAATGTTCGCGCGGGCTGAATGACAAATCGTCGCCTGTGCCAAAAAAGAAACTCATGGCCGAGCCGGCAATGCTAATCTGCGAAAGTTCAAGGTCCGTCGGATGTGCGTTACCGATCTGATACGCATCCGTATTTGGTGTCGTCATGGAGGTGAGCGCATCCACACCGCCCGAGTAATACGGATCCCCGGAGTCCCCCCGGTTGTATCCTTTCTCAAGGTCATAGTCTCCGTCCGCCTGGAGCACCGCGACCCGATAGTGGTTGCCATTCAGCGGCCAGCCCTCCTGGCCTGGATAGCCCTGCGTGTTGTAACCGGCCGTGTCGTCGATATGAAATACCACGAGCCCGCCATGGGGTATGTCGGTCTCGAATCCCGCCGGTTGCCGGTTCTCGACAAGCAGATATTCATTCGGCGGGAAGTTTTTATCGATGCGATAGGCCACCGGTGTGGTTTCCAACTGGTCCAGCGAGTAGGTTCCCGGCGTATCCAGCAGCGTTGCCGCCATCCAACCGAGCCGGATTTTGCTCCACGCACAGTTATGCGGTGGATGATATTGTGTGAAATCGAATCCCCAGCTATTTGCCATCAACCCCCACGAGCCTATCCCTTCCCCGGGCGTGCTGTCGGTGTCGTAGAGATCCGGCAGTCCCAAAAAATGGCCCGTCTCGTGACACACCACGCCAATACGCAGGATGTCTTGACCGCTTGTTGCCCACAAAGCCGCCTCCGTATGATAATCGAACACCTTGACCCCTTCGGCGCTGGTCCAGCCGGTCGGCGAGATTTGCCATAACATGCCTTTGTGCGACCAGATCCAGTTTCCTTCCCCGCCACCAGTTTCCGCTGCATACCCGGAGTGGATGATGTCTATGGCGTCAATATAGCCGTCCTCATCCTGATCAAATTCGCTGAAGTCCACCAGCGGGTCCACCAAATTGAGCGCATCTTCGACCATACCCTGCGAACTGTTGGGATACGTCCCGCCGAGACCGTCGGTGCTGGCCGCGTAATACGCTTCCTCATGCGGCAGCGTCACCCACTCCACGATCGTGCTTTCCATCGTCAATTGTCCGTACGAGTCCTCGAGATAATAATCACGCACACTGCCCGAGGGCGCAATGGACGGATCGCCCCCAACCGTATTGAACACCGCCTCGTAATCCGCTGCCGGACGCGTGTGGTCCGCCAACGTGTGATCACTGAACATGCACAACACCACCAGATTTTTCCGTGTGCCGGTGGCGGATTTTTCTGGTGTTCCTTTCATCGGCGGCGAGTTCGGATAGTATGTTTCTTGCACCTTCCCGCTGGGCAGGATCTTCGGGGCCAGACCCTTCCCTGCCGGATCCACTTTTCCAACCGCCCACGGTGTCGGTGACAACCGCCCCGTTGCGTCCAGAGTGGCGTAGACATACACACCGTTATCCACAACGACCGTATAGCCATTCATATCCTCACGCCAATGGAAATATTCGTCACCGTGTACGCGTAACGTGATAGGCGTGCCATCCGGCTGCATGAGTTTCACCGGCAGCGGGTTCGCATTAATCCCCCATGCCCCCACGGCGCTGAACAACCCCGCAATCAGCACACACTCAATGATGATCACCCTGATTCGCATACTCTTTCCTCGCTGCTTGAGAACCCATGGACTTGTTTAGCATCCAATCACTGCCCGCCAACGGCGGAACACCTGCATCTACTCCACCATACCACACTCCCGGTGCAGAATCACGCGGTTTTATTGAAATGCAAAGGTCAGTTTCTTTCCCAAACCTTCGGTCACCCGTTTGAGTAAAGCCAGGGATGAATTATAATCGCCGCGTTCGAACCGGGATATATTGCTTTGACGTGTGCCGATGCGTTTGGCCAATTGGGCCTGGGTCAGCCCTTGGGCGTGTCTCGCCGCGATCACTTGCCGCACCAGTTCATATTCCACGGCCAGTTCCCCATAGGCCTTGGCCGTCTTCGGATCACGCAATAAGTCGGCCTTGATGGTTTTCCAATCAATGGATTTTTTCTCCACCATATTTCTTTTTTCTCCAATAAATCTATACGAGGGTATAATCTGATCAACTACTCCACTTATGCTAGAGAGCGCAGATGGCACCGCCTTATCTAACTCTTAATTAAGACCACATTATGTTATGTGGTTGGATTCAAATCACTTCTCTTTCCAATGCAATAAGCAGGATGCCCCATTTGTTCTAATAGCCCTTCAGGGAAAAGAGCCCAGGGATTCCGGTATTATGTACCCAAACCGGGCATTGCATAAATAACCGGGATTGCTTTATTTTGTCTAAAATTGCGCTGATGTGCCATAAAATCTGTTCGGCGGAAAGTAGAAGGATAACCCGATTTTTTAGACCCCCATTCGGAAATGGGAGCTGTCGTAGCGCTAAAATCCGTTCGGCGAATAAATTAGTGATCCGAAAACCAATGGGAGGATCTGCAATGAGCCCACATTCCTACAACCGGCGGCAGTTCATGGAACTTCTGGGGATCACAGCGGCGGGATTGGCTCTGCCTTCCTCCTCTCTTGCCGCTGAGGAAGGAAACCGCCGTCCGAACATCCTGGTGATCATGTCGGACGAGCACAATGCTTCCGTACTCGGATGCACCGGAAATAAAATTGTTCAGACGCCCGCACTCGACCGGCTGGCCCAAGGCGGCATCGTCTTTGACAATTGCTACTGCAACTCGCCTTTGTGCGTTCCTTCACGGTTGGCATTCACTTCGGGAAAATATGTGTCGCGCGTGGGCGCATGGAACAACAACTGCTGGCTGCCGAGCCCCGATTATCCCTCCGTGGCGCGCCTGATGAACGCTGCGGGGTACGAATCGTTCCTCTGCGGCAAAATGCACTACGATGCAACCCAGCGGTACGGGTTTACGGAAATTGGCGGCCAGATGAACAAAGGCCACATGAACGGCAAGGGCGAACGGCGCGCCCCAGACGACCTGGCCCCGGAACCGGGAATATCAAAGCGCTTTGATGAATTCCATCCCGGCGACCATTCGCATGTGCTTGATCATGATCGGGATGTCACCGCGGGAACCCTCGAATTTCTCAAGAATCGAAAAGACGCCGGCAAACCGTTCTTCCTGCTGAGTGGTTATGTCGCGCCACATTTTCCGTTGATTGTTCCGGAAAAATATTGGGACGCGTACAAAGGCAAAGTTCCCATGCCCAATATTCCGGAAGGGCTGCTCGACGCATTGCCCCTCAATTACAAACACCTGCGTATTGGTTTCAACGTCGAAGATGCTCCTGAAGACATGGTCCGCAAGGGCCGTGAACTCTACTATGGTCTGGTGCAGTGGCTGGACGAAGAAATCGGCAAGGTATTGCAAAGCCTGGAAGATGCCGGGCTTGCGGAAAATACTATTGTCATTTATACCGCCGACCATGGAGAAAACATGGGCGAACATGGGCTCTGGTGGAAAAACTGCCTTTACGATTCCGCCACTAAGGTGCCATTAATTGTACGTTGGCCGGCGAAATGGAAAGGCGCACAGCACCGCACCCAGGCATGTTCCCTGGTGGATGTGGCGCGCACCGTGGCGGAATTGGGCGGGGCAACGGTTCCGGAAGACTGGAATGGCGATTCCATGATCCACTGGCTGGAAGATCCCAAAGCGCCGTGGAAAGACCAGGCCGTCAGCGAATACTACGCCCACAACATCGCATCGGGCTACGCCATGATTCGAATGGGCCAGTTCAAATATACCTATCACACGCGGCCAGATGAGACTCACCCCCCGGAACGCGAATTGTATGATCTGGCCGTGGACCCGCAGGAATTTCACAATCTTGCAGGCAAACCAGAATACGCAGAGAAATGCGCCGCAATGCACGCCGCTCTTGTGAAAGAATTGGGCAAAGAACCCGATCAAATCGAACAGCGCTGCCGTGCCGATTACAAAAAAGGCTACGGACGAGACGATATCGGCAAAAGCAAGCAGAAAAAGAAAGGGTTATAAGAACTCCCATTTGGAAATGAGAGCTACTTAATGGAGCTAAACTCATCGATGATGCCTGCCGCCAGCACGTAGTCATCGGCATCATAGAATACGGCCCACTGGCCCGGTGTTACCGAGCGTTGAGACTCGGGCAGGTGAACTTCTGCCCCGGCGGATGTGGGCGTTAGAAGGCATGGCGAGGCGGTGTGCCGTGCGCGAATTTGAACGTGGCATTCCAGGGGTTCTGTTTGCGGATCACAGCCGCTCCAATGAAGTTCACTGGTCGTGAAGCGTTCACAGAAGGTTTCTTCTTCGAATCCAACAATCAATGCGTTGCGGTCACGATCCAGGCGCACCACATACAAGGGTCTTGGCGCCGCAATGCCCAAACCCCGGCGCTGTCCCACCGTGTAGTGGATCAAGCCTTTGTGTTCGCCCAACGGTTTCCCCTCTGTGGACAAAATCGGTCCTGGCGCGGAATCACCCATACGTTCATCGATGAAAGCGCCATAGTCGTTGCTTGGGATGAAACAAATTTCCTGGCTTTCAGGCCGCGCGGCTACCTTCAATCCTTTGGCCTGCGCGTAGGCGCGGACCGCCTCCTTCGTCATTCCGCCCAATGGAAACAAACACCGCGCCAGTTGTTCCGGCGTTAGTGCGGCCAGCATGTAGCTCTGGTCTTTGTCGCGGTATCCGGCCCGGCGCAGCACGGCGCGTCCTTCGCGTGTTTCCAGCCGGGTGAAATGGCCTGTGGCAACGTATGCCGCGCCCAGCTTTTCTGCTTGCTCCAGCAACACGGCAAACTTAATTTTCCGATTGCATACGACACAGGGGTTCGGGGTTCGCGCACGCGCATATTCCGTCACAAACGGATCGATAATCGCTTCGGCAAAGCGGTCGACGGCATATACCACCTGATGGGGGATGCCGAGGGATTCACAAACCCGGCCCGCTTCTTGCGCCGCTTCCAATCCGCAGCAGGGTTCAAACACCGGCTTGCCGGGAGGTTCCGGCACCAAACGCAGCGTTATGCCCACACAGTCATAGCCCTGTTCCGTCAGGATCGCCGCCGCCACAGCACTGTCCACGCCGCCGCTCATCCCTACCAGCACCTTGGGCCGCTCTGAAACCGGGAAGGGCGTCTGAATACAAGGGGAAGGGCAATGCCTCTTTACGTCTTGCGTGTTTGAAACCATTATGAAAACATCATACCCTTGCTGCCCCTTTGTGAATCTCAGAACTCAATTCTCATCGTGTGTATTCACCACATATCTCACCAACCCCTGATCACGCGTGCGTGCGTATCCTGTGAACAATCCGGGTTATGCGGGTTGTGGCGCCGCGGACGTTGTGGCGGGCCCACCCGCCTGACCCGGCGCTTTCATGGTGCACTTGCCCTCGAATAACTCGCCGGTAAAGCTCACCCGCGGCGCGCAAATATCGCCAATAACCTTGCCGGTGGATGTGATCTCAAGCCGTTCCTGCGCAAAGATATTGCCATTTACCTCGCCACTGACAATTACCTGGGCCGCCATCAAATCGCCTTTGACTTTGCCCGTCTCTTGAACGACGATGCTGTCTTCGCATTGCACGCGCCCGGCGACCGCGCCTTCAATACGGATAGTGCCTTTCGAGTTGATTTCACCCTGAACCATGGTTCCCGGGCCGATGATGCTTACAATTTTCGCTTCGTTATAGGGTTTGGCTTTGCGTGTGTCGAGCATGGTTAATCCAAATATTTTTCCGGATCCTTCGGGACCCCGTTGACGTGAACTTCAAAATGCAGGTGTGGACCCGTGGTCCGTCCTGTCGTTCCAACGGCCCCAATAATGTCATTCCGGCCCACGGTTTGTCCAGGACGCACAGATATTCGTGAAAGGTGGGCATACCCCGTTTCATAGCCGCCATCATGCTTGATACGAACCACATTCCCCCATTCTCCATCGCGCGCCGCGAAGCGCACCACACCTTTGGCGGTGGCGCGCACTTTGGTGCCCACCGGGGCGGAAATGTCGGTTCCCGTATGGCGGGTCACCCGGAAATTGATCGGGTCGCGCCGATAGCCAAAGTCAGAAGAGATCCGGCCCATGCCGCGCGCCAACGGCCATCCCGAAGGCACCCGTTCGATCCGGTCTATGCTGGCCTGCATGTCATTGAGGAGATCTTTAAAACTCTGTGTGCGCACCAGGATCTCCTGAAGAATCAGGTCCGCGGAGGGGCTGGACATCCCATAGATCACCTGCGGCGGGCGCAGCCGTTCATCCATACGGCTGGAAGCCAACACCTCAGGAACATTCGAGGGACCGCCCTTGCCGCCGCCATCCGCCCGCACCGGGACGTTCTTTTTGGTCCGGGGCGCCAACCCGGTAATATCCCGCGCTTTGCTCTCGATTGCAAATAATTCGCTCAATTTTGCATTAATCGCCGCCAGATTCGCCTCATATTCCGCGCGCAACCGGCTTTCCACTTCCCGCACTTGCTCCTCACTCAATCCTGGAGGGGGGGTCAATTGCATCCGGCGTGCATATTCGAGTTCCAGGGCCCGATTAGCTTCCCGCAACTCTTCCAGCCGCAGGGACACACTTTGATGGCGGGCATAAAAAAAGGCGGCGCAAAAGGTCAGACACACCAAAAAACTGATTAAAACGCCAAAATGAAGATTGGTAAGTGTAAGGGTATGCGTTCCCGCGCGATCCTGCGGAATCAGCATCACCGTCCATTTCTTCATATAATTTGTGCCTCTTCTGTTACAAAGAGCCGCCGGAATATGGGACTGCGCTGACTGTCAAAACAACGCCCTACCATGCCACTATTACATTGCTTTGGGGAGGATTTTACTAGCGCCTTTCCTCCCGCTCCGGCACTATAGCATGCCCTTTTGCGGCAAGTCAATCAAAATACCGCTCCTTCCATAGTGCTAAAACTGACAATTTCAATTTGTCCCTTCAAGGGTATAATCCCCATGGCCACAGAAAAAGTTCCGGATCCAGAAGCTACAGGATGCTGTCATTCATAACTGAGATCTCCTATGGGATCGAGTTTTTAACAACAACACGGTCTTTTTCCCGATGCGGGGAACGTACAATAGTGATAAAGGTTTTTATGAAGTCCTCCGGGGTTTTGTCCGGGGATTTCTGACGGTTAAAATAGGTCACCAAGTCATGATAATCCCTCTGGTGCGTCAGGTCTTCTTGATATAACTTATACAGGGGATCCGCCTTGATTTCACCATCCCGATGACGCGGACAGCCCACGTCGTTATGAAGGGAAAACCGCTTGTAGGCGCCATCCCGGCTCTGATGCAACCGGCAGGGATATAGCTGGCAGAGAAGCGGGCGCGCCTTATAAATCCGGCAATTCTTGGTCCGGGGCTCCCGGAAAAAACAGCCCGTTCTCCCGCGCCGAAGCGCCATCAGGTACCTCTTTCCGTTCACCTTTAGCCAAGCAGGGTCGTTTTTCGGCACTTCATCCACTTCGTCCCCGGTAATGAATTCCAAAAACATGTGTGGATCAAGCCCGGTGGCCCGGACAATCCGCACTACATCCCCGGGGGTGGGGAGGCATACCACATCTTTGCAGCAATGGCCGCAATGATGACATTTGAAACGGACCACATGTTTGCCCATAACTTGTTACAAATTCCTTCTCAAGATAAAAAGGGTGTTTTTTTTCTTAAATCCTGGTATACTAAGCGCATGTTTTGGCTGGAAAGAACCCAGCAATGTATGTTCCTGTGTGGAAAATTGGCGAAATAAAGGAGAGGGAAGTCATGCAAAAAACCCGGCCAGCCTTGGCAGAGAGCGTGGATGCCATTTTGTATGTAATACAGCAAATCATTGGTATCTTCTCGCAATTCGTCAGTTTCATTGAGCAAATGATAAAATTCCTGACCGATAGCTTCGGCGGATAACCCCTACATTTCCCGCGATTCCAACCAACGAATCGCATCCAGTGCAGCCATGCAGCCATTACCCGCGGCGGTGATGGCTTGCCGGTATTGGGGGTCGCGCACATCGCCACAAGCAAACACGCCATCGATATTGGTGTAGGTGCTGTCCGGACGGGTAATTAAATACCCTGTATCATTCATGTGCAGAACGCCTTTGAAAAGATCGGTATTGGGTTGATGCCCAATTGCCGCAAAATACCCCGTGCATGCGATCTCCCGCTCCGCGCCGGTGTGAACATCCTTCAAAACCGCCCCGGTTACCCCGTCCTTGTCATTGCCCAGAACCTCCTTCACCACCGAATTCCATTCCACTTTCACTTTCGGATGATTTACCACCCGATCCCCCATGATCTTGCTGGCCCGGAACTTATCCCGCCGGTGCACCACATGGACCACCCCCGCGAAATTCGTCAGAAAGAGCGCTTCCTCCATCGCCGTGTCTCCGCCGCCTACCACCACCACCGGCTTCCCCCGGAACCGAGGCAATGCCCCGTCACACGTCGCACAGGCCGACACCCCTCGGTTTAAAAAGTGCTCCTCGCCTTCAATGCCCAGGTAACGGGCCGTGGCTCCGGTCGAAATAATCACGGCCTTCGCCTCAAATAATTCCTCATTTGACCATACCTTGAAAGGCCATCCGGTAAAATCCACCTTCGTGGCCGTTTTATATTCAAACCGCGCCCCAAACCGCTCCGCCTGCTTTTTAAAATCCTCCATGAGCTGCGGACCGCTTACCCCCTCCGGATATCCTGGAAAATTCTCCACCTCGGTCGTGGTCATGAGTTGTCCCCCCGGCAAGATGTCCTTGCTGGGTTCGCCCTCCAGACACAACGGGTTCAAATTCGCCCGCGCCGTATACAATGCCGCCGTACACCCGGCCGGTCCCGATCCGATAATGAGAATGTTTTCCATTAACGAGTTTCTCCTCTAAGCGCATCCAAAACCCGACATCACAGCCACTTAGCCATTCGGGGAACATAATTATAAAGAATATGCGAATAGGCATGCAATGAAAGATAACTATCTTCATTGACCTCGCAGTGAAGGACCGCCGTTTGAAAACCTCTTCTATGCTTCTCAGGTACAGGACAACTATAGTCTGCCGAAAGAAAATCCTTCTATTTCTGATTCAGGCGTACAAACTGCTTTCTTCTCATAAATCCATCAGGGGACCTCTTCTATTTGAACAAGACCGGCATAGACGCATCCCATTATTTGCAAGCTGATACATGCCCTGAGGATCGGGCTTCCCGCACGAAGAGCAAACTTGTGCGGATGAACGATGCTGCTCTTCTGTATATCGTGGAATCGTATTGCCCTCGTTATGGCCCTGTAAAATGCGCATCATATCCGTGCGCTTTGACGGGGGACAGAAGTTGCTCGCAACATCCAATGGGGTCCGCCCCCCATCATCCAATGCTCCTGTATTTGCTCCATGGGCAATCATTTCTTTTGCAGCTTCCAACAAGCCTTTCCCCGCCGCTAAATGAATAGGGGATCGCCGGTCTTTGCCACAATGGTTGACGTTTGCCCCAGCCTTGACCAGTGCACAGACAATATCTTCATCGGGGGGAGATCCCGACAGCGCAAGCAACAAAATCGAGCTGCCTTCAAGATAGGCATTGGCATCAGCTTTTCGGGCGAGCAAACACTTGACAGCCTCCCCATGATCTTTCACAACAGCAAGTCCTAAAGGAGTGAATCCACTGGATTCGCGAATCTCTATGTCCGCACCAGCAGAGCATAATGCCTCTACCCCTGCCGTAGAGCCAAGCATGGCAGCGAAATGCAATAGACAGAAGCCGTTCGTATTCGTAGCATTGATGCTTTCTTTCCCAGGTAAAAATAACTGAGCGCCGTGCGCCATCGCTCTTGATGCCATATCATGCACTGAAGTCCAGTATGTTCCAATCATGAGTTGTTTCCTTCCCTATTTTTTTCTTGTTCGCGGCAGTCATGTTATGTCGCGTATGCAATATACACTGTGACATCAGCGAGAAGTATCTCAAAAATGTGCAGACTTTCCGGTTCCGCCCACCCCCCGGAACGCATGTGCTTCAAGTAGCATTGTGTCATGTCTTGAGCGTAGTTGCCCGAGGAGACATGTTCATCGGAAAGAATGACAATTTCCTGGATAGCAGCGGCTTTCGCCCGCAGATGAGGGTATCGGCTCAAATCTTGCTTAATGAAATCGTGAATCATTTTGGGAGTGACTCCCCCGGCGCCCCCTGTATCTCCGCCAGACATGTCCATGATAATCGACCCTTTTGGATTGTCGACCACCGCCAGAGCGACACGCTTACCGGAAAGCGATCGGGACACACTCCCGGCATCAGAAGGAACTTGTTTGCTGAAAAGTCGTTTAAGCCAATTCATGTGTTGTGTTTCCTTTCTCTAAACGCCAAGGCAAAACGGTCCATAGTATAAAAGGTAATGCACAACCGCCATTATCTTCTATATCGAACATCCTTCCAGATATCGGGACTCAATCCCAGATTCGGATACCTGAGCTTACCCCCATCTTTCGACAGTTGCTGGGGCAAATTAAGATGTAGCAGTACAGTTCATATTCGACCGCTCGCTTTGCTCGCGGTACAAAGGGTAAAAGAGATAAAGAACAAAGGGTAATCATAAAAAAGTCCTGACACAACGAAAGCCGTAGGCGTAGTGGCGAAACGTAGGGCCGCGGTAGTCGTCGCGGTACGCACACCGGAAGTAGTCCGTAGAGTCGATGCACCACGAACCGCCCCGCAACACCCGCCAAGTGCCACTCGACGGCGGCGTCAAATCGCCTTTCTTGTACCTCCCGTACGCTTCTGAGTGAGACCAGTCCGCGCACCATTCCCAGACATTGCCTGCCATTTGATAACAGCCCCAAGGACTGCACCCTTTCGGGTACGACCAGATGCCGCAGGTCGCCTCATTCCCTCTATTCCTGACATTTCTGCATTTGTTTGGGTCCCAGGCATTGCCCCAGGGATATTCCCAGCCCTCCACGCCCCTTGCACCCTTTTCCCATTCCAGTTCACTCGGCAGTCGCAGACCAGACCACGTACAATATGCCTGAGCATCTTCCCAACTCACGCAGACCACCGGATGGTCCGCCTTCTCCGCAGGAAAACTCTTCCCCTGCCACACTGGATCTCCGAAGTCTGCCTTATCCGGAGGACGGTGGCCCGTCGCATCCACAAACAACTTGTACTGCGCGTTCGTCACTGGGTGCAACGCTAGGTAATATCTCGGCAAACGAACTTTAAATAGCCCGCCACCTTCATTACTGTTAGTACCCCCCGCCAGAAACTCGCCTTCCGGAATCAACACCATCAGGGTGCCATCTTTCGCATTCTTGTATGTTGGCCCACCTGGTTCAGCCGGGAACCGTTCCGCCTCGGCCCGCGTAAAGTATACCTTCTCTTGTTCCGGAGGCTTACTTTCTTCCGTTATCACGGGCACCGTACGGCCGATCCTTTGAATATCTGAAATGTCGCGAATGCAGTAAGGACAGTAGGCTTTTCCGTTTCTTTCAATCATTGAAAAATCATGTATTAGGTCTGGCATCACTAGTATACCCATGACGGTCAACAGCGCCTTTCTTTCAATGAAGTTGTTCGCATTCAGTTCGCCAACATCTGTAAAGAGATGGCCGCAGTTGGAACATCTTGACTCCATAGTTCAAATTCTCCTTTCTGAGCGACTATCGTTAGCCGCTTCGTATTCCAATGATTGCGCCGGGTGAATCCGAAGGAACCTTTTCCTCCGCCGTAGAACGCTTGAGATGCTTGCCGTAACTGGCTCTTTCTTGGTCGTTTGCACATTCTTCCCGGTCAAGAGGTCAACTCCGGCGCGGTCGGGACACAAGATCTGTGGCGAGAATACAGAAACCGCGCTTCGTTGCCCCCTGCTTTTGCGGAGCAATGAACGACATATGAACTGCCATGCGCTGGCCCTCCAAACCAAACATTACATCAATAATGGCCTTGTCCGGCGGAATGTTATCGAGTAGATCGTTGATCCAGACCTCGTAGTTTTCCGGGTAGACCGTCTTGATTTGCGCAGGATCTACATAGGCACAGCAGGCGATGGAGAGAACCACATTGCCGTAATCCCAGAGCACCGGTTCCCCGCGTCCTTTCTGCGAATTGTTCCATATATTCCATATGATCAGCCCTGTCTCGCTCAGAACATCGGGCCGTCGCATTGTCTCAAAGCATATATTCAGATCCATGATTGCCGGATTGGAACGATTATCCCTGTACATTCTGTCTACGTGTTGACGCATGAAATCAGACATTGGCGCAAGCGCCGGTTCTACATTGTTTTCGCGGCCTGCTCTGTGAAACCGAGCCTTCGTGGCTTCATCGTAATTCATGCAGACACTCTCCTGTCCATATGCTCTTCATGTTTAATCCACCACGAAACCTATCACAAGATAAGGAAAGCCTTCTGGATGATTAAGTTCTGTCACACGGAACGTAAATCCCTGGATTCCGAGTCTTTGTGCCAAAGAATTTGTTGCCTGAAAATGAGATTGGAACGTCTGTTGCCCTATACATGAAAGAATGGCAGCCATTATCTCTTTGGTGCTTTTGCTGGAAAGGCCTACCCTGACGAGATTGCTGTATGATGGCTCATCAATAATGAAACAATTAGTAATATCCTCTTGAGGGCACTGAACCTGATTCCAATACCGCAAGATCATGTCCTTTTTTGATTTCATTTTGCCCTCAACAGCATCACATGCATTATTCTGAGAACATACAAAGAGCATCGACAGAATCATGACAGCTTTTTCCCTTTCTGTTTATGTACAAAACAATATTCACATTAAAAACCGGCCTTCTGACGATGAAAAGCATACTCCCGGCCGGACGGAGATATATGACTCCGCGTACACCCGTGAGCCATCTTATAGCGTCTTAATGAACGCCGACAATCTTTTCACGTATATGAACCTGTTTACTTGTAAAAATCAGTTTTAGCTAAAACTCTCTGCGCTGTAATCAGGCACCACAGCAACCAAGCCTTTGTATACGATGGTAGTTGCGCCGCTTCGTATACCTGCGTATTAAAGCTACAAGTAAGACTCAAGCACCGCCAAACACTTAGGGCACACGTTCCAATCGGTCTGGGTACGGACTACAAACTCTTTCCAGCCTTCAAACTGGTCGCTTGCCGACATACCCATCATCCTGGCCATGGGATTCATTGGCGCGCCGCATTCGGTGTATGGATTGAAACCCTGTGAAGCGCATCGCCGAATTTCGTCAGCGGAGAGCCTTTTACCCCAGCCTGGTGCATTACAGATATCACAAACCGCCATATTCATCTCCCTTTGTCCGTTTTACTGCAATTCGACACCTTGACATTAAATGCTTGTCACACGCGATGTCTTTTTATCATCCAAGAAGATCTACCCTCGTTTCGCTTGCTAAGTTCCTTAGCATATTACCCATGACTTCACCCAGTAAAACCACTTTATCACTGTATTCACATATTGTCAATTCTTCTTTTCTTCTTTGATGTACTTTTTCGAGTTGCCGTCCGGAAGTTACGGGTAAAGAGATCATACCGCCTTAACTAGTATGTTGAAATGCTCCTCCGGTACTGGGAGGTTGTCTTCCTGTAACGCTTTGATGTAGCCGTTTGTCGCTTCCTTGATGTTGAACACGGCTTCGAGGCAGGTTTGCTACCTGATCCTTAATATGCAAGAACTTTTTGTATTCCACACTTGTACCCACTGCCGGGTTGCGCTTTGCACCCCATTTCAGGTTGAATCATGCTGAATGGCGGGTCAGACCTGCCATTGTCACTATAAGGAAACGGCCGATGAAAACAGGATGGGTTTGGGCAATTGGCGTATGCATGGTGGTGTTGACGATGAATCCCGCAACGGCGCAGCCGTCAGCATTTGGGCTGCAGGGCGATGTGCCCGCGCAACGGCAGGAGAAATCGGCGGAGGACAAGCAGGCGGAGGCCGATGCATCCGCCGATCCGGTGGAAAACAGCCTGCAAACCATGGATCTCAAAAGACGCATCGCCCAATTGATGCTGTACACCATGCAAGGAGAAGTCGGCCCTTCCGGAGAAGACACGTCGTTTCTGAAGGACTATACGCCGGGGGGCGTCGTCATCCGGCAGGCGCTGGCGCCGGGGATTGCGGAGCAGTACGTAAAACTCGTCCGCGGCATTGAGGCGGGCGCCAAGACGCCGTTGCTGGTGGGCGCGGATCTATACGAACTTACGGAACCCAAAAAACTCCCGCGCAGCAATTTTCCGCAAGTGCCTTCCTTATTGGCCGTATCCGCGGCGGGAGCGGATTGGGCCAAACAATTTGGCGCCTTGCTTGCGGAATATATTCAAGGACTGGGCCTTAATTTTATTCTGGGACCTTCACTGGAACTGGCCCCCGCCCTGGAGGATGCGCCCGGCACGTTGGATACATTTGGCAGCGACCCGGTGTTTGCGGCATCGGTGGGGTGCGCCATCATGGACGCATTTGCTGAAAAACACCTGCTCACGATGCCGTTGGGATTTCCCGGCGGCGGCAATAACTCCGATGGCGCCACGCCCGCCGTTTTGCTTACTCCTGCACAGATGCTGCTCGAAAATGATTTGCTGCCCTATGCCCGGGTATTAGAAAGCGGGGCGAAGATGATCCATGTCGGTAATACCTTAGTGCCCACCCTGGATGATTTGAGCCGGCCGGCCAGCCTCTCTCCGCCGGTAATAACCGGTCTCCTGCGGGAAAAATTGCACTTCGAAGGAATCATTGTCGCCGGACCGATGGATAGCGAGGATATCGTCCGGACGTATGACCAGGCGGACGCCGCATTACAGGCCCTTCAGGCGGGGGCCGACATGCTCTACTGGCGCGGCAGTGATGATTCCATCATCCGGGTGGTGGACCGATTGGTGCAATGGGTGCAGGAGGGCCGGCTAAACGAGTCGTCCATCAATGCGTCGGTGCGCCGCATTATGGCGCTTAAGGTGGACTATCCGGCCGATTTGGAAAAATCGAAAATAAAGAAACATTTCCGGGCCATCACGAAAGACACCTCATTGCGAAAACAGGCCTATGAAATCGAGCGTCATTCCATCACGGTGGTGCAAAACCGGGGTCAGGTGTTGCCGCTTGGGGAACCGGATTCTCTGCCGATCGTGGCTGTCGGGACCGTGGACACGGTGGACTTTAAAGAAGCCCTGGTAAAGTACACACGGAAAGTAGCGCGGTTTAACATTCTTACCGCCAAACACATTGGCGATATAGAAGATTTTGAAATTGATCGCATAATCAAGAATTTCGAATCCTATCGCACTGCCGTGTGCATCCTTACGGATGCGCCACGCGCGCAAGGCCAGGTCCGGTTGGTGAATGCCCTGAAAGATGCGGGGAAAACCGTTGTGGCGGTCTTGCTCGGATATCCCACGCACCTGCCAAAACTGGCGGCCGCGGACGCCATAGTGCTGGGGTATTGCGACCCGACGGCCTATGCGCAGACCCTGAATGCGGTGGCCGATGTGATTATGGGGGCGGGGCCGATACGTTTTGCGGAACCCCAGGGGGAAGTTACCTTCGGCCTCAAGGAAACGCGGGTCTTCGACGTGATGGAAGTTGTCCGGGTGCCGTCCGGCCACCTGCCCGTAACGATCTCGCCGGAATTTCCTTCAGGGCTGAGTATCCCCTATGATGCTTCCAAATCGATTAAGAAAGCCGTGTGGGATTTCGGCACGGGGAAAAAGATCAAGAAAAAACGCGTGGAATATGCGTTTGAAAAACCGGGACGCTATCCTGTGATGCTGAAAGTCAAGGATCGAACCGGTCAATATGCAACCCATACTTTCCCTATTAATGTTCGGTAGAGGAAACCACCGGGGTACGAAACATGAAGGAAGAATACAATCGGATCTTCTCCCTGCTGGCGATCCAGAAAGGGAAGCTGAGCCCCCATCAACTGACCGAGGTGTCCGAGGCGCAGCCTGAGGACGCCGGGAAATATCTTGTGGAGAGAGGCGTGATCAATGAAGAAGACCGCGCCACGGTGGACAGCATGGTCAAGGAGACCCTGCAAGCGCATGGCGGAAATGCTTCCGCCGCGATTCAATCGCTGACTTCAGATGCAGCCACGGTGTCCTCTTCGCTTTTCGGAGGGGAAGACCTCCATGCAACCCGTCCTACGGATCCCCGCGACCGGGTGCATTTGGACACGATGGGCGCAGCGGCCACACGCCCCGGCGCCACGGTGCCCGCGGTAGAGGAGCATGAAGGCCGGTATACGCTGTTGAGGGAATTCGGCAAGGGCGGCATGGGTAAAATCCTGCTGGTGCGCGATGAACATCTGGGCCGCGATATTGCTTTGAAACAACTGCTCCCGGATCGTCTCCCCGGCGCTACGCGAACCGGCGCGCCCACCGTGGAAATGCTGACGGTTCCCATTATTGCGCGATTTTTACAGGAGGCACGCGTCACCGGGCAGTTGGAACATCCGTCTATTGTGCCGGTGTATGAATTGGGCTACCGCGCGGATGGCAGCTTGTATTACACCATGAAATTTGTCCGCGGGCGCACTCTGCAAAGCGTGCTGGAAGAAAAGAAAACCTTCCAGGAGCGCCTGCCGCTGCTGAATCACTTTCTCAATCTCTGTCAGGCGATTGCCTATGCCCACAGCCGCAGCGTGGTCCATCGCGACATCAAACCGCTCAATGTGATGATCGGCGAGTTCGGCGAAACGGTCGTGATCGATTGGGGCATCGCAAAAATCCGGGGACATAAGGATATCCACGCGAAGGAGATTGAGGAAACAGTGCAGTCGTTGCGCATCGGCGATGCGGAGGCCACGGCGAAAACCGTCTACGGGCAAACCATCGGATCTCCGTATTTCATGCCGCCCGAACAGGCGCAGGGGCGCATGGATCAAGTCGATGAGCGATCGGATGTCTATTCACTCGGCGCGGTGCTCTATACTATTCTCACGGGCCAAACGCCGTATTCAGGAAGCACGGTCCGTGAATTTCTCCAGAAAGTAACCAGTTTCCCGCCAAAACCGGTCCGCGAACTCGAACCGAACGCGCCGCCGGAACTCGCCGCGGTATGCGCGCGGGCCATGGCCGCAAAACCCGAGGATCGCTATCCCTCCGCGAAGGAACTTGCCGCGGAAATCGAAAAATTCCTCGCTGGCGGCCTAGTAAGTGCGTATGAATACAGGTTCTCGGAACTTCTAAAGCGTTTCGTCAAGCGCCATCGCACGGTATTGACCACGATGGCGGTGGCGGCCGTGGCACTGCTGGTATTGGGCGTGTACTCGTATATCCGCGTCACGCAGGAACGGGATTACGCCATCGAACAGGAAAAGATCGCCGTGGAAAAGAAACAGGAGGCGGAAGCGGCGCGGGCCAAGGAGGAAGAAGCCCGAAAAACGGCGGAGACCGAGCGCACCAAGGCCCAGCGCGAGTTGTATTACGCCAACACGGCGCTAGCCCAGCGCTCCGTGGATGAGCGGCAGATGGCTCAGGCGCGCACGCTGTTGTCCACATGTCCTGAATCGTTCCGCGCATGGGAATGGGGGCATTTGCAGGCACTGTGCAACGTGGATCGTATGACGCTGAAAGCAGGCGGCCGCTTTACCGCCTTCGCACAAGGCATTGGCCTGATCACCGGTAGTGCGAGCGGCACCGTGGCGCTGCAAAATCCGGAGACGGGCGAGACCGTGCGAACGTTTGTGGAGAAATCCGGCACGGGGTATGCCGCCGCTGCTTCCGCGGATGGATCGCGCATTGCCATAAGCTGCGAAAACGCCGTGGTGGTCTGGAATACGGTCACGGGCGAGGAAGTCTTCCGTTTTGATGAGCCTAAGAACCCGCTGAGGCGAAATTATCTGGCTTTTTCCACCAACGGCGCGGTAGTGGCCGCGATGAACACGGATGGCATGGCGCGGGCGTGGCAGATCGGCCAGCAGGAATCGGTATGGAGTCTGCCGGTGAAACAACTTCAGGGTTTTGGCGTGTATTTAAGCCCATCGGGAGATCGAGCACTGGTGGTGTATTCGGAATTCGGCGATGCCGGATGGATCCGCACCTTCGAACTCGTCCAGCTTCCTTCCGGGCAGAGTTTGGGCAAAGACACCTTGCGCGATCCGTTGTCCGTCCACGCGGCGGCCTTCAGTGCCGATGGTGCGCGGTTGGCCCTGGGCACGGACGATGGCCTGCAAGTCTGGAATACTGCGCCATGGTCGAAACGGCACGAATTCCCCGCACGATTCGGACAGCCCGACACCCTCGCGTTCAGTCCCGATGGCGGGTATGTGGCAGGAGGCACCATCGATGGCACCGTGATGATCTGCAACGTGGAAACAGGCCAGGAAACGCACGTGGCCAAAGCGCATAAGGACGTCGTGCGCGCGGTCGCCTTCAGTCATGACGGGAAACGCCTGGCCACGGCCGGATTTGACCGGGTGGCGCAGCTGTGGGATGCACCAGGCCTACGCGCGCAAAAAACACTGCGCGGCCATGACAAATCCATCTTCGCCCTCGCGTTTAATGCGGATGATACGCGGCTGGCCTCTGGCGGATTCGATAACCGCACTAAGGTGTGGGACATGCTCGCGGAAGCCGATACCGCGCCGGTGGAAAAAGCGGCGTTTTGTCCGGAACATTCTCTGATGGCCGGGGCCATGGGCACTACCATTGGTCTTTGGGACACGCATACCGGGCACCTTGCCCGCACGATAACATGCAAAGAAAAAAAAGTGATCGATCTGGCCTTTAATCAGGATGGCTCATTGTTGGCTGTCGTGGGGCATGGCGAAGGAGATACGGATCAAGTCCACCTGCACGACGCTACAACAGGCGCGGAGCGCTGGACGATCAGCGTGAGCGCGGCACATCATGATTTAGTGTTCAGTCCGGCCTATTTGGCGGCGCACACGGGAACACACGTGTCGCTTCGCGCATTAGACAACGGAGACGAAAAATGGACCCTTTCCGGTATGTCCAATATTGCCTTCACGCCGGATGGTTCCAGCATCATCGCCACGGGCGCCACTTCAGCGGATGCCAACACCTTAACTATTCCTGTGACCCTTTTGAATGCGGATACACACGAAGAAACCGCGCGTTTCACCGTGGATACCGGGTATAAAGCGAGTGTCAGCATGATCCCCTCGCTCGTATTCAGCCCGGATGGAAAATGGCTGGCCGTTGGCGCACAAGCCAAAACCGATGATGGCAGCGAAGGCGTGGTGTATGTGTGGGACATGACGAAAAACACCGCAGCGCCGGTGCGCAAAGGCCACAAGTCTCAGGTGGCCTGTCTGGCATTCACCCGCGACAGCGCACGCCTGGCCTCCGGCAGCAACGACGGCAGCGCCATGATCTGGAATCTAACCAATGACGCACAGCCCCTAACCTTGGCCGGGCATGCCAGCAATCTCACGGACCTTGCCTTCAGCCCGGACGGACAACGGCTCATTACCGCAAGCCTCGACGGCACCTTCAAGATTTGGGATACGGAGAACGGACGTGAAATCCTGACCTTGCAAGCCTCCGCATCCGGCGCGGAAGGCCAAGTGGTTCGGCCGGTGTACACCGCTTTCAGCGCCGATGCAAAACAAGCATTCACCCTCACCGACCCGCCGGTGCCGCCATTCGTGCTTCACGCCTTCCCCTGGAGTGCGGACACTTATCCTCAATCCCCCAATAAACCCCTCCAGGATCTCGTGGAAAACGTAAAACGGAGCTATTGGAAATAACCGAACATCGTTTCTGTAATTTGCCGGAATACTCCCGGTGGATTTTCCCGGCGAAAGGCAAAAGTTGCGCTAAAAGCCGGTTTTATGCTATATTTCTTTTTCTGCGTTCCCATAGCTCAATTGGATAGAGCGCTTGGCTACGGACCAAGAGGTTGGGGGTTCAAGTCCCTCTGGGAACGCCAGTTTTCTCCCTCTGATTTTCAACGACTTACGACGATTTTCCCTGCATACCCCCGGAGGGACTCGAACTCTACTCAGTAACCGTACATCGAAGTAACGTGAAAGTGGCGTGCACAGTCCGGTCCCTGCCGCATTCAATCCCTTCGAGAGCCAGCCCTTTCTTGCAGATCAGGTCAATCTTGTCGCAGGATCATAAGATGCCAACAGGCTGAATTTCCTGGCAATTGCCGGGACCAGGGAACCACTTAAGCGGAGGCATATATGTCTGAGGAACGCTGGGTTTTGCTGCGCAGTGTAGACCGTTACGACAACGCCAAGATGACGGAGGTCGTAAACGAAGGATTCGAACTTCTCGGCCGCAAACCGACGGGCAAGGTGCTTATCAAGCCCAATGTCGTGTTCGCCAACAAGAAATACTCGATAGACGCCTTCACCAACCCGGACCTGGTCGGCCTGGTGGCCAACCGTGTGCGAGAGTTCCCCGGCATCACCCGCCTCGACATAGGCGAGTCGGGAGGCTTTGGAATGCCCACGCGCATGAGCTTCAAGGAGTCCGGCTACTATGAAATGGGCAGACGCTACAAGGTCTCGATAACCGACTTCGACGAGGACAAGTATGTCAAGACATCCTTGATGCGCGCAGAGTTCCACAAGACTCTTCTGGTCCCGCGGCTCATCCACGAAGCCGACTTCAAGATCTGGATGCCCAAGCTCAAGTACCATATCTGTTGCGAAATTACCAATGCGCTCAAGCTGAACATCGGCTGTCTCCTGCACAAGGAGCGCATGCTTTATCATGACGACCGTCTGAACGGCAAAATTGTTGATCTACTGGAGGTAGGGTATCCCGACATCGTCGTCACCGACGCGATCACCATAGGCCACGGGTTCGAATCCTGCGCGAAGCCCTCCCATCTCGGACTGATGATGATAAGCAACGACCCCATCGCCTCCGACGTCGTCGCCGCTCAGATCCTTGGATACAAACCGGACCAGGTCCACCACCTGCGAAAGGCATCGGAGCGCGGCTACGGTTCAATCGAACCGGATTCAGTCAAGATCCTGGGCGACATAACGATCCCCGAATTGAGAAAGCGCACATTCGGTATCGTAAGCCAGTTCCAGGATATGCA
This sequence comes from Candidatus Hydrogenedentota bacterium, assembly GCA_029565395.1. GTDB lineage: Bacteria > Hydrogenedentota > Hydrogenedentia > Hydrogenedentales > CAILVY01 > CAILVY01. Next base: position 133,906 of record JAKQOG010000178.1, on the reverse strand, counting down.
GATACTCGATACGTCGATCAAATTCTACGAAGGTATCGGGGCGAACACAAACGAGGTCTGTTACGGCGGATGCCTTGCCGCGGTAAAAGGCTGCCTCGGCACTATCGACGCCCGCAGGCCCGGTTCGCTCAAAAGCGCCAAGCCCGGCGCCATCGTAACCGGCGTCTGGGAAGGCGACGTGGACGCGCGCGGCGGCGTATGCCTGCTCGTCGGCGACTGTACCGAGGTCAAAGGCTCGATCAGAAACGCCCGGAGAATAAAGCGGGTCAAAGGCTGCCCGATCGGCGCGCTAAAGCTCACCGGTGTGCTGCCTTTCATGTATGGCATGCCTTCGCCCATGTTCGACAGGCGCGACATTGCGAACATGATCATCAATTCTGTAGAGAAGTTCTGTAACAAGGTGCGCTATGGAGCGTTCTAACGCTTTGGCGGGTAGTGGAAGTGCTCCGATAAGTACTTAATTAAGCCACAAACGGCACGCCGGTTATTTTACCCATTGCGCGATTCGCCATGAGGGCATGTCCTGCTCCGAACTTTCCAATTTGCGCTGATGACCTACCCTCTTCTTTCTCTTGGACAAATTCAGTTTGGTGATGCAACAGTAGGAAAAGAGCCTCCGGGTAAGGGAAACTCCATGTTTTCGTGTCAACGCTTTGCCTTTGAAACAGATATCCCGTATATTCAGAAGCGTCGGTTTTTCTAAACGAGCAAGCGTATACGGGCTTTTGTTCCGGCTGCGTCGATTCGATGCGGAACAACCCTCACGGAACCATAAATATGAATGCAAAGACAATCGCAGGCGGCGCTGTACTCGTCCTTTTCGTGCTCGGATTGTTGTTGGCGGGGCCGCGGTGCAGCGCCACGATGGTCTTGCCGGTCCCTGCCGATCCCGACACGCGCGCTGCGCCGTTGTACTCGTGCTCGACCCACTGCCGCTGTTCGGGATGCAGGAATACCGTCCACTTCTCCCACGGGAAATCGAGGGCGCGTTCCAGTTCCTCGACATTCGCCACCACGCGGAAACGGCGCTGCGCATCGGGATGATCAAACGGACTCACCGCCTCTGCGGGCTTCGCAACGCGCGGCTTGCCACCCGTCGCCAGTTCCAGCAAGGCCTCTGCCGCCTCGCCGGGCAGATGAACGATTAATGCCAGTGATGTGCGCGTCCGACCAAGATCTCCCCGATATGTTCCCAACCCACCCGAATCTCTTCATTCAACCCCGGCAATTTCCCCAACTGCGCGACCGTTTTCTGACGCGGCCCCTGCGAAGTCCGTACCGACTTCACCAACGTCCAATACTCATACGTTGCTCCGCCTGACTTCCGCCGATGCCGCCGCAAATACATCGTTGCTGGTCCTCCATAACCGACACCATGATCGCCGAAATTCCCTTGGTTGACAAGAGGGTTTTCTGCACTACATCGCGTTTGAAAACTACCCCCAAAGGATTACATGCACTTACGAAGTGTAAACGGCCTATTCTTGTGTTTTTTGGGGGCTTATTGCGGAAGATGGGTTAGGTCTTTCAGAATGGGTTCGAGGCGCGCATATGCGGGCTCCGACATGGAAACCAGCGGGAGGCGCAGCACGTTTTCGATCAGGCCCATCCTGGCCAAGGCCGCTTTCACAGGCATGGGATTGGTTTCGAAGAACAGGCCTTTGAAGAGCGGCATGAGTTTGTAATGAACCGCGCGCGCGGCGGCAAAATCGCCCGCATTGGCCTTGGCGCACATGTCTGCAATTTCCGCGGGCACGACGTTTGCCGCGACGGATACCACACCCGTTCCGCCCACGGCCATCATGGGCAGGGTGAGGCTGTCGTCGCCGGACATCACGATGATGTCGCACAGGCTCTTAATTTGCGACACCTGGTCCACGCTGCCGGCGGCTTCTTTGATCGATACGACATTGGGAAGTTTGAACAGTTCGGCCACCGTTTTCGGATCCATGTTCATGCCGGTGCGGCTGGGCACGTTGTACAGCATGATGGGGATGTCGACCGCCTTGGCGATGGTGGTGTAATGCGCGATCTGACCCGCCGGGGTGGGCTTGTTGTAATACGGCATGATCAGAAGCGCGCCGTCGGCCTTGACCTCTTTCGCGTATTTGGTGAGATCGGCGGCCTCGCGTGTATTGTTGGAACCCGTTCCGGCGATGACGGTCACCCGCCCGGCGATGCGTTCCACCGCAAAGCGGATGCATTTTTTCTGTTCATCGTGTGAAAGCGTTGCGGCTTCGCCCGTGCATCCGCAGGGCACGATGCCGTTGGTGCCTTTCTCGATGTGGAAATCGATCAGCCTGCCATAGGCGTCGAAATCGATTTCAAAATTGCTTTTAAATGGCGTCACAAGCGCGACGATAGACCCGCGAAACATATAGTTCTTCTCCTGGTTACTCCAGACGCTCCGGCCTGGGGTTAACTTCGTTTGAGATTCATGCCCGTTGCTGAACCGTGGATTGTAGGGCCCACGGCTGGGAAAAACAAACTTTGCTCGATAATCCGTGCGTTACTGTATTCTATCATATGCGCAGCGCCGGTTCAGAAGGGCGCCTCATCATCTTCGAATTCTTCCGGAACATAATCCACATCATAATCGCGGACGCCGGAGGTTTCCTTGCCGGGCAGGCCCTCCGCCAGCAACCCGAACCGCTGGATATTCTTTTCAAATACCATGTCTACGAAGCCCGTGGGGCCGTTGCGTTGCTTGGCGATATGCAGCCGGATGTGATTGTCGCCCGTCGAATCTTTTTCGCGCGGGCGAGTCAGCATCAGCACCACGTCGGCATCCTGCTCGATGGCCCCGGATTCCCGCAGGTGCGCCAGTTTCGGCGTACCCGAATCATCCTTTTCCGCTTCACGGCTGAGCTGCGACAATGCAATCACCGGAACGCGCAGTTCCCGCGCCAGTCCTTTGATGGAGCGTGAGATTTCAGCGATTTCCACCTGGCGGTTTTCCGAACGCGTAGCCCCGGTCATAAGCTGAAGATAATCGACAATAATCAGATCGACCTGGCGCTGTGCCGCATGCCGCCGCGCTTTGGAGCGCAATTCGAGGACGCTGATGCCGGGCGTTTCATCGATGTAAAAATTCGCCCGGCTCAATAGCGCCGCCGCCTGCTGCAGTTTTGGAAATTCGTTGTGCGCGAGATAGCCCGAACGCAGCCGCGCGGAGTCCACATGGCCCACGAGACAAAGCATGCGCTGCACCAATTGCTCCTTGGCCATTTCCAGGCTGAACAACAGTGCACCCTTGTTCAGGTGATTGCAGACGTGCGCGGCGACATTTAGTGCAAAGGCAGTCTTGCCTATGGAGGGCCGGGCCGCGAGCACAATCATGTCGGAAGCCTGAAAGCCGGAAAGAAGTTCATCGAGCTTGGAGAAACCGCTGGCCACGCCGGTGATGCCTGAAGACTTCATTTGCGCTTCAATGCGTTCGATGCCTTCCTCGAGCAAATCACCGATTTTATAAATGGGATTGAGCTGGCGGCGTTCCGCAATGTTGAAAATATCGCTTTCGGCGCGGTCCAGGAGGGTATCCACTTCCACCTGCGGCTTATAGGCGTCCCCGGCGATGCGGGTACAGGTGGCGATGAGCTTGCGTAACAGCGCGGCTTCCATCACGAGCCGCGCGTAATACTCGACATTGGCCGAGGTGGGTACCGCGCCCGTCAGGTCGGCGATATACGCCCCGCCCCCGGCGGCTTCCAGCGTGCCATTCCGGTTGAGTTGTTCGATAACCGTGGTGGTGTCTACCGGGATGTTCCGCTGGAACAGCACCAGCGCGGCCTCGTAAATGTGCTGGTGTGCCTCGACGTAAAAGGTGTCCGACGGCTGGTCGCGGAGGATTTCCACGGCGGCCCCGACGGCATCCGGACTCAACAGCATGGCGCCGAGGACAGATCGCTCCGCCTCTATGCTTTGCGGGGGGGTCCGGTCAAAGACCGACGCGCCCCCGGCCGCTGTGCGGGGCTCATGCCGGTCCGACACTTTATTCGGTTCCTTCGGGTGCTGTTTCCTCGACCAGTTTACTGACCCAGACCTTGACCTGCGCTTCGATGCCGCTGCCCAGTTTCACTGGGACCGTGAAGATGCCCAGCGACTTGATGGGTTCGTCCAAATGGATCGACTTCCGGTCCACCGCGTGGCCCATCTCCTGGAGTTTCTCGGCGATCATGGCGTTGGTGACGGAGCCGAAGAGTTTGTCCTCTTCGCCCGCGCGCATCTGGAATTCCGTCGTCACGCCGTCAATTTGCTTGGCGAATTTGGCGAGTTCGGCGCGGCGTTTTTCTTCGCGCCGCTTGATGATCGCCAGTTCGTGTTCGATCTGCTTGGCGGTGGCGGAATCCGCGCCCACCGCCAGCTTGCGCGGAATCAGATAATTGCGCGCATAGCCGTCGGCCACTTTCACCGTGGCGCCCATCGAGCCCAGATTCTCGACGTCTTCACACAAGATAACCTTCATGGCACTCCTGCTCCTTGTTACTCAAGTTTCATTATCCTCGGGCGGCCGGTTGAGCCGGGCCTGCGCCGCGCGGGCGAACCGCATGCGGAAATCCCACCACGTGTCGAAAAATCCGATGGCGCACAGCATCGGCTGCAAGCCCAGATAAAACAACCCGAAAATAATCATGTAAAACAGGAACGGGTTCAGTTTAAACGCATACACCGCGTATACCAAAATCGAAAACCCGTTCACCAAATATACAACAGCCAATCCGATCGCGCTGTTCCATGTCACTATGCGCAACGCGTCGTTCGGCCAGCGCCGATCCAAAAACCATAATAACGCCACAAGAATGGCCAGCCACACCAGCCATTCCGGCGTGCGCATCTCCCGGAAAAAACCGCTCAAGGTGTCCGCGCCCAGCCGGCGCAGCCGCCCTGTCACCACCGCCACCGTAACCAGTGCGCCCAGCAGCATGCATCCAAAGACTATGCCCAGGACCACGTAAGGCCAATTCAAATCCAGCCACCGGCACATCTCTATGTAGACAGACTGGAGTTCGCTTTCGCCCGTGGCCTTGGACGCCGCCTGCAACTCCGCAATCCGGGCGCTCATCCAGATCGTAAACTCGTGCCGCGCTTCTTTCCAGTTAGCCACTATGCCCGCCGCCATCAGGGGAAACGAGGCCAGCGTCACCACGGCTACACACCGCCCGAAGGACCAGTGCCTCCGGGAGGCCGCTCCGATGACCAAGCCCAGCCCGGCGGACAAGCCATACACCACCACCACGGGCACGGCCAGCGTTGTCCACAGCGCGGCCGCCATGGCGCAAGCTGCCAAACCGCGGCTGCGTCCACGCATCCCGAGCGCTTCATAGAGCGCCACGGGGATGGGGAATAACACCATGGCCAGCGGGTGAAGCCCGGTAGCGGCAAAGCCGCTGGCCACGATAAACATCCCTGTGAATACAACACCATACGCCCACATGGCCGTCAACCGATCCCGGATTCCCGGTCAGTCCGACACATACGGCAGCAGGGCAATCTGCCGCGCCAGCTTGATGGCGCGGGTCAGCATCCGCTGATGCCGGGCACTCGCTCCCGTAATTCGCCGGGGAATAATCTTGCCACGCTCCGTGACATAATGCTTGAGCATGGCCACGTCTTTATAGTCAATGTACACGACCCGGTCGACCGTCAATCGGCAGACCTTCGTGCGCAGTGGCTTCTTCTTCTTTCTGCGTTTAGACCGCTTTAAGCGGACTTTTGCTTTGGCTTTCGCCGAAATCTTCGCCATTTGTTGTTAGTTCCTTAATAAAAGAGGCCTGGAGCTTCTTCTATGGTCCAAAGGGGTTAAAACGGGATATCGTCCTCCGGCGGCGGCTCTTCAATGGGCCGGGGCTCCGGCGCGGGCCGTCCTTCCGCGGGTGCGGTGGATCGGGAACCGCGGTCGTCCTCCCAGTCCAGAGGGGTCACCCGCTGGGCATGGATCTCAAGACGGGTCACTTTTTGCCCGGTGTTTTTATCGTCGAACTCATAGCTGCTCAGCCTTCCTTCGACAAGCACCGGACGTCCTTTTCGCAACCGTTCGCCCATCCACTCCGCCTGTTTGTCCCAAACCGAGGCGTTTACATACGTGGTGTCTTCCCGCCGTTCGCCTTCCTTGGACTTGAAATAGCGGGTGTTGGCGATGCTGAACCGGCAATAGGCGCGCCCGGAACTGGTATATTTCAGCTCCGGATCGCGGGTCAGCCGGCCTGCAATAAACACATGGTTTAAATCAGGTACGCGGAGGTCACTCATACGTTTTCCCCTTTCCCGTTACTCGTTATAGTCTTCTTCGTCTTCTTCCTCATCCAAATCGCGGCGCGAACGGCGTCCCACGGCAATCGGGATGGGGTCATCCTCGTCATCGTCTTCATCGCTGCGGTGGCGCGACAACGCACCCGCACGGATTTCTTCCTCACGGCGGCGTTGCTGCTCCGCTTCCAATTGCAGGGTGTGCTCGTCAAAATAGACCACGAGATAACGGATGATCGCCTCGGAAAGCTTGAAATAGCCTTCCATACGGGCGATAAAATCCGGATTGGCCGTGAACCGCAGCAGCACGTAGTTGCCTTCCGTGTGCTTTTTCACGATATAGGCCATTTTCCGCCGGCCCCAGTTTTCCGAGCGCACAATAGTCCCGCCATGCTTGGTTACAAGCGATTCAACGTCCGTGACTATCGTCTGGATGCCATCGTCGTCGACTTCCGGCGACACGATGTACAGCGCTTCGTATGTTCTCAACTGACTTTCACCTCCTTTGCATGGGTATACGGCCTTTCAACTATGGAAAGGCTTGGTTGAGCACGCCATCATACCAAATAAACGCCCCCACCGGCAACTTTTCGCTCAGCCGCGGCTTCGGCGCGCCAGCAAAAATAAGATCAGGAGGCCTAAAAGTCCTCCTGCCAAAAGGGTGAACTTGACCGATGCACAGATCAGCGCCAACTGCGGCCACGGAACCGAGACGCCCCGATACAGGATATGGAGCAGGGCGGCATTTTCCAGGGCGTCACTGGCCAGCACCAGCCATTGCGCCCAGGCGAGTATACGGCCCAGACCTTGCCAAAAGCCGGACATCGGGCGGGCAATCAGGATAATCAGGCCCAACGCTACCGCATTTGGGTAACAAATCAGGAACAGGTAATCCAGCCAGGTATTCCATTTGGCATAGGGCAGTACCCCGTTTTCTTTCCAGGCCGTGACAATCGCGCCCGAACGATCCACCGTCCCCGCGATTTCATACGAAACAATGTCGCAGCGGCCGCCGCTGGCAGTGTGAATTTTCCCCAACGGCATCCCGACAACCGTGAGAAGTGCCATCAGAACGGCCGTGCCCGCCAGAAGCCGCAAAAACCACCGCCGCGCCCGCTGCGCACTACACTTTTCAAACGGATGCTGCATGGAGACTCCTCCTGTTTGCAATTTCGTGTATGGATGCAATAATAGCTCAAAAAATGGTTGGTTATTAAACAGTAGTCCTTGTAAACCTCCCTCCCCCCTTTATCCCCCCGCATGTGGGGGAGGGGAATTGCACACAACACACAAATAGTTTTAAAAACCCCATCTTTCCTGGACGGCATCATGGGCGTACGGCAAATTTGCGGGTTTCAAAATATCGTTCCTTAATGTGTTTGTGCAGATTTCAGAAGAGGCATATAATCGAAGAATAGAAACCATATAGTAGTTCTTTCGCGTCAGAGTTCGAAATTTCAGGAGACCGGCTATGAAAACCCCGCCCGAAGTTAGATCTATAGGGGGCGTTTTACTTCTGGGGATGCTTCTGCTGAACATGGCGTCGGCTTCCGCGGAACAAGTGAGCAAGCAAAGTACGGATTTGGTGGTGTCCAATCTCACCGAAACGGTGGACGGCAACACCTCGTCGGCGGCAAATTTGAAGGCTGCTCCCGGTCCGGATGGCTCGATCTCCCTGCGTGAAGCCCTGATCGCCGCCAATAACACCACTGGCTCGGAAGATATCTTGTTCCAAAGTAATGTTGTCGGAACTATACCCTTGATCGGACAATTGCCCGCACTTGCGGACATGTCTGGACGCATTTTTATTCGCGGTGATGGACAAATAACCCTGGACGGCTCGGCTCTGGGAGCTGCCACACCGTGCATAAACATCGTCTCTCAACTTAATGTAATTCAGGGATTGACTATTATTAATAGTCCCGACGCCGCCATCTTCCTTTCCGGCCCGCAAGCTGCCTACAACACCGTCGAAGGATGTTTTATCGGGACAAATGCGGCGAATGAGCCCGGCTTGGGCAACCGGGTGGGGGTGACCATCTGTTGCGGCGCCTCCACAAATTTAATCGGCGGAACCGTTACCGGCGCCCGTAATGTGATTTCAGGCAATACCTATGCGGGCATCCTGATTGAAGATGTAGAACTCGCCCCAAAGCAGACGGACACCCACAGCAATTCGATCCTGGGAAACTATATCGGCGCCAATGCCGCCGGGAACGCACCGGGCCCCTGCAATGTAACGCCGCCCGCCGAGGCGCATGGCATTGTGATCCGTTCCGGTGCGTTTCAGAACATCATTGGCAGTGGCGATGACATTTCGCGGAATGTTATTTCCGGCAATTGCGGCGTCGGAGTGCTTATTCAAGATACCGGCACCATTAACAACTTTGTGATGGGCAATTACATCGGCACAAACGCGGCAGGCACGGCGGCTCTTCCCAACCAATCGGATGGCATATCTATCCGGTCGGGCGCCAATACGAATTACATCGGCGGCAGCGCGGCGGAATTGGGCAACACCATTTCCGGAAACAACGGGTGCGGCATCTCGATCATGGATGACGGCACCGCGAATAACCAAGTGCAAGGCAATCTTATCGGTTATGATCCTTCCGGCGCGTTTGGCATTCCTAACACCCGGAAGGGTGTGCTCATTATGGGAGGCGCTTCCAATAACTGGATTGGCGGTCCTTTGGTTGAAACATTTGGCAATGTCATTGCGCACAGCGGAGAAGATGGCGTATGGGTGTCGGGGGCAACCACGGCAGGAAACCGGATTCAGCGCAATGAGATCAAGCTAAACACGTGGAAAGGAATTGTGCTTGACAACGGGGCCAATGGGGGAATTACCCCGCCTGTCATCACCGGTTTATATCCTGTCCGCGGCGCCACCGTCCCCAATTCCATGCTGGAATTTTTCGCCGATATGGGAGATGAAGGCAGTGCACTGATTGGCAGTTCGACATCGGACGCTGGTGGCGCGTTTTCGATCGCAATTAACCTGGGTTTCCATATCGGTGAAAACCTGACCGCTACGGTTACCAGCATCGAAGGCAACACCTCGGAATTCAGCGCCCCGATAGTGATTACCGCCGAGGGGGAAGGCGAAACCTGCGGCGACATCGAAACCTGCACGCCCGCATGCGCCGGACAACCGAATACAGATAATGATGGCGACGGGCTTACCGAGTGCGTTGAAGATTGCCTCTGTACCAGCGATTCCCTGATAGACACGGACGGCGACGGCATGCCCGATCCTTTTGAGGCAAATCATGGGCTTGATCCCACGGCCAATGATGCGGACGGGGATCTCGACCAGGACGGCCTGACTAATCTTGAAGAATATCTGCGCGGGACGCTCCCGGAAAATCCTGCCAGCCCGGCTTCTGGCGGCCTGTTTTATGTCGGACCGGACGGTGTGGATGCCCCTGGATACGGCACCCAAGCCAAGCCTTGGGCCACGGTCGGCCATGCCCTTCGTCAGACAAACGCCACGGCCATGGCCAGGGTCAGAATCATGTTGTTCTCCGGAAATTATGCCGAGAATGTGACCCTTAAACCCTGGATCTCGCTGGCGGGCGCGGAAGGCGCTGAGGCGCAAATAACCGGAATGATCACCGGCGCGAATAACAGCACCATCGAGCATCTCACTATCAACGCCGATACAGGGACTGCGGTGCTGCTGGACTTGAACACCGCGGCCATGCATCTGGCGCATGTGACATTTGCCGGCGGGGGAAGCCGCACCGAAACGGGCATTCTTGTGGAGGGAAACAATTCGGCCAATTCGGTGATTGAAAAATGCACCTTCTCCACGCTTGCGGCGGGTATTGATATTGCCGGGGCTATTCCCGCCATCCGCCGGAATCTGTTCCAGGACTTGGCCGGCCCCGCAATTATTCTGCGCGCCTCTGGAAAAGCTCCCTCCGGATCATTGGGCGATGAGTCTGATCCCACCGTGGGGTGCAATACGTTTTCCATTACCATTGAAGGGCCGGCCGTGGTCAATGAGCGCGGCGAAACCGTTAAAATGGAGCAAAATGACTGGGGCACCAATGATCCTGACGAAATTGCAGAGCGGCTCGATGGCCCTGGAGATTACGAGCCGTTCCTGGCCACGGGAAGCGGCATCCTGGCGGCCTCCCTGTTCTGTACCGTGTGGGACGCCCGTACACGGGAGCCGATTGAGAACGCCGCCGTGCAGGCGGGAACCTACGGACCGATTACGGAAAACGTGGGGGGCATATATTCCTTCCCGGCGATTCCCGCCGGAACCTACGCCCTACTGGCCACGGCACAGGACTACGAAGACAATGGACAGAATGTAACAGCACTGGCGGGGCAATTGGTCTCGGTGGTGACGCCCTTGAACCCGGAAAATGGTGAGGAAGGCGAAGGCCAGGAAGAAGGAGAGGGCGAAGGAGAAGGAGAAAAAACATGTGGATGCGCCGGAGACAAAAACGCGCCCAACGGGATCACCGGGTTGTCTTACGGCGATATGCTGCTTGCTCTTTTTTCGGGGATGGCACTGCTTCTCGCAGATCGGAAAAAATAACGCCCTCCCGAACAATGAAACTTCGTTTCCACCTGCGCCGGGCAATCCTCGCACTGACAAACGAAAACATAGAGGCGTTGTCTACTGGGTGAAGACGTAATAATAGGCGGGTTGGCCGCGATAGAGCACGTCGCCGTTGACCCATTTAAGGAAGAGGAACTTGGTTCCGTTTACGGTCCGGATTTCGTAAGGGTCTTTGCGCAGTTCATCCGGATGCCAGTAGACCCCTTTGGACCACCGCCACACGCCGGAGGTCGTTCCGTTCGCCTTGAAGGTGAGTTCTTTCAGGAACAAATCGCCTTCAGCAAGTTTTTTACCGGGCTGGAAGGCGTCTACAGTGGGGACGTAATCCACACACGTCCAATGTCCGATCATGTCGGGATCCGTGACAAAGGGGCCGTTTTCCAGCCTATCGGTATAGTATAGCGTACCGGCCAAGGTTCCGAAGATGCACAGCAGAAACGAACCGAAGCAAATCAACGTAACGACCCATGTATTCAGTTTCCGGGCATAGGCCAGCATTACCAAACTCACCAGCAGCGTCACTATGCCCGCAGCCGCGAGACATCCTCCGCCGAAGCGGTTTGCGGGATACCAGATATCCGGGTTGGACATTGTGGCCGTGGTGCGCACGCCATAACCGCTGTTGGGCGGCACTATCCCGGTGATCATCGGGATCGCCAGCGCTATGATTAATATGCCCTGAGCGGCGAACACCAACGCTATGAACCGTTTGGTCCACAGGGGTTCCTTTATCAGTTCCGAAGGGATCCCGTTGGACTCAGGGAAGGAAGGCAACACGGCGCGAAACGCCTCCACGTCACCCGGGCTTATGGAAATCGCCACTGTCTTTGTGATCAACAACAGGCCGTTGGTGTAACGATTGCAGTATCCCAGCGCGCCGGGATTCCACCCGAGCACGCGGCTAATTCTCTTGACGGGCATCACGGACCGGATCTCGCTAAAGGGGACGCGCTTTTTCCACAGCCAGCCGCACCGCAGGTAGACGGCGTCCTCCTCGATGCGGTATTCGGTCATAAAGGCTGCCTGAATCAACATGAGCAGAAGCGCCAGCATCACCAGCGAATACAGCGGCAACACGATATACATCATCCACGTTGGACCCGCCGCCAGCATCAGCGCTGCAGGAAGCAGGCAAAGCAGTAAAATACCAAGCACTGTAGCAAGATACGCCTTGCTCGCACTGGGCCTGTCAATATATGGCATCGCATGTACCCTTTCCTTATAAAAACTATTCCAGCGCTCTCCTGCTTATTTACCACCAACGCCTCCTCATTATTCAACTGGGGGATACTAAAAGGAACGGTGGCGGGCCCTGCTGTCATGTAACCCGCCACCATTGAGTAAGGGAAATTTTTATTGTTTGCGCGCTTTGTTTAAGAATTGCTCAGGATTCTCCCCCAGATACCGTCTCGGTATTTGTCTGTATATCCACGTCAACACATGTTTCTTGACCCCTTATTACTGTTGCGGCTACCGTCTGTTGCGCAATAGTGTCGCCATTTTGCACTTGAACAGTCACTTCCACGTCTCCTGCCGCAACGCCATGAATAACGGCCTCTTCGGACGGTTCCAGCGCCAACTTGGGCAAAGCATCCGCCCCCTCGACCTTCACGAAGAATTTCGGGCTCGGCCGGCCATTCAGAAGAGCGCGCACCCGCACGGAGCCTCCTTGCTGCATCACGATATCAAGCGGTCCGGTGCTTCCGGGGATAACCGTAACGCACACGGAGGCATAGGCGTCGGAAGAAACAATCAGCGTTGTTTCCCGTCCGGCGGACAACTCCTCCAGGGTGAAATTACCGGCAGTATCCGACTCGGTTGCGAGTTGCTGGGGAGTATCCGGCACCCTGATCCTGGCGAACGGGACCGGTTCGCCCGCTTCGTTTCGGACCGTACCCGTGACGCGCACCGCAGGACTTAATTCAACCGCTACGGTGATTTCCTCTCCGCCTTCGGCATCGTCAAGCGCTTGCTGCCATGGGGCATAGCCTGCCGCCCTGACATGCAGCACCAGGGGCAAGGCAGGAACTTTATCGAAGTGGAACTTTCCCTTCGGATCGGAAAAGCTGCCTTCATTGTTACGCAGAACTTCATGCTGGAAACTTACATTTATCATCCCCGTGTACGCCACCTGGAATTCCTGCACGGGTTGACGGGTCACCGCATCAAGAACCGTGCCGCTCAACTGGCAATACGATTCAAGGACAACTTGCAGATCGCGCGTGCCGGCGGCCACGCCGCTCACTATGGCGGGCGAGTATCCTGGCGACATCGCAAAGACCGTATACGACCCTTCCCGGAGATTGTTGAAAGTAAAATTGCCTAACGGCCCCGTGGCAGTGCCTTGTGTTTCACCCAATGACAGTACCGCAAACGGACACCGCAGCCCGCTTGGATAATACACAGTGCCTTCGATACTCAGATCACCCGCAGGCTCAGGCCGAATTTCAACATTCCGCGTGATGGCGCCGTCCGCCACCGCCACCGTAACCGGTATATACGATGCTCCGTACCCACCGCGCCGTCTGGCGTGCAATTGGTATTCCCCCGCAGACAGCCCAGTCAGCAGGAACCGCCCGTCCGGTGTGGTCTCTTCGGATGATTCGCTCCAATGCTGTCCTGAATTGAGGTACTGTTCACTGACGATGACTCCATAAGCGGGTTTCCCGTCCTCTTCATAAACGAAGCCTTCGATCCCCCCGCTGGCAACTACTGTAAGTTCCAACACGAGTTCCTGGGTCTGTTCCGCACTCAGGTCAACCTTTACCGGCAAGCTCTTCATAGAACTAGTCGAAGCGCTTATCGTCACACTGCCTTCCAGCTTCACCGGAAACGAAAAGGAGCCGTCCACACCGGATTGCGTTTCCGCGTACTGCCCCCCACGGAGCGTCACTTCTGCCGCGGCGGGTGATCCATCGGCATTGACTACCCGTCCGGCAAGTGCCGCCAGGGGCTCAACAGTGAAATCCTGATGATCAACGGTTTCTCCCGCCTTTACCAAGACGGTCAACCGCTTATGCATGAAATCACCTTTGGGCGCCTTCCTTGCCATCACTTCATATTCTCCGCCTGGCAGCCCTGTAAGCGCATAGGCGCCGTCAGGACCAGTTAGTACCTCGCGCTGTACCAGCACGTTCCTCTGACGGAGATAGGCATGTACCGGGATCCCGGCTATTCCTTCCCCCGATGCACTGTTGATCACCCGGCCAAGGATCATTGCCCCTTGCGTGACGATCAGGTCAACCTGTGCCTCCGCTCCGGGTTTCACGCGCACCGATTGATTCAGATTTGCCAGAGTTAACATTGCATCTTCGATGGAAAATGCATACTCGCCGCTCGCAATGGGATCGATGCGGAATACCCCGTCTTCCCCGGAAACAAACGATTGTTGCACCCGGTGCTTCGGCTGATAATTATCATAGGTGGACACACTCTTTCCTGAAACAATCTGACCTTTTACTCCCGCAATAACCTTGCCGGAGGTATCGGCTACCCGGAGTATCATGCTGCCTGGCTTCTCAATCACAATTGTCGTGCGGAGTCCGTAAAACGGTATGTAGTCCGTGTAAAAGGGCACATGGCCGGGTGCAACAACAAAAATCTTCCACGCACCGGGGATAATCCCCTCGAAACGGAACCGGCCCTCGGCGTCCGTGCATGCCCGGATGCCCGCCACGGTCACGTGGTCAAATTCCTGTTCAGGGAACAATTCATGAGAAACAGGATACAGCACGGCTCCCGCAACCGGATTCCCAGTGCCATCCTGCACCACCCCATAGGACCGCAAAAACGGATACATTTTAACGTTCCGTGGTCCGCGAACCTTGCCCTCTTTTGTGATCAGGAAATCGTGCGCGCCGCCCAGAAGTCTGGTTTGCGCCGTGATGGAATACGCGCCGGAGGGCAAATCCTCAAAGGTAAAAATTCCGTTTTCATTGGCCGCAACGACCCATTTCTCTGTTTTGGCGGGCGGCAATTCTTCCGGTTTCCACGTAACACGTTCCGCCACTACACGCGCATTGCCAATCACTTGATCAAAAGGTGTCACGAGCACGTTGCTGATTGAGTAATGTCCGCTTTCCTCCGGAACGGCTGCTTCTACCGGTTCTTCAATAGCCGTTGCAGAGGATTCAGGAAGGGCAAGCGGCGCCGCGGCGGGCTGGGCTTCTGCTTGAGCCGCCTCGGAGAAGTTGGGCTCCCAGCCCAACAGCGACGGCGCACTGATAAAAGCGCCGCCTAACAGCAAAAGAGTAATGGACGCTCCCGCGGTAAGTTTCGCCGCGCCGATAACCAGCCCCGCCACCATGCCATGCGCCGGAGCGGCTTTCCAGACCGTGCCCGCCGCCAATGCCGCCGCCGTAATCTTCTTCGCATGTTTCTTTAAGACTTGCCGTGCAGGCGCTTCCGGAATTTGTTTTAAAAACGCTGCGCCCAATGATTCCCGCGCCCGTTGCAGACGTTTCGCCGCCGCCAGGCGCGTGATGCCCTGCATGGCCGCAATCTCGCGCAACGAATGTCCGGCATAATAATGGAGCATGAGGATTTCCCGCGTGTCCGGCTCCAGTTCCATCAACGTTTTATGCAATAGTTCCTGCATTTCACGGCGCTCCAGTGCAGGCTGCTCCTGCGGTAAAGACAATGAAAGAATCCCCTCATCCAAAGGCACTTCGTTTTTCTGATGCCGCTGCCAGCTTACGGCCGTGTTCCGAGCGATGGCCAACAACCACGACGGAAACTTATGCGGCTCCCGCAAGGTATTCAGCCGCTGATAGGCCGCCAGGAAACTTTCCTGCGCCACATCCTCCGCATCCGCCCGATTTCCAAGATGGCCGTGAGCCACCGCCAGCACTGTGGGCAAATACCGCCGCACCAACACGCCAAAATCATTCCGCCGACCAGCGAGCACCCGGCGGACCACCTTCGCGTCAGATCGTGTCCATAGAGGTATATGCATTTTCTTAACACTCCTTTGCCCATTATGACGCAAATCACCCTCCGATGTTGACAAGATATTTTCTGTAGATCGGGTGTCAGGTTGTTCCGTTGGGAGGGAAGGGCAGTACGGGGTGAGCCCTTGGCGCAGTCCAAAAAGGAAATCTATTTGCCTGAAACCGCGTTCCCGGATATTTTAGAAAATTGTTTATCCGGTTTGTTTCCGCGCTGTTATCAGATAATATTCCGGAGTGTTTTCATGTATCTGGACATGGAGCCCTGCACGGTGAAACAGTAATTCCATATCCTTCATATCCGGAAGCTCGTGTCCGCCGATAAGTCCGCCTTTCGAGCGATGAAATTCATTAATGGCTTCGCGGCTTTGCGTGTGGCACACTACAAAGGCCCCGCCCGGACGCAATACCCAGGCAAGTTGATGCAAACAGGCTTGTTGATCGAGGAAGTGGGGAAACACACTGTTGCAAATAACCCAATCAAAGGTTTCAGGACGAAAAGGAGGCGTGAGCACATCGGTTTGAACGCACAAAACGCGCCTCTGGGCGCAATCCGTGCGGCGCCGCGCCGCGCGCATCATTAGAAAAGCAAGATCGATAGCCACCACCCAGCGTTGGTATTGTTCGGGGGGCGCCAACAACGGCAACAGCACGCCGGTGCCGCTGCCCACATCAAGAATTTTTGCCTGTAGGGGGATATTCAAACGGTGAACCAGGGTTTTCAAGCGTTCCGAATGCTGTGGACAGGTGGATTGGTCCCACTCTGCGGCGAGATTGTCAAAAAAAGTGCGTATCTTTTGTGTCATGTCCTTAAAAACGGAAGCGGTCATTGTTGAGCCCTCCGTTTAGGGGACATCACGGTGCAAACGGCAAAAAGCACGGAGGAACTGAGAACGATGGCGGCCCCTGCCGGAAGGTCCCAGCAGTAGGAGGCGGCGAGGCCGATCCAGCATGCACCCACGCCAAAAAGGACGGATAACAGGAGCATTAGGTTGAATCGGTATGTCAACTGCAATGCGGAGGCCGCCGGATTTACCACCAGGCTGTAAATAAGCAGGCCGCCGATGCTCCGCAGGCTCACGGCAATGGTTGCCCCGGTGGCGAAGAGCATGGCATAGAAAACGAGGGTGGCGGGAATGCCTATGGCCGCCGCGACATTCCGGTGGCAGGCCGTGGCATGAATTTCCTTATTGAAAACAAGGATCCCCAGCGTCACCGCCACCGCCACCATGCCCAGAAAGAGCAAATCCTGTGGGGAGATTGTCAGAATGCTTCCCCAAAACAGCGAGAGCGCTTCGGTGCGGGAGCCGGGCGTCAAACCCAGGAATAAAAAGGCCAAACCAATCATAAACGAAAACACAATGCCTATCGAGGCGTCGGGGCTTAACTCGCCTCGATCCGCCAGCGGACCCACCAGTGCCGAAGCGCCCAAGCTGAAGAATAATGCGCCTAAGAGCGGATCAAAACCGAGCCACACCCCCATCAATGCGCCCGCGAACGCCGCATGCGCGATACACACACCCAGAAACGATAAATGCATCGTAACCACAAACGCCCCCGCCAGCGAGCATGACACTCCCGCGAAGAGGCCCGCCAGAATTGCATTGATCAGATACTGTGGCATCATTCAAGGCTCTCCCGGTCCGCCATTGGAACTCCCTCCTCCTGCACGTTCATACAATTCCCGGAGCAAGGCCGGGGCGAGCATTTCTTCTTTCGGGCCGTCCCGCCAGACGCGCCCTTCCTTCATCAGCACAAGGCGGGTGCAGCGTTCCGGCAGCGTATGCAGATCGTGCGTGACGTAAAGGGCGGTCGCGCCCCGATCCAGATGCATTTCCTGGATGATGTGCAAAATATCCCGCTGCGCACGCGGATCCACCGAGGCCGTGGGCTCGTCAAACAGAAACAATTCCGGCGATTGCACCAAAGCGCGCGCAATGGCCGTGCGCTGGTATTCTCCTCCCGATAGTTGCCCGATAGGCCGTTGGGCAAGCCGGGTCAACCCCGTTTGGTTCAGGGCCTCGTCCGCCTTCCGCGCCTCTTCTCTTCCCAGCCGGTGAAACCAACCAAGCCGCCCCGCCGCACCAAGCTGCACCGTTTCTCTCACCGTCATGGGGAGCCGGGGATCGACACTTTCCACCTGGGCGACATAGCCAATGCGGCGGCGGATCCGGTAGCCGCGCCATGTCGGCAGCCGTACCCCAAGAATGTCCACCTGGCCGTGTGCGGGTGCAAGCAGAGCATTGATCATCATGAGCAAGGTGGTTTTCCCCGCCCCGTTAGGACCAATTATCCCTACGAACTCGCCCCGGTGAACATGCAATGTGATGTCCCGCAGCACGAGCGGGCCATGCCGCGCCACCGACGCCCCATGGATATCCACCAACGGTTCACCCATGCGCTTTTCGCCACGCTTCCACCCCGGCCAGGAGCGTGTCCACGTTTTTATTCATCATGCCTTCCCATCTCTCCGTGCCGGGTTCCGAGCCGGGAAAATTGGACAGAAGCACGTGCACCGTTGCTGTTGTACGCGCCAGACTTTCGCCCATTTTAGTGCTTCCGCTCTGCATATTGTCAATCACGAGCGCCACGCCGTCTTCCTTCGCGAGGCGCGTCAACTCCTCCACGAGCGCCACGCTCAAACCCTCCGGACGGCCAAAGGTTTTCACCACGTGAAACCCCGCCCACTGAACAAAGGGCGCCTGTTGTTCATTGCAAAGAACAGAAATTGAGGAGGACCGCACTGAGGCCAGCCGTCCCTGAACCGCTGTCCCTGCCGCAAGCGTCTGTGCCGCCAACGCTTCCGCACGCGCCAGAATAATGTCTTTCTGATCGGGGAATTCTTCCGCAAGCATAGCCCCAATGGCGCGCGCCGCTTCCGCACGTTTTTCCGGAACCATCCAGTTTCCATCCACGGGCACCACCCGCACCCGCTCCTCCGATATGCCAGCGGCCTTTATGGCTCCCGTGATATTCGGCATGCCCTTCTGCCAGGGCTGGATCAACAACAGCCGGCACTGAGCAACTGCCTCAATGTCGCCAGGGCGCATATCGTAATGCCCAGGGCACATGTCCGGCGGCAGCAGGGTTCGCGCAGGAACCTTTGTCCGCAACAGATCATTGGCCAATTCCTGAACCAGCGACGTGCCGGCGGTAATTTCCGGATGGGGGCGCCCACATGACATTCCGAACACGGGCAAGAACACCAACAACAGCGTGGCCGCCATTTTTACATATGCACCCATCCATCATCTCCACTCTAGTCCGCTGCTCGGATTGGGGAAGTATCAATATAAACCGAAGTGGCTGTTTTCCAGTAACATTCCGGAATCATTGACAACCGGATACTCTCCTGGATACCGGATGAACGCGGCATGGCCATCCATGTACAACACATTGCATCCGCCAGGAACATGATTGAAGACGGTTCCTCCCGCCGTCGCGGCTGAATCTCCAAAACTGCCAAAGGTGTCCCATTGTACCGCGATGGTGCTTTGTGCATGGGCGCTGGCCGCCGGATTATTTATGTCGGTTATAAAGAACCGCTCAATACCTTCACGCAACCGCAGCACTTTATCGCCGCCCGCCGTGCCTTTTGCAATCGTTTGATCCACCATGGAGGGCCAACTGCCCGCGTCCATGCCGAGGTCATCGGAAAAGTCTTTCACCCGCACTACCGGCTGGATGTTGATTACATTTATCACGCGATCAAACGGCTGCGCTCCCATCGCGCCCCAGATCCCATAATATTCTTCAATACAGGTCGAGGCGAATCCTTTATACATATAGGACCGGCCCAATTGCGCGCTAAGGAAATAATTCTCCGAATCCTTGTCTCCTGCATCCCGTGCAGATTGCACCCAACTCTCAAAATCACCGTCATTCGGAAGGCGCGCGGCAACATAGGTCCCGCCCGCGTCCACACCGGTATCCGAAGGGCATTTTGATATGTTCAAATCCGATAGATATTCCGGATACACCGCCGCAGCGCTGGGCGCGCTAAAGAGCGTCATGCCGTTCATAAACGGATTCCCGAAAGGCGCACAGGGCGGAAACATCTCCCCGCGGCTCTCATTCGAATACATCTTGAATATTAATGAGAATTCCTTAAGATTGTTCTGACACGATGAGCGCCGCGCCGCCTCCCGCGCGCGGGCCAGCGCAGGCAACAGGATTGCAGCTAAAATTCCAATAATGGCAATGACAACCAGCAATTCAATGAGCGTGAACCCTTTTGTTGTTGTGCGATGCATGATTCTTCTCCCGTTAGCATAGCGTTATTACGAAATTTTAAAAAATAATACCACGGCGGGGAAGGCATTTTCAAGTAATTTTTGAAATTTCCCATCTCAAAGGTCACGTGCAAAATTTGCAGTTGCAACTGGTAAAGGAATCTGATATTCTCAATTAGCAAACTTTTTGGAATATTGTCTATTATGAAATTGACGACTAGAAGTGAATACGCCCTATTGGCCCTGATTTGCCTGGCACGGCATAAACCAGGGGAATATATCAATGGGGAAACGATCGCTCAAGAACAGGCCATCCCGCAGAAATTTCTTCAACAAATCTTATTGACATTAAAAAATGCGCGGTATGTTTATAGCCAAAAAGGCCAGCACGGCGGCTATCGGCTCTCTAAAACGCCGGACACGATTATGTTAGCTGAAATCGTTCGGCTCTTTGACGGCGCATTGGCCCCCACGGAATCCGTCAGCACCTACTTCTACGAATCCACCCCTGTGGAAAAAGAAACAAAACTGATTGCGGTGTTTAAAGATATCCGGGATTACGTCTCCACCAAACTAGAAAATACCACCATTGCCGACGTGTTATAAGCCAGCAAAATTTTTTTATTGACATTCCAGAGTTTTATGATATAATAAGTTATAGAGACAACCAAAGGAGCATATATCATGATACAACAGATTACAATCCTCGGCGGACACGGAAAAGATTCCACGCCGGAACCGGTGGCGCGAATCGATCTTTCCATGGGTCAGGTGATCAGTATTGTGGGCCCGACAGGGTCGGGCAAAACCACGTTTATCAACGATATTGAGTTATTTGCCAATGGCGATACCCCGACCGGGCGCCGGATTTTGATAGATGGGAAGACCCCCCCCGCGCAATATAGAGAGGATCCGTCGTTAAATCCCATAGCGTTGATAACGCAGCACACCAACTTCCTGTCCGATTTGCCGGTGGGCGAATTTTTACGGACCCATGCGGGGATTCGCACCAATGATGGCGGCATGGTGTCGTCGCTGATGGAGAAGACGCTGGATTTTGCGAATCAGTTGACCGGCGAACCCGTCATCGCGTCGATCCGAATGACAGAGTTATCCGGGGGGCAGACCCGTGCGCTTTTGATTGCGGATGCGACCATCATTTGCAACACCCCCATTGTGCTGCTGGACGAGGTGGAAAACGCGGGCATTCATCGTACGCGCGCTTTGGAATTGTTGCGGCAATATAAAAAAATCTTTGTGTTTGTGACCCACGATCCGCGGATTGCGTTGCTTTCCGATGCCCGGATAGTGATGCAGAATGGGTGCGTCACGCAGTTTATCGAGACGGATGCCGCCGAGCGGCTGTTTGCGGGAGCGGTAACCCGGATTGATGACACCCTGACCAAACTGCGGGAGCGTATTCGCATGGGCGGACGCATGACGATGGAAGACGTCCGCGAACACGCAGCTTTCACGGCGATGGAGGCAAAGGCATGAAATTGGCCATCTGTGCGGGCCCGGCCACTACCGGGAAGACCAGCGTGCTTCGCCACCTGACGCGGAGACTTATCAATAACGGCCTTCACCCGGCCTTCCTGAAAATTGACGTCCAGTTTGCCGACGAAGATGAAGTGTTTGCACGGGAGTTTGAAATTCCCGCGCGAAAAATTTACTCCGGCGAACTTTGCCCCGACCATTGCAGTGTTCTGATTCTGGGGGATGCGCTGCAATGGGCCCAGAAGGCCGATGCGGACGTGTTGCTGGTGGAAACCGCCGGGCTTTGTCTCCGCTGCGCCCCCTATGTGGACGGCGGTCTCGGGCTGATGGTGATGGAAGCCACCAGCGGGATGAATCTGCCCCGTAAAGTGGGCCCAATGCTATCGCTGGCCGACATTGCCGTGGTAACTAAAATCGACTTGGTTTCGCAGGCCGAACGGGAAGTGTTTCGCGCACGCATCATCGAAGCGGCGCCGGGGGTGCGGGTGCGCGAGGTAAACGCGCTCTATGGCATCGGCATGGATCCCCTCGTGGATCACATTCTCAACACCCCCGATATTCCGGAACAACTAGTGCTCCGGGGAAACCCGCCGGTGGGCACCTGCACCATTTGCGTCGGCAAAAAAGAAATCGGCTGGCAATCTCACTTTGGCGTAGTGCGCGCCTTGAATAACCAGAATTTTTACCGCGGCGAATGATCAGGAGGATTTACCATGAATAACACAACAGCCATTGAGCTGCCCGGATTGGATTGCGGGCTGTGCGGATTTCGCAAGTGTTCGGAAATGGCGGAACACATGAAAGAGAAACCGGAACTGGCACAACGGTGCATTCATCTTTCTCGCGAAAATATTGGGCGGCGCCCGGCGGAAACCTTGCAGACATGCCAGGCATCCGCTTGCACCACCTGCACCACCGGACGGCCCATGCCTGGCGTATCGGCGCCCTTTACGGACAGCCTGGGCCGGGAATTCGACTTTTACCTGGAGCATTTCCCCGAAGATCCCGGCCCCCGCGAAATCATCCTGCCGCATAATCCCATGCTGACCCGTGAACTCGACGTGCAGGTGGGCGATATCCTGATCGGACGGCCCCTCGGCATGTCCTGCGGGTGTCCCATCACCCATTGTGGCGTGGCGGTTGCCGTGGATCAGCGGAACGGTGTCATGACCTGGTGCGTCACCGGCCCGCTGGGACCGCGCCAGCATGGATACAAAGACCTGGGCTATTACATCGCGGAGGGGTATGAAGGCATGGTGCACAAATCGCGCGTGGAACTGCGCATCGGCATGCGCCACTTCTTCCAGCCCCGGATGTGCATGCTGCAATGGCGGCACAGCGGACTCATCAATTACCTCAATAAAACAAATGATGGCTGGCAAATCCGCCTCGAAGGATTGTTTATCGGGTAAACTGGCCTTGTCCTAAAGAGTCCATAACCAGATCAAACCTGTGGTATACTTTTTCTGCCTTGAAACAAGGAAATGGAAAAATGAACCTGCCCATTCAGATAAACCAAGAAGATATTTCGGATTTTTGCAAGCGGCGCCACATTCTAAAACTGTCCCTTTTCGGCTCAGTATTGACAGACCGTTTTGGGCCGGAAAGCGACGTGGATGTTCTTGTTGAGTTTGACCCTGATAACATTCCAACCTTGTTTGACGTAGTTGAAATGGAACGTGAACTCTCCAGGATTGTAGGCCGTAAAGCGGATATTCGGACAGCAAAAGATCTCAGCCGGTATTTTAGGGAAGAAGCCGTTAAATCTGCCGTGGTCCAGTATGCTGCTTGATTCGGACAAAAACCGTATTCGCCATATGCTTGAGGCAGCGGTTCAGGCAGTAGAATATGCGGGCAAGCATTCGCGGCTAGAAGTAGAATCAAATCCTCCTCTTCAGCATTTATTTGTTCGCAATCTGGAAATCATAGGGGAAGCTGCCTCACGTATCAGCCCGGAACTGCGCGAGGAACATCCTGAAATCCCTTGGCGCACAATGGCGGACATGCGGAACAGGCTTATTCATGCTTATTTCGATGTTGACATGGATGTGGTTTGGAGCACTATTGAGCGAGCGTTGCCAGTCATTATTTCACAGCTTCATAAAATACTTCAGGCATGTACGAAATAGGCTTTTACTTCAAAAGGACGATGGATACAGGGAAAATATTGAATAGTAATGGTGATAATAAGTGCGCGTTTGTACGTCACGTTAATCAATTTTCTCCACTAATGTATTCATTTACCTGGTCCGCAGGCAGAGTGCAATCACATCCTCGATATTGGCAATGACTTCCTCGTAGGTTCTTCCTTGCGTATAGCAAGCACGCAATGCCGGGCATTCCGCAACATAGTATCCCGCCTCATCTTGCTCGATAATCACTTGGAATACATGTCGTTTCTTCATGGTGTGATTCTGTAACGCTTAGGAATTTCCATCTTCTATTATCATTTATTATACACCGTTTCAAACACAAGAAAATTGATTTGGGCGCTGTTTAGGCAGTATTCTGTCTAGTCATACACGAAATCGTGCCTGTAACATCCGTATTTAAACCACAGGAGAGGGACTGAACATGAGTGATTCGAAAATGACACGGCGGGCTTTCCTGGCGGCGACTACGACGACCGCGGTGGTGATCGCGGCGGGCGGCTGTGCGACGAAGCCGAACACAGCGCGGGTAGTGCCGCGGAAATTGTCGCCGAATGAAAAACTGAACATCGCCGGGATCGGCGTCGGCGGCATGGGCGGCGGCGACGTCAACGGTTGCGGCGAAGAAAACATCGTTGCACTGTGCGACGTGGACTGGCTGAAGGCGGAAGAAACCTTCTACAAGTTCCGCAACGCCAAACGCTTTTTCGATTTTCGGAAAATGCTGGAGAAGATGGATAAGGAAATCGATGCGGTGACGGTCTCGACGCCGGATCACGTGCATGCACCCGCCACATACATGGCCATGAAAATGGGCAAGCACGTGCGTGTGCAAAAACCCATGACGCACACCATCGCGGAAGCGCGCCTTATGGCGAAAACCGCTGCGGAAACCGGTGTGACCACGATGATGGGTAATCAAGGCCACTGCGGCGACGGCGTCCGCGAACTGTGTGAGATGCTATGGGCCGGGACGATTGGCGAGGTAACCGAAGCGCATGTCTGGACCGACCGGCCCATTTGGCCCCAGGGCATCGAAAAGCCTCTGAAAGCCGAGGATCCGCCAGATACGATAAACTGGAATCTGTGGCTGGGACCTGCCCCTGTGCGGCCCTACAACCCCGGCTATGCGCCGTTCAAATGGCGGGGCTGGTGGGATTTCGGCTGCGGCGCCATCGGCGACATGGCCTGCCACATCATGGACCCCGCGTTCTGGTCGCTCAAGTTGTATGAAGCGCCGAGTTATACCGTCGAAGTTGTGCAGCAGGAAGGCATGACCAAGCAGACGCCCCCGAGGAAATCGGTTATCAAGTATACGTTCCCGGCCCGCGCGGGCATGGGGCCGGTCACCCTCTATTGGTATGACGGAAAAATCAAGCCGCCGCGGCCGCAAGGAGTGCCGGAAGAACAAAAACTGGGCGATGGCGACAATGGCTCGTTGTTCATAGGCACAAAAGGCATTATGACTTCCGGGTGCTATGGCGGCGAATCGCGGCTGCTGCCCGATGAATTGATGAAAGACTTCAAGCGTCCGGAACCCACTATTCCACGCATCCCGGACGGCAATTCATACAAGCACTGGATTGAATGCTGCAAGAAAGGCGAGAAGACCGTGTCCGATTTTTCATATGCGGGACCGCTCACGGAAGTGGCGAATATGGGCAATGTGGCGCTGCTTGCGGGTAAGAAGATCGAATTCGACGTGGCCAAGATGAAGATTACGAATTGCTGGAAAGCCAACAAGTATCTTACGAAGAAATACCGCAAGGGCTGGGATTTCATGCCCCTGTGATTCAAACGGCTTTAACATAAGTACAACAGGCCCCGGGAATTATCCGGGGCCTGTTTTCATTAAGTGGTTTTACGCTTCCTGAATTACTTTGTAGCCCAACGTGTCGGCCAGAGCAAACAAAGGCGCTTTAAGGTCGCCGTATACGGTTACTCGGTGCCAGCCCCACTGATCCCACATGGTGAACAGCTTTTCGAAGTCGCCGACGGGTTCGGCGGCGAGTTTGGTGCGGCAGGCACGGTCATTAAGATCATTGTCCACGGATTTTGCCTGATGGAACAGGATCTCCTTGCGTTCGGGGGCGAATTCCACGGTGGTGGTCATGAAACCCACGGGCAGCATGGAACGCACCGAGGCGCCCTGCCGATCCTCGGAATGGGTGAGGATTTCAAAACTGTTCTTTTTCCCTTGCGGGCCAAAGGGCTTGTTCGAGGCTACGCAGTGGGCGTAAATGATTTGGCGTTTGGCGGTATCCAACACGGGATCGGAGATATATCCGGGGCGTCCCTGCGACAACGCAGTTACCACCAGCATGCTGGCTGTCGAACGCACATCGCATTCACACGCGCCGACCAAGCCTTCATTGCACAGTTCATGGAAACCCAGGCACGGATACGCGTGAATTTGGCCACCGTAGAATCCCCCAAGGCAGTTGATGGTGATGGCGTCCGCGCCGTGTTTCTTCAACATGGCTTTTTCGGCCAAATACATGGCAGCACACGTTTCCAATGTTTCCGGTGATACGCCCTCGATCATAGAGGCGTTTTTCTGCCATTGTTTGACGATTTCTTTTGCCTCGTCTTTATTGGCGGTTTTCCAGGCATCGTTGAGTTCACTGAACGGCCGCACCAGCACGGGGATATCCATAAAGGATTCATCGGCGCCGCCTTCCGCATTTCGATAGGCCAGGATTTTCGAGGATTTCAGCTTGTTTAAACAGTCTTGGGGGGATAGCGCATTCACCGGGTCGTCGGTACAGGCCCGATCCCGGGGTTTTAGCGTCCGTTCGACCCGCAGCCGGGCGGTGGCGGCAGTGAAATCCGCCACGGTTCCGCCTTTCTTAACCAGTTCAAAACACTTGACCGCTTCCACGAGGTCCTCGATATTGGAAGAGGCCACGAATCCGACGTTGGGAGTGTTTTTCCGGAGAAAGGCCGCGGTATACACGAGGAAACCGCCGCTGCCGCCATATTGAAAATCGGCATACAGCACCGGTTTCTTGGTTTCAGCCACCGGCTGCACCACTTGGTTCCAGGCATTCATCTGGTAGACCAGGTAGCCGTCGATATTGGCTTTCTTGTCCTCTTTGATCAGTTGCTTGGCCTGTTCTTGACCATTGGCCATCGAGGGGATGAATTCAAAATTGGGAAGCGCGTTTGTCAGCGTTTTCATGATAAAGTCCATGGTCGGCTTGAAATTAAAGCCGATGTTGGGCCAGTCCGGCTGTGCTTGCACTTCCGAATGCAATGCATAGATCACCCGTATCCGAACCTTGCCAACGGCGTCAGAGGCCGCCCGCGCAATGTTGGGAACACTCAAGATACCTGCCACGCCCGCGCATGCCGCACAGCCTGCGGCCAGAAATCCCCGCCGGCTGAGATCGCATCCAATACAACCTGTGAGAGTCTTTTTCGTATCCATATTCGATGCCTTTCCAATTGAGATGTTTCATTCTATACCGTAAAGGGGATACTGTACCGTATTGCCGCGTTCCTGTCCACTTTGCTGTCATCCCCGGCAATTGCCTCTGCCGTCTTGAGGGTATATAAAAACCTATTGCCTGAAAAAATCCATCCTTACGCTTCCTATTTCATTCCATCCCTCATACTTCTTATATAGCACACTTTTCCCAGATAATTATCGTTAATTCCAACAGTGCCAATCATTTCACGCCCATTTTTGCCAAATTCCTAGCTTCTTCCCCTCGCATTCCACCCCCATTTTCCATCTTTTGGAAAAAGTAGACTCCGGAGTCTACTTTTTTTGCCCAAAATTTTCCCCTCAAAAATTTTTTCAAAAAGATATTCCCACAAATTCCCCTTTTTTTTAATGTTTTTTCTTTCCTGCCCCGCTTCCACCCCCTCCCCTCTGTCCATCATGTCAATAGTGTCCATGTTGTCCATATCAGTCCGCGTGCCCCCCCTTGTTTCGTGTTTCCCGTTTCGCATTCCCCGTTTGCCGTTTCCCATTTCGCATTTCCCGTTTCGCATTCCCTGCCCCCTTTTCGTTTCTGACTCCAGACTCCAGCCTACAGACCAGCATCCAGCCGCTGTCGCCAGGCGGTGCGCTCTTCGGGGGACATGAGGAAGTCGAAGGAGTTGGAGGCGCGCATGGTTTTGATGATGTAGAGGAGGTATTCGTAGCGGGCATTCATGACGAATTCTTCGGTGACGGACCGCGCGGTCTGCGCGTCGAGGAGTTCGAGCATGGAGGCTTCTCCCTGGGCATAGGCGTTCTTTACGACGTCATAGGTTTTGAGCGCGGCGGCGGCGGATTCTTCGGATTGTCCAATGGCGACGTAGGAAGCTTGCGTGATTTGGGCGGCCTGGCGGATGGCCTGTTCGAGTTTGCCCTGGACGCTGAGGCGTTCGAGTTTCAATTTGGCAAGGGTTTCTTCTGCCCTGATGCGTGCGGCCTTGCGCGCACCGCCGGAATATACGGGCAAGGTGGCTTTCACGCCGACCTGCCATTCGGTATCGTCAAGTTCAGCGAGAGAAAATTTAATGCCGAGGGGCAGGGGCAAATCGGAGGTGGAGCCTTTTCCGGCTTTATAGAGGTCTTCGGAGAGTTGGGCCTGGGCGGCGACAATCGGCACGTAGTAGGAGCGTTCGTAGGACTTGAGGGCGCGTTCCTGCGCGGCGATCCCCGCTTCATATTGTCCCAATTCCGGAGATCGCGACAGCCCTTCACTCAGGAGAAACGTTTGCAGTTTCGTAAAGCTTTCCGGGGCATTAAAGCACACCGCGAGCGTATTCGCATCGGCGGCGAAGGCGGTATCGCTTCCGGAGATTTCGACGGGGTGGATGGTTTCGTCCTGCG
This sequence comes from Candidatus Hydrogenedentota bacterium, assembly GCA_029565395.1. GTDB lineage: Bacteria > Hydrogenedentota > Hydrogenedentia > Hydrogenedentales > CAILVY01 > CAILVY01. The sequence goes on along the minus strand of JAKQOG010000178.1, from coordinate 105,428 downwards.
GATGATTGATGAGCCGGTTTAATGCAACATCCGCTGCCGTGCGCTTGGCTTCGGCATCGATGACGTTCTTGCGCGCGGTGGCCACTTCGGTCTGCCAGCGGCTGACCTCGATGGGGCCGCCGATGCCCGCGTTCTTGCGCACCTGCGCAGTTTGGAGATGTTCGCGGACGCGGTCCAGCAGATCGCGCATAATGCGTTCGTACGCCCGTGCGCGGAGCGAAGTCACATACGCCGTGGCGGTTTCCATCACCAAATCAAGGCGTTGACGTTCGCGCTCCAATTCACGGCCGCGCTGCAAATGCTTTTGCGCCTCGATATTCGCGAAGGCGGGTTCCGCAAACAAGACTTGGGTCAGTGTGATCGAAGTTTTAATAGTCCATTCGGGCTGCAGGCCGTTGCTGGCCTGGGCGCGATCGCCGTCCACGTTCAATCCGACCGTGGAAAGTTCAATCGATGGTTTCAATTTCGATTTCGCCTCGCGGATGTTTTGCGCGCCCGCCGCCACGTTTTTATCCGCCGCTTTCAAGTCCAGATTGGCTTCAACGGCTTCCTGCACCGTGCCTGTGAGCGTGATTTCCCGCGCGGATTCCGGCGGGAGGTCATTAAGGAGTGTTGCGTCCGTGCGCGCAGCCCAGGAAGGCGTGATGCCCAGGGCGCGGGCCGTGGCCATGTTGATCACGAGCTGCGGCGTGGCGGGAAGATCCACTGGGAGGGATTCGGGCGCCTCGCCCATGAGGATGCGGCGGATATGCAATGCGGCGCGGCGCACCCGACGCTGGAGTTCATCATCCGGGAGCGCCGAGGCGAGCATGCCTTGTTCCACCAGTGTCTTGCCCGATGCACTGAAACATGGCAAATGCCGATCATTGCATCCAGCGATAAACGCCTGCCAACCAGCATCGTCAAAATGCAGGAGGTTGCTGGCATAAACAGCCTGCATATCCGCGGGCAGGGCCGGCAAGATTTCCTGTGGGGAAGCGCCGGCGGGGAGTACGACAGCGGAAATGCCCAGGGCTTCCGCCGCTTTCGCGATGCCGGCCACATCGCCCGCAAAGGCGGACGGCATTACCACCGCGATGCGGTCGAACGGCACGATTTTTTTGAACAGTTCCAGATCGCGTTTGAAAGTGCCGGGAGCGGTGACATAGGCAAGATTGGCCACGCCCGATCCGGCTTCTTTGCGGGGCAGCGGGGTGATTTCGCGATCCGGCGCAAACAGTGCGATCACGGGTTTATTCCAAGGTCCGTGCGCGCATGCGGCCGCGGAGGCCACCGGCCCCATCGTAACGATGAGGCGCGCGGCACCGTTCTTTGACAGTTGATCAAGCGCTTTTTGCGCTCCGGCAAGGGTTCCGTCGGATTCGACTTGGAGCTTCGCGGGCAGGTCCATGACTTCGCCGCCCTGCGCGAGTTTTTGGAGTTCCTGATCAAGTGTGCGGGCAAGTTCTGCGTTCTTGGCATCAGGTCCGTCGAAAAGCAGGCCAATATGGGTTTGGGAAGATGCCATCGGAGAGAAAAGGAGCAGAAGTACGAAGGCCCACCATGTGGCATAGCCAAAACCAAAGACGGGGTCCGGGGTCCGGGATCCGGGATCCGAGGGAGAGATCCCGGAGTGTGGAGTCAGGAGTCTGGCAAAATGGAAAAATAAGGGATTGTTGTACCGATTTCGTGTTGTAATGTATCGATTCATCGTTTCAATCTCCTCATCCTGTGCCGATGATTCTTATCAAGCCGTGCTGTTGAATGCTTTTATGGTTACGGGTATGGGAATGTTTGTGGTGTCGGGCATGCGGGAAAAGCGGGTGGCAATGCACGCGGTAATAAAATAAATACCCGACAGCATCCACAAGACATTGTAATTAAATCCGACATCGCGCAGGGGCGCGCCCATCTGGCTCAGTTTGACAAATCCTTCAACGCCCAGTGAGGCGGGGATGGCATAGGTGATTATGCGCAGCCAATACGGAAAGGCTTCCGGGGGCCAGACGAATCCGCAGAAGAAAATGAACGGCATTGAGGTGAACAAACAGGCCAGCACGGGCACTTCGCGGCTCCTGAAAAGGGGCCCCAGGGTAATTCCGAGGAAGGTGCAGGAAAGGAGATACGGCTGGGCGAAAAGCAGCAATTCCACGGGCAATACGCGCATGGGATAGCGGTAATAGAGGTGTACCATCGCAAGCATGTAGAGAGAGGTGAGGACGGCGATGGAGACATAAGCGGCGGAGCGGCCCAGGACGATTTTCAGCGCCGCCAGAAAGTCGGGGCGGATTCCGCCCTGCGCATACACCCGCTCATTGGTCACGCCGCTTACCATCCCGATGCCAATCAACAGGGATTGCTGGATCAGGAGGCAAAACACCGCGGGAATGGCGTAGGCGCCGTAATTGCTCGACGGATTGAACAGGGGGACCGTGAGCAACGGCAGGGGATCCTGTGCGGCGAGGGCGCGGTGCGCGGACAGCCCGGCGGCCTGAAAGCGTTTCATTTGAATGCCCGCCCCAAGGGTGCGGCTCACATAGCTGACGCCACTGCGCAATTGACGGTATACGAAGAAATTGCCGGTGTCATAATAAGCGGCAAGGCGGGTGTCTTCTCCACGCCGAATGCTGCGCTGGAAATCCTGGGGGATTACCAGGATTCCCAAAATCTTCCGCTGGTAGAATTCCTCCTTGGCCTGTTCCATGGTGGAGGGCTTTGAGGCCACCTGCACATATTCCGTGGCGTCCATCATGCGGATAAACTGCCGGCTAAGGGGTGAGCAGTCGTTATCCACCACGGCCATTGGAACTTTTCGCAGGATTTCATTCAGGTAGGGCACGGGATAATAAAAGGAATAAATGAACACCGCGCCAAAGAGGATGAGCAGGGCGCCCTGATTGCCTCGAATGCTGCGGTACTCTTCAAACCATGCGCGGATCATACATGCCCCCAATGGTGTTCGTGCTCCATCACATGTTTCATGCGCGGCAGCATGAGCAGCGGGCCAATGCAGGCGAACAGCGCCAGGATTTCCAGCGCGGGCAATGAGATGTGGATCGGCGCGCCCCGCAGGGATTGATCGATAAACAGTTTTAAGTAGTGGGTCACGGGAAGCAGTTGCGACCAGATGCGCCCGAACAGCGGCATGGCCGCGACCGGGAAGGATGCGCCGGAAAAGGCAAAGGCGGGCGAGGCGAACAACGCGCCTACACTAAGCGCCATCCGCAGATTGGCGAAGACCGCGAGAAAACAAATCCCCAGGCTCTGATAGGCGAGGACATACACGGCGAGCGCGGCGATTAATACTCGCTCATCGCCATTCCGGGGCAATCCAAGCACGTTAAACAGCAGCGCGTTCATCAGCCATCCCACCAGAAAGAAGGCTACGGAATAGGGAAATAATTTGCCCGCAATTGCTTTCACCACGCTTCCGCCCGCGCAGGCCAGCCAGCGGTGGCTGGAGCCTTCGCGGAGTTCGATGCCCAATGCGAAAACGGTGGTGATAATGATAAATAGTTGCAGCAGGCTTGGAAACAGAGGGGTGAGCAGGTAATACCCGTAATGGAAGTACGGGTTAAAGAGCATGTGGTTGTCGACTTGGATTGGCAGGGCGTGATTCAAGGCGGTCTCCCGCATTTCGCCCCTTTTTTGCCGTACTTGTATGTTGATGCCGGTGGATAAGGTCAGCATGGCCGCCGTGAGATCCCGTTGCACCATCGAACCGGTCAACATGTATTGATTGTTGTAATACAGAATTACATTGGGGGCGGTTCCGCGGTAGACATTGCGCTGAAGGTCTTCGGGAATCAGGATGAGAGCGTAGGCTTCGCCGGTATTCATGAGCCGCTCGCCTTCCCGGGTATCCTGGACGGTATAGGCCACGCGCAGGGAGGGGGTGGCATCGGCCCAGCGGATCAGGCGGCGCGACAGGCTGGAGTTATCTTGATCGCATACTGCGATGGGCAGGTCGCGGGGAACGGCTTGGTAAAACAAGGCCGTCATAATCCCAAATGTCGTCATGGGGAATCCAACGATGAGCAACAGGTAGAGTGGCCGGGAAACCATTCGTTTGAGTTCCCGGATCAGTACAGGGAAAAATCCTGTGGCGGTTCCGCTCATGAGGTTTTGGGAACCTCCGTTGGGGGCGTGCTAGGCCGTTTCCATTGGACCACGGCGCTCATGCCGGGGCGTAATCCGTCCGTGGGGGCCACGGGGCGGGCATGCACTTCAAAGGTTTTCAGATCGAATTCTCCGGCGGTTTTGGTGGCGCGCCAAGTGGCGAATTCGCCGAGCGCCTTGATGTAATCGACCTTCAGTTCGATCTTTTGTGTGCCCAGGGCGGGGAATATCGCGTCAAAGGTGCTGCCCATGCGAATGTCGGCAAGCAAGTCCTCGCGCAGGTTGAACACGACCCAGATATCGTTGAGATCGAGCAGACTGATTACCGGGAAGCCGGGGGTGACCAGTTCGCCGGGGTCGGCGGATATATCCACGACCTCCCCGTCAATGGGTGCTTTGATTTCGGTTTCGGACAGATAGGATTTCGCCTCGGAAACCACGCCGCCGGCTTGTTTTTCAATGCCCTGCGCCGCCTTTTTGTCCTCGGCGCGTGCGCCTTCGACCGCCATGTCGTAGAGCGCTTTCGCGGCCCGGGCCATTTTTGTCGCGGCCTGATACTTCATGGTGATCTCGTCTAATTGCTGAATGGGAATGGAATCGGTTTCGTAGAGTGCGGAGAGGCGTTTATAGGTGCGTTCCGCGAGACCGGCAGCGGTTTCGGCGGTTTGCCAGGATTGATACGCGGCTTCAATCTCCTGCTTGCGCGCGCCGGTGTCGGCTTTTTCGCGTTGGGCCGTGGCGGCCTGCTGTACGCCGGTGGCCTGCTGCACCTTGGCCTCGATTTCCGGACTTTTCAGGATGGCCAGCACTTGATCCTTTTTGACGGAATCGCCTTCCTGAATATTCAGGAGATCGATGCGCCCGAATATCTTCGGTGCAACGTCGATCTGACGGGCGTCCACTTCGCCCTGAATCACAAGGGGACCGGGAGCGAAAATTTTCTGGTTGCCCAGATAGACCACCCCCGCAACCACGGCCAAAATCAATACGAAGGCAATAACACTGATGACGGTTCTCATGACTTCTTTCCCGCCTGTTTTTTCGGGCGGCGCACGGGGTGTTTGTCCAGGCCCAGTCCGGAAAACGTGACCCGCGTGATATGCGCCACCACAGACCGCAAAAACTTCTCGGTATATTCCTTCTCGCGCGCCAACAGCAGAATGGGTTCGCGCGCGAAGTTGTAAAAAACGATTTGTCCGGTGATGGAGTATGCCCACAGCCGCGTTTCTTCGTCGCTCAGATGGGGGCAGGCCGCCTTGAGCAGACTCATGAGTGCCTGGCGGTTGGGGCGGAAGGCCTGTTCCATGATGGGATCGAGCACCGGACTCTTGCTCATGATGCACCGCAGGATCAGACGCGCATACCAGCGGGGCAAGTCGCTGGAAACGTAGGAACGGATCTCGCGATCAATCAGTACGCGCAAGGCCTCCACCGCCTGCGGCTGAGTTAACGCCGCGGGAACAATATCGGCCATGGCAGTGCGGCGTACGGCCGTCATCTGGCCCAACACAAACCGGACCACCTCCAGATACAGGTTTTCTTTTGAGGTGAAGTGATAATTCACCGCGGCTACATTCGCGCCCGCCATCCGGGCGATGTCCCGGACACTCGTGTCCCCAAAGCCTTTCTCCGCGAAAAGCTCGCCCGCCGCCAGAATCAGCCGCTGACGTGTGTCGTCGTTCGAATCCGGCAATAGTTTTGGTCGTCGTCCCATGCTGTGCCTCCCGGCTATGCGCCGCTGTTTTCCCCTCTATTTTAAAACAAATGTTTGTTTAAGTCAAACGTTCGTTTTTAAGAGGAACCAGTTAAGAGGAACCGGTATTGCATCCAAAACGATAAATACGTATGCTAGTTTCGGTAGTCTTAAGTATTTTGTGGAAAGGGATTTACTTAGGGATTTTTATGGCTAGTCATCATGATCATGCGAATTTAATTTGGCAAATTGCCGAGTTGCTGCGAGGACCCTATCGCCCACCGCAATATGAACGGGTGATGCGGCCCATGACGGTGCTGCGCCGTTTTGATTGTGTTCTTGCACCCACAAAAGAGAAAGTGCTGGCCGAGATGGCAAGGCGCATGGGGGTGAAACTCACCGATGATGCGCTTGATAAAATGCTGAATAAAGCATCTGGGCAGCGATTCCACAACCACACATCCCTTACATTTGAAAAGCTCAAAGGCGGTCCGGAGGTAACGCAATGAGCGATGCACATGAAATGCCAGGCGGGGAGATTATTGTTTACCGGACCGAAGATGGTCTGAACCGGATTCGGGTCCTGCTCGAAAACGAGACCGTCTGGCTGACGCAATCCATGATAGCGGAATTGTATCAAACCACCCCGCAAAACATAACCCTCCATATTCGCAGTATTTACGAAGAAGGAGAACTAGGACGAGAGGCAACTTGTAAGGAATACTTACAAGTTCGCACTGAGGGGAACCGTTCCGTCGCGCGCCGCTTGCAGCACTACAACCTTGATATGATCCTCGCCATCGGCTACCGCGTGCGCTCGCCCCGGGGCACGCAATTCCGGCAGTGGGCCACTGAACGCCTGCGCGAATATCTCGTCAAGGGCTTTACGATGGACGATGAACGCCTGAAGGGTGGCGGCGGGCTGGCGGACTACTTCGACGAGTTACTGGCCCGCATACGGGAGATTCGTGCCAGCGAAGCCCGCGTTTACCAGCGTATCCGTGACATTTTCGCGCTCGCCAGCGATTACGTTGAGGACGAGCAGGAAACACAACGCTTCTTCGCCGCCATGCAGAACAAGATGCACTATGCCGCTGCGGGGATGACCGCCGCCGAAATCATCCGTGATCGCGCCGATGCGGCCAAGCCCAATATGGGCCTTACCTCCTGGAAAGGCGGCCATGTGCTCAAACGCGACGTGAGCACCGCGAAGAACTACCTGGACGCAAAGGAAATCGACACGCTCAACCGCATCACGGTCATGTTCCTTGACCAGGCCGAATTCCGATCTCAACGACGGCAGGATATCCGCATTCGCGACTGGGAAATGTTCCTCGACAAATTTCTGCGCGATACTGAGCTTCCTGTATTGGAGAATGCGGGAACTGTCAGCAGGGAACAGGCACTCGTTTGGGCAAACGAACAGTATGATGCCTTTGCGGGACGCCGCCGCTTGGAAGCGGAGGCGGCAGCGGAAAAGCGCTATCTGGACGACCTCCGTAACTCGGCGGAAAAATTGGAAACCGAGAGAAAGGCGAAGAAAAAAGCAACCGCACGCAAAGGCGCCAAGACGCAAAAGGGGAAGCCATGAGGAAAGCTCTTGGCGGCTCCGCGGCTTGTCGTGAAATAAAACGCGCATGCCGACCGGCGGTACGAGAGGTGGGCGAATGAAGATATGGCAAAAGTCCAAATTGAAGTATGTTGCGCGCTTTGCCTATGGCGATACTCTGCCTCCTGACCGGGAATCATCCGGAGAGGTACCGGTGTATGGATCAAATGGTCCCTATGCGGTTCATTCGATCTCCAACACGGCAGCCCCAGCGCTTGTGATCGGGCGGAAAGGCTCCTACGGAAAAGTGAATTGGAGTTCTACCGCTTGTTTTGCTTCCGATACTACATTCTATGTCGATGAAACCGTTACACAACACGAGCTGCGGTGGATCTACTGGCTTCTCCAGACTCTTCGGCTTGATGAAGGCTCCGATGAAGCGGCTGTCCCTGGCTTGAATCGTGAGTCTGCTTATGAGATGACAGTATCCGTTCCATCGATTCCCGAGCAACGCGCGATAGCCGATTATCTGGACCGGGAGACGGGGCGGCTGGATGCGTTGGTAGGGGCAAAGGAACGGTGGTTGGATTTATTGGCAGAAAAGCGCCGCGCGCTCATCACCCAAGCCGTCACCCGCGGCCTGAATCCCAATGCACCCCTCCGCGATTCCGGCATCCCCTGGCTCGGACAAATCCCGAAGCATTGGGAGACAGAGCGCGCCCGCTGGCTCTTCCGTGAACGTGATGAGCGTTCGGAAACGGGAGACGAGGAACTGCTCACCGTTTCACACCTCACGGGGGTCACACCGCGTTCCGAAAAAGACGTAAACATGTTCGAGGCCGAAACGACTGAAGGATATAAGATCTGCCACAAAAATGATCTTGTCATCAACACGCTTTGGGCATGGATGGGGGCAATGGGTGTTTCCCCAGTACACGGCATCGTCAGCCCTGCCTACAATGTTTACTCGCCCTGCGGCCGTTTTGATCCGCGTTATGTTGACGCATTGGTTCGCATCCCGGACTTTGCCAAGGAAGCAACGCGATATTCGAAGGGCGTATGGTCCTCAAGACTTCGTCTTTATCCCGAAGGGCTCTACGAAATCATGATGCCTGTACCGCCGCTTTCGGAACAGCAAGCCATCGTGGCACACATCGAGCGTGAGACAGGCAGACTGGATGCGTTACGCTCTGCGGCAGAGCGGACCATTGCGTTATTGAGAGAGCGGCGGGCGGCGCTGATTTCCGAGGCGGTCTGTGGTAGAATCGATATGGTGCGTATGGACGAAATCGTATAATCCTGCTTGTGCGGGCGGAAGAAAGGGTAAGGAGTATGGCATTAACAAATACGGAGTTTGAAGCCATCCTGTCCGATACAACCAAATATATTGAAGGTGATATTGAATGGATGGATGACGAAGATCACTCGCCGAGTGTTGAATTCCGCGCCGAGGTGATATCGGGGCCGGGGTATCCATTATTTGTCCGGGGGAGTTACAACCGGTTGGCGCAGACATTGAGTTATATGCTCATCTTGAAGAGCGATGGCCGGATTTACGGTTTAGACCTTGGCAAGGAACATCATAATCCCACGTGTCAGCACGTTGGCGAAACCCATAAGCACAAATGGACCGACACGTATCGTGACAAGCATGCGTATGTTCCGGATGACATTACCGCCGATGTGGCGGATCCGGTGATGGTCTGGCGGCAATTCTGTAAAGAGGCGTCGATTCAACATGCCGGAACACTCGCTCAGCCCCCTTCAGTTCAAACGGAGATATGGATATGACAAACGCCTCCTGTGGTCCATGGATACAAACGCTGGGTGCGTTGTTTGAATGCTCCCCTCATGGGGACTATCAGCGCATTCGGACGCCTTTCCTATATCCCGACGGAGACAGTATTGACCTTTTCGCCAAACAAACCGGCGGTGTTTGGACTATCACCGATCTGGGCGAAACGTTGCGTTGGTTGCGGATGCAGTCTCTATCACCCAAACGATCTCCGAAGCAACAGGCCATTATTGAAGATGTTGCCCTAAACCATGGCGTGGAGTTTTTCAAGGGCATGTTGGTAGTTCGATGTTCCTCGATGCCGGAATACGCCCCTGCAGTCATGCGACTCGCCCAAGCGGCTTTGCGTGTCGCTGACCTTTGGTTCAGTTTCCGGAATCGTGCAGTACAATCGGTTGTGGATGAAGTGGCCGATTTTCTCACGGAACGGAGTTTTCCGTATGAGCGGGGCGAGCGGCTTGTTGGCCGCTCCGGCAAAATATGGACGCCGGATTTCCACGTACGTGTTCCCGCGCGAAGTTCTCTGGTCTATGTCCTGACCACTGGGAGCCGTTCCGCGTCGAGGCCGATTGTCGAGCATGTGCTCACAGCGTGGTACGATCTTAATCAGTTGACCGCTGGTCCCGAAGGGCTGCATTGTGTTTCACTCTTCGACGATACGGCGGATGTCTGGTCGGACGAGGATTTCCGGTTGGTGGAACCATTATCGGAAGTTGTCCGTTGGTCTGCTCCAGATGAATTTGGGCGTGTTTTGGCTCAAGCAGCATAAACCTAACTTGTGAGAAATGTTCAATATCGGTTTTCTTGTGGGTATGGTGAGCTCGGAACGCTTATTTGATACTTATTTGATCAGAAGGGAAACCTGGCCGCTATGTAGTACCTGAGTGGTTGTAGTAACCCTTGATATAAAAGCACTTATGAAAATCTGTCCGCCAAAATCTTATTTGATGGTTATGGCTGAAACGACCGAAAAGAGTTTTGAGGCTGTCATTGAGTCGTGCTTACTGGCACACGGCTACGTCAGCGTGACACCGGATGGTTTTGACCGTGAACGGGCTGTGTTTCCCGAAATGGTTTTGTCGTTCATCCGCGACACCCAACCGAAGGAATGGGCGAAGCTGGAAGCATTGCACGGGACGAACACCGGCGAGCAGGTGCTGACAGATCTGTGCAAGTGGATGGACGCGAATGGATCGCTGGCCACGTTGCGGCACGGGTTCAAGTGCTATGGCCGGACGTTGCGCGTGGCTTCCTTTAAGGCCGCACATGAATTAAATCCTGAATTGGAGGAGCGTTATGCCGCCAACCGGGTTGGGATTACCCGGCAATTGCATTTCTCTCCGCGTTCGGAACAGTCCCTCGACGTCGTCTTAAGTCTGAACGGCATTCCGATAGTCACGGCGGAATTGAAGAACCCACTGACCGGCCAAACCATTGAGAACGCCCTGTGGCAATACCGCCGTGATCGTGATCCGCGCGAGACCATTTTTGAGTTCAAACGGCGCACGCTGGTGCATTTCGCGGTGGATACCGAAGCGGTTTTCATGACAACGCGCCTGGCGGGGACGGCCACACACTTCCTGCCGTTTAACAAGGGTTGTGATGGCGGGGCGGGCAACCCGCCCGATCCGGCTGGCCGGACCTATCGCACAGCCTATCTTTGGGAAGAAGTCCTCCAACGGGACAGCCTGCTTGACCTGCTGGCCCGCTTTCTCCATTTGCAGATAGAAGAGAAGCGTACAGATGACGGGAGGAAGGTTAAGAAGGAGACCATGATCTTTCCGCGATACCATCAGCTTCAAGCGGTCCGTACACTGGTGGAAGCCGCGCGGAGTGAGGGGGTGGGAAATAATTACCTTGTAGAGCATTCCGCGGGCAGCGGCAAGAGCAATACCATCGGCTGGGTGGCTCACCGCTTAGCCTCACTGCACAACACCGAAAATCAACGTGTCTTTGATTCGGTGATTGTCATTACGGATCGAATCGTTCTGGACCAGCAATTGCAGGATACGATCTATCAATTCGAACACAAACGCGGCGTGGTACAGAAAATTGATGAACATTCACGCCAACTGGCGGAAGCGCTGGAAAATGCGGTCCCCATCATCATTACGACGCTCCAAAAATTCCCGTTCGTCTCTCAGCAGTTACTCAAGATGGCGGAAGAGCGGGGCAAGAACGGCACTGGCACGTTGCCGACCCGGCGTTGCGCGGTAATTATTGATGAGGCCCACAGTTCACAAGGTGGCGAATCGGCGACCGACCTCAAAGAGGTATTGGGCGGAGAGGCGTTGCTGGAGGCAGCCAAACGCAAGGCCGCCGAAGACGGGCAGGAACACTTAGAGGAGTTGTTCCGAAGCATGGCCAAGCGGGGACGGCAAGCCAATATTAGCTTTTTTGCATTCACGGCGACGCCAAAGCACAAGACCTTGGCGGTTTTTGGACGTAACGGCGATCCTTTCCACCGTTACACTATGCAGCAAGCCATTGATGAAAATTTCATTCTTGATGTGCTGAAAAACTACACAACCTATGCCACCTACATCAAGCTGCTCAAAGCCTGCGAGGATGATCCCAACGTTGAGCGTAAAAAAGCCGCAAAGGCCCTGAATCGGTTTATTAGACTGCATCCGCACAATATTGCGCAGAAGACCGAAATAATGGTGGAACACTTCAACGCCGTTACCCGGCACAAGATAGGCGGAAGAGCCAAAGCAATGGTAGTGACCGGTTCGCGGCTGGAGGCGGTGCGTTACAAGCAAAGCTTCGATCGTTACATCAAGAAAAAAGGTTACGCTATCAAGACGCTAGTGGCCTTCTCTGGCACTGTGCAGGATGATAAATTGCCCAAAATGACTTACACCGAAGTAAGTATGAATAATGGTGTAAAAGAAAAGGAATTGCCCGAGAAATTCGCTACAGCCGAATACCAGGTCCTTTTGGTTGCTGAGAAATATCAGACCGGATTTGATCAACCATTGCTGCATACGATGTATGTGGATAAGCGGCTCGCGGGCCTGCAAGCGGTTCAGACACTGTCGCGCCTGAACCGAACCCATCCGCTTAAGGAAGACACCTTCATACTTGATTTCGTTAACGACCCCGAGGAGATCCGCGAAGCGTTCAAGGTCTACTACGCGGGCGCACAAATGGGCGAACAGGTGGACCCGGCGCGGATGTACCAGATCAAAGGCGAATTGGACAGTTCTGGCATTTATCTTGCCGAAGAAGAACAGCGATTCTGCGAGATCTACTTCAAGCCCCGGCAGCGCCAAAGCGCGGCGGATCATGAGGCCATGAACGCGGTGCTCGATCCTGCGGTTGAACGCTTCAAACATCTTCTGGAAGAGAACGAGGATGAAGCTGAACTTTGGCGCAGGAAGACTCAAGCCTTCCGTAACCTTTACGGGTTTCTCAGTCAGGTTATTCCATATCAGGATTCAGACCTAGAAAAACTCTATGTGTTTCTTCGGCATCTTGCTGCAAAACTCCCGCGCCGGAAAAATGGACCCGATTACGACTTTGATAACGAGGTTCGGCTGGAATATTACCGTTTACAAAAGATCAGTGAGGGGTCTATCAGCCTTAAGGAGGGCGTGGGCAGGCCCTTGGATGGTCCGACAGAGTTGGGTAGCGGCATGGTACGGGAGGAACCAGTACTATTGTCACGTTTAATAGATCTTGTGAATGAAAGGTTTGGAACTGATTTTAATCAGGCTGACCAACTTTTCTTTGATCAAATTGTCGAGGCAGCGATTACGGATGAGTCGTTGAAAGAGGCGGCGGCGGTTAATCCTGGCGACAAATTCGAGTTAGTTTTCAAAAACCTGCTTGAGACCTTATTCGTAGAACGCATGGATCAGAATGAAGATATCTTTGCCCGTTTCATGAACGACAAGGCATTCCAGCAAGTGGTCACCACATGGCTCGCATCCGAGGCATACCACAAGCTGAGAGGCGAACCCAGCTCTCAGAATTCGTATCATATTCCTGTAAGTGCAACCCAAGGTAAACCATGAATATAGATAACCGATTGAAAATCAATGACTTAAGCCCTTTGCTCAACCGGTTTTTTGCGCTTTCGGCGAAAAAAATCCGTTTGTTGGATAAGGCGTGGGACCCGGCGAAGGGGACGCCGGTGTTTACGCGCAAGGGGACGTATACGACGCGGGGATGGACGGAATGGACGCAGGGATTTCAGTATGGGTGCCAGATTTTGCAGTTTGATGCCACGGGGGACGAGGCGATGCTGGAGTTGGGCCGTCGGAATACGCTGGAGCGCATGGCCCCGCATCTCAGCCACACCGGAGTGCATGATCATGGCTTCAATAATATTTCCACGTATGGGAATTTGAGGCGGCTGGCTCTGGAGGGCAAAAGTTCCGACAGTGCGGATCTCGTGCAGGCCTATGAAATTGCATTGAAGGTGTCGGGGGCGGTGCAGGCGGCGCGGTGGACTACGCTTCTCGACGGCACGGGGTTTATTCACTCCTTCAATGGTCCGCATTCACTGTTCAGCGACACGATCCGGTCGTGCCGGTCGCTGGTGGTGGCGGATCGGCTGGGGCATATGCTCATGAGTGAAAATGACCGGCGGATTTCCCTGCTTGACCGCGCCATGCAGCACATCTGCAATACGCTCAAGTTCAATGTCTATTATGGCGCGGGACGCGATGCGTATGATGTACGGGGGCGCGTGGCGCACGAGGGTATCTTCAACACAACCGATGGGCGGTACCGTTGTCCCAGTACGCAGCAGGGCTATTCCCCCTTCAGCACCTGGACGCGTGGCCTCGCGTGGGTATTGCTGGGATGTGCGGAGCAATTGGAGTTTTTTGCGGCAACACCCGCCTCGGCGTGGAAACCGTTTGATACAGAGGGGCAGTTTCATGAGTTATTGATGGAAGGCGCGTTGTCTACCGCGGATTTCTTTATTGAAAATACCGCGTCGGACGGGATTCCGTTCTGGGATACGGGCGCCCCAGGCGTGGCAGCGCTGGGCGATTACCAATCGAGGCCTTCGGAGCCGGATAACCTCTACGAACCGGTGGACAGTTCCGCGGCCGCCATCGCCGCGCAGGGTTTGTTGCGATTGGGCCACGTACTGACGCGTGGCGGAAAACGGTACTGGCAGGCGGGGCTGACTGTGGCGAAGACTCTATTTTCGCCGCCGTATCTTTCGGTAGAACCCAAGCATCAAGGCTTGTTGCTGCATTCGGTATATCACCGGCCGAATGGCTGGGATTATGTTCCCAAAGGACATCAGGCGCCGCAGGGCGAGTCGTCGTTGTGGGGCGATTACCATACGATGGAGCTGGCGGTGTATCTTATACGCCAGATCCGCCAGGAACGTTACCTTACGTTCTTCTGAGTGTAAACTTTTTCCGATATGCGGCAATTTCAATACATCTCTAATCATTACATAGAGTGTCGAAGGTTGTGTTTGCGATGAAGAAGAGTGCTTGTTTTTTTATTAGTTTTTTTATGGCCAGCCTGGTGTGGAGTCAGGAGGAAACAAATCCGTTCCAGGTTTCCGCTGAGAAGGATCATGTCGAGCGGACTCACACCGGCGCTAAAACCTATACCATTCGTGTGGACGGAACGGCGGACATGGATGCCACCTCCACGTGTTTGCGCGAAGGATGGACAGTAGGGTTTCAAAATAATGTAGCGGTGACGATTAAAAATACCGGCAAGATCCCGGTGATCAATCCGCGCATCTCGGTGAACGGAACTGGGGGATGGCTTAAGCCAGAGGAGTTGGTGGCGGATCTCACGCAAGGCGCTTCGAATGAACAGGAGCGGTTGTATCTCATGGTGGAGCGGCTTCGGCGGCTTTTCTACGTGGATGTACCGATTGCAGAAGTAGAAGAACGCCGTGACCCGCTGCGCTTACTCAATATTTATGGCGGCGCGCCCAGCGATGATTTTGCTCATGCCATGGCTGGGCTTTTTATGCTGGCGGGATTCAACGCCGCGAATGGAGGGCAGGATCCGGTAATCCGCGATCTGCATGGTCCAACGCTGTGTGAAGTGTGGTGCGGCGGGGCATACCAGTGCATGGATGTTGTAAATGGGACTTTTTTCCTGGATCGTGGAAATCAGAAGCCGCTGGGAGGCGATGCGTTGATCCTGGATCAGGATCTTATTTCGCGCGAGTTGATGAATGGTTTAAGCGGACAGGACTGGGGGGAAACTGCCAGAAGTCTGACGCCATACTTTGGCCCGGACGATACGCGCATTCCCGCCGTGGCGCCGGCCAATGCCATGAATTTTATACTGCGGCCCGGTGAAAGCATCCGCTATTGCTGGGGCAACATGGGAAAACGCGCCTGGCATGTGAACGACTACACGCCGAAGTATTATGGCAATTCAACGATCATCTATGAAGCGCCGATTTCGTCCGCCGCGCCGAAATTCGAGCCGTCCGCGATGGAAGGATTTACACGATGCTGGTGGGGATTGGAAGCGGAAAGCAATGCTGCGTCGCTCACACTTGTTGCTGAAACACCCTATATCATTTGCGGGGGCGGCGTCCGGGCAGGCTGGGAGCGTATGCCCGCTTCCGGGACCGTGATCATGGAAATCGCGACGACGGAAGGCGAATTCAAAGAATTCTGGCGGTCTTCCGAAGAAAGCTCCAACTGGGTTCAAATGCTTACGGACACCGTACTGCCCGTGCTGGGTGCGCCGCCGCTACGGAAGTATTGGTTCCGGGTGAGTTTTCAAAATGCATTGGGTGCGCGGCTCACGGATATGGTGCTGGGCACGGATGTTTACGCGAATCCGTTCGCATTGCCGAGGCTCTCCGCCGGTACGAACCAGGTTCGTTATTCTGACGATACGGCGGAACGGCATTCCGTGCGCATCAGGCACGAGTGGGTGGAGTCGGGCGCTGTGCAACCGCCTGTGCCACCGCAGGAGCCCGATTCTCCGAAAGCAGGCGAGACGGTTCGCGCCACCGGCGGGACCTTTGCATGGCCTGCTGTTGAGGGATGCACCGCGTATCGTTTGCGCGTCAGCCGCGATCCGCAATTGCGCTATCCCTATCGGCCGGGTTTTGATGTGATTGTCACGGCGCCTTCGTATGAAGCGCCATCGGTGGGATTGTTTAACCCGGGTGAGACGTATTATTGGTCGGTTCGGCCACGGCTTGAAAATGGCATGTGGGGTGCATGGAGCCCCACATGGACATTTCAATGGGAAGGACCTTTGGCGCCGCAAGAATTGCAGGTAAAGCAAGAGGGCGAGGGGTTGATGTTAAGTTGGACGCCGAATGCATCGGGAACGCCTGCGGTCAGCTATAATGTATACGGATGTGATCGGCGCGGTTTTTCTGTCAGCAAAGCGTCTTCCCTATTGCCGGTCCTGGGGAGTGTGCCGGGCAACTTCTTTGCAGTAACCACGGGAACTTCGCTGAAAATTGCCGGGTCTGATCTCACGCACGAGAATGCAAACAGGGCGTATTACCGTGTGACGGCCATGGATGCGAACGGTGTTGAAAGCGGCTCTTCGGAATATGTGGAAACACCGCGGCCCTTTGTGTACACGCAACCCATAACGCGGGTGCGGGCCGGGGGGCGGTACACGTGCCTGATTCGCAGTATTTCCTCGATGGGCAGTCTCCAGGCGAAGCCTGACGGGTCGCTTGTATGGGACAAAGATGTTTTCCGGTATGCCTTGGTACGGGGCCCGAAGTGGCTTTCGTTTGATCCGGAAACGGGTTTATTGCGGGGTACACCAGAACAAGGCGATCGAGGCAAGAGCACGGTGGAGGTGCGGGTGTGTATTGAAGGTAATGAACCCGGGCAGGCGCCAAAGGAAACGATCTGTGCTTTTGAACTGAAAGTGGAATAGCCCGAATTTTTCTAACATTTACAGGCCTGTTAATGCAAGGATCGCCACAAGCATGCTTGTAAGTATGCTGCCTACGGGAGCGCTTTGGGAAAGCCGCAGGGCTCTCTGAAAACTTTCCCGGGCTTTTGCATCGAGACCGAGCAGGTGCAACGCCTTTCCTGCCTGGGAATGGGTTAATGGGTCTTCCGGATCATGCCGGAGCGATTTCACCAGGATTTCGAGGGCTTCTTTGCCCCGGTCCGCGCGAAGCAAGGCCGCGCCTTCCCGCCGCAACCGATGCGCTTCTATTCTCCGATGAATCTCGTCAAGACCCGGCGCGGTATTCGACGCGATATTCAATTCTTCAAAAGCATGGTCTTCCTCGCCTTGCAGGTCAAACACGCGCGCTCGATATAGACGCGAGATAATCGCACGAGGGTTCTCTTTAAGTGCGGCATCGAGGCGGGCTCCTGCATCGTCCAGGTGTCCTTCGCGGCAGTCGATAGCCGCCAGGGCGGTGAGGATGTGGGGGGGTGTGATGCCCGCTGTTTCCAATCGCTCCAGCAACTGGCGCGCTTCGGAAAGATCGCCCCGATTCAGGAGGATCGTAGCCAGCGTGCTGGCCGAACCCAAGTGTATCGGATCAATCGCCAAGGCGCGGCGGCATGTGGCTTCCGCTTCCTCCACAAGCCCGTGCGCCAGGGCATTCTCCGCGAAATCGTACAGGTATTTGGGATCGTCGGGGCGTTCCCGCAGTTTTTGGCGGGCAATGGCAAGGTAGAGAGCGGCTTTTTCCGCACTGCGCGCCTTGGGCGCGTCGTAGCCGTAATGGTGGATAAGAATATCCTCGTGCCGGATTCGGCCATTTTTTTCCCCTACACTTTCCGTGATGTTTTCATGGACCCGCTCCCGGTATTCGAAACCACACCGGTTGCGGAAAAGGCGAAGAAGGTCTACACGAAGGTACCCGGCATATCCCCGGGCGAGGGGATCGCCGGGGGGTGCAGGCGTCCAGCGCCAGCCCCTGGGATCATTCGAGTAATTGGCGAGAGTCACTTCAATGGCATCGGCGCCCAGGCCGTCGGCATCGACGAGTGCCCGGACCCGTTTTGCCCCACTTGGATCCAATACTTCGTCGGCATCCAGATGCAACAGCCAATCCCCGGTTGCGGCCTGGAGGGTGCGATTACGGGCGGCGGCGAAATCGTTTTCCCAGGGGATGGAAAAGACCCGTGCTCCAAAGCGTTCCGCTATAGTTATTGTGGCATCCGTGGAACCGGTATCGGCGATCACAATTTCATCAGTGACAGCATGGACGCTTTGGAGGCATTGCGCGAGGCAACCCTCTTCGTTCTTGACGATCATCACCACACTAAGTGCTGGCATAACGTGCTTTCACGGATTGGATTTAATGATGTTATACCAAACCACGAATAGAAAAGCACGCCGTGCAGGCGTGCTTGCGTAAATCACTGTAAGGAAATGGGTTAAACGAGATATTTCATCACGCGGTCGGCCACTTTGGCGACCACTTCGGGATTCTTATACTCGCCCCGGTCGAGACGTTCTTTGGCCGCCGCAATCTTGTCGGCCCGGGCTGTCTCCTGGGCTTTTGTCATTTGGACAATTCTGGATAATTCTGCCGCTGCGCGCGCTTCGCTGCTAATCAAGACACCGTCTTTGGCTTCCAGGACTTTTCCGCCTGATTCGCCACCATCTCGTGAACCGATTTCGCGCTCATCGCGTACTTTGGCTGGCCGTCCAGACTTCGGCTCTGGAACGCCGCCAAGTCCTTGTATACCAACCATATAGCACTCTCCTCAGGTCAAGCCTGTCTTCGTGTTCTTTTATCGCTTATCCCTATATATCGGCAAAATCGGGATAAACTTTAATGATTCCATGTAATTATCTATTCTCGGAGAGGTTGTACCACAGGTTTCTTTCCCAATTCAAGAAGCTTTTCGCCTTTTCTTCACTATCCCCCTATCCCCAGCCCCTATAATTCAGAGTAGAAACCGAACGAAATGATTTTAGGAGGGGGAACTCGGCGTCCCCCCTCTTTCTTTTAGTACATGACATTTCGCATCTGCTACAGCTCATTTTCTGGATTATACCCCATAATCCCTAGTGGCAGTGGATGAGCCCTGAAATGATTTCCCTAGAAAGCC
The DNA here is from genome assembly GCA_029565395.1 of Candidatus Hydrogenedentota bacterium. GTDB lineage: Bacteria > Hydrogenedentota > Hydrogenedentia > Hydrogenedentales > CAILVY01 > CAILVY01. The sequence goes on along the minus strand of JAKQOG010000178.1, from coordinate 86,289 downwards.
CAGGCAATCAGGCCAATGGGGAACAGCAAAATGCTTAACAGGATCTTCAACCACATATCCATTTCTTTTTCCTCCTTCACTTTGTGTTCTTCCACCTTTTGGTGGAGTCTGACCGTTCTTTTACTTGTCGAAGTTGAACAGGTCGTTTAGATCACCTCCCGCAAGTTGCACAATCAGTAAAATCGGCCACAGTAAGAACCACAACAGAATTGATAGCGGGTTAGTTGTATCGAAAATATCCACAAGCTCACCTCCTTTCTTCAGGCATGAAACAATGCTAGACTTGATCGCACAAAATGTCAAGCGCCTTTTGCCGCGAATCGAACTTGGGATTCGATCACCAAAGTCACGTATAATTATCCTGTTGAAGCGAGCAAAGACATGAGCGAAAAAATCATTGTACATAACCGCCGGGCGGGCCGGGACTATTCGGTGCTGGATCGGCTTGAGGCGGGCATCGAGTTAGTGGGCACGGAGGTGAAATCCCTGCGGGTGCATGGGAGCATGACCCTGAAGGACTCCTACGCGGATATTGAGGAAGGCCAGGCCTATCTGATCGGAGCCCATATCGAGCCGTATGATCATGGGAACATTTACAATCATTCGCCGGAACGGCGGCGGCGGCTATTGATGCACAAGCAGCAAATCTTGAAGCTGGGTCAGCGGGTGGAGGAAAAGGGACTGACCCTGATTCCCCTGCGGGTATATTTCAAGGATGGGATTGTGAAGGTGGAATTGGGACTGTGCAAGGGCAAACAGAGCTTTGATAAGCGGGAGTCCATCAAAGAGCGTGAAACCCAGCGGGAGCTTAGCCGGGCACTAAAACAAGCCTCGCGCCCTGCGTCCAAACGCTAGTGTCGGGAGCCCTGCGGTGTTTTTTTTAAGACATGAACAATGTGGGATACATCCCCCGTGTCTGGTTTAGGATCCGTTTGCAGCAAATGGGTTCGGTTTACAGGCTGGCTCGCCGACATCAACTCAGTTCTTCAGCAGAATTGCTCCAGGAACCATGCCCCGTGCAAAAAGCCTTCCTCTCGGCCCTGGGCACAGTCTTCATGCTCGATGCTGAGCACGCCGTTGTAGCCGTTCATGCGCAAATGGCTGATATACTCACCCCAGTCGATGTTTCCCAAGCCTGGAATGACATACCGCCACCACCCCCCCGCATAAATGCCTACTTTAGCGCGCAGTGCTCGGTTCACCAGGGTGTCTTTGGCATGGGTGTGGAAAATACGGTGTTTGAACATGGAGAGGGGGAGTAAATGATCGCATTCCTGGTGAAAAAGATGTGACGGGTCATAGTTGAGGCCGAAATGGTCGTCTGGGATGGCCTCGAACATCGCTTCGAAGGTATCAATGCCCTGCAAACAGGTTTCAAAGTAGTTTTCGAGGGCGATTTTAATGCCTTTCTTGCGTGCGTGGGCCAGAATGGGCTTGAAGGCCTTCGGCAGCACTTTTTGGATAGTTTCAAGCTTGCTCATGCCGGGAGCGGGAAACCCGGAGAGCATGCATACCACGGGCACACCCAGTTTGGCCGCCGCATCAATCGTTTTAATGGTGTGCGCTTGAACCGCTTTCATTTTTCCCGGACATGTGAGGTCGCAGGTGTAGTAGGCGAGCGAACTGATTTCCAGTATCCGGTCTTCCAGGGCGCACCGGATCTCCTTGATACGCGTGGCGGTTAGTGTGGCCGGATCAATGTGCTTGCTGCCGGGATGGGCGATTACTTCCAGATGTGAAATAGAAGCGGATTCCGCGAAATCCAGCACGTTTTCCAGTGATTCCCCGCCAAAGGGGCCGGTTAACATTCCTACGTACATGGTTATTCTCTCCTATGGACTAATAAAGACCGGGCATCGTATCACACGGACAGGCGTCTTCCCAAGAATATATAATTCACATATGCAGAATGATTTTTAACACATCCGCATCCTGCGCGCGGATCATCGCTGCGACGGCGTCGCGCAGGTCGAAGTCGGCGCTGATCATGGGGCGTACTTCCACGTTTCCCATGCTTAATGCCTCCAGTGCGGGCCGGAAGGGGCCGCAGCGCGAACCAATGATTTTCACCTCATTGACCACCGGCTGGCTGAATTCCAGCGCCGTCGGATGCGTGGTGGTCGTTTTAAGAATAATAGTTCCTTCCGGGCGGACCAATTCGAGCGCGCGCGCGAAACCATCATGCGATCCTGTGGCTTCCACCACGATATCCGCGCCGCGTTCCAGCGGATCACTCTTGTGCGCGGTGGCGATGCCCAGGCGGTTGAGCAGTTCCATTTTCCATTCGTGTTTTCCCACGCACACTAAATTCTTGGAATACAGCCAGAGCACCTGCGCCACCAACTGACCGAGTTTTCCGTCGCCCAGCACCACAATACGGTCCGCAGTGGTAATGGGGATTTGCTCCGTGATGCGAAACGCCGCCGCCACCGGCTCCGTGAATGCCAGCACATCATCGCGAACACTACCCGGCGCCAGATGCAGGTTTTCCTCCGGGAGCGTAAGATATTCCGCGAAGGCGCCCTCGCGCCCCGCGATGCCCAGTACGGTGCGGTTGAGACAATGCCGCGGCATCTCCATCAGGCAATAGTGGCATTGGTGGCAGACGCAATTGATTTCGCCCACCACGCGTTTGCCAATGTACGCCTTGGTGGGCGCGTCTTCCACCATGCCCACAAACTCATGCCCGGGAATCCCCATGTAATTCATATACCCGTGCAGGATTTCCACGTCCGTTTTGCATACCCCCGCGGACAACACCTTAATCAACGCCTCGCCTGGTCCTGGCTTGGGCATGGGCACCTCGCGAACTTTCAATTCGCCGTCGTATACCAGTGCGCGCATGCCGTTTCTCCTCGTTCCAATCGTTGACGTCCAACCCGTATTCAACACCACCCGCGCAAAAGAATCAAGTACGGCGCATTCGGCTCATACCCAAGGTTCATGACAACTCATTCCCAAGTTGCACTATTTTATTGAACCCTGCACACCGAATTATTAGACTATAGTAAAGACAACGTTATGCTCCCGATGGCTATTCTGCGGATATGCCCAAAATGGTGGCGAAGGCACGGGTGAAAGGTGCGTAAATATGAAGTTTTCTGGCATCAGCAAAAAACACAAAAAAGTCCGGTTCATTATCGGGGTTGTCTTGTTGCTTGTTATTCTAGCCGGTCTTGATCTCTATCCCATGAATCCCATTGCCATTGATCGCACCGGAAAAATCGTGCCCATGCCCACTGTAACACTTAGTAAGGCGTACATTGAGGCGATACGCCGTATCCCACATGGAAAACAATTATTCCCGGATTACATGCACTATAGTATGGACAGGAACGGAAATTACAAAGTCGCGATGTTAATGTGGATGGACGACCGTAGTAACTATGAATTCAAAGAAGGGCTAAATCCTATATGCTTTCTCCATAGCGATGTTGCATATTACATAGACAAAGATGGACAAATAAAATTTGAGATATGTCCAGCATATTCGGCAGGGACATTTTCAGAAGGTCTTGCCGCTATTGCCACGGAAACCCGTCAAGTGAGCAGCGGTGGATTTTCCTTCAAGCGCTGGGGATATATAGACAAAACAGGAGCATGGGTGATCCCCCCACAATTTGATTATGCCCGATCATTTTCCGAAGGTCTTGCAGCAGTGGAAAAAGACGGTAAGACGGGATTCATTGACAAGCAGGGGAAGTTCGTTCTCCCGGCCCAATATGCTTGTGCATCGTCTTTCTCGGAAGGACTTGCCGCAGCATCACTTGAAGGGGGAAAGAACAAGGAGGACGGAAAATATAGGAGAGAGAAATCTGGATACATCGATCATGCAGGCCAATGGGCTATTCAACCCAAATTTCACATGGCTAGAGAATTTTCGGAAGGGCTGGCTTCGGTAAGAGTGAACACAGATGAGGGCTCCAAAAGCGGGTATATTGATAAGACCGGCAATATGGTGATTCAACATCAGTGTTCCTCGGCTGATGAGTTTTCTGAAGGGTTGGCAGCGGCAAGTATCGGCTATAGAAAATCGACTAGATGGGGCTATATTGACAAAACTGGTACTTTTGTCATCCCGCCAAAATATTCGGCCGTAACTCCTTTTTACGGAGGAACAGCCATCGTTAGCTGCCATTCGTATATTTTTGATTTCCTTTCATGGTACTTTTTCAGACTGTAACTGCGGACGCTCTTTGCTTGTTTTTTAGTTTATTGTATATGCCTTCTTCGCTTCCACTTGGTGAAGCAAGTCATTTTTCATGGGAATATGTGCCGCCCCTTTATTGCATGCCTGCGGTCGTCTTTGGCCTCAATTCAAAGCAAAAAGAGAGAGCACGGGAGGGCGAGGCTCCCGCCGAGCCGTAAGACATAACATCCAAATTCGTTATTATAATACCATGATCCCGATCTTGTCTGACGGCTCGGCGGGAGCCTCGCCCTCCCATGCAGTTACAGAAGCAGAAAAACAACCAGTGTTCATAATTTTGTTTCGCGTTGAAACATTGTACTTCTGCATAGAACTTGCCTATGATTCAAGGGAAGGTAAACTCAAGTATGGACCTCTATGGATTGACAGGCGGCACCGGCAGCGGAAAATCCGAAGCCGCGCGGCGATTCATCGCGCGGGGCATTCCGGTCATTGACGCGGATGTGATCGGGCATGAGGTGATTGCGCCGGGCGGGGCGGCGGAACAAAAAATCATTGCGGCGTTCGGACAAACTATTCTTTCTTGTGGTAAAATTGATCGCGAGAAATTAAGCGCGGTGGTGTTCCGCGATGCGGACGCGCGGATGAAATTGAATGCGGTGGTGCATCCGGCGATCTTTGAGGAAATCGCACGGCGGTGCGCGGCACTGGAGGCGGAGGGACGGCATGCCGTGATTATCGACGCGGCGCTGCTGGGCGAAGGCGGTGTTCGCGAGCCATGGCTCAAAGGTTTCATCCTGGTGGTGTGTCCGGAAGCGGAACGCATCCGGAGGCTCACCGCCATGCGCGGCATTGATGAAGAAGAAGTGAAACGGCGCATCGCCGCGCAGACGCCGCCGGAGTCCAAGCGGGCGCTGGCGGATTGGGTGATTAATAACGACGGCTCCATCGAGGCGCTGCATGCGCAGGTGGACGCCATTGCAGAGGCGATACATGGCCAGATTGGAAGATCTTGACATAGGGCGTTGCAAGAAGTGCGGGCGCCTGATTCAGATGGAGCCTGGCCGCGCTTTATGCCGGGTGTGTTCCGGAGAAGATTCCAAAGACGATGCGCTCAACAAGCTGCGGGAAGCGCGGATCGTCAATAACTTTGCGCGGTATTCCGGCATGTCGCGCGAGGCGGTGGAAGACGCCGTGGAGGACATGGCGGAGCGCAGCCGGTTCAATGAAGCGATATGCGTGCGCTGCAATCAGCGAAAGGCCATTGAAGACTCGGAATTTTGTATTTATTGCCATCTGGATTTGTATCGTTCGCTGGGGGATGCCTCGAAGGATTTATTCAGCCGCATGGAATATATCGGCTCAGGACCCAGCGGAATGCATGGCGTGGTTTCGTCGTTACGGGAAACCCGGCGTTCCACCCCGATGAGCCACATCAATCCCGCGACCGGCCCCCGCTTGCGGTGGTAGAAGCAATCAAAAGTAGCTTGCCCATCCTTGGGCAAGATAGAGAGCTTGGGCAAGAAAAAGAACTTGGGCAGGGATGCCCAAGCCACTTTTTAGGGGAAGAAGGGAAGTTTTAGGCAAATTCACCCTGCTTGGGGTATGCTATAGGGGATGTCAATGGAAGGGTAAGCTCATGAGCAAAACGAATTATCCTCCGGCAGTGAGCCGGTATGTACTGATGATGCGGATTCTCGGCGCGATGTACGCAGTGGGCGCGGTCAGCTTTTTCTTTGCGCCGTCGTTGATATTCTGGATCTTGAATCTGCTGCCCCGGATGTTTCGCGGCATTGAAAGCATTCCGCCCAGTGCTGAATATTTCTGGCTCCCGCTGGCCACGTCCATGATGGTTATGCTCACCATTCTGGCGTTCAGCGCTGCGGCGTCGCCTCAAACGAAAATTCTCGCCTGGGTGCAAATTGCCTCGAAACTCTGCTCCAGCCTCGGTTATCTCTATTTTTTTATTGTGGATGTTCACTATTTTGCATATTTGGCGGGATTCATCACCGATTTTCCCATCTTTCTAATCGTGCTGTACATGTCGCTGAAGGCGTTTCGCGCGTTAAAGCAAACAGAATCGACTCCCGCCTCATTGCCATGACCATCCCCATCACCAATCACCCCCTGCGTCCCGCCACAGGCCCGTGGCAGGAAGTGTGGTACATGAAATTCAACCAACCCGCGCACCGGCGGGCGCTGTGGCTGCGGTTCACGCTGCTTATGAGCGGAGATGGTCAAAAACGCATTGCGGAAACGTGGGCGATTGCATTCGATAAACATGCAGCCACATTGAAAGTGGGGGTGAAAAACACCTATGGCCTGAACGATTTTAAAGAGACCGGCAACGCAGCGTTTCAAATTGGTGAAAATGAATTTTGCAACACCCATACCCGCGGTGCGGTTCACAATGCGGATCACCGCATTACCTGGGATCTGACACTGACCCCGCATCGTGATCTGGCCTTCGATTTTGTGCCGCGCCTGCTGCAACGGATGGGGCTCGTAAAAAATACCACATGGACCGTTTTTGAAGATCTCCGATGGAACGGTTGGAGCGAAGTGGATGGGCAGCGATGTGAATGGAATGACGCCCCGGGCATGCAAGGACATCTTGCAGGCGCGCGCAATGGCCATTCCTGGGCCTGGGGCCATTGCAACACCTTTGTGGATGAACAAGGCACGCCTGTAAATTTTGTTTTTGATGGAATCAGCGCGCGGGGCCGCCGGGGCGATTCGGGGAGCACACCGCTCTTAAGCACGTTTTTCTTTTATTACAATGGCCGCGAATATCACGTGAATGGCTTTTTTGACGCGTTGCGCGCCCGCGCACAGTATAGCCCGGAAGCCTGGAGCTTCGAAGCGCGCCAGCGTGGCCTCACTTTTCGTGGACGGGTGGACGCGGCTCTCAGCGAATTCGCCGGCGTGACCTATGAAGACACTGACGGCAGCTTTTTATACTGTTACAACTCCAAAATGTCGAACATGACCGTGGAAATCCTCCGGGGCGGAATCCGCGAGGCGATCTACCGCGCGCGGGACTCCGCCGCGTTTGAATTTGTCACTCGCGAGAAACGGTCCGATATTCCCCTTGTCATTTAACAATGGAACCCTTATGCGAATTAATGTAAAAAAATCCGTTACGCTGATGGAACTGCTTCAGGAAAAGCTGGACTCCGCCACGAAAACGCGTTTAAAGAAAATGCTGAAATATGGCGCGGTCAGTGTGAACGGCGCGCCCGCCCTCGCCGGGGACATGCTGTTGAAACCGGGGCAGCGCGTAGATATCAAGCACCTTGGTCCGGAAGATCGCGTTCCCGCGCCATTTCCTGTGTTGTTTGAGGATCGGTTTTTGATTGCGGTGGAAAAACCAGGTGGACTGTTGTCCATCGCCACGGAGACCTCCAACCAGCACACGCTTTACCGTAAGGTGTATGCGTATGTGCAGGCGAAAACGCAGGAGCATGGCCGCGTCTATATCGTGCACCGCCTGGATCGCGATGTGTCGGGAGTGATTCTTCTGGCAAAAACGCTGGAGACCAAGAAGAAACTTCAGAAGGAATGGAATCAGACGATCAAGCTGTATGGCGCGCTCGTGGAAGGACACCCGCCCCAGGATCAGGACACCATCAAAACATGGCTTCGCGAGGAAAATACGCTCAAGGTGCATTCGGTGCCGAAAGGGCCGGGTGCCCAACTGGCGATAACGCGATACCGGGTGAAAAAGGCGTATGATCGGTACACACTGCTGGAGGTTCGCATCGACACCGGCCGGAAAAACCAAATTCGCGTGCATCTCAGCGAACTGGGCTGTCCGGTGGCGGGCGATGAAAAATACGGCGCGAAAACCAACCCTATTCGCCGTTTGGCACTGCATGCTTACCGGCTGGTATTCACGCATCCGGTCACCGGCGAACGCGTCACGGTGGAAAGCCCTCTCCCCAAGCCGTTTTTCCTGGGTTGATGCAGGGTATCGGTCTTTGCGTATACTGTCCGGACATTGTCGAATTGTTTCCCGTTAGAAAGGGATGCTGATAGTGAACAAAATACAAGTAATGGTTGTTCGGCGATTATTGCCCAAGGGCCGGGGTGTGCTCCGGACACTTATCGAGTCTTTGGTGGCCGAGGACGTGGAGATCCTCTCGCGCGTCCGCATGGAGGCTGTTATCGAGCGCTCCGAAAACGCCATTGCACATTATCCGCTGCAGATCTTCCTTACGGTTAAAGCCACGCTCTTCATGCTGGAGTTTTTTGCGCCGTTGATGACCCGCCGCTGGCAGCGCTTCACCTCCATGCCGCTTGAAGATCGGGTTCGGTACCTGGAAGGCTGGGAATACAGTCCGCTTGATATGCAGCGCAATCTTTTTCTTTTGCTCAAGGCTTCCACGCTCACCTCGCTCGCCAGCGAACCCGGTCTGTTGGATTTTGCTGGGTATTCAGCGTTTATGCGTCACCGTCAGGAACGGCCTCTTGGAGAGGCGGAAGTACCCCCATGCCCGAAGAAACAAACGAACTAAAATCGATGTTGCCTGGAATGTACGATGCCACGCAGCTTCCGGCGGACGTGCTGGAGTATTGCGATGTGATCGTGGTGGGTTCCGGAGCGGGCGGGGCCGTGCTGGCCAAGGAACTTGCCGAAGGCGGGCTTAAAGTCGTTATCGTGGAAGAGGGCGGATACCATTCGGAGCACCATGATCTCCCCAGCGAATCACTGGGCCGGATGTATCGCGATGTGGGTGTTACCGCTACAATAGGAAGACCCATGGTGGCCGTGCCGATGGGGAAATGTTTCGGCGGCAGCACCACCGTCAATTCCGGAACCTGTTTCCGCACGCCGGAACCGGTGCTCGAACGATGGCGGACGGAATTCGGTCTGCCCGGTCTTGAACCGGATCGGATGGACCGGGTGTTCAGCCGCGTGGAACAGGAGCTTCATATCCAGCCCGCCGATTTCGCGGTGATGGGCCGTCCGAATCTGCTGGTGCACGAATTTCTCGCCCGGGAAGGGCTGCATGGCGCGCCGCTCCGGCGCAATGCACATAAGTGCGAGGGGTGTGGCACGTGTTGTTACGGATGCACTTCCGGGGCGAAGCAGGCGATGAATGTGAGTTATCTTCCCAAAGCCTTGAAAGCGGGCGCGCGCGCGTATGTCAATGCCGAGGTAAAGCGCATTCTCACAGGTCCGGGGAATGCCGCCCAAGGCATAGTGGCGCGCGCTGCGGTCACGGGCTGCAAGATTACCTTGCGCGCACCGATTGTGGTGATTGCGTGCGGCACCTTGCTCTCGCCGATTTTGATGAAGAAAAGCGGCATTGCGCGCGGCAACCGGCACTTGGGCCGGCATCTTACTCTGCATCCCGCGAGCAAGGTAGTCGCGGAATTCGAGCAGCGCATTGATAGCTGGGAAGGCATCCCGCAAGCATATTCCTATGAGGGATTGCACGACGACGGGATCATGATGGAAGGCATATCCATGCCGCCGGATTTGGGCGCGGCGGCGGTGCCATTCGTAGGCGCGACACTTGCTCACTACATCAAGCGGTACGCGCACATGGCCTCTTGCGGCTTTATGATTAGCGATACCACCGAAGGCCATCTGATGCGACTGCCGGTTCTTGGCTACAAATTTTTGTATTCGATGTCGAAAGTGGATGCGTGCCGCATGCGCCGCGCCATCGCCTTTCTTGCGCGGCTGTTCCTGAAAAACGGCGCCCTCCGCGTCTATGCCATGGTGAGTTCCCGCAACAATATCTTCACCTCCATGCAGGAGGTGGATTGCTTCGAGCGGACCGAACTGCCGCCCGGCGTGATTGAATCCATGGCGTTTCATCCGCTGGGCACGTGCCGCATGGCCGTGTCACCGGGGCTGGGGGTGTGCGATCCGTATCATCAGGTCTTTGGCGCGCCGGGGCTGTATGTGTGTGATGGCAGTGTTGTGCCTACGCCGCTGGGGGTGAATCCGCAGCAAACCATCATGGGGCTGGCCACGCGCCTGGCGGAGCATCTGCTGGGCAAACCACTGGGGCCGCCGCAGCCTGTTGAAGAAAACAGCGCGCCCGTCCCGGCCACTTGAGAGCAAACGACGCACGGGGTATAGTGACGCTGGTATCGGAGAGTTCTGAATGCCCTTAGTCCAAGACGGAGAAACGCCGGACGTCAGTATTGGCATCCCCACGCGCAATGCAGGACCCTTGTTGCGCCGCCTCCTGGATCGTATTTTTGCGCAGGAAACCGGCAAGCGCTTCGAGGTGATGGCGTTGGATTCGGGCTCGACGGACGGCACGATGGAAACACTGGCCGGGTATCCCGTTCGGATCATTTCAATTGCTCAGGAAACCTTTGATTGGGGCCGTCTGCGGGATCACTTGCATGCGGAGGCGCGCGGCGCGGCGGTGATCAGCTTGTCGCAGGATGCAGTCCCCGCGCGCACGGACTGGCTGGACCATCTGGTGCGTCCTTTGGAAGAAGAAGGGGTTGGCGCCTCTTGCGGCTCATCGCTTCCCGATCCGGAACGCCCCGTCCGGCAATTTCAATGGGAAAAAAACGGCTACTATTATTTCACCCGCGAGATTCGCAAATTCGTGCAGCGGTACGGCAAGGGAATGTCGTTTGCCAACACGGCGGTTCCCAAAACGGTTTGGGAGAAGGTGCGCGTGGATCCGCAGGCCACCGGGGAAGATTTCGGCTTTCAAATCAAGCTGCATCAGGCGGGATTGCGAATTGCTTTTCCACAAGATGCGCCCGTCTTGCATCATCATAATTATTCGCTAAAGGGCGTATTTCGCCGCTGCCGTAACGAAGGTCTCGCACTCCGGCAGATGGGATGTGCCTACACCGAAGTGGACGTGCTGATGGATATGCTGAGTTTGCCCAAATATGTCCAATGGCTCCGCGAGGTGCGCCACGGCAACCTCCGTAACGCCGCGGAGTGGTGCTATCCCGTGCTGCGCCCCGCGGCGGTGTATTACGGAAGCCGCTTCGCGCGCAACATGGTGTGGTACTGATGCCCGACGAAAATCCCATACGCGCTTTTTACGAACAGCACCCCAGGATGGTGAGTTCGCCCTTCGGCGGGGTGGATTCCTGGAACCGCGAATTGTTCCTTTCGGTGTTGAATAGCCTGAACATCACCCTTACTGGGAAGCGGGTACTGGATATCGGGTGTGGAAGGGGATTGGTGGAAGAAGTGGTACGGGATGCGGGCGGCGCCTACCTGGGGATGGATTTTGTCTGCTCCAGGAAAGGATTTCCTTTCCTTCTCGGTGACGCGCATCATCTCCCGTTTCTTGAAAACCGCTTTGACGTGGTTTTCTGCATCGATGCCTTTGAGCATTTTCCAAATCCCCAGCGAACCGCCCACGAGATTTACCGGGTGCTCACTCCCGGCGGATTGTTCTTTTTGTCCGCCCCGAATTACGGCAATGTGGCGGGCCTTGTGAAAAAATACTGCGAAAAGAGCGGCGCGTATGCCAAAGATTCCTGGGCGCCCTTTGGCCAGTGGCAACCGCAGGAATTGGAACAGGCCCTCACCCAGAGCGGTGTCCGCCGCCTTTTTTCACGGGCAGGATTTTCCCCCATTCGACGAATGGGGTATGGCGTGGAAGCGGGCTTGGGAATATTCCCCTGGATGGACCATCCGCGCATGCCGGACCGCATTCGGTTCCGGTTGCAGCGGCTTTTCCGCGCATGTGGTCCTCTGATAGTAAAACTCTGGCCAGGCGCCAGCCTTCATCTCTTCTGGCGGATGGATAAACCAGCCTAAAACGTCCGGCAAAAATGGATCAACGTTTGCCTTGGGCCACATTCTTACGCGCTTGCCGCGCTACCCAGTAGTGGGAGTAATTGCGATAGTAATTTTTAATGACGTCCACTAATAAATAGTAACCCTGCCTCATTGGTTGAAGGTAGAAAAGGAATTCTGGTTCAATAACCCTAACCGGGGTTTTTCACCAGAAAGAAAATCCTCCGCGCGTATTGTCATTACGCACGGTTCGAGAGGAGCACGATCATGATGCGGACACTGATCATAGTTATGCTGATGATGGCGTTGTTAATGGCGGCCTTGGACGCGGAGGAACCTGCGCCGTTGCGGCTTGGACAAGACGCACAGGGGCCGTGGTGGATGCAGGAGACGGCCTTGACGCCTACCGGCGGCCTCCGCTTGGACACCAAACCATGGTGGAACAAAGCGACCGCCCTGAGTGTTGGGGAATCTTTTATCCTTGAGGGGGATCGGGAACTGGTTCGGCGGGAAACATTCAAGGATCGCGGGGGACGCGCCCAGGATGCCATCGTGTGGGTGATCGACGACGATGAAGACGGCAGCCTCGCGACAGGCGGCGATAAGGATTCGGATTGTTATGTGGCGGATTACGGCCGCGACGGCACAGTGGACCGTATGGTCGATTACATCGACGATGACAGTGACAACGACCCCGACGAGATGGACATCCGCTACTTTGTCGATGGCGAACTGCGTTATTGCTGGTCCGGCATGGACCTCGACGATGACAACATCATGTGGAGCCTAGCCGGGTACGAATATGGCGGCCCAAGTTTTTTTGAAAGCGATCCGTACGGCGACGCCATGGTCTACATGAACAAGCTCGACACCGACTCAGGCGGCTGGTCACCCATATCCGAATGTCCGTTCGCTTTCTACGATACCGATGCCGATGGGTATAGCGAAACGGTAGTTCGTTGCAGCGCCGTTCCGCTAAGTTATGATCCGAATAAGGACCCCGATTACGCAAACGATTACGGCCACTTCGCCGCGCCATGGAAGCCCATCCTTGCCCGCATGGGCATCGTGAACATCCGCTACAGTTTCGACATCGACGGCGGCAGTTCAAAAACCACGCCGCTCCACTACGATTTCGGATTCAACCTTGTTGGCTCCGCGCCGTATCAATACCCTGGCATGGAACACTTCAACCGGAAGCGCCGCCCGCCCCAGGTCACCATCGTGACGCCGTGGAAGGATCTGCGCGCCATCTGCGATGCCTATCCCGCGCGGGAAAGCGGATTGAGCTGGCATGAACAGACCGACGACACCATCGCGATCGGCTATGCGGATTTAGCCAACGACGATGCACGGTGGGAAGGCGTCTTCTGGACCTGGGAGCGGCGGTTCATGGAAAACACCGGCGGGCCGAACCAGAAGTGGAATGTGCGGCGCGAATACAGCACCGTGCCCGCCGGGAAGCGCGACCTTTACTACAGCGGCATCGATCGCCGTTTCCATCTCAAGCACGCCAAGGAAGGATGGTTGCAGGCGGGACATTTCGCGGGCCTCGGTACTCTCGGCGAAATTCGTATGTTCGACATGAACGGCAACGGCTATTTTGACCGGTGGGAGTATGATTTCGGTGATTCACATCGCATCGTGAACGCAACGGATGAGCGCGCCGAAGATATTCCGTGGGATGTCGAAGCCTTGAGCAAGCGCTATATGGAAAAAATCCTGCCGGAGGCCAACGCGGCAAACCGCCGGTTTATGGCGGCCATGACTGCACGCCGGCCTTTCGAACCCGATTCCAAACTCGCTTCCGCCGCAAACGGCGATCCCGGCAACTTTCAGCGGTATGCACAAGATCTCTTGCGCGAAATGCAGTACGTGGATTTCCAAACCTATTGGACAGGAGTCGCCGAGTGTATCCTCGCCAGTAAACCCATGGACGAGTTGCGGAAACTAAATACTGAAGCGCGTGCCACGCAATGTACCTCGCAAACCGCCTGGGATCTGCGCTGCCTGTTGTCGCGTATCGATTTCCTCCACGGCCAGGGCGAACTGGAAGAAGCCGCGCGCCTCATCGAATCCTCCGAACAAACCTTCCGTATTCCGGAGGCGGGAAGCGCAAAACAAAAGACACCATAGTCCGGCTTTTTTTGAAAATTTTATTTCGAATTCCCCAGAAGCAAGATATGTCTGCCGTTATTACAACAAATGCTCTAGTTCCGCACTTGATATATCTGCTTGGCGGAGTATTGAGCGGAGTGTGCTTCGGTCGAGGGTTTTGTGGTCTGGGACTACTGTCTGACAGAATGGATTGTCACGGCGCAGAATGATGTGTGAACCCTGCTGGCGTTTGATAACAAAACCAACTTTCACCAATGCCCCCACAAGCTGGCGCCCTGAAAGTATCGGTAAAGAACTCATACCGCCACGACTACTGTATTGAAATGTTCCTCGGGCACCGGCAGGTTGTCTTCCAGCAACGCTTCAATGTAGCCGTCTATCGCTTCCTTAATATTGGTCACGGCTTCTTCACGGCTCTTGCCTTGGGAAATGCAACCGGGCAGACTCGGACATTCTGCAACCCAATACCCATCCTCTCCGGGCCAAATTACAACTTCACGCATTACTGAATCTCCTGATGTAACATTCTGCGTTCTACAAGCAAAACCCTGGGCCATCCGTTTTAATGTTGCAAAAGCCACGCTGCAAAAATGCTTTCCTGTGGATATTATATCACATGATCCATCCTCTCAGTCCTGCAGATGTTGTTACCACATACATTGACGAGAAATAGAATGTATGATTACTTTCGCAAATCCGCCTAATCCGTTATATCCGCGTTCTATTTTACCGTTTGATTCACGTAGAAGCGGCGTCCTCGCCGCTTTCTTTATCCGGCGTTTTCCCTCTCATGCGGGCCATCCATTTGAAATAACCGACGCTGATAAACAACAGCCCCGCGCCCACCACCGCAAACGCCGCCACGCGCAGCAAGGGGTCTTGTTCTTTCATGTCAATCAGGAACAGACGGCCCAGGGAAAGCAGAATGACCGCCAATCCGGCATAACGGTAGAAGCGTTGACGGAAAACGAGTGACAACAGGAACAGCACCGCCGCGAGCACGAACCATCCGATTGTGATCAGGGCTAATTGTGTGTTGGCGAGATGGGGAATCCGGTCCAGCAGGATCAACAGCACGCCCGTGGCCAACACGATGGGAATCACGGCATTTTCGGGCTTATTGAGAAACTTCAGTCTCCCCGCCGCATTCAGATTCGGCGCCCACCGGGTGTAAAAGCGCTCCAGCAGTACCCAGAACACCGCAAGAAGCACAAACGCAACCACCAAACCCGTTTCAAGGGAATTTTCATCAAATATAAAAAACGAATGACGGGCGGAAGCGTAGAGCATGATGACGAGAGAAATCACCAGTGCCGCCGGGGAACGAAACACCCCCCAGTAGAGCAAAAAGCCATATCCCGCCACGGCGGTCAGCGTCATCAGCCAGACAGGATCGATGCGCACCTCGAAATAGCTCGGGAGAACCAGCGCCGCATTTACCACGACGAGTGCACATACATACGGGCTTGCTGCGGTGCGTTGACGGAAAAAGGCGAAATAGCGATCCGCCATTAAAGATAATCCCACTAATACTGCGGCCGCCACACCAAATCGCTCCGGATCTTTTTGCAGGTAATATGATGCATCAGGGATAAATACCAGACTTCCCGCAAGCACATACCCGCAGGAAATAATCGCCCATGCAGCGGGGTGCAACACTAAAAACAAACCCGCCGCCGCCACTGCTCCTGCCGCTAGCGCGAAAATGCCGTTCACACCCGGAAATTCCTTTATTAACAGGAAAATCGCGAGTAAAGCACCTGCAAAATACAATAAATACGGCGAGGCTTTTTTTTGATGAAATGACAAGCCAGTATATTTTCCGAAAAGCTGTTTTTCAGACATTAAAGCCACCGCGCCCACCATTACTAAGCCTGCAATCCGTACCGCCATACCCTCTGGCGCGGAACCTAAAATTTCCGGCGCGCCCACCGGCAACGCCGGTAGAAGAAGCGATCCCAATGCCGCCAATCCAAACGGTTTGGAATTCAGAAGAGCCGCCATTGCCGACAACATCAGGGCAAACCCGGCTACCGTTGCGAAGCGATGTCCCTCCTGCGACAATGATCCAACGTGTGCCAAAAATATCACCGCGCCCGACAGTGCATATACATATGGAAACAGCAAGCCTTCCAACGGTTTCTTTCCATCCTTGAGTTGCGCGGGACATTCTGCAATCAGATCCAGATTCCAACAGAATGCCGCCATTTCCGGCGCCGCATCTGGCGAAAACGGAAGAGACTTCGGCGAGCGAAACACCCAGTTCGTCCGCTGGTACAACTGCGAGGAAACGAGAAACGCCGCAACACCCAGCAACGCCTCAAATAGATGCCTTGAATACTCCGGTGAAGCATAAGCAATAGGCGCAAGATGGATCGCTGTGGAAACCGACTGGATCAGCGCGATGCCGCCCAACGCAAACGCCAGAAGCCGCATCACAATCAACCCGGAACGTTGCGCGGACACCAGCAAGAGCACCGTCTCCACCGCCAGCCACGCCGACAGCGTGCTGCCGCCATACCGGGTAGCAATTGCAAGCGTCAGCAGGGCCGTCGCTTTAGTGAAATACACGTTGTACAGCGAATCGGCGGACCGTACGTGCAGGTACGCCATTCCAATCACCGCCATCAACCCCGCCACACTGATTCGGAACAGATCCTCATGCGGACGGGTGAAAGCGTAATGCTCCATCAGCATCGTACCCAACACCAGAAACAACACCGTGTTCACTGTCATAAAGGCACTGCGGAACCACACCGGCACCTTGCGCCGAAGATCTTCAGGGGAAAACAGCTCCGCCAATGCAAAAATCAGTAGCAGGGCCGTGAGCGCACCCATGGAACCTGTGAAATCGGAGACTGGATTCGTGCCCTCTCCGCGCGCAAGCACGCAAAAACAGTTAAGGTAGCCGCCCAGCATGCCCAGCGCCGCCACATAGTACCAGCGGTTTTGCAACAGGAAGAATGCACTGCCCGCGCTCAACACCAAGAGGCCTGCCATGGAAACCAGTCCAGGCTTCTCCAGGGTAAACGTGGAGAGCAACACCGTCAGATGACCCAGTACGGTGGCCAGCACCGCAATGATTTTGGACTGCCGGATCTGCGCGACGACAGCCCAAGCCACTATCACACCTGTCAGCAGCAACAGCGTTGGCTCCGGATTCGCAAACACGCGCGCAAAGGGGATGTAATGCGTGGCGAACGTCACAAAATACATCACGGCAAAGCCGCCGCCATATAGAACGCGCGCTAATCCGCCATATTTTTTTTCGGACCGCCACGCCATGAACAGCAGGCCCGCCGCGACCGCGTAGCCAATCCCCACCCGCAGATGCGGCATCCAGTGCGCGCCCCAACGCTCTATCGCCAACGATAAAAAGAACACCACCGCAATCGTAATGCACAGCACCGCCACGCGCGGCAGCCAATAGGTCCCCAAAAGCACTTCCCAGCCAAGATCGCGCTTCTTGGTGCGAAACTCCTCGATCCGTTCCCGGATATACCGGTCCAATTTTCCTCCACGGAAGAACGACGGAATGCCAGGGCTGAATTCACGGCCACTAGCAGGATGCTTTAATGGGCGCACAGGCGCCGGGCCGGTGTGTTCCGGTTCGGCGGAAGGTATCGGTGGAGGTTCCACAGGTTTCGATTGACTGGGCGCCGCGGATGCTTCCTTCAGCGGCGTTACCCGCGCTTCCCCTTTCTCCAGCGCTTCCAAACGCGTTGAAAGATCCCCGGTCCGGGCAATGATCTCGTCGAGATCCCTGCGTAAACGCCGTACTTCATCCTTTGAGTCCATAGGCGAGGGCCTCCCATAAAGCTACTATATCACGTCCGCATTCATTAAGTTACCATGAGCGCACATCGCATATATTCCACAACGAAAAACCCATTTTCATCATTTGAAATAGCTCAGACCCTTTTAAATCATTAAGTCCTGTCGATTGCATTATGCGTGGAACAGGATCGCTTGTGGTTAATCTCGGTAACGGCCAAAGCCCCTGAACGTTTAAAGCGCAAGTACGAAGCCAGGGATCCGATGTCAGTTCATTCACTAATGCCATCGTTATGTCAATACTTTCAAGCGGGCACACCCTGGCCTGTATTTTATCGTGCCATATGGGAACAATACAGGTTACCCCAGCATTCTTGGCAACCTCCGGCAATTTGTCCCCAATCGATGTAAAAGATTCATCGACCCACGCAATACTGAAACCCTGGTTGAACATCCTTTTCTGCCGTTCAGTGGCCAGTGCATCCAGTTCGGCAATCCGCTGTTGATCGCCTTCCTTCTTCGCCGTTTCATACACCCGCCAGTATTCATCCATCGTTTGTTTATAAGCGCGGGATCCCAAATAGGCTATGGCGATCGATCTGGAATCATAGGTCCCAATACGAACCACCTTTTCTTCCGGCAGTATTGAAGGCCACACGCTTGAAAGGGAATTCGTTGCCCCATCAGCAGCTTCCGTATTCATCGCGGTATCCAGGAAGACCGGACCGCAGAAAAAGGTCAACACCACAAACACGCCATTGAGCAGAACATCGCACACCATGATCTCTTCCTCCTGTGTATGGGGCGTATGGTTAAAACACCCCTCATTGGGGCTGTTTTCCCTTTCCCGCGCCCCGGATTCTACTGTTCACGGTCTAATTGTATCATATCAAACAGTTAGAAGTCAAGCAAAAAAGAGGGGCGGGGCGGGATTTTTTACACGGGAGGGCGAGGCTCCTGCCGAGCCGTAGAACTAAACATACCTTGTACTGCGCATGGCTCCACGGTTCTCCCGATCTTGTTTCACGGCTCGGCAGGAGCCTCGCCCTCCCAACCGCGTGCGTACGGTTTTGCCTACATAAAATTGGGTGTAGGGGTAGCAATCGTTTTGGGCTGATTTGATTATGAAGCCGGGGCATGGCCATCATACTTTAGAAGTTCTTTTTTTTAGTTTTCAGGAGAAACTATGCAACTTGCAACATTTTCGGTGCTATCAGACGGGGATACCCAGGCCATTCATGAGGCCAGCTTGGATATTTTGGAAAACACCGGGGTAAAGGTCCTGGAACCGCGCATGCTGGCATTCCTGAAAGAGTCCGGCCTGCCGGTGGACGAGAATGCCGCCGTCGTGCGAATGCCCCGCGCGCGGGTGGAAGCGGCGCTGGCTACAGTCCCGCGGCACTTCGCGGTGTTTGACCGTGAGGGGAAAGAGTCCTTTGTACTGGGTAATGGGACCTCGAAAATCGCCGCCGGGCACAATGCGGTGTTCTGGGTGGACTCTGAAACGGGCGAAACGAGGCCCTCAACCGTCGCGGATGTGGAACAATTTGCTCGGCTTTGCGAGGCGCTTCCGAATATCGACATGATCGGCATTCCCGTGATGCCGCAGGACGTGCCGGTTCCCAAGGCCACCTTGCTCTATGGCGTGAAAGCCTGTATCGAGAACAGCCGCAAGCCGATCTTTTTTTCCACGGACAATGCCCCGGTGAATCATGCCGTGATCGAAATGCTGCGGGGCGCGTTCAATGGCAACATGCGGAAGCAGGTCTACGGCATCAGTCAATTGTCGCCCACCAGCCCGTTGTTTTGGGAGTCGGGCGTGTGCGAGGCCGTGCGCGATACGGTGGAAACCGGCGTGCCCCTCGCGATCCTGCCCGAACCCATCGCGGGTTTTTCCGCGCCTTACACCTTGGCGGGCCTCTTGACCGTGAACAACGCGGAGTGTCTTTCCGGCATCGTGATCGCGCAATTGCTCAAGCCGGGCGCGAACGTGCTCTATGCCAATTCCTGGACCACCGTCGACATGCGCACCGGCTTTGCGCTGGTCGGTTCCGTGGAAACCAGCCTGTGCCGCATCGCGGGCGCGCAGCTTGCGCGGTTCTATCATGTGCCGTCGCACACCACCGCGCCCAATTCCGACAACCACGCCCACGACGAACAAAACGCCTGGGAAAAAACGCTGAGCACGCTCTGCGCCGTGGCCGCAGGGAATGATCTGATCGTCAATTGCGGCATGTTCGCCACGGGTATGACCTGCAGTCAAGAGCAACTGCTCATGGACGAAGAAATCTCCGCGATGGCGCGCCGCATGGCACAAGGCATTGAAGTGAATGATGCCACCATCGCGGCGGATCTCGTAAAAGAGGTCGGGCCTCGCGGTTCGGGCTACATGGAGTCGATGCATACGTTGGAGTGGCTTCGTTCGAATGAACATTTCCTGCCAAAACTGGCGGTGCGCGGCCCCTTCGCTACGTGGATGGCCCAGGGCGGCAAAGACACCTATCAACTTGCGCGGGACGCTATCCGTGAGATGCGCACGCAGCCGGGCGCGCCGTTGGACGCCGCCCGCCGCGCCGCCGTTGAAAATGTCCTTCGGCAATGTATTGAAAAGGAGATCTAGCGAATGAAATCGCCGGTTGGCATCGGGTTTCTGAGTTTTGCACATGGACACGTACAGGCGTACGCGGAAGTCATGAAGCATTTCGATGATGCGAGGCTTGTGATCGGCTACGATGATAAGCCCGAGCGCGGCAAGCCCCTCTGCGAGAACGCGGGCATGCGTTACACGCCGCACATCGAGGATGTGCTCCATCACCCGGATGTGCAGGCGGTCATCATCGGCGGCGAAACCAGCCGCCACGAAGAACTCGCCGTCGCCGCCGCACAGGCGGGCAAGCATATCCTGCTGCAAAAGCCCCTCGCCTTTTCCATGGAAGCCTGCGACACTATCATCGCCGCCGTGAACAAAGCGGGCATCCACTTCGCCATGGCGTTTCAAATGCGCCATGACCCCGCCAACATCCGCATCCGCGAAATCGTGCATTCCGGCATGCTCGGTGATATTGCGGTGATCCGCCGCCGCCACTGCATCGGCGTGCTGCTCATGGACTCCTTCGTCAACGGCCTCACCCGCTGGCACATCGAGGCCGACAAGAACAAGGGCATGTTCATGGACGACGCCGTCCATCCCGCCGACTGGTTCAACTGGATTTTCGGCAAGCCGGTGAGCGTCATGGCGGAAATCGACAACATCATCACTAACATCGCGCCCGACGACAACGGCTATGCCATCTACCGCTTCCGTCATGGCGAAATGGGCACGATTTTCAACAGTTCCGTCGTCATGGCCGCCGAAGGCACCACCGAAATCTACGGTAGCAAAGGCGTGCTCATCCAGAACTACGGTGACGGCCCCGCCTGCGGCGTGCCGCGCTGTCCCGATGGCCCCGCGCTCAAAGTCTTCCGCTACGGCGAAAACGACTGGGACATCCAGGACGTGCCCATCCCGCCCGGCGGCCAGGGCGACCGCATCCGCAACGTGCCCCGCCCCTGGCTCGACAGCCTCATCGCCGAAACCCCGCCTCCCGCCACCGCCGAAGACGGCCGCATCGCCACCGAAATGATCCTCGGCGCCTACCAGTCCTCCGAATCCGGCAAACGCGTGACGTTTCCCTTATCCTGAGGGGTAGCCCGAAAAGGTGTGAGACCCGAAGCATTAGGATTATGGTCTTCAAACGGATCAAAATTATAAAAAATTGAATATGTACTTTTTGGAAGGCTCCCTGCGCGGGGATAACGGGGGCGATTTAGAGAAACGAGGCGAGGTGAGGGTGGATGTGATCGAAGAGGTGGAGGCCGATGGTGCGGAGGAGTTTGTCGAGTTTGACGATGGGGAGTCCGAGGACGTTTTGGTAGCAGCCGTCGTATCGGGCGACGAGGAGGCTGCCGGGTCCGTCGACGGTGTAGGCGCCGGCGCGGTCGATGGGATTGACAATGTCGACGAAGCGGTGGATTTCGGCGTCGGTGAGGGAGCGGAAGGTGACGTCGGTGGTTTCGGCGCCTTCGGCGGTCTGGCCGGTTTGGGTATTGATGACGGCGAGGCCGGTGACAACCTGGTGGGTGTTGCCGGAGAGGCGGCGGAGCATGGCGCGGGCTTCGGCCTGATCGGCGGGTTTGGAGAGGACGTGTTCGTCAAGGAAGACGAGGGTGTCGGCGGCGATGATAACGGCGTGATGCGTGAGTTTGCGGGCGACGTCGTCGCGTTTTGCGCGGGCGTTGGCTTCAACGATGGCGGCGGGTACGGCGCCGTGGTCGACTTCGGGGGCGTCGCTGGTGATCACCTCGAATTCGAGGCCGAGCGCGGCGAGCAGTGCGCGGCGGCGCGGGGAAGCGGAAGCGAGTACGAGGGGTATCACGGTGTTTTCTGCGCCTCTTCGGGGGCAGGCGGCGCGAGGTCTTTCACCTGCACGGAGGAAGGTTTTTCTTCAGGCATGGACACACTAAAGCGCAGCGCATCGGGATAGGTTTTTCCCTCGGGCCCCACGGTTTCGAGGACGTCGTCGTTTTCGATGACTTTGGTGCCTTCGGGCACGGCTATTTGGAGTTTTGCGGGATCGAGCTTGACGTTGACCTTGTATTCCTTGATTGCAATGTCGACCTGCGATTCCTTGTCATTGATGACCTGGATGCGGTAGGGCAGATAATCCTTATCGCGGAGGTAGAGTTTGGCTTCGATAAAGAGCGGCTCCTCGTCTTCCTTTTTCTTCGGCTTGACCAGGAGTCCGCGCGAACCCTGGGGATCCTCGGACGTCGTAAAGAGGCTCACCTCATAGGATTTCCGCAGGTTCTCGGTGTCGTTGTCGAAACCGAGGAAAAAGACATCGGCGCGTGGGTTATCTTCAATGTCATAGATAACAAGTTGTTTAATTTCCGGTTCGTATTCGCAAACGCGGCTTTCCTCGATGAGGGTGGCGCGGTTCGGACTGTCGGTGCGAAAGACAATACGCCGGGGCTTGCTGTAGACGAGCCCGCCCTCGGTGGTGAGGGTTTCCTCCGGCACAATGCTCTTTTGGGTAAAACGCGCTTCGAGCGCTTCAATGCCGTCGCGTTTTTTCGTGAAGTCGGCGAAAAACTGGTCGAAGGAGGGGTCTCCCGCGCCCAGTAATGCCAACGCGGCCACGGTGAGCAAGGTCATTCTTCATGCTCCTGCTGTCCGAGCCACGGTTCGCGGTCCACGTTCACCGCGTCGGGAGGTTCGGGCGCGAAGCTGCCAGCCATATCGTCCATTTCGCTTTCCGCGGAGGGGATGTTCTCCACAAGGGAAGCATGGGTCTCAAGGATGGAAACCAGATCCTTTCGGATTCGTGCGCGTTCGGCCTTGAGCGCATCGATTTCATCGCGCAGGGCGTCGGGCAGATGCTGGGCGTCGATTTCCGCGCGTTCCTTGGCGGAACGGGCCTGTTCGAGCAATGCGTCGGCCTGGCGCTTGGCGGCGTCGAGGGTTTCTTCGGACATTTTCTGCGCGCTGACAAGGGCCTGCCGGAGGCTGTGCTCCATTTCGCGGAAGGCTTGGGCTTCGGCGGCCATGGCATCGTTTTGTTCCCTGGCCTCAGCGAGCTTGTTCAGCACCAGTTCGTACGACGCGGCGACGCGTTCGAGAAACGCATCGACCTCGTTTCGGTCATACCCGCCGAAAACTTTGCCTTTAAAACTGACGTTGTAGATGTCCTTGGGGGTTGCACTGACTTCTTCGCCAGCAAGGGCCGCCACATCGATGTCATTCGTTGCTTCTTCCATGGTCTTTCTCCTGTGGTCAGGCGCCGAGTTCGCGGGACCGCATGGCCGCCGCGCGCACGGCTTCCTGGACGATTCGTTCCAAACCTTCTTCTTGAAACCGTTTCAAAGCTGCTTCCGTAGTGCCGCCTTTCGATGTCACTTTTTGGCGGAGTTCCGCGGCGGACGTCCCGCTGGTTTTCAGCAGATGCCCCGCGCCGAGCAGGGTTTGCACCGCCAGCCGGGTGGCTACGCTTTCCTCGAGTCCTTCAGCCTTCGCCGCACGCACGAGGCATTCCACCACGTAAAAGAAATATGCCGGGCCGCTTCCGCTGAGGGCAGTCACCGCGTCGATGTCTTTTTCCGCCACTATCTCAACGATCCCCACCGCCTCGAAGAGGACACGCGCCACGGCGGCATCTTGATCCGTACAGGTGGGTCCCAGGGCCACGCCGGCCGCTCCCGCCTGAACCAGCGCGGGGGTGTTGGGCATGACGCGGATGATATGAACGCCTTCGGGAAGGCGTTTTTGCAGCCAAGCGATGGAAATGCCCGCCGCGATGGAGATGATAAGTGCGGAAGGCTTCACATGGGGGCCTGCGACTTGCAGGGCTGTTTCCATGGTCTGTGGCTTCACAGACAAGACAAGGATGTCGCTTGCGGCGGCCAGTTCGGCGGCGGAAGGCGCCACATCAACGCCGAGGTTGCGTGCGGCTTCCTGGCGTTCAGGGAGAGGATCGAACACGATGGCGTGATTTGCCGACAAGACCCCGGTGCGGATCAACCCCTCCAGGATCGCGGAACCCATGTTGCCATAGCCCAGAAATCCCAAGCGTCCGTGAATCATAGTCAAGTCCTTTTATTCACCGTTTTCAAGCGCTTCACCGGATAAATCCCGGATCAACGCCACTTCATCACACTCCGGGTACAACCGGCAGCGGAGGCAATCCTTGAACACTTTGTACGGCAATTGGTCTTTTTCAATCTGCCGGAATTGGTTCTTTTCGAAAAACACCGGCACGCGGGAAAAGGCGTACACCCGTGCGATGTCCAGGCGCCTCGCCTCTTCCAGCACGGCGTCCAACAGTTTTTTGCCAATGTCTTGACCGCGCAAATCCTCGCGCACCACGAGCGATCGCACCTCCGCCAGATTCACCATGTCGATGTGCAAGGCCACGAGACCGCCGATGCCGTGGTCGTCCACATATACATAAAAATCCCGGACATTCTCATAAAGTTCCGGTAACTCGCGGGGCAAGACCTTACCCTCCGCGGCGGCGGTATCCAGAAGCTCCTTCATCGCCACCACTTCGGTCAGTTTTGGTTTTCGAACAACGTGCTTCAACTGTTCCTCACACTTCTCCGTAACAATCCTCTTCGCATGTAAAGAGAAGTAGTGTAGCATATTTTCCGAAAAGTGTGCGAACGTGAGCGGGCGAAACACGGGGAGAGACGCGGTGCAGGGTGATTGCGAGTCCCCCACCTCCTTCGTCGGCAATTCGTAGAAGAAAGTAAAATGCGAGGTTGGGAGGGCGAGGCTCCTGCGGAGCCGTCAGAACAAGATCAACAAGGCATATTTTTTTTACGGCTCGGCAGGAGCCTCGCCCTCCCGATCATGGCCACTTTCTTAGCAGGAAATGATGAGTAGCAATAAACGATCAGGATCCGGGGTCCGGAATCCGATTTTCACAAGGGTAACAGAACGGAGTAACCGGAGTAGTATAGAATGTTGGGGAGTAACAGATTGGGGTGTGGGGCGGCATGGCCGCGACGGATTTTACAGGAGCACGGAGATATGGGCATGGAACTCAGCAGTGCATTAGGTTGTGGTAAAAGGATTCTTGGGGCATTCGTGATCGTAGCGGCAGGGATGTTTTTGAATGGGTGTCCGCCGCCGCCGGTCACACCAGCGAATTTGCCGCTGATTGTCGGAATGGAATACGCGCTGCCGGGGATGGGAAGCGGGGTGGCGCAGACGCGTCTGCCGGGGGTGAAATTCATGCCGGACATCATCAGTTGGGGAAATATGCAAGCATCGGCCAACGATAAGATTAATTTCCGCATGCTGGATCGCTTGGTGAAGGAGTATCAGGGTGCTGGATTCGCGGAGTGCATGATCGGCTTGAAATCCGAGAGCGACTGGGCGTCCATAGCGCCGAAGGCGGCGCTTCCCGATACGAATTTTGCGCCGAAACCGGAGTATATGGACGATTACGCGGCATGGGTCCGGGCGGTGGTGGAACGGTATGACGGCGATGGGGTGAACGACATGAAGGACTTAAAACACCCCATCCGGTATTACGAGATTGGGGTGGAGTTTTCCACGTACGAACCGGAGCCGGCCGGGGACTATCTTGGAATGCTGGAAGTCGGATATCAGGCGGCGCACGAGGCCTTTTCAGCGTGCGTGGTGATGCATGCCGCGTTTTTGGTTGCGACAGCGTTTTATTCGAATCCCGGACCGGAGGAATATCCGGCGGCGTTCGCGGCGGTGGATGAGCGCATTATGTATCATCCGCTGGAGGACATTCGCGCGGTGCTGGATCATCCGGAGTGGTTTGACGCGGTGAATTTTCATGCGGGCGCGGAAATCCGGGAGTTGGAAGCAACGATTCAATGGCTGCGGTATGAGATGGGCGCGCGCAGTTATGACAAGCCGCTGGTCATCTCCGACACGGTTCCGACTCCTTTCATCGGGTGGGGTCCTGGCACCACGTGCGAGGGTGTCGTGGAATCGCTGGGGATTGTGTTGGCGCCGGCCGTGGAAGCGGATCGGTGCCGGCTCGCGGACTATTTCACCAATCTGGTGAACGAAGATCCGGCAACTCTGGATTGGGTGCATGGATTTGTAGCCGCCGATATGACGCGGATGGTGGTGTCGGCCGCGGATCAGGGCATAGAATTTATCAACACCTCGTTCATGGAAGATTTGTGGCCGCTGAACACGCCGCTGTTCCGGGCATCGGCGGGCAATACGGCGTGGGCGGGCATGGTGCAAACCGCCTTGAACTTTTTCACGCAGGAACACAACATCACGGGTTACCGTCCGTTGTTTTATGCGTTACAGCAACTCGCGCGGCGGCTGGATAATTATAATGTGGTGGAACGTATCGAGACGGATGATCCGAATGTGTGGCTCTTCCGGGTGCTGCATACGGATGCATCGGATCTGCCTGACTTCTGGATCGCATGGTACGATCCGGGCGTGCTGGTGTTGCCCGGGGATGTTATTCCCGAAACCACCCTGGCATTGGAATCCACCGCGCAAAATGTAGTCGTGGAAACGTTGATCACACAAGCAGGACAAACCACCCCTCAGACCACCACCATTCCCGTGAGTGAAGGTGTGGCTGTTGTATCGTTGACGCCAACACCGGTGTTTATTGCGCCGACATCTTAATTCGGATTCTTCACCATCTATAATTCAAGTTTGTCATTGCGGGGGCGCACCCGCCGTTGGTGGCGTTTTAGGGAAGAAAGTTGACCAAATTTCAAAGCACAGCTTTTAAGGCAAGTTCGTTTCCAAGTGCAACTTGGGAACGAGGCAACTTAGGACAGACGATATTTATTCAATTGATAATTCCATAATATCGGAAGCGTCATAATTGATTTAACAAAATCATTGACTCCACAACTGCTCAAAAAGTCTGTCAAAAAAATCGTACATTTCACCACCACGTCGATATTTGATAACTTTACTATCCCGACCATGACAATCTTTGCGATAAGGGGTGAAATAGCAACAATGGTCAAGAAGAACAAATCTGCCTAGATAAGGATATCTTTAAAAGTGGCGATCTTAAGTTGAAAACTGTGTTCCCGGGCCCACAGGTCTTTTATCCCGTCCGCTTGCTGAATGGTCAAATGTCCGGCACGAATAAGGGACACCATCAGTGTCTGGGTATCGAGGAGTAGCATTTTCGGGTTTAACAAAAGAGCCGCCTTTCGGGCGGCTTTGTCGTCAAGGGCAAGTATCTGATTTCGATGGATGGCGGCTGCAATCGCAGCGCATTCGCCGGCGCCGAGCCGGCGAGTGCTGATGAGTTGTGCAAAGAGCGTGAGTTCTTCTATAGCCTCGACCCGTGTCTCCATAAGTGAATCAGAGGCCAGGGCAGCATTAAGCCGTTCCATTTGTTCTGGGTAGTGTATGGTAACTTCCCGCCGCACGTGGTCTGTTACTGAAAAGCGGTACTGTGGGTGCCGTGCAAGCAGATCTATGCGGTTTATAGCAAGAAAGTTGATGAGTACGCTGGTGTCCAAAACAACACTTTCCAGCTCAGATCCCGCCATACGGAAGTTCTCCACACACTTGGTTTATTCGTTAGAAGCGATTTTGACCAAGCCAACCAATTGATTGCCCTCAATGCCGAGACTTTGACTGACATCCAGCAGCTTTCCTCGCGAGATTTCCCCTCTTCGAAAGGCTTCCACTGCAAGATAAGCAACTTGATTAACGAGATGTCGATCTGGGCCTCGCTCATTAGGAACCGCGTCGTCTGTAAGCTGGAGAACCTTCAAGTACATGGCGGCATGAGGCTCATCGTTGATCAGCGCAGTACACTCTCCCTGGGTTATCCGGCCTAGGTTCTTTAGCCGGTAGACCGCTGCGGCGTAACTTACTCCGAAATGATGGGCAAGCTGTACAACGTCTTGGCAGACGATCTTCTGCGAACCTGGCGTTGGGCGCCGTTGCTTCTCTAAAGCGTTTTCCGTCAGCGTGCCCGCAGGCGTGTATACGTGCAGGGTCTGACGGCTTGGTCCTCCTTTGTCCAAGGTGTTGAGATATGCGCTGACCCCTCCTTCTGGCATCAAGAATGCGGCTGCAAATGCGTTGGCCCGCACCTCGCTCAGATTGTTTTGGTTATCGGGTATCGTGATGCTGACGGATTGATTGCGATCAAGGAGGCAATGGGCATACTCATGAGCGTATGAGAAACGTTTGCGGTTACGGTGGTGGCTGTAATTGACCAGAATCACCATGCCGATAGACTGGTGCCGCAAGAATAGTCCGGACATTTCGTCTGGTAATTCCACTCCTGAAGCCCAGACGCCTTGGTTCGTGATGAGGTCAGCCATGTCTGAAACCTGGGAATCGCCGATGCAGATACGTTTCCGTTCCTCACTGGCGACCCGTTCTCCTTGCTGGATGGCCTCAGCGGCGTTTCTGGGGGATTGAAGAGTATAGGCGGGTGGTCCTGAACGGCGCGACATGTCGAGAATTTTTTCCAACTCCATCCCCTGCAAACAGATTTCGATACATTTCGAGACGCTCTCTTGAATATGCGGATCATCGCTAAAAACCGGGGCCACACGATAAAGAGCCAGTAATGCATCTTCCTCGGATCTGGGTTCACTCTCAGAAAAGAACGATGCGATATCGCGCCGATAAAGCTTCGCAAGCTCGACTAACTCAAGGGTGGAAACAGAGCGATTCCCTGCCTCGATATGGGCGATTGCGGTCCGCTGGACGCCTAAGACCTCCGCCGCCTGCTCTTGCGTGACTTGGCTGCTTTCTCGGGCTTCTTTTAGCCGTTGTGCAAGAATAGCCTGATTGATATTCATGACATCCTTTTCCTTATGTTCTGAAAGTTCCACCATCGAGACCCAACCGGTTCATCAGTATACATAAAACAGCACAGATTTGGAACTTTCTTCCTGCTTTCATCGTATTATAACAGATTTGGAGTATTTTTCCTAATTTGTGCTGTATTTAGGTCGCGGGTGAGGGAATCTTTGAGAGGGCTGTTTGGGCCTGGGAACGGATGGATTCGTCTTTGCACTGGTCTAGCACGTGTTGGAGGGCGGTGCGGGCAGCAGCGGCATCCGGGCCGGTGAGTGTGCCTGCGATTTTAATGATGGCCATGGCGGCTTCGTTTTGAAGTTCGGCATTGGGAAGCAGGGTGAGGGCGAGATTCAGTGCGGCGGGTGTGGTAAGGGTTGAAAGTCCCGCGAGCACGGCGCGTTTTTCATCGGGTTGCGCAGCGAGTGCCAAGGCATCCGTATAGCCTTGCAGAATCGCTTCCGCTGGACGGTCAGAGGCGATCCCTAGCAGACGGATATATCCGCGCAATGCGAGGACCTTGCGCACTTCGGTGTTTCCGGTGCGCGCGAGAACCAGGAGATCATCAAGCGGGGCAGATGTGGGCCATGCGGCGAGTGC
Source organism: Candidatus Hydrogenedentota bacterium (assembly GCA_029565395.1). GTDB lineage: Bacteria > Hydrogenedentota > Hydrogenedentia > Hydrogenedentales > CAILVY01 > CAILVY01. Next base: position 56,574 of record JAKQOG010000178.1, on the reverse strand, counting down.
GCGCACGGCGGCATCCTGCACTTCGGGCGCGGGATCTTTTACGGCGGCGCGGAGCGCTTCAAGCGAGGCTGGATCCGCGATCTTTCCCAATACACCCAGCACAACAACTTTCGTTGGGGCATCTTGGGTTTTGGAGAGTGCATCCAAGAGGGGCTGGGTGCGTTCGGGGCCTTCGGGCACACGCTGCGTCACGGCAGCAATGGTGTCGGCGATGGTGGGACGTTCGTCAGGTGCCGGTGGCGTCACCAGCAATTCAACAAGCGCGGGCAATTCCGCCGCGCCTGCGAGAACTCCGAGGGCTTTGCAGGATTCGGAACGCAGTGAGGCATCTGTGTCACGCGCCAGCGTCAGGAGAACCGGAATGCTATCTTTTGCTTGACGCGCGGCCAGCGTGCGGATGATTTCGGTTTTTTGTGGCGCCTCCGCCGTTTTGAGTTGTTCGAGCAGGGCGGGATTCACGTTCTTGTCCGGCAACAACGCCAAACTTGCGCGCGCGGCCTCCGCTTCCTGCGCCTGATCGGAACCAGATTTCTTTAATAATGCCGGGACGGCTGTTGCATCGCCTAGTGAGGTCAGGGCCTTGCATGCGGCGATGCGCACGGCATCATCGGGATCGTCAAGACAGGTTAAGACCGCGCTCTGGGCTTCCGGATCATTCCGGTCGGCCAAGGCCGCGATCAGCAAGGCTTTTTTCGGCGGCTCCAACGTAGGAAGCGTTTCCGCAAACAAACGCGTGGCCTCTTTCCCCGGAACCTGCCGCACAAGTTGAATGGCGATGGATTGAAGCTCCGGCGCGCCATTTTGAAGGGCTTCTGCGACCAATGGAGCGCCGTCTTTGCCGCGCGCCATGACCCGGCCCCTAAACGCCGCCACCCGCACCATCGGCACTTCGTCAGGCACGTACAACGCATCGAAAATATCTATGGCGGCGCCTTCTTTGCCGTTGGTGAGCAAAGTGTCCGCAATATTCAGACATGCCCGCGAGGCGGCTTCATGCACGGCGGCATTCGAGGATTCTCGTGCCTCAGTTAACGCATCGAGGGCATCCTTTCCGCCAATTTTGCCCAAAGCAGCGGCAGCAGCTTCCACAAGTGAATTATCAGCCTCCTGGAGCAGCGGAGCAATCGCGGCAACGGCGTTTTCGGCACGGCGTTCACCCAGGGAATTGATCATGCCGATTTTCAGGTTGCCCTCGGTTTTTGAAAGTGCGTCCAGCAGGGCATCGTCCACGCTTTTATCGGGAATGCGTTCCAGGGCGAACCGGGCCATGTGGGAGAATTGCTCATCGAGCAACATGGGCGCGAGAACCGGCACCGAGGCGGCGGTTCCGACGCGGTCGATCATTTTGCAGGCGAACTGCTTTGCGGCGAAGGGCGCGGTGGGTGTTTGAATAATGGAGAGCAGTTTCGCTTCGATTCCGGCATAGGCTTCGGGCCTGGCCAGATGAAGCTCGTTTTCGATGGCGGCCAGACATTCCCGGCTGTCTCCGAAGTTATAGGTGAGCGCCTGTTTCCAGGGATCTTCCGTGCCGGGAACCAGAGGGCTGATGCGGATATTGCGATAGGCGACAGGGCCGTGATCGCCTTGGAACATCAGGGGACCTGCTGGCTTCTCGTCGTTGAACATGGCGGCGCGGGTGGGGCCCGTGACGGGCTGGTTTTCATGCACCAGGATACCGTTATGTTTCACCGAAACGAATATCGCATCGGCAATCTTCTTGCCTGTGTCGTCAAAACGGGGCGCGCGGAACACAACATCAAAGGTCTGCCATTCGCCGGGTTTCTTGGAGGCATTCACGCGCGGCGGACGGCCTTCGTAGCCTCGTTCGCTTTCCTGGAGGCCGTATTCTTCGTGCCAGCGCTGGTAGATGCCGCCGCAATCTCCGTACTTGGGATGTTCGACCCCCCAACTATCAAGGACCTGGATTTCATAGCGGCCCTGGAAGTACACGCCGGAATTGGAGCCTTTTGGCACCATAAATTCGATGTGCGCTTCGATATCTCCAAATTCGGCCTTCGTAACGAGATGATCAGTCCGGCCATTTGGGCCATTCAGCGCCACGCCTGAACCCGGTGTGCTGGCAAGTTTTTTTTCATCGTTCGGATCCTGAGCCACCTCGCCTACAATCATCCACTCGCCTGTGGGCGGGCGAAACGCATCGAAATCCACAAAATTGATCACTGTTTCCGAGGCTGCTGTGCGTTTGGCGGCCCAGCGGATCGCCTGTGCCATCAATTGCTGGTAGGGCGGGAGGCTAAAGATATCCGGGCCATGTCCTGGCTGGATATAACACACATTGGCGTTTGCATAGGTTTTCGCATGGCCGAGAATGCGGGCGCTCTGCGGATGGTTCGTGGTGAGCAGCACATGCACGTTCGGATCAAAATCATAGGTATTATAGGTTTCATCATGAATTTGAAAATCTTTCAGTCCCTGGGTGACGGGGTGATTGGGATCGGCGATGGTCACCATGAAATCCAGACCGTGTTGATACCCGGAGGGGGGGTGTTTCACGCCATTTACGACTTTTTCTTCAATGAAATACTGGCAGCCGATGATTTTGGGATATTCCGGCCATTCTTGAAAGGCGGCCACGGCATGATGCAGCACTACGAGACCTACGCCCCGGTCCAGCAATTGAATGAAATGCTGGCGGCGCGTTTCCGAGATGCGCTGACTCATGTTGTACAGAACAATTACATCATAGGGCCAGTTCGTGATGTCCTCGAAGAGTTCGCTGTCGTCTTTTTGCGGCAGGATAGTGCATTCGGCGTCCGGGATGGCTTTCCAAAGCGCCGGAAAGACATTCTGATCAAAATCATGCCCGCCGGTCACCACGGCCACTTTGAGGGGCGGCGCGGCCATTCCCTGGATTGAAACCAAGCCCATGATCAGTACTGCGAGGATGAGAGTGCTCCTGGGTGTCATGACGTGATAGCCTCCGCTGTTGAACCACCGGAAGTATCATGACTTTTCCGAAGGCGGGAGTCAATCTGCTGCCTGCATCAACTATTTGGCAAACTTGAATTCCTCACCAATCATTATTCATGTTTGTCATTGCACACGAAGCGAAGCGATCTTGCTCCAACACCATCCATATGCGGGCGGGATTCGCTTACGGCGATGACAAATAATCGCCGTGTCATATGTGCCCAGGGTTATTTGTGTTCGCAAGTATCATGCACGTTCCTTTTTAGAAAAGGGGGTGTTTGTTTTTTGAAAAGTCCGGATTAATAGAAGGCTTTTCAGATCTGTCAGGACTGTGTGGTATCCAGAGTAATTCCGCGGCGATCCAGCAGGGTGCCTTCGGCGGCGTAGAGGGAAGAGAGGGCCTGGATGTATTTGATACGGGCGGTTATTTCGTCGACTTGGGCCTGGATAAAATCGCGCTGGACCCGCAGATACTCTAGATTGGTTGTTCTGCCGGCTTCGTTGCGTCCTTTTTCCACGCGCAGTTGCTCTGTCCGGCTGACGAGGGCTTTTTGCGTGGATTGAATGCGCTGCCACTGTTTTTCGACTTCGATGGCGGCCTGTCGGACTTCTGCGGCGAGGGCCTGTTCCAATTCCGCGACCGAACGCTCGCCCTGCCCATGATACAGCTTGGCCCGCTTCAATCGTGCGCGCTCCGCGCGGTACAGGATAGGTGTTTGAAACTCGATCCCTATCCGGTAATTTTCATAGCTGTCGTCGTCGAGATGCTTGGTGATGTCACCAGACGCGCCACCCTCGCTAATACGGCCGTAAGAGGCGACCACGTCCAACTGTGGGAGGGCTTCATTCCGGGCGCTCACAACGTCCAACTCTAGATTTGCCAATTCAAGCCGGGCTTGGGCCAGTTCCGGGCGGTACGCCAGGGCGAGGCGTTCGCACTCATTTGCGTCCACTTTTTCAGGAACCGCCTCCGGGGGGTCATTGGGTTGAAACGCTACGCGCCAAGGTTCATCCATGGAGGAATTCATCAGCTTGACCAGCGCAATATTTTGGGAGCGCACGGCCGCTTGGGCATCGGTGAAATCGGCTTCGCGCGAGGCTTTCTCGGCATCGGCGGCCAAAACGTCCGCTTCGATGGCCCGGCCGACGTCTAGCAAATCCTGGTCAAATTTAAGTTGTTCCTGAGCCAAGTCGACGGCGACTTTTTGAATTTTGACTACCTCCTGGGCCAGGACCAAGTCCCAATACTTCAATTCAACCTGGCGGGCAATATCCAGCACCCGCTGACGGAACACATATTCGCTTTTAGCTTCCTGATTGCGGGCCTGGCGGATGGCCACAAGGTTTGCGGAAAGGCTTCCGCCCTTCAGCAGCGGTTGTGTCAAGCTGATGGTCCATGCACCCTGGTTGTCTTCACTGGTAAGAGTGGAGTCGGTGGTGGAGGCTGTTCCGCTCAGGGCTACTTGCGTACCCGTCGGCAGCAATTCGCTTAGCATCAGAGAACCCTGGCTATTGTCTGTTTTCACGGTAATTGTCTTGGGGGCCGTTAAGGCCGACACAGCCTCTTGCAGTGCGAGCAAGTTTTTCATGACGGTGGTAGTGATGGCGGAGGTACTGGTGTTGCTGGATGAACTTCCGGTTTGTGTTGTGGAAAAGGAGCTGGTACTCGAACTGCTGTTGGTTTGGGGCCGTGCGGAGCGTCCGTAGGAAATCGACCCTGACAACGTCGGATCAAAGGCGGCGCGGGCTTCAGGGAAGTATGTTTGGCCGATTTTGGGTCCGAACCGGGCGACTTCCAAGGTGCGATTTAGCATGAACGCACTGAGCAGGGCTGTATCACGAGAGAGGGGCAACGTTTTCTCGGCTTCCTGTTGGCTGGTGGTAATTTCGAGAGCTGGAGCGCGTTGTGCCAGAGGGGAGGGGTGTTCCAATCCTTCAGGTAAAGATACAGGGGGTGCGACCGTTTTCGGGGTCCAAGAAGGCGGCTTTGTCATGCAGGACGACAGTATCAGCCCGCACAGTCCGAGACAAAAGATTATTTTACGCATTATGTATATATTTACTCCGAATACTTATAGTATAAACTTCTGGGCCATGTTTTGCGTAATCGCCTGGTTGGCACTCATGATACATTATGTTGCCGGTACGACATGTAATAGGTGGCTTTACACGTGGCTAATGTTACATGATTTGGCCCCTCGGCACCCCTTAATTTCGTTGGGGCGCGGGTGTAACATAGGCGATGTGGGCGTCCACCTAATAGAAGCAGTGCCTTTTGGATAGATTCCAGAGGTTGTGCTGACCGGCCGGAGAACGTGCCCAGGCCGGATAAAAAAGAGGAATAATCGAGGAATGCCTTGGCAGAGTGAATCCAGGTATGGGAAACATAGAGGCGTTCGCTGATACACTGGTCTTAACGGAGTGCCCCCCGATGTCCCTTGTATCGGAAGAAGACCAGCGCGACATTCGCGACAGCCTGGCTGGAAGCGAAGACGCCTATGCCCGGCTGGTGGAACGCTATGAGCCTCAGGTGTTCGCCCAAATGTGGCGTTTCACCCGGGACCGGATGGTCCTGGACGAGTTGGTGCAGGACGTGTTTGTGGAAGTTTATGTGAATCTCCGGAAGTTCCGGGGGGAGGCCCCGCTCCTTTTTTGGATCCGGAGGATTGCCACGCGGGCAGGGTATCGGTACTGGAAACTTCAGCGCCGTGCCCAAAAGCGGCGAGAGCTTGTGAACCAGAATACCGGCTTGCTGTTGCGCGTGCGGAAGGATGCCTCGCCCTCGGAAGCGGGAGAAGCATTATTTCAGATGCTGGCTTTGCTTCCCCCGAAAGACCGGCTGGTACTGACGATGTATTATTTTGAGGATTGTAACACGCAGGAAATTGCGGAACGCATGGGGTGGAATCCCACTCTGGTGCGGGTTCGCATCCACCGAGCGTGCAAGAAATTGAGGACCCTGCTGTCTGACGCAGGCTATGGGAGGTCACACCATGAATGACCTGTTGGATGATGTGCGGAACTTGGCGGTCCGTGCCCGGCTGGAAGAAGCGCCGCGGGGCCATGTGGCCCGAAAGGTAATCCTGCACTTGCAGGAGAAGCCAGCGACAATCAGCCGGCCTTTGGCCGTGCTGACGATTCTTGCGGCCACTATTGCGGTGGTGAGCCTGGCGCTGGAAGCAGCCTTGACGCAATTGCCTGTTTCCGATCCCCTTGGCGCCTTTTTTCAAGTGGCTTCGTTGATGTGAAGTAAAAAATAGGGAAAGAACCATGGAACCGAATACCCCCGAAATTCACTTGCCCGTTGCCGCCGGGAAGAAAAATTGGATCGCTGCGTGTGTGTTAAGCGCCATCCTGCTGCTCTGCGGGATGGTGCTGGGCGGCGTTATCACCTTCAAATATATGTCTTCCCGAATAATGGAGGAGGGACCCCGGCAGGAACGGACTCCGGAGCGCATCGTGGAGAAACTGCGGGGGGAACTTGGGCTCGACGACACGCAAGCCGCCGCCATCCTGGAGGTATTCACGCGGGGCCATGAAACGTTGGAAGCGATCCGGTTGAAAGTAGATCCTGAAGTGGAACAGGAAATGGAAACCATACGTGTAGAGGTGGAGCAATATCTGAATTCCGGGCAGAAAGAGAAATGGAACAAGCGCGTCCAGGAAATGCGCGAACGTCATCGCCCAAGAGCTGGACATTTGAAACATGGCGGGGGTCCTGTGGAACATGGAATGCGTGAGGAAGGCCAATGAAGAAAGTAGTGCTTTGTGTTGTTGCGGGGGCGATAATACTGGGTGGTGGCGGTGCTTATTATTGGAAAACAAAGAGCGCGGCCGCCAATGGAACTGCGGAAGAAATCAAATCGGCCATGGTGACCCGCGGCCCCTTGTATCAGACGGTGCAGTGTACCGGCCGGGTTGTGTCCAATCTGGATGTTGAAATCAAATGCAAGGCCAGCGGATTGGTCGTGAAACTTCCCTATGATGTCAGCGATCCGGTCAAGCAGGGCGATCTCCTGCTGGAAATCGACCCGGTGGATCAGTTGCGGGCGCTGCAACAGTGCGAAGCAGCCCTTGCGGCCAGTCAAGCCAAGCTTTCCCAAGCCAAGGCCAACCTTGCGGTGGCGGAACAAAATCTTGTGGTGGAAAAGCAACGCGCCGCGGCCAGCGTGAACTCCGCCCAAGCAAGAGTAAAGGATGCCAACGCCAAAGCGAAGCGCGAGCAGGAACTGTTCGCCCGGAAACAGTCTACCGTGGAACAGGCTGAAACGGCGGATACCACTGCCATTGAAGCCAAGCAGGATCTGCAGACGGCGGAAGCCCAGGTGGAATCCATCAAGGCGCTTGAGCTTCAACTGGAAGTCCGCCGCCAGGATATCGCGCTTGCCCAGGCGGATGTGGATACCGACACGATTGCGTTGTCCCTTGCCAACCAACGGTTGAGCGAGACGAAGGTGATGGCGCCCATAGACGGGGTGGTGTCCGCGCGCAACGTGCAAACGGGGCAGATCATTGCATCGGGCATCAACAATGTGGGGGGGGGCACCACTGTGTTGACGGTATCGGATCTTTCCCGGATCTTTGTCCTTGCCTCGGTGGATGAAAGCGACATTGGCAATGTTGCGCTGGACCAGAGGGTCAATATCACGGCGGACGCCTACCGGGGCAAGAGATTTACCGGGGAGGTCGTGCGGATTGCCGCGAAGGGCATCAATGTCTCCAACGTAGTTACGTTTGAAGTGCGCATTGAGGTTCTCAGTGACAACAAGGCGCTTCTTAAGCCGGAAATGACCACCAATGTTGAAATCGTGGTGGCGGAAAATGAGGATGCCCTTTTCGTTCCGCTTCGTGCAGTGTATCGCAAAGACCGGGGCAAGACGTTTGTGAAGGTCAGGAAGCCGGATGGAAGTATCCAGGAAGATGTTCCCGTGGAGACCGGAATAAACAGCGGGAGCGACATTGAAATCAAAACCGGGCTTCAGGAGAACGCCACGGTTATTTATCAGAACACAGAAGAGGAAAGCCAATGGCGCAATTCCTCTAACACCCCGCGGGTCCGGGGGGGCTTGTTGATGCCCGGACCGCCCATGCGAGGCCGCCACTGATGATTATCGAAGCGCGGGCCGTGAAGAAGTCGTATGAACTGGGCGGGAGCATAGTTCATGCTCTTGCGGGGGTAAACCTCGATATTAATGAAGGGGAAATGGTGGCCATAACCGGTCCCTCCGGCAGTGGAAAATCCACCCTGATGCATATTCTGGGCTGTCTCGATCAGCCTGATACGGGGACGTACGTTCTCGCAGGCGAGAATGTGGCGGGTCTTAGCCGTGATCGCCTTGCAGACATCCGCAACCGGCACATTGGTTTTGTCTTCCAAACCTTCAATCTGCTCCCGCGCCTGACGGCGCTGGAAAACGTTGAACTTCCCCTTCTCTACGCCGGGATGCACCGCGCAACGGGTAAAGCCATCGATGCCTTGCGCATTGTCGGTCTTGAAGACCGCATGCACCACGAACCCAATCAATTGTCGGGCGGACAACGGCAGCGGGTCGCCATTGCCCGTGCCATTGTTACGAGTCCTGCCATTGTATTGGCCGACGAGCCCACGGGAAATCTTGATAGTAAAACCGGCGAGGAAATCATGGTTCTGTTCCACACCCTGAACGAACAAGGGCACACCATTATTCTGGTGACTCATGAACCCGATATCGCACAGCATTGCCGGCGCATTATCCGTCTTCATGACGGGCGCATCGTAGAATCCACCCTGGAAGAGGCGGTATGTACTTCCTGATTGTTTTGAAAGTCGCGCTTAAGAGCCTTTGGGCGAATAAACTCCGCTCCTTTCTCGCTGTGCTTGGCGTCATCATCGGCGTCGGCGCGGTGATCGCCATGCTCGCCATCGGTGCGGGCACAAAAAATGAAGTAGTGGGGCGGCTCAAGTCCATGGGCACGGATCTGCTGATGATTCGGCCGGGACAACGCGGCATGGGCGGTGTAAGGTCCGAGGCCCGCCGCAATCTTAAAAAAGAAGACGCCGAAGCAATCTTGGCGGAGATCCCCAATGTCCTCGCCGTGGCGCCTGTCGTACAAGGGCGATGTCAGGTAAAATATTATGAAAACAACAGCGCCATTAATGTTTTGGGCACGGTCAGCACCTATTTTCGCGCCCGCAATTACGAACTGGATCGCGGCCGCCTCTTTACCGACAACGAAGCGGAAGGCATGGCCCGGGTCGCCATTATCGGCCCCACGACGGTCAAGAATCTTATGGTACAGGATGAGCCTTTGGGCGCCACCATCAAAGTGAAGGGCCTCAATTTCAAAGTTATCGGCATAACCAAGCCTAAAGGCGATCAGGGCTGGTTCGATCCTGACGACCAAGTTATCATCCCCTACACCACGGCCATGCAGCAGGTGCTTGGGACCGACCACTTTAATGAAGTGGATGTTCAGGGCGTCTCAGGCGCGGATCTCACTAAAATCCAGGATGACATAACGGAACTGCTCCGACGCCGCCACCGCCTTCAACCCGAAGATGACAATGACTTTAACATAGGCAACCAGGCGGAAATTTTGGAGACCCTTTCGACCGTCACGCGCGCACTTACCATTCTCCTTGGGAGTGTGGGCGCCATCTCACTAATCGTTGGCGGAATCGGCATCATGAACATCATGCTGGTCACCGTCACGGAGCGCACCCGGGAGATTGGTGTTCGCAAAGCCATTGGAGCCAAAGACCGGGATATCCTCCGTCAATTCCTGTTTGAAGCCATGTTTATGAGCTGTCTGGGCGGACTGATCGGTGTGTTTAGCGGCATTGGCGTTGCTAAAACCATTGGAGCCTTCACCCAATTCAGCACCTTCATCCAGCCACAAAGCGTGATTATTGCCATGACCTTCGCCGCCGCTGTCGGCATCTTCTTCGGCTACTATCCCGCCTATCGCGCCGCCCGCCTAAACCCCATCGACGCCTTGCGCTACGAATAATCCTTCCTTCTCTGGTGTGCTTTTGAGAAAACGGGCTATTTCGCAAGTACCCGATAAATTGCTTGACTTCTGGCGAAAAACATGGTTGAATACTACTGAAAAAGCATTCAGTGGCAACCAGGAGCTTGGTCATGGCTAAAGGACTTACCAAACGCCAGCGGGATATCCTCGATTATATTATCCAATGCATTCGAGACAAAGGATGTCCTCCCACCATTTTGGAAATCGGCGCGGAGTTCAATATAACCTCCACCAACGCCGTCAGCGACCATCTGTTGGCGCTTGAGAAAAAGGGATTTATCGAGCGCCTCTCCAAGGCGCGGGGCATCCATGTGACGGAAAAAGCCGCTGTCCGCTTATACAACAGTGGCGTATCCGAACTTCCACTGGTGGGACGGGTGGCGGCGGGGGCGCCTTTACTCGCTGAGGAAAACATCGAGGATCACATTGTGCTGTCGAAAAACATGTCAGCCCCTGGAGGGTACTGCCTGCGTGTCAAAGGCGACAGCATGATCGAAGCGGGCATCCTCGATGGCGACATCATTGTGGTGGATCGCAGCCGAATCCCCAGGGCAGGCGATGTGGTGGTGGCCCTGGTTGACAATGAAGCCACGGTTAAACGCTTTTTCCCCTTTGGACCTGTCGTCGAGTTGCGTCCCGAAAATTCATCCATGACGCCCATGCGTTTTCCCGCTTCTCAAGTAACCGTCCAGGGTGTCGTTGTGGCGCTCCAGCGCCGCATGAATTAAGGTTTGCGCCGGCCCGCCTGCCGCCACCGTCCGCCCCAGCGGTAAAATGGCGCCACAATTGGGCCCAGCCACGGCATAAAGCCCATGATCGAGACAAATTTGATCTTAAACCACGGCAGGTGCACCTGATATGGCTTGCGTTTTAACGCCCGCAGGATGCCCTTTTCAATATGCTTCACCGTCAGCACGCGTATGCCCGAAAAATACATTTCAGCCGCATCATTGTTTATTTCATGATCCAGCATCGGCGTCTGCACCGTTGTGGGGCATACCACCGTCACGTACACGTTCTTCGGGCGCAGCTCCAGCGCCGCCGAAAGCGAATACGCCCGTACCGCATGTTTCGACGCCGCATAAACCGCCATCCCCGGCACCGGCACCACCCCCGCAATCGAACTGATATTGATGATGTGCCCATGCCCGCGCTCCAGCATGTGCCGCGCCGAAACCTTCGTTCCAAAAATCACGCCCTTCACATTCACATCGATTTGCCCGTTTATCTCCTTTAGCGGCGACTCCTGTATCCATGATGCAAGCAACAGCCCCGCGATATTCATCGTTACGTCGATCCCCCCGAACGTTTCCACTGCTTCCGCGAACACCCGCTCCCATGCCTCGTAATCCGTGACATCCAGCGCGCGTAGTTTCACCCGGTCATCCGGCCAGTTCATTTCTTTTGCCGCCTGTTCCAGCGCCGGCAGATTCACATCCGTCGCAAACACACAATCCCCCCGTTGCTGCAATACATTGGTGAGATGCCGCGCCATTCCGCTGGCGCACCCCGTCAGGAAAAAATTCTGAGCCATCGTGGAGTCCTCCTTTACAACGATCCGCATTATAGCAGGTTTAGCCTCGTGAAACTCTGCTATACTTTACGCGGTCTTTTTTCCATAACACAAGGAACCAAAGCATGTACATACACCTCCCCCTGATTATTTGTTTCGTCATTATGCTATGCCTGATCACCTTCGCCGCGCACGGACAACAGCCCTCCCTCGTTGAACGCCTCGGATTTCCCCCCGGCGCCAAAGTCCTTATTATCAATGGCGACGATTTCGGCATGAATCATTCTTCCAACGAAGGAACGTTCATGGCGTTGAAATCCGGCGGCATTACGTCCGCGACGCTTATGACTCCCTGTCCCTGGATGCTCGAAGCCGCCGAATGGGCCAAGAAAAATCCACAGGCCTGCATTGGGGTACACACCGACCTTACCAGCGAATGGGGCCGGTATAAATGGGGGCCTGTTCTCGGAAAAACCGCCGTGCCCAGCCTGTGCACCCCCCTCGGCTACTTTTTTGACGACGTCCCCCAGGTCTATTTGAGTGCAAAACCTGAAGAAGTGGAGAAGGAAGTGCGGGCGCAAATTGACAAAGCCCTGGCTACCGGTTTGGATATTACCCACATCGACTCGCACATGGGCACGATGCAATACGCCCCTGGCTACCATGAGATATATCTAAAAATCGCCAAGGATTATAACCTGCCCTGCCGCATGGCCGGTCATGACCTCATGGACAAATTCGGCGCCGGATACCTTATCGAAATGGCAGACACCATGGGCGTTCTCCATCCCGATGTTTTGCTTATGGACGATCCCCCCTCCATCGCTGAAACGGAATCCTGGTGGAAAAACCAACTCTCCCGGATACAACCCGGAAAAGTTACAGAAATTTACATCCATTGCGGACGCATCGATCCGGAAATGAAAGCCACTACGGGCTCCATGGAACGCCGCGCCGCCGACACCGACTTCTTCTGCGATCCCAAGACCCGCGAATTTATCAAATCTCAGGGCATTGAACTCATCAGCTACCGCGAACTCAAATTCCTTCAGCGCGAAGGAAAGCCCATGCCCCGCGTTCAGCGTTATGGGTGGGATTGATATACAGCATCTTGGAGACATAGTCAGATTTTTCGGCAGGCATGATACACTATTTGCCTGATGTATATTACATGAAGAGACAATATGCTTTCATAGCTGGTATACTTGAAATGGGGTACAAAATTGAATTTGAGTGTATGATGCGATAGGCTGATCATAGTCCAAGCAGGAGATTCAATTTATGAGTGTCGAAGAAATAGAGAAGGGCATTACTCAACTATCCACTGAGGATTTTGCGGAGTTGATGGCTTGGATTGAGAAGTACCATGAACAAAAGTGGGATGAACAGATCGAACAAGACGTGGATGCGGGCCGTCTTGATGCACTGGTGGCCAAGGCTGACAAGGAATTTAGTGAAGGGTTAGCTAAGCCCTTATGAAACATCAAACGCTGCCATCTTTCTGGCAGGGCTTTCAGAAACTGCCAAAAGAAATTTAGGAATTGGCAGCAAAAAATTTCAGCCTTCTAAAAAATGATTGGCAAAAAACACCCCCTTTGGTCAGTACGCATTGGGACGCGGTACAGGGCGCTTGGGAGTCGAAAGACCCAGGGGAATCCGATGGTTTTGGATTGGTTCGCACACCGAATATGACAAGCTAATCTCGTAACCTGTGAATACCTGTTACGTCAGCATCACTTTGAGTTCGCTCATGAATTCGTTCAGGTCCTTGAACTGGCGGTAGACGGAGGCAAAGCGCACGTAGGCGACCTCGTCCAACTGGCGCAGCTTGGACATCACCACCTCCCCGATGGCCTTCGTCGTTACTTCATGTTCATTCGTGTTAAACAGGTCCCGTTCCACCTCATCAATCAGGGCGTCCACTTGTTCGAGGCTCACCGGACGCTTCTCCACCGCCTTTAATATGCCGCTCTTCAACTTCCAACGGTCAAAATTCTCCCGGCGTCCATCCTTCTTGATTACCATTTGGGCCACTTCCTCGATACGCTCATACGTGGTGAAGCGCCGCCCACACTTTAAACACTCGCGCCGCCGCCGGATGCAGTCCCCCTCCTTCGACGCCCGCGAATCCACTACCTTCCCTTCCGTATGATTGCAAAATGGACACCGCATATTGGCCTCCTGAATAACCTGCTATTCCACCAGTTTTTATTCGTTACCCGACTGTCTTTGCCAGCCAGATCTTGTATCTCGATTAACCATCACCACAATCTCTGGCATGGACACGAAAATGCCTCTACATATTGTATCACCGATAGCCTAACACATACCATATACGGCGTCAAGACAATCCATCCTATCGCGGCGTAGCCGCAACCAAACCAACAAGTTAGCGATAAAGTGCGAAACTTTTTCAATCAGTTGGAGAATTAGGGACCCAGGGTAAATACGAGAGGCTGCCTTCCTCATTTCCACATATGAACCATTGCTTTTTCATTTACCCAGAGGAGAAAAAGGCCTATTTCGCAAATGCCTCTGGAAAACAGTTGGTTGCATGCCGGGGGGGGTGATTGTTAAGATGCATCTTCTTTCGCTATGGCGGCGGGAGTTTGCGGGAAATTGGATTGGAGCACATCAACCATGCGCACTTTAGACGTAATCATTTTGGTGGTTTATTTCATAGGCATGGCGTCGCTGGGGCCGTATTTTTCACGGCGGAATCGGAGCACAGAGGGGTATTTCCTTGGGAACCGTTCATTTCCGGGCTGGCTGATTGGCCTGTCGATGTTTGCCACATCCATCAGTTCGATCACGTTCGTGGCGTATCCGGCCGACGCCTATAAGACGGCCTATTTGCGTTTTCTTCCGTGCCTGATGCTGCCTTTGGGCATTTATATCGCATCCCATGTGTTTCTGCCTTTTTTCCGGAAGGCGCAAATCACCTCGGCGTTTGAGTATCTGGAAGGGCGGTTCGGTCCGGTAACGCGGATGTATGCGGCGATCGCATTTATTGTTGGGCAGACGATCCGGCTTAGTCTTATTCTGTATTTGGTGGCGTTGCTGGTATATGAGATGACCGGACTTGACCCCATGATCTGCATCCTGGTGGGCGGTGTGGTGACCTCTTTTTACACTATTACCGGTGGTATTGAGGCCGTTATCTGGACGGATTTTATCCAATCCTTCTTGTTGTGGGGAGGGGGGCTTGCCTGCCTGATTTATGTAATTGTCGGCGTGGATGGAGGCCTTGGCACGATAATCACCACCGCCGCACACGACGGGAAATTCATGTTTGGTGATTTGAATCCTGCAACGGGCCAGTTGGAGCGTTCGGCGTGGGGATTCAGCCTGGTGGACAAAACCGTCATCATGATGTTGCTGGTGGGTTTGACGAATTGGTTGACGGAGTACAGCAGCAATCAGAACGTGATTCAGAAATATGTAGCCACGAAGAATCCCAAGGAGGCGAAACGCGCTATATGGATCTGCTGCCTGTGCAGCGTGCCTACCTGGGCTTTCTTCATGTTTTTGGGCACGAGCCTGTATGTTTATTTCAAGCTGAATCCGGACCCGGCGGCGCTGGCTATTTTGTCCGGGGAAGGCGGGCGCAAAGCAGAGTCGATACTTCCGTATTTCGTGATTAATTATTTGCCAGTCGGGTTCAGCGGGCTGGTTATCGCGGGAGTGCTGGCGGCCGCCATGTCGTCTCTGTCGTCCAGCATTAATGCGATCTCGGCGGTGGGGATTGTGGATGTATACAAACGGCATATCGCGCGGGAAAAGAGCGACAAACACTACGTGGTGGCGGCATGGACGTTATCGTTTATCAGCAGTGTCATCATGATTGGCGGGGCGGCGTGTCTCATGTGGGCGCAGAACACGACGCTGCAAGACACGGCGACGAAGATTGGGGCCATCACGGCGGGAGGGTTGCTTGGCCTGTACTGTCTGGGATTCCTCACACGCCGCGGCGATGGGCGCGCGGTGGCTTTCGGCATTGTCATTACTCTCACTTATTTGCTCTGGATAGTGGCTGTTGAGTTGAAATGGCTTACGAAAGAAACCGCGTTGAATCTTGGGTTCAGCGATGGGTGGGCCGCCTTTTTAGCAAAACCAATGGATACCTATTACGCGGGCATGGTCAGCAATCTCCTGCTATTCTTCGTGGCGTATTTTTTAGGGTCGTTGATCTTCAAGACGCGCCGGGATCTGGACAATCTGACGGTCTGGACACAGAATTGGCGGGAGGGGGAAGAATAACCCGAAGTTTACGGCTGGCAACATCCATCTCCAGATGGCGAGAAATCCGGAGTAAAAACCGGTGCGCCGTTTCGGAGTGAAACAGCGCACCGGTGTTTAATGCCCGAACTATTTTGTCCGCCGCAGGATGCGGGAGCCGGCCACCGCGCATGCGATGGACAGTCCCGCCAGCATGGGCAGGGTGGCCAGAGGCACGGTATTTTTGGCGATGATGGTAAGGGCGTCGTTATTGGTGAAGACTTCGAGATTGAGATGGAGGTCCGCGCAGGTGATGACAATCTCAGCAGGGCCAAGGGGATCCTGGGTGGGATCGAGCACGGTGTAGCTGTAAAGGTATTCCGTATCTTTGTCACCCACATAGAGCGCGAGGTGTCCGTTCACGGTTACAACAGGAGGCTCAAGCAAGAGGTCGATGACCGAGATGCGAATCAATACTTCATCGAATTCCATCACCATGGGCTGACCGGTTACTGTGCCCACGGTTTTCAGTTCCACGGTATCCGAACATTCTTCGGAGACGTTTCCCGCCTCGTCGCGGAAGGTGGCATAGACGGTCTTGGGACCGAAGCCTTCGATAAGCGGCCAGGATTTTTCCGGGGCACAGGGTCCCCAGGGGCTCCAGGTGACGGCATCGTTACTGAAGCGCATGTCGAGAAGCCCGGAGCCGCTGTCCGAGGCGTTCACGGTCAGGGTGACTTCGGGGAAGTTGGTGGCCGCATTGCCGCCGTTAATCTGGAAGACGCAACTGGGCGGGGTCCCGTCAAAGGTGATTGCATCGGAGAAGACGGGGGACGAGACATTTCCCGCCTCGTCGCGGACCGCAACGTAGACGCTCTTGGGGCCATCACCGGCGGGCAGGGATAAGGCTTTGATGCTCGCGTAAGGCTCCCATTCACTCCAAATAATGTTGTCGTTGCTGAACTGCATATCCGCCACGCCGGAGCCTGTGCCGTCTTCCCCGGACAGCGTTAAGGTCACGGCAAGCGTATTGGTATATTCCGCATCGTCATTAATGACCACGGAACCCGTGGGCGGCAGGGTGTCGTACAGCCGCTCAATAACATTGGAATCATCCTCATTCGCGTTCTCCGCGAGATCCGCAAACGCGCCTGCGGGAACATAGCAGGAGAAGAGGCCTTGATTCCCCGGGACCAACTGGAAAAGGAAGGTAACGCCGTCCGGCTGCGGCGTGAATCCGCTGATGATGGCGTTCGTGGTGGCGATGTCGCCTGCCTCCAGCGTGACCGTCGGTTCGCTCGAAACCGCCGTCACCTGGATGGCCCCCGCCACATAATAGGACGCCACGCAACTCAGTGTTAGCGTGGGCGGCCAGCGGTCATAGCTCCGCGAGAGGATATTGGAATCTTCCACGCTCGGATTGCACGCGAGGTCGCTGAAGGTTCCCGCCAGCACCACGCAGGAGAAGGTTCCCGGCATAGTCAGCGTGGGGGTCAGCGTGAAGCTGTAGGCGGCATCGCTGCCGGTGAAATCGCTCACGATGGCGTCCACCACCGTGATGTCGCCTTCCTCAAAGGTCGTGCTGGGCTCGCTCAGGGTCACGTCCATCGTGATCGCGCCGTTCACCGGATCCCCGGCGGTGCTGGACAAGGCCGCGGTGGGCGGAACGCCTTCAAGGGTCAGCCCATAACCTGCGAGGCCCACGGCGGAGTCCACGCCCTCGCCATTGCGCGCGGTGGCAAACACGCCGTACATCATATTCGGGGTTAAGCTGGTGACGGTTATGGTCCCCCAGTCAGGCATGGTCTGATAGGCCGGGGTTGCGCCCAACGTGCCGTCCGTTTGCACCCATACATCGCCGCCCATGCCGGAATCCACCCGGAGGCAGTATTCCGTACCCGCCGGGTTCGTGTCGCCGGAGGCGAGGGTCACGGCCATGGACCGCGAACAGATATTCGTCACGCTGGGAACGAGCGGCTGGGCGGCGAGGGTCCATTTGGTGATGGGGTTCGTTTTTTCACTTTCACCACTGACATTAGCCGCTGCTACTTGAAACGCATACTGAGTGTTTGGGATTAGGTTATTGTGTTGCCATGCCTGAATATTTGCTGCCGTGGATGTTTGTAATGTTACTGGATCTCCTGATCCAGGGTCATCATAGACATTAAAACTTGTTTCATCACTTGAATTGTCTGTCCATGTCCAAGTGATTGTATTTGTGCCAATTGCCGTTGAATCAGGATTCAGAGGGGGTGCGGGAATTGGAGGAAGCTGGAATTGAGAGAGATAGTATCGACTTTGTCCATCTATGGTTGAGAACCATCCACCTACATTCAGCCGGAATTCTGATGCCTCTAGTGCACGGACGTCACCCGACGGACTGGGATTCCAATCAACTACATTGCCTGTATCCGCATCTATTGCCGCGAGTGATTGACGTGTCTGCCCCCCGATACTTGTGAAGGTTCCCCCAGCGTACACTAATGAACCCCATGCCTCCAGGAGGTTTACGGAGCCGTCGGCCGTCGGATTCCATGGAGTGGCATTGCCTGTTACAACATCTAAAGCGGCGATATTCGTACGCGGTTGTCCACCAATCGTTGAGAAATTGCCTCCTGCATATACCGTTGAATCTTTAATTTTAAGAGCATACACACTTGAATCAGCCGTTGGATTCCATTCCGTTGCCGCTCCTGAAAGAGCATCCAATGCGGCAATATGGCTTCGTGGCTGCCCACCAATCATTGAGAAGCTTCCTCCGGCGAACACTTGAGAGTCTGACACTGCAATTGCCTCGACATAATCATCCGGATCAGGATTCCAGTTAGTTAAGTCACCGGTGAAGCCGTCGAAGGCCGCCAAGTAATTGCGAGTTTCCGAATTTGCCGTGGTGAACGTTCCGCATGCATATAGGGTCGAACCCAACGCAGCTAATGAATAAACAATATTATCCGTACTCCCATTCAATGGGATAACCATGCCCGTATCGGCATCAATAGCGGCGAGACGCCCCACGCCCATTCCGCCAACGCTCGTGAAATGCCCGCCTGCGTAAATGAGTGGACCTATGGCCGATAGTGCAAAAACCACAGAATTCGCATTTGGGTCCCAAGGCATCAGAAGACCTGTATTCGCATTGAATGCAGCCAGCCGGTTCCGCGTTTGCCAATCCATACCGTTGAAACTTCCGCCCACATACAGGGTTGAGCCTGATAGCGCCAGGCATGAAACACCGCCATTCATATTTGGCGCCCACGCGGTTGCAGTTCCCGATGTTGCATCCAGCGCAGCCAGCCGGCTGCGGGATTGTCCACCTATGCTTGTGAATCCGCCACCCGCATATACCGTTGATCCTGAAACTGCCAATGTACTTACACCCCCATTGGCGTTTGGGTTCCAGGACAAAAGCGCTCCACTGGTATTATATGCTGCCACACGATTTCGGGTAATTCCGGAAA
Source organism: Candidatus Hydrogenedentota bacterium (assembly GCA_029565395.1). Lineage (GTDB taxonomy): Bacteria > Hydrogenedentota > Hydrogenedentia > Hydrogenedentales > CAILVY01 > CAILVY01. Next base: position 37,443 of record JAKQOG010000178.1, on the reverse strand, counting down.
TGGTGGTGAACGCGCCTCCTAGGTATATCGTAGTGCCTGAGATTGCCAGAGTGGAGACGGTATTATTTGGAGATGGATTCCAGGACAACGCTGTGCCGGTAGTTGGGCTGAGCGCTGCCAACCTTGGGCGGTAGCTACCGCCAATTATTGAAAATGTTCCGCCTGCAACCACCATTGTATCCGTAGCCGCCAATACGGTGACATCCCCCTCGGCACTTGGATTCCAAGCAGTTAGCGTACCGGTGCTTAAGTCCCAGGCGGCGATGTGATTTCGAGTTTGACCACCGATCGTATTAAAATTTCCTCCTGCATATAGGACACTGCTTGATGCGGCAAGCGCAAAAACATAACCATTTGCATTGGGATCCCAAGAAGTAACGGTTCCGGAGATCACATCTATGGCCGCAATATAATTCCGGGGTGTTTCATTAATCGAAGTAAATCTTCCAGAAACGTAAAGAGTTGAGCCAAATAACACCATGCCCATGATATTGTCATCTGCATCAGTAATCCATGCAGGATCCACCAATCCATTCGATAAAATATGGGCTAACCTGTTTCGCGGCTGGCCGCCAACATCTGTAAACTCACCGCCAATAAACCACCCACCGGAACCGTCGGGTATACAGACATTTACATACCAGTTCACTTTGGAATAAGGAGTTATGCGTTCACCTGTTGACGGGTTGAGAAGTACTCCATGGCCGGTATAGGGCCCTAATGATGTAAAATATCCCCCGATGTAGATTGTATCGTCCACACGCAGGAGTGCTTCAACAGGCGCATTGGTTACGCATATGTCATCGTTTAGAACAAGGCTTTGCGAATCGGCAATCGAAGCATTTAAGAAAATTAGAAGAAAAACAGGAATATTAAGTAACGAAATGGCTTTTAAGGACACGAAATAGTACTTCATTTCCACTTCTCCCTCATTTGTCTCACACCGATTACATCTTTATTACCCACATCCTTCCCAGTACTGCTGAGGGGCTAATTATATGTGCAGTCACAGTTACTATGCAAGCATTTATTACATGTTTTTATGTTAGTAAAATAGTAATGTGGATATGCGAAGTGTGGTTGGGGTCCATGGGGTTTCTGCCATAGTGGATTTTCAAGAAGTTGTCGATGCCGTTATAATCCAAATTTTTCGATAGTGGATTGGTTTGGATGCTGAACTGGCGGGAGGGAGAAGAATAAGCGTGGTCAATTCTGAGAGGCTTTTGCTCCGGAGTGGATGAACGTACTTTGGGGCATGATAGGGTTTAACAAAAGCGGGCAGGCGAAGTGTATTTCGCCATACCCGCCTTACAGGATGTATTATTCGCCGTTGAGCCGGCGGCGGAGGGCTTCGAGTTCATTACGGAGTTCCCAAGGCATTCTATGCCCGAGGGAGTCGTAGAATTTTTCGATATCGGCCGTTTCCTGAATCCAGGCTTCATTATCTACATGGAGGAGTTCCTCCATGACCTCGGGGCCCAAGTCCAATCCGGTCATATCGAGGGCATCTGGCGTGGGGACGTAGCCGATGGGGGTTTCGTTTGCCTGGGCTTCGCCTCGGGCGCGTTGGAGGATCCACTCGAGGACGCGGAGGTTTTCACCGTATCCGGGCCAAAGGAAATTGTTGTCGGGGCCGCGGCGGAACCAGTTCACGTGGAAAATCTTCGGGGGATGTTTGACCACCCGGCCGACATTGATCCAATGCTTGAAATAATCCGCCATGTTGTAGCCGCAGAAGGGGAGCATGGCAAAGGGGTCGCGGCGCACTTCGCCCTGTTTGCCATATTGGGCGGAAGTGCGCTCGGAGGCCATGCTTGCACCGACAAATACGCCATGGCTCCAGTTGAGGGCTTCATAAACCAATGGGGCTAAGGCATTGCGGCGTCCGCCGAAGATGAACGCGGAGATGGGGACGCCGTGGTGGTGGTCGACGCGGAAGGAGGCTGAAGGGCATTGGCGCAAGGGGGAGGTGGCGCGGCTATTGGGATGGGCGCCATCTATCAGTTTTCCCTTTTCGTCTTTCATGCCGGGTTTCCAGGGGCGTCCTTGCCAGTCCAATGCGTTAGCGGGAGGTTCGCCGTCGCCGCCTTCCCACCATACGGTGCCGTCTTTACCCAGCACCACATTGGTAAAAATCGTGTTTTTGGCCATAGTGGCAATCATGCTGGGATTGGTTTTGGAATTGGTGCCGGGGGCAACGCCGAAAAAGCCCGCTTCCGGATTGACGGCCCACAGGCGTCCATCAGTGTCCGGACGGATCCAGGCAATGTCATCGCCAATAGTCCAAATGCGGTAGCCTTTACTCATCAAGCCTTCAGGTGGAATAAGCATGGCGAGGTTTGTTTTGCCGCAGGCGCTGGGGAATGCGGCCGCCACATATTCGATGCGTCCGTTCGGTTCTTCTATGCCAAGGATGAGCATGTGCTCGGCGAGCCATCCTTCCTGCCGTGCCATCCAACTGGCAATGCGCAGGGCGAGGCATTTTTTCCCAAGCAGGACGTTTCCGCCGTAGCCAGAATTGACGGACCAGATGGCATTGTCTTCCGGGAAATGCAAAATGCGCCGCTTTTCCGGGTCCAATTGCGCCTTACTGTGCAAACAGCGGGTGAAATCATTGCTGTTGCCGAGGGTATCGAGGACTTCCTTTCCGGTGCGGCACATGATGAGCATGTTCAGAGCCACATAAATGCTGTCGGTCAGTTCAATGCCAATCTTGCTGAATGGCGAACCAATCGGCCCCATGGAGAAAGGCACGACATACATGGTGCGCCCGTGCATGGAGCCTCGGAAGAAATTCGCAGCTTCAAAATAGGCCTCTTCAGGATTCTTCCAGTTATTGGTTGCCCCCGCGTCGGCCTCGCGCCGGCAGCAGATAAAGGTCTTATCTTCACTGCGCGCCACATCGAGTGGATGAGTGCGGTGATAGTAGCAGCCGGGATATTTCTCTTGGTTCAGTTCGATGATTTCACCGGTTTTGCAGGCGACATCACGCAGGGCATCACGCTGTTCATCGCTCCCATCAATCCAGATTAGCTGGTCGGGCAGACAAAGCGCCGCCATCTCGTCAATCCAGTTGATCAGCAAGCGGTTGGTGCTCAGAGGTTTTGTCCAATCGGCCATGTCTACAACTCCTTTGGATGGGATAGAGTTCGCCACTGTAAAGAGACTACGGTATATTTTGCATCCATTCACATATGGGCGGCTTTTTGCCTGGTCCACACAAGGGAGGTCCGAGACCCTCTGGACCCCGCGTTGCGAACCAGCGCCGACGCGTCCCAAACCGCGTCCTTCTACAGCCGATTCGCTGTAAGCCGCAGGTATCATAGCAATTTCCATGCGTACGAGGCAAAGGAGGCAAAAGAGAAGAGGCAGACCAACTCTCAGACCAACTCTCAATGACTGGACTGACGGCGTTGTGATATGCTGAACATCACTCCATTCAACGAGAAAGGAATGAGATCATGAAGAACACAGAAACAATAATAAATGCGAATATGGGCATTTCCAGGCGTAATTTCATCAAGGGGGTTTCCGGCGTGGCGGCCCTTTCGGCTCTCCCGCATACATTTTTTATCGGGGCCCCCGGAAAATCGCCGAATGAGAAACTCAATATTGCCGGAGTGGGCGTCGGCGGGATGGGGAAGTCAAACCTTCAGAAATGCAACGAAGAAAATATTGTGGCGCTGTGCGACGTGGACCAGAAATACGCAGGAAAGGTATACGATCGGTATCCGAAGGCAAAGCGGTATGTGGATTACCGCGAGATGCTGGACAAGCAGAAGGATATTGACGCGGTGATCGTGGCGACGCCCGACCACACCCACGCGGTGATCGCGCTGGCCTTCATCAAGGCCGGCAAGCACGTGTATTGCCAGAAACCCATGGCGCATGCCGTGTTTGAAGCACGGAAGTTAACGGAGGCGGCCCGCGAATACAAGGTGGCCACGCAGATGGGCAACCAGGGACGTTCCGGCGACACCACCCGCTCGATCTGCGAATGGATCTGGAGCGGGGCCATCGGCGCCGTCCACGAAGTGCATGCCTGGACCAACCGGCCGGTGTGGCCCCAAGGCATCGAGGTTGACCGGCCCAAGGACACGCCGCCCGTGCCGGACACCCTGAACTGGGACCTCTGGCTCGGCCCGGCGCCCGAGCGCCCCTACCATCCGGACTATCTGCCGCAAAGTTGGCGTGCGTGGTGGGATTTCGGCACGGGTTCCCTGGGCGATTTGGGCTGCCACATCCTGGATTCCGCCTACTGGGCGCTCAAATTGAAGTACCCAACCTCTGTCGAGGGCAACATCTCGACCTACTGGGAAGGGTTCTGGAAGAACACGAAACCAAAGAACGAGCAATACCCGCGCTCGTCCATCGTCCGCTACACCTTCCCCGAACGCGAAGGGATGCCCGAACTGAAACTGACCTGGTACGACGGTGGGTTGATGCCACCGCGGCCTGAAGAACTCGCCGACGGGGAGGAGATGGGCGATGATGACGGCGGTCTGCTCTTTGTCGGCGACAAGGGTATGCTGATGGCCGGCTGCTACGGACGCAGCCCCAAGCTGCTCCCCGAGTCGCGCATGAAAGACTTCACCCCGCCCGCGCCCTCCATCCCCCGCATTCCCGGCAGCCTGGAAGGCCACGAAGCCGACTGGGTGCGCGCCTGCAAAGGCGGCGAACCGGCCTGTTCGAATTTCGACAATTCGGGTCCCCTTTCCGAACTCGTGCTCATGGGCAACCTCGCGGTACGCTTCCCCAACCAAACCCTGCGCTGGGACGGCGAAAAAATGGAAGTCACCAACAACAAAGACGCCAACGACTACGCCCACTGCCCCTACCGAAAAGGCTGGAGCCTGTAAGAAACTATTCTGTTAAATAGATACAACCCTGCGGAGCCGGTTGCGGTGAGAACCTGTGTCTGATTCGCCACATTGGCTACATTCTGCGGGGCGGGTATAGTCCAACCGCCTAAATCCCTGAATGTAACAAGATGACTCCCTTTGGACAGGTCACCCACGGTAGCACCGCTCTCTTGCGATGCGCCTCCATCCACAGACCACCGTGCACCCCCGTCAATAGCCGCCTGCGGTGACAAATCAACCTACAACGAACCCGTCTTTTTGCACCCCCCAAGACACAAAGCAGAAACTAGAAGAGCCACCATAAGGCAAGTAACATTCCACTTCAGCATGATCCTGACCTCCCGTGGATGTAACCAGAACTTGACTGCATGCTCAGTAAAGTTACAGGTCCAATAAATGATAAGACCCGGCTAATGTCCTGGCGGAATGTGAGGCATACAAAGTGTCACAGCCCATGTCCTTCACGCTTGTGCCGTAAAGACCGTTGTAATTACCTAAAAAATGGGAAAAATGGCATACTAATTATGGCTTATTTAAGTACTTTTAGGAACGATTCCAGCCTCTATCAAAACGTTTGCCCAGAGAGTTTTGCGATTCAATCCCATCCAAATCGCAAAGTGGCTGGAGCAGTTTCTACCAAACGATTCTCACGACCAGAGTGAGAACCGGGCCACTTTCAATCAGGAACTTTGTATTCCAAAAATATTGAGTCACGTGATTCCTGGTTCCATCGAATTTCCCAAACGTGACTGTTGGCATCATAAGCCAAAGGCCGTATGTCCGAATCCTACTCCGCTATCAATTGGGAATAAGGGGCTTACGCTAAAGGAAGTCCGCTTCTTTTTGACGGGCTAGGTATAGGCTGATGTAAGAACATTGTAGGTGGTTACATCATTAGTACTTAGTTCACTTGACATACCGTGTGCACACAAGACTAGAATGGATTCATACTTACTATTTGCTGTTCTCTTGAGGCAAAGCCATGCGTTATGTTTCTGAGGATATGACTCTGGGCGTGGCAGGCAGTACACTGCAATATCTTTCAGATCAGCAGAAACCCAATCTGCTCTATACAACCTGCTTGGTAACTTGTTATACTTTCCACCATGGTTGTACCACGCAACTTCTGGAAAGCCGCTACGATATCCATACGGTACAGGAACTCTTCGGCCCCAAGGACGTGAATACTACGATGATCTACACCCATGTCCTCAACCGGGAAGGCAATGGCGTAAAAAGCCTTGTGGACAATTTGCATATGAGAAACGTCCACGATATGCAGAAACTATATCCCCCGTCCCAAGTCTTGCAGATGGCTGAGTCGCTTGAATTCATAAAGCTTATGTGGTTTGGAGCGATAGTAAGTTATGGCGTGATTCGAGGGCCAAAGGTGTTATGAAAAAACCATATAACCGTTTTTGGGCTTGGCGATACGGGCTATAGAGCCTGGCAGAGAGCGAGGTATTCCTATGTACTTAAGAAAGAAATCACCGGCTAACATCCCCGTCTTAATCGACCTACTAGCGGCCAAGATGGAGATAATAATCACTGAGGACATGTCAGCAGAACGAATCATGTACAATTCTCCATCGATCAAAGATGTAGAACGTATCGAGGTGGTGGACGATACTCGTGCAAGAAAACGCGCTCAGCGCAGTCTGAAAAAATTTGGTAGAAAAATCGTTCCTCACCTTCTCGATGCAATACTCACCGGCCAAGACAACGATTCTGATTTCTATGAACGGGCAGTTACTCTTTTGGTCGAACAAGTCGAGTCAGGGCCCTCGAATATATACCCTCGGGTCGTCGAGGCCGTTGACAAAGCCAAGGATAAGCTCAGGATCAGAGTTCTGCTGGATGTGATGTACAGGTCAAACAGCTTCGGAGCCCTCTGCTACTGCGCGGAGAAAATCGCAAAGTTACAGTGTCTGAACCAGAGGGAGAACTCCCATGGAAATAGGGAGGCATCTGACCCAATGTAGTTGCGGGACGTGCGTCTAACATCGGATCGGCACCAACGCGGAAAATTACACAGCCTAGGCCGCTGATTGGCTGTGGGATCGTTCACCAATTAAGAATGGCTCAATACCGTTCTAGGAGGAAAAAATATGCATATACGAGATCTAAAAAACGAATGGCCAGTAAATGATGAGGAGTGGTTTTGGGAGAAGCCGACGGAGCGAAAGGATGGAAATACGGAGGTCGAAATCCTTAATGAAGCTGGCTTCTGTGATCTCTGTCACTTCCATTGCGTGTGGAATAGCAATACAAATCGCTGGGTATGCGAGAAAGCCGAACACACGTACTACGAGGCTTTGCATCTTGGTCAGGAAGTAGTCGAGGACTGCAACACTCGTGACTTGGATGAACATTTTGGAGAGCTCATCAGAGCGGCGTTCAGCATCTCATCAGGGAAAATCTCGGGCGCCGCCGTCTTGGGAACTTCCCCAGCTGCCCTCAGAAAGCTCTCCCCTCATCCTTAAGAGCTTATTCCTTAAATGTGTCCATATAGAACTAACTATACTTCTTGACATGATGTGAATAAGGGGCCGGAGTCGAGGCGGAAGACCGCACGGCCTAGCTTTTACGTTAGACCGGATAGAAGTGAGGCATCCCAACCAAGGGGTACCTCCGCGTTACAGTCTGATTCTCTTTGCTGGGATTTAGAGCTTCAGTTCTCTCTCAAGTTGCTGATTTTCCAAGAAATTAGGCAAGTGAACTATGACTAGATCTTAAGCTAACACCGTCACCAGCCGACTTTGTTGGTGCGGAAACACAAAGGGCTAAAGCAAAATTGGCGATTCGAATTGGCCTACGCTTGCTTTTGCTTTCCTAGCCAATCGGCGACGTTGGTCATTGTGCAATTCATCCGCCGCAAATTGGGACGGCGAAAAAATGGAAGTCACCAACAACAAAGACGCCAACGACTACGCCCACTGCCCCTACCGAAAAGGCTGGAGCCTGTAAGGCACCAGTTTGCTGAATTAATTCTTGCGGAGTCGGTTTCTGAATGCAAGAGAGACCGACTCCGCAGTGTTTATATATAAGAACTGGTATTTTAACAATTGGACGCCAAAATACTTTTATTCGCGCTTTACAAGAGCGGCGAATTCCGCGGGCTATCGTCTGAAAGGTAATTCTTAGGGGTGATCGGTAACGTATCGGCAGCATCGCAGTGTGGAGTGCGGTAGCTTGCTACCGCTTTTCTTTGCGGACAGCTTGCTGTCCGGCAATTTCGTTTCGCGGAGCAAGCTCCGCACAATAAAAGCGCAAGCAAGCTTACGCACTCCATAAGGCACGATAATGCAACCAGGAGAGTTGGGGGGAAAAGCCTTTTGGGAATTCATCACTCATTGGGTAGTTCTTCTTGTGAGGAACCAATTCTCTACCAGCGGGGGGGAGATTTCCCCTACTTTTAGATTCGTCACCCCCTGGGTGGCTTTTTACAGGAGCGGCGAATTCCGCGCCCATTGGGTGCGGAATTGTAACTCTTTCTCTATAAACAAGATAAAACTGCCTGAACCACTGCAATACTTGTTATTGAAATCTTTGAGCCAGGGACAAACCATGTCTTGATAGTCGCCACCGCTTGGACTATCATGGTTGGAACCTTGCCCGTGCTGGCCACGGGCAGGTCGGTACAGGAATTCTTGGATCGTTTGTGCGGCACAAGCGCCAACAAGATTGGTTCACGTTCCATAGGTGATGACCGATGCTTGAAAGCAAGATTGCGGCTTACACAATAATGGTTCTTGCCGGCCTGTTTGGATGGGTCTCACTACTCGTGTTCATGGTTTTTCTCTTTGTGGGATCGCTGAACATAGTAAGTCTCGGCTTCGACACAAGAAGTGCTTTGTGGCTGGATGCTGGTCTCTGCCTGTTATTCTTCGTCCAACACAGCGTCATGGTCCGAAAATTTGTTCGCCGTTGGCAGGCAAAGCTCGTCCCTGAAGAATACGGCGCCGCCATTTACGCGATCTTTTCAGGCCTGGTTCTGCTGGCGATGGTTGTGTTCTGGCAGAGTGTGCAATGGCCCATTATCGAGTTTCACGGCGTATATCGCATACCATTTCGGGCGCTGTTCCTACTGTCTGTGGCGGGATTCGCATGGGGTGTAAGGAGCTTTAAAAGTTTTGATCCGTTTGGCGTGAGTCTTATTCGCCATCGCCTACGCGGTACACAACCAAGGCCGCAGCCGTTCGTGGCCGTGGGCCCGTATCGCTGGGTGCGCCATCCTCTTTACCTTTTCATGCTATTCATGATCTGGTCGTGTCCGGCTCTGACGATGGACAGGCTTATGTTCAATCTATTGTGGACAGTTTGGATCGGCGTGGTCGGAACGATCTTGGAAGAGCGTGACCTAGTCGCTGAATTCGGCGACATCTATCGTGAGTACCAGCGGAAAGTCCCCATGCTCATACCCTTCCGCATCCCTCCGCCCGTCGAAAGCCATAACAAACCCGACGGGGATTAAGGCAATCACTTGAACCGCCGGCTGGCGCCCTTCCTTGACTAAAGCAACCCGCTACACGGGTCACTGTACAATTCGTCAGCCACAAATGTTGAATGTATATCCTTTCCCCTTCTTGCAGGACTTTTGAAGCATAAACCCAGCATGGTATAGTGACTGAGAAAACAAGGCTACCGAGACCCGGAGTGAACTCTGATTCTCGATCCGAAAAGTGTTTTTCACGGACGGTATACACGTATGGTGGCAAGCCAAATGAGGCTGACCGGGAAGAGAGCGTTAGTAACGGGTGGAGCACGCGGTATTGGCCGCGCCATCGCCGCGGCGTTTGTGTCCGAAGGCGCGGACGTTGCCGTCTGCGATATCGATGGCGCGGCCGCCACTTTGACCGCTGATGAGATAAAGCGCCAGTGCAACGGCCGTGCGCACGGATTTACAATGGATGTAGGCGAGCGCGCGAGTGTCCTGGCGTGTGTCGGGGAGTGTCTTGCCGCACTGGGAGCGATTGACATTCTTGTGAACAATGCCGGGATATCCAAGGTGACACCCTTTCTGGAAATGCCGGAATCGCTTTGGGACAACACGCTGCGGGTAAACCTGAAAGGGGTTTATCTGTGTTGCCAGGCAGTGCTTCCGGGGATGGTGGCCGCGGGCAAAGGCAAGATCATCAACATAAGTTCTCAATCCGGCAAGCGCGGCAATTCCCAGTACGCGGCCTACTGTGCGTCGAAGTTCGGCGTGATCGGCCTTACGCAAAGCCTTGCCCAGGAGTTCGCGGAATCCGGCATAACGGTGAACGCGATCTGTCCGGGCGTTGTCTTTACGGAATTGTGGCAGTCGCCGGACATGCTTGGTGCGTATGCGCGCAAACGGGGTTTGGCGCCGGAAGCGGTGGAGCGCTACTTTGAGTCAAAGATCCCGTTGCGGCGTTTGTGCACGGTGGAAGACGTTGCGCGGGCAGCCGTTTTTCTCGCAAGCGATGAATCGGCCTATATGACGGGTCAATCGCTGAATGTGAGCGGCGGTCTTGAAATGAGCTAAGTAAGAGAGGAAACAAGGACTCATGCCGGTTGTATCCGATCCGATTGAATCCCGGGAAGTGCTTGGCGGAAGTTCCGCGCCGCGATGTATGGATCGATTGTGTGAAGGGGCAAATCAAACGGTATCTTGACGTGTTGGGCTACAACCACTACGCGTAGAAAGAGATTGAACATGAGAGCAGCGATCTACAACGGGCCCGGTGACTTGGTGGTGGGCGAGAAGCCGGAGCCGCTGTTGCATTCCAGGAACGCCATAGCGCGAGTCAAGGTATGCACCATCTGCGGCACCGATCTGAAGTTGTACACCGTGGGCAACCCGCGCTGTAAACCTCCGCGCGTGATCGGCCATGAATTGGCGGCAGAGGTCATTGCCGTGGGTGAAGACGTGGAAGGACTCACGGTTGGCGACCGCATCACATTCGCGACGACGATTGCCTGCAAGCGTTGTGATTATTGCAGCCGGGGTCTCGAAAATCTGTGTCCGAACGTCAAGTGTATCAGTTTCGATTTTGATGGTGGTTTTGCCGAACTTATGGAGATTCCCGCCGAAGCCATCGAAGGGGGGAATGCATTGGTGGTCCCGCCTGCGGTAAGCGATCTGGGAGCAGCCCTGGCCGAGCCCCTGAGTTGTGCCATCAATGCGCAGAAGATTGCCTGCGTCAAACCTGGCAACACGGTCGTGGTCATCGGCGCCGGCCCGCTTGGCTGTCTCAATGCGGAAGTGGCCAAAGCCTTCGGTGCACACCGGGTCATCATAACACAGACCTCGCCCGCCCGCGCCGCACTGGCACGCAAGCTCGCAGAGGTGGAGGTGCTGGAAGTGGGCCGTGACGGTGCCGCGGGAAAGGTGCTCGAAGCTACAGGCGGACAGGGCGCCGACGTTGTCATCGCCACGGCTCCGTCGGCCTCATCGCAGGCGGAGGCGCTGGCGATGGTTCGAAAGGGAGGCACGCTAAGCCTGTTTGCAAGCTTGCCGAAGGGGGCATCCAGCATGGAAATTGACACCCGCCTCATTCACTACGGGCAGATTTCCGTCGTCGGCGCATCCGATTCCCGCCCGTGTGACGTGCGTGACGCCTTGGCCCTGGTGGCGGCGGGCAAGATAGAGGTGGACACCCTTGTGACCCACCAGTTGCCTCTCACCAAGGTTCTCGATGGGATTGAACTCATGCGAAACCGGACGGGGCTGAAAATCGCGATCTACCCGTATCCTTCCTGAAGATTCATCCAGCGCGGATCAGCGACTATATTCGACTGTACTGCGCGGCCTGTCGTCCACTATGCTAAAGTGACTTACGATCTGCGGTAAGGAGATGGAACGAAACCTATCGCGGGCATGTGAAGAAGTGGGATGGTGGTTCTTGACGAACCCGCAGGGATGGGCGATGACACCACCTCAATGACACCGGTTGTGTAGAGCATTGCCGTGTTCCAGGCGAGACCGTTCGCAAGGCGGGGCAGTTCAACGTGGTCGAAAGCACCGCTTAAAGGCGCTGCTGCATTGAAAAGGTTAAAACGATCGCCCAACGCAGGCGTTACACCATCGGGCAGACGCACTTCGAGGGTGCCATTAAGTTGCACCTCGACCGAATCGCCGAACACCACCGGCTGACCAGCGTATAAGATTAACCGGCCGTTCCCCAGTGAAAAGAGGCCACGCAGTTCCAGACTTCCTTCCCCGCTGAAGAGGAGCGATGTGCCATCAACATGCAGCGGGCCTTCGATGGAGAGTCCCGCTCCGGAGTCTATGTGCACATAGGCAGGACCCGAGAGATGAATGGGCGCCCGGAGTGTGTGGCGGCCTTGCACTACCTCGAAGCGGCCCTCTGAATCGGGCGCCCCTATCGTAAGCTCGCCGGGCCCGGCTAGGGTGTAACTGCCGACATTGCAGAAGCGTATTCCTTTGATTCGGAACGGCAGATCGATCGTGATGCTCGCGCCGGTTACGGACGCGCTGCCAAAAATCGCGAGTTCCTCCGGCGTATCGGGGCGTCCCCAGTAATACCAGTTGGAGGGTTCTCCCCAGGCGTCCGAACAACCGCCTGTCCAAGACCGTTCGCCTGCATGCGGTTGGGTAATGGACAACCGGCGGCCGGCAAATGAAACCGGTGCTGAAGCCGACAGCCCGAGATAATTCCCTGCAGCATCGAAACGAAGAATCCGCCCACCTTGTTCACGAACATAAACTTGTCCGCCGGTGTCCTGGGCCAGTTCAGCGGGATGCTGCAACGGTGCGCCGTCAAAATGTGCGCCGAGTGTAAAAACGCCTAGGGGCGCCCGCTCACATTGCGTTCGCTCGTAGCGCAACACCCGGTTACCCTCGATCTCAAGCTCATGATCGGGAGCGGCATGGCGGAAATCCCGGATGCGATGGAAGGTCATAAGGTTCGAGTCGTGGCCCCGCGGCGGTTTGTGCCCGCCGATGACGAAAGCGGTGCGTGAAATGACCGCCAAATCATCGCCGTCGAATTCGAAATTGAGATACTGGAAGGCGGCATGATACACATCCGGCGAATAGAGAAATATCTTCTCCACGCTCCAGTGATGAAGGTCGCTTGATGAAAGCAACGCCGCGCAGTTACGGATCAAGGCCGGCGTGTCGCGTAGCCACCAATCGTTTCTGTGGGCAGGCAGAACAGGGTTGCTGCAAATGTAGTATTTGCCCGAAACCGCGTCATATGCCGCGCCGAACTTTTTCTCTGCGCCTGGCAGTTCCACAAAATCCAGATATGGATCGAAACGAAGCGCCTTGGGAGTATCCGAACGCAGCAGCGCCGTGTAGGGCAGTTGATTTACCTTCGGCAATAACACCACCCCCGCCGCGGGCGATACAACGGCCTGTCCTTCGGACCAAAACGTAAAGCGGCCGCCCAGCCAATGCTTATCCTGGGCAACCGGCTTGCTCAAGGTCCACGAGGCGGCACGGAGCAAGTCCGAATCCACGGGCGCCGACATCAGGCGGGAGCTCTGCCCGATCCAAAGGCGGTCTTCGTATACCACCGGCCGGTTTGGCGTGCCTCCGAAGCGGCCCTCCTTGATCAACCCGCTTTCCCCATCGATGGGCGTGGTCCAAGTGAAACCGCCGTCGGTCGAGGATCGGATGACGATGTCTCCGCCCTTGCCGGTGTAGCCAAGGATGAAAAGGCCGCCATTATGGACAAAAACCGTGGACCAAAATTGCCCTTCAAGCGTCGCGGTATGCCTCCATGTTGCGCCCTTGTCCGTCGAGCGAAACACTTTTGTCACCCCCGAAGTGTCTTGGGAGGAACCACGGCCAAACAGGTCATGCGAGGCGATGCAGGCGCCATCGGGCAGCATCGCAATCGACGGCGAGCCGACATACTGGGCTTGGCCTAGGGCGCGCGCCAGCAATGAGGGCGAGGGCTGGTGACCGATTACGACACCCGGCGCCTTGCTCACATCCGGCAGACCCACCCTGCACCTCGGCCCCGCCAACAATAATCCGAGCACGAAAAGGACGAGTACAGCGCCGCCTGCGATTGTCTTTGCATTCATATTCATGGTTCCGTGAGGGTTGTTCCGCATCGAATCGACGCAGCCGGAACAAAGGCCCGTATGCGCTTGCTCGTTTAAAAAAACCGACGCTTCTGAATATACGGGATATCTGTTTCAAAGGCAAAGCGTTGACCTGACAACGCGGAATTTCCATTCCCAGGAAGCTCTCTTCCTGTGTTGCGCCAGCGAACGACATGTGCGCAAGAGAATGAAGCGGACAGCGCGGCATCGCAAATGCCTGAAGTAAACCTGTTCTTTTCAAATTTGAGCGGCACCTGCTACACTGGAGAACAAATGTTGGCATAAAGCGAAATGAAGAGGACTATCCAGCCGAGAATCAATAAATCAAGGCCGGGAAATCAGGACAGGCAAAGGGAATTCGGATGGAACGACGAGAGTTTCTCAAGTGTGCCACGGCGGCGCTCGCTGGAAGATTGTTGGCGCACCCGTTTGCTTCGATTGCGCAGGAGAACTCCGAAGGCGCGCGAAGCCGCCCGAATATCATCCTCATCGTCGCCGACGATTTAGGATACGGGGACCTGGCCTGCTATGGCCATCCCCGGAACAGAACCCCGCATCTTGATATGTTGGCCAAGGAAGGTTTGAAGTTCACGGATTTTCACGCTAACGGCCCCATGTGCTCTCCCACCCGGGCCGCGATCCTCACCGGGCAGTACCCCCAACGTTTTGGAACGCCTTTTGAGAGCGCGCTCTCCGCGAAGTCGCCCGATATCGGCCTGCCGGTGGACGCGGCCACCATTCCCCAAACCTTGAAGAAGGCGGGATATGCGACCGGTATGTATGGGAAGTGGCATCTGGGTTACCATCCGCCTCACATGCCGACGTATTTCGGTTTCGATGACTTCCGAGGTCTCCTGACCGGGGACGGAGACCACATCTCGCACATCAGCCGTTCGGGGGACGAGGACTGGTATCACAACGAGCGCATCGAGATGGAGGCGGGGTACAGTTCTGACTTGATTACGAAACACAGCATCGATTTCATGCGAAAGAATAAGGATCGGCCCTTCTTCCTGTACGTGGCGCATCTTGTGATCCATTTCCCATGGCAAGCGCCGGGCGAGAACGCGCACCGTGAGAAAGGAAAAGACTATTGGGGCCTCGAAAAACTTGGACCGCATCCGGAAGGCCAGGTAGCGCCCGTCGTTCAGAAAATGGTCGAAGCGGTGGACCGAAGCGTAGGCGAGATTATGGCCGCGATCAAAACGCTGGGGCTTGACGGGAACACCTTCGTTTTCTTCACATCCGACAACGGCGGCTACCGGGCGTACCAGGGCAAGTTTCGAGGCGAAGTGTCGAGCAACGGCCCATGCCGTGGGGAGAAAGGCGAGGTATGGGAAGGCGGTCATCGAGAACCCGCGATTGCCTGGTGGCCCACCCGCATCGCGCCGGGAACCGTGACGCATGAAACCGCCATGACGATGGATTTGTTGCCCACGTATGCCGAATTGGCCGGGGCGGCAGCACCGAAGGGCGTGGACGGCACGACGTTGACGCCGCTGTTGTTTAACGGCAAACCCTTGCCGAAGCGGACTGTCTTCTGGCGAAAGGAAAAGGATTGGGCGGTCCGGGAAGGCCCGTGGAAACTTGTGGGAGACGAGGAGAATTGCCAACTATTCAACCTCGATACCGATATCGGCGAAACCACGGATGTCTCGGCGCAGAACGCGGGAGTAGTGAGCGAGATGCTTGCCTCGTTTAAAACGTGGGAGCGCGACGTGGACGGCCGGAGCAGATAGCATGAAGAGACGGCGCTTTCTGAAAACCGTGGGAATGGCTGCGACGGCGTTTGCGATCCGAAACGAAGCGTGGGGTGCAGAGACACTTGATGCCTCGTCCTCTGTTAGCGGACGGCGGCCCAACATCGTTCTGCTTGTGGCAGATGACCTGGGCTACGGCGATCTGGGCTGCTATGGGCAGCGATTGATCGAAACTCCGAACATCGATCGATTGGCCAGGGAAGGTCTGTTATTCACCCAGGCCTACGCGGGCGCCCCCGTGTGCACCCCCTCGCGATGCACCCTCATGACGGGGCTGCATAACGGGCACACGGCGGCGCGCGACAACGTCCCGCATTACCACACCTACCTCGAAGAAAATGATGTGACGGTGGCCGAGGTGCTCAAGAAAGCGGGCTACCGCTGTGGCGGCGTCGGCAAATGGTCGCTCGGCGACGCCGGAACCGCAGGCCGCGCCACGAACCAGGGCTTCGACATGTGGCTGGGCTATCTCAACCAGGACCACGCGCACTATTACTACACGGAATACCTCGACGACAATGACGGGCGGCTCGAATTGACAGGGAACACAAAGTCGCGGAAACATTACAGTCATGACCTCTTGGCCGAGTATGCGCTCAAGTACATCCGCGAGAACAAGGATGTGCCGTTCTTTCTCTACGGGGCCTTTACGTTGCCGCATTTTTCGGCGGAGGACGAAGACCCGGACGGGCTCACCGTTCCCTCCACCAAACCCTATGACGGCAAGGACTGGGACGAGCGATCGAAGAAATACGCCGCCATGATCCATAGGCTTGATCGCGATGTCGGCCGCATCGTCTCCTTGATTGAAGAACTGGGTCTTACGCGCGATACCCTCATCCTCTTCACAAGCGACAACGGCGGACACAGCGACGTGCCCGCACGCTTCGCCACCAGCGGCCCGCTTCGCGGTTTCAAACGCGACCTCACCGAAGGCGGCATCCGTGTCCCCTTCATCGCGCGCTGGCCCGGCGTGACGCCGATGGGAAAAACCAGTAACGAAATCGTGGCGTTCTGGGACATGATGCCGACGTTTGCGGAACTCGCCGGCGCCCAGACGCCTCCCCATATAGACGGCACATCCATCGTTCATGCATTGCGAGGCGGCAAGATCAAGAAGCCTCACGAGTACTTGTACTGGGACTACGGGCATTGCCGCGACCGCTATGACCAGGCCGTCCGCATGGGCAAGTGGAAAGGCATCCACCTTGGCCGCGAGAGTGAGACACAGCTTTACGACCTGGAAAAGGATCTGGGTGAAACGAACAACATCGCTAAGGAGCATCCCGAAGTAGTGAAGAGGATCGAAGCGATTATGAAGGAAGCCGTCCGATCCAATCCACGATACCCCATAGGAACGAAATACACGGGCAGTCCCTTGTGGAAGAAAGAAGACACAGGGCGCTGAAGAATACATCCGCAACCTGGGAGCGGGGCACACATGCGTACCGAAAAGATCATCGGGCGAACGACGCAATAGGCCGTCTGGTGCGGATAGGGACTGCCTTTGAAATAGCCTGAGTATATGGGGAAAGAACTCTGTCGATGTCGAAATCGATTCTTGCGCAGGGATTTATGCTCGGCTTTTGTCCCGGAAATTGTGCTGGGTGATCTGGCTTGTGAGTACGCACACTACACTCCTTTCATGTCTGGAAAGAATTTTACTCACCATTAGCTCTATTGGCGAAGGCACTGTGACTCCAGAACCTGGCGAATACTCATGGCCCACATATGACATTGATTGTCCATTTCATTGTACAGACTGGCAAATTGTATGCGAAAAAAATATTGTTACTCTTGTTGCGCAGCCTGCTCCAAAATATGTATTCTGCCGGTGGGAAGGAGATATTCCTGAAGGCACAGACCCCTATCAATCCAGCATAACAATCGATTTTTCACAGAACCGCACACTCACCGCGATATTTTCCCACAACAGTGCGCCCCAGTGCGTTTGAAATTCGGCGGGTATCAGAAGAGCCTCATAAACTTGTTTCACTTATTGACGTTGATGGCAATCTCTGGTTGCGTAATGATCCAGCTCCCAGCAGTGGAAATGAAGCTAATCCAGATACCGGGTATCTTCTAGTGCATGGAATTCCACTTGAGTTATTGGATCATGAAAAATGTCCACATTGTTCAAATCCTTGCACCAATTGTGCAGATGATAAATATTTTGAAGAATAAGGGGCCAGATCCGTCCCTCAACGTTTAGCGCATGGTCTGATCCATACCTTCCGGCCTGGTTTCGATGACGGGCCGCCGATGCGTTCCTGGGCGAGCATGGCCGCCTACCGCCAGTGGTGCGAGGAAAACCTGGAACCTTGGTTGGGCTACTGCAGCCCCGAAAAAGTTCGTCAAGCATTAGCTGAACTCGACCATGAACTATATCACGAACAATCCTAAAGCCTGCCATTGCTAATGTATGGATTGAAATGGGGTCATCATCAGAGAAAAAAAAGGCGTATAGCTGTATCAATCTGCCTTTTGGCAACATTGAGTTTTGATAGTTTAATTTTTCCCATGGTTCTTCTTTGTTTTTCCAGATGAAAAAGTACAAATTAAATCTACGAGCGGAACCACATCCACAGTATCCGCCAGGGCATAGCGTTTTTCACCGGGATAGACTACATGGAGTTTGTCCAGCCTGAGGTCGTTCAATGCGATACGCATGGAGGGTGTGAGTGTAGGGGCGTCTGCGCGCTTGCACTCCACGCCGATACGGCGGCCGTTTTTGAAGAGCAGGAGGTCGAGTTCGGCGCCGTTGTGCGTGGCCCAGTAGTACGTCTCATCGGGGCGCAGTGCCTTAAGAACTTCTTCGACGGCATACCCTTCCCAGGACGCGCCGATTTTTGGGTGATGTTCCAGATCGCGTTGGTTGTTGATGCCCAGCAATGTATGCAGAAGGCCGCTGTCACGTACATAGACTTTCGGAGCCTTCACCTGGCGTTTGCCGAGATTCTCATGCCATGGCGGCAATTGCCGCACCATAAATACACCCGTCATTATATCGAGATAACGGCGAACGGTGGACTCATTAATCGCCAGGGCACGGGCTAATTCCGCTGCATTCCAGATTTGACCATGGTAATGTGCAACCATGTTCCAGAACCGGCGTAGCGTCACTGCAGGAATGGTTATTCCCAGTTGGGGAAGATCGCGTTCCAGAAAAGTCTGAAGGAATTGTTTGCGCCACACCACCGAATCCGATTCCGTGCGCGCCGTATATGACAAGGGAAATCCGCCGCGCAACCAATGCTGGTTCTGTTTATTTTCCCCAAGGTCCGTCAGCCGGAATCCTTCCAGCAATACAGTTTCCACGCGCCCAGCCAATGTTTCAGAGGAATGTTTGATTAACTCCGGCGAAGCGCTGCCCAGAATCAAAAATCGTGCGGGAAGCGGTTTGCGATCTGCAAAGACCCGGAGCAGGGGAAAAAGATCCGGACGCCGCTGGATTTCGTCTATCACTACCAATTTCTTTAGCGGGCGCAGGGTGGTGTCCGGCTCTGAAAGACGCGCAAGGCTCGCCGGGTCCTCCAAGTCGAAATAGTTGAGCGATTCCGCGGGCACGAACTGATGGGCCAGCGTGGTTTTGCCGCATTGGTGCGGCCCCAGCAGGGCGACAATCCGGCTGCGCTTCAGCGCTGTGCGAACCAGTGCAATATCGGTTGTTCGTTGAATCATGCTGGAATTATACACCATGAAAATCCCGCAGTCAATGCCGGATTTTCATGGTAAGAATTTCCGGGCTACACCCCGTTTCCGGCGCGGGCGTTTTTGATTTTCAGTTTGGGCAAGGCGGGCCGGAAGGCATCTTTATACAGACCAATTTTATCGAAGGGGATCGGGGTGAAGCCGGGCGGCATCTCGTTGTGCGCGGTGTTAAGGCGGAAGCTGCCGGTAGAGGCATTCCTAAAATATCCGCTGGCGTCTGACGTGACATTGTCCCGCACGACGTTCTGGCCTTTGTCGCGCAGGAGAAATTTTTCACATTTCCAAATGAGATTGCGCTGGATGATGTTTCGGTTGGGGTTTTCCGCGAGGGAGGCGAGTTCGGGATAGCGGGTTTGGTAGAGCACGGGGTCAATGGCCGGGGCCGAAAGGGTGGGTGCGATGAATTGTTTCCAGCGCCCGGCATCCCAGGGCGAGAAACTGATCGCGGCGGCGCACTCCGCGAAAATATTATTCTCGACGGTGTTGTCTTTGCCGCCGTGGATCTGGACCCCGCCGAAGCCGAGCTTTCCCGCTGAGCATTTGTAGAAGATGTTGCCATGGATGAGCGTGCCCGATATGGCGTCGTCGAGGCGGATGCCGGCTTGGCCGCAGGCGAGGTCTTCTCCGGCATGGCGCCAGTTGCCGATGTGATGCCAGTAATTGTAGCGGTAGATGTTGCCACGGAAAGCGGGGTCGCCCCACATGTCGGCGCCGCCCTGGTCATCGGATTCCAGCAATACATCGTGCACTTCATTGTATTCTACGGCATGATCGTTTCCTCCGAGCCGGATGGCGCTGCTGTTGATATGATGCATCCGGTTGTGCGTGATGCGGTTTCCAACGCCGTTCATCACGACCGCAGGCGTGTAGGTGTGATCAATGCGGGAGAGATGATGGATGTCGCAGTTGGCAAGAAAATGCCCGCCGGGGGTCAGGGTTTTGCGGTCGCCGCCGGTGATAAGCGTGCCGCCGCGCCCCATGGAGTAAATGTCGCACCCGAGAATACCATGCTGTGTTCCTCCGGAAATTTCGATGCCGTTGCCGCCAAACCGCCGAACGGTGCATCCCGCGAAAAGACAGTTTTCGCCCCCTTTGACATGAATAGCATCGCCGGCGCCAAGTTCCCACGTGAGCCCCTCAAACCGCACGTGGGCGGCCTTGTCCAAATGGACCAAAGGGAGCGTAAAGACCGACAGTTCCACGATGGCTTTGGCGGGGTCGGACGGCGGATAGAAATAAAGAACCGCCTTTTGGCGATCCAGATACCATTCCCCCGGCACATCGATTTCGGACAGAAGATTAACGGCATAATACCGCGCACCCTTGCGATAGCCGTAATTGTGATACGGCGTGGCCAATGTTATTTCGTTCCTATGGGTATTGATGGCGGCAATCCGTTCATAGGAATCGGCCCAGTCGAAAAACCAATAGCCATACAAGAAAGCATCCTTTTCGTTTTTCCATCGCGCGGGCCGGTCGCCTTCATACAAGATTCGCCCCACTTTGCTTCCGGTCATGCCGTGGATGTTGTGGCCATCGGGTACGCAGATATCCGCTACCTTCAGAAAACCGTCGTTTGGATACCGGGCCATCGAAAGCGCTTCGCCATTGAAAAACAACTCCGGCACAGGATGCGTGGTAAAACCATTGCCGCTGGAAAATCCGCCCAGCACAAGCGGCCCCAAGTTTTTGATGCCGAAAGGCGCCAGATCCACCTGGACCACGTGGCCACGTGCATTGTCGGGCAGCCGGGCCAACACCGCTTCGTCCGTAACCGGCATGAAACCGGAAAGGCGTATCCCGCCGCTAAACACCGGTTTTTGCTTCCGCGTGGCGCGGAATACAATTGGTGCCCCCGGCGCGCCTGAATCCAATGACGTAAGCGTGAAGGTTTGGCGGACAGAATACTGCCCGCCCTGCACCATCACATAAATCGTGCCCTTTGGAAGTTTTTCTTTCCGCCGGAGCGTACGGATTTCGTCGCGGGCGCGCTCCAGCGATGCGAAGGGCGCTGATTTCACTCCTGAATTATCATCTGAACCCGCAGGCGACACATATAGATGCAGACCGGCTTTCGGCAAGGGCGGAAGTTTGATTTTTCCATCCGTTTCCACGGTCCAAGCACTTCCACAGAGAATAGCCCACAACCCTATGCTCACGACCCGCCGCAAAATTGTTCTCATGGCGTCCATCCTTTCATGCCGCTAATTTCAGGAACAGAAGATGAAACGGCATCATTCATGTGCGATTTCCGCAAGGCTTCACGTATTGCATCATTTCTTATCCTGTACTAAATAGAGGAAAATTGTTTTATTGATTCCCCGCACTTGCACTATTTTCGCAGCACAAAACCCATGCGCCTCAATTTCAGTTAAAAACGGGCCGTTGAGATCGGAAGAGGCGGCGGCATTGACAAACCACCAGCCTGTTTTGCGCAACTGTTCATCGTGGGAGTTGAGATAGTCCTTGAAATTGTGCGCATCCACGCCAACCGGCGGCATGGCAAGCGGTTTTAAGGTTTGTCGTTCATGAGCAGGAGAAACTACCACGGGCCTGCCGTCATCGGCCAAGGCCATGATTTTATCCCAATTCAGGCGAAACGGACGATCAAAGGTTGCGAATTGCGCCAGGAAAAGGGCAATGAGAATGCCATTGGCCAGCGCGCCTCCCCTACGGCCCAGAACCCCGCACCCCATCACCACCGCTATAATGGCGCTTGTTTGAATATAAACCACATAGCGGTCTAGCAGGCAAGGATAGACCAGCACAGAAACGGCAAACAGAAATACTACAGGCGCCATCGCCAGCAAAATGATAATAATCTCCACCCAATTTATGATCCCCTTGACTATTTTTTTATAAACAACGGAGGTCAGCAGCAGGAATA
The DNA here is from genome assembly GCA_029565395.1 of Candidatus Hydrogenedentota bacterium. GTDB lineage: Bacteria > Hydrogenedentota > Hydrogenedentia > Hydrogenedentales > CAILVY01 > CAILVY01. Next base: position 15,178 of record JAKQOG010000178.1, on the reverse strand, counting down.
TAAAAAATAGAATAAGCACATATAGAGACTTCCCATAAACCGTCGCGGATATCCCGGAAATATTCCGGACAAAAACCAATAGAACCCATGACATGTCCATCGTTAATGAAGAGCCAATCCAATCGGCCGCCTTCCGTATTGCAGCAAAATCAATGAAACGCCCCCACGCCATCCAAAAGCACATTGCATTAATGGCCTGTGGAATCCCCCATTTCAATAGAAATTTCACATTTTTCCCATACAACAACAAAACGATCATTCCTTGAACGATCAAAAAAACGGAAGACATCAAATGCGTCCATACCATAAGTACGTTTGCACCTATATGAACAACAAATGACAGGCGATCCCCGTTTTTATATATTCTCAGCAATCCCCATATGGACATATTGGTCAACAGTAGAAACGCCGCATACATGCGAATTTCCTGTGAATAAAATATGTTGGGGATGCTGAGGATCCCCAGGATAGTGGCCGTAGCCACAGCCATCCTGCCGTTAAACACCTCCTTCCCTATGCAGTATAAAAAAACAACTGACAGACAGCCCATAATGATGGATAGCATCCGCAGGGTGAACGCTGCCGTCCCGAATAGATTGCTCCATACCCATAGGACCGTGAAATAAAGGGGATTAAGCGTTGGATCGTACGCTTTCACGTTGCGTAAAAAGGTTCCCAACCCAATGCCAGGCATGAGTTCATATGCGGCAACACTTTCGTCATACCATACGGATTCATTCTGCACCTGATACAACCGCGCAGCCAGTGCCAACAAAAAAATGAAGATACAGGCGCCGGCAAGTCTCAGATGCTTTCCTCCGGCGCGAGTGGGAACGGACGCGCATCTGTCCGGACAACTTTTGCAGGTTTCAACATCCCCGGATGCTTGCTGCTGGCCTTGTACGACCGTGCCAACCACGTATTGAATCCTTTATTTCCAATTCACCTTGCTTGTGCCTGTGCAACAATACAAGATTCGGCAGTGGCGCATCAATGCGCGTTAAATGACGCCGCCGCATGCAATAGTGTATGCTTTTCGGATAACCATAAAGGAGAATCAAACATGAAGACATATTTCATTCTGGCATGTGTGGCGGCGGTATGCATTTCGCTCGTGGCGGGGTATAACGTGAGCCTCGCGGCGGCGGAAGACGGCAAAGTGCTGCGGCATGTTGTACTGTTCAAGTTTAAGGATACAGCGAAGCCGGAAGAAGTTGCGAAAGTGGAACAGGCGTTTTGCGACCTGCCCAAAAAAATAAACATCATTCAAGGATTTGAATGGGGCACGGATGTAAGCCCGGAAAAACTCTCTCAGGGGTTCACACACTGCTTCTTCCTGACGTTCAAAAATGCCGCGGACCGCGACGCTTATCTGATCCATCCCGCGCACAAGGAATTCGGGTCGATATTACACCCCTATCTCGACAAAGTACTGGTGGTGGATTACTTCGCCAAGTAATCGCCGTCCTGGCAAACGGATGATGAATCCTACGCCCCAAAAAACGGTGGCGCCGCGCCGCGCCGCCGCCGGCATTGTACATCGTAACGGCGAAGTGCTGCTGGCCCGCCGGAACGATGCCATACCGTTCATGGGCGGGCACCATGTTTTTCCAGGCGGCGCCATGGATAAAACCGACGACCCGGCATATGTGCTTGGCGCGGTCCATGCCAAGTCAGGAAAATCCATCTTTGCCACAGTGCGGGAAATCTTTGAAGAAACAGGGCTGTTGCTGGCCAAGGGCGCACTTCCGGGCCTCGATACCCTCCGTGAAGCGCGGCGCGCGCTGCACACGCACGAAACGACGTTCGCAGCGATTTTAGACAGGTATAATCTTCGGATCGACGCAGCGGATTTCACGCCCGCCGGCGAATGGGTCACCCCGGCGTTTTCGCCGATGCGCTTTCACACGGATTATTATGCCTGTGCGTATTCCGGCGCGTTTTCTGGAGAAACGCTGGGGCCTGATAGTGAAATCGTAGATGTGGAATGGCTGACCGCAGCCGAGGCGCGGCGGCACTGGCATCAACACCGAATCAAACTCTCGACGCCCGTGGCGTTCATTCTCCGCCACCTTGCCGTGTTGCCGATGGAGGAGGCGCTCCCCTGGCTCTGCAAGGCCACCGGCCGGGATCCGGACATGCCAAACTTGTTTGAAACACAACCCGGCATCACCATCATCCCCGTCCGCTCGCAAAAGAAACCGGCGGTGACGCATGTAAACTGCGTGGTGATCGGTGAAGACGAATTGTACGTGGTGGATCCTGGCGTGGCCGAGCCCTGGGAGCGGCAGCATCTCGATGATGTGCTGGATCATCTGCTGGGGTTGGGGCATCAGGTGGGCGCGGTGCTCCTCACCCATCCACACAGCGACCACGTAGGCGCCACGGAGTTCTTCCGCGCCAAGTATCGCGCGCCGGTTTGGGCGCACGAAGCCACCGCGCGCGAATTGCCGTTTCCCGTAGATCATCTCCTGCATGATGGCGAAATCATCCCCATTACCGGCGATCCCGAATGGCGGGTGCGGTGCCTGCACACGCCCGGCCATCATCCCGGCCATATGTGTTTCCTGGAGGAAACCACCCACAGCCTTCTGTGCGGCGACATGATGGCCAATCCCGGAACCATCTTGATTTCTCCGGACTATGGCGGCGATATGAACGCATACCTTCAGAGCCTTGAGCGGTTGCTGCAAGAGGATATCCGGTTTACCGTGCCCGCGCATGGATGGCCCACTTTCCGTGAAAGCGGCAAAGACCTCCTGCGGCAGCTAATCACCCACCGGCTCGGCCGAGAGGAAAAAATCAAAACCGCTCTGGCGGAGGGTGTCCGGACAATGGAAGAACTGATCGAGCGTGTGTACGCGGACGTGCCCCGGGAAGCATGGCACGCGGCCGAGCATCAAATCCGGGCGCATTTGCTCCGGCTGGGGCTTGCGCTTCCCGGAAAAGATGCCTGAGCATGTGCTTTTCCTATAGAACTTATACATCCAGTAGGCCCTATTCTGGAAAAACCGGCCTTATTGAACCATCAAGCCAATACTCTCTACAATTAATCCCTATGTTTACGGCGGATCAAAGTGCTGGATATGAGCATCAAGAACGTTTATCAGATACGTGAAATATCAACGCTCTCTTTTAACGAGCGGGTGCTTCAGGAAGCAGAAGACCCGCGCAATCCGTTATTGGAGCGGCTGAAGTTTCTGGGGATCTTTTCGTCCAACATGGATGAATTTTTCAAGGTGCGCGTGGCCAGTATGCACCGGATGATTGAACTAGGCAAAAAGCGCATGGTTGATGTATTGGAGGTGGTAGGCGATAAAGCAAAAGACTTGGACGAGAGGTTTCAAGCTGCGTACGCCACTATCATGTCCGCATTGACGCAACAAGGCGTAAAACTGCTTACGCAAAGCGATATTGAAACGCATACGCCGGAGATTCACCAGTGGCTGCAGGAATATTTCCAGGAGAACATTCTGCCAAGCCTGGTGCCGGTGATTTTCAGGGACGACCGGCCCATGTCTCCGTTGACGGACGGCGCGCTGTATTTCGGGGTGAAAATGTGGGGCAACAAGACACGTTATGCCGTCCTGGAAGTGCCGGCGAATCTGCCTCGCTTCGTGGTGCTCCCCGACAACAACATTATGTACATCGACGACGTTATCCGTCATTCGCTGGATGACATTTTTTACATATTTCCCTATACGCGGATCGAGGCCTTCGAGTTTAAGATTTCCCGGGATGCGGAGCTGGACATGGATAACGATTTCACGGAAGGCTACATCCGGAAAATGCAGAAGGTGTTGCGGCAGCGCAAAGGGGGGCGGCCCACGCGGCTGGTGTATGATGAAGACATGCCCGAGGGCCTGTTTCGCCGGTTGCGCGAAGAATTGAACGTCGGTCCGGACGACACGGTCATAGCAGGCGCACGGTATCACAATATGAAAGACTTGATGCGGTTTCCGGCGCGTCGGCCCGATCTCAGTTTCGAGGAAATGGAGGTAGCCCCTCATCCGGTGCTGGACGGCAACCGTACGCCAATGCTGGACATCATCCGCCGGCAGGATTTGATGATCACCTATCCGTATCAATCCTTCGACAATGTCATACGCCTGTTGCGCGAGGCGGCGATTGATCCCAAGGTGGAGGCCATTAAAATGTCGCTCTACCGTGTGGCCAATCCTTCACGCGTGGTAAACGCTTTGATCAATGCGGCCCGCAATGGGAAGAAAGTCCTGGTGTCGGTGGAACTACAGGCGCGGTTCGACGAAGAGAACAATATCCGGATCTCGGAGCGCCTAATGGAAGAAGGCGCCAAAGTGGTCTACGGCGTCCCCCCGCTCAAAGTACACGGCAAACTGCTCCTGATTGATCGCGGCGATACGCTTGTCGCCGGGCTTTCCACCGGGAATTACAATGAAACCACGGGCAAGCTGTATGTGGACAGCATTCTCCTGACGGCGGACAAGCGGCTGACCTCGGAAGTGGCGGACACCTTCGACTTTTTCGATCAAACGACGGGAATACGCGCGTTGACACCGCCCAAGTTCAGGCACTTGATTGTTTCGCCGTTCAATACGCGCAAAATATTAGCCAAATATATTGCGCGCGAAATGGCGAAGGGGAAAAATGGCTACATCTTTCTCAAGGTGAACCATCTTACGGATAAAAAGGTGATTGACCGGTTGCGGGAAGCGGCGGATGCAGGGGTCCAAATTGATCTGGTGGTGCGCACCACCTATGCCATGCTGCCCCATGAAAACATACACGCCATTTCAATTCTGGATCGCTTCCTGGAACATCAGCGCATTTATCTTTTTGGCAAAGGCGCGGACCGCGTCTTGTACATGAGCTCCGCAGACCTCATGGAGCGGAACATCGACTGGCGGATCGAAGTGGCCTTTCCAATCTATGATCCGGTGTTGCAGCAACAGGTTGTGGACATGATGGCCATCCAGACTTCCGATAATGTGAAAGCGCGCATTCTGGACCAGATGCAGACCAATCACTATGTGAAGGAAGAGGGCGAAGAATGCCGGGCGCAAATGGAAACACACCAGTATTTGATGCGGCTGGGCACTTCTCAAAACGCCGGATGAAACAGTTTCACTACGTCGAAACACAACGCGGCAATAAACGCCGCACAGGGAATGGTAAAAATCCAGGCCCAGATGATGCGCGTGGCCACGCCCCACTTCACCCCAGATAATTTATTCACCGCGCCCACCCCCACGATCGCACCGGTAATGGTGTGGGTGGTGGATACGGGAATACCCATATTCGTGGCCATAAACAGCGTGGCCGCGCCCGCCGTCTCCGCACAGAAGCCGCCCACCGGCCGAAGCTTGGTGATGCGCATTCCCATGGTTTTCACGATGCGCCATCCGCCGAAGGCCGTGCCAATCGCCATAGCCACATGACACGACAAAATAATCCAAAGCGTGTTCCAATGCGTCAGTGAAAGTTCTACATCCGCACTCATATAGCCGCCAGCCACGAGCAAGGCAATAATGACCCCCATGGTTTTTTGCGCGTCATTTCCGCCGTGCCCCAATGAATACATGGCCGCCGATATAAACTGCAATTTCCGGAAAAGGCGATCTATGGTGCTGGGCCGCCAACGCCGGAAAATCCAAAACACGATAACCATGATTATAAATCCGAATGCCAGGCCGATCAGCGGCGCCAGCGGAATGAATTTTACCGTCGACCACACCTTGTCCCACGCAATGATTTTTAAGCCCTTGTGCGCGATTCCCGCGCCTACTAATCCGCCAATCAGCGCGTGGGAGGAACTGGTGGGCAATCCCCACCACCAAGTGAATAGATCCCAAACGATGGCGCCGAATAAGGCAGCCAGCACTACAAACACAAATCCGGGATCGGTGGCGTCGATGTGGACGATTTTCTTGATGGTGTTCGCCACTTCCGGCTTGAAGACAAACATCGCCGCAAAATTGAAAAATGCCGCCCACAACACCGCCGCCCGCGGCGACAACACCCTTGTGGACACGATGGTTGCGATGGAATTGGCCGCATCGTGAAAACCGTTGATGACATCGAACAGCAGCGCGATGATGACGGTTAGGATGATGACAATGAGCACGGGATCCATAGGTCAGGCCGCCTCTATAACAATGCCCTGCAACAGATCGGCCACGGCCTCGCACCGGTCCGTCGCCTTTTCCAGCCGCTCAAAAATCTCTTTCCACTTGATCACCGTAATGGCATTGGCCTCTTCTTTCAAAAGTTTCGCCAGCGCCGACCGCATCAATTCATCCCCCTGATTCTCGAGATCAAACAGAACGATACAATTCCGTTTGATCTCTTCGGGGTTGCTCAGGTTGGTGAGACCCGCTACTGCCCGGGTTATGGCCTGGCTGGCCTTCACCAACACTTCCGCCAATGCGCGCGCCTCGGGGCGCTCCTCCGTAATTTCATAGAGCACCAGCCGCGAGGCAATGGACTCAATGGCATCTACTACATCGTCCAGTTTTTGAATCAGTCCCAATATGTCCCCGCGATCAAACGGCGTGATGAACGTCCGATGCAGCACATCGGTGCAGGTATGGGTTATTGTGTCTGCTTCCCGCTCGATTTCCTTGATGCGCGCGGCCCGGACTACCATATCCTGAGAACCGGAAAACATGGCAAGCAATTCCTGGCACGCTTCAACGCCCAGACGGCTGTGCTGTTCGAAGTAATCAAAGAAGTCCGTGGATTTTGGCAATAAATTTCTAAACATGGTTACTTTCCTCCCATTGCATCCTTCAATTGTGGATGGAATGGCTGCTTCTACAGCCCCTTTAGTCATTCTCAGGATACCTGTCAAATGTTAGTGTTGTGTTAGAATACCTTTAAAAATTCATGCGGTGTTTCCCGCACTAAACGAATGTCGGTAGAAGAGCTATTCCCGTGGACGCATATGTCCATGGATAACAACACGATAAGGAGAATAACGCTATTACCTCTCGGGAACGTGTTTTGGCTGCGTTAAACCGCCATTCCGCGGATCGGACCCCTGTTTTCATGTGGTTTCATCCCGGCACCGCCCGGCGGCTGGGGAAATTATTGGACATTCCGGCGGCGTGTGTGCCAGATGCAATGGGCGATGATATCCGGCAAACCTGGGTGAACAACAATTATGCGATGGAGGGGGTTGTCCATGAACAGGAAGGGGAAGGTCATACGGATATCTGGGGCATCCGGTGGGTGAAGCGGGGCGCATTCAATCAGATTGAAGGATTCCCCCTAATGGGCGCCGACCCCGAATCCGTGTTGCGCTATTCCTTTCCCGAAGAACATCTGGAGATGCTGTTGGCGCGGATGCTGCCGGTTCTGACGAACCGGGGCGATGCATTTATCGGCGTGGATGTATCGCCGTGCGTGTTTGAGATGTACTGGCGCCTTCGGGGCATGGAAGACGCTATTCTCGATTTTGCCTTGCATCCGAAAATGACGGAAATCATGCTGGCGCGTTGCGCGGATTTTTCCGTTATGTTGTCCAAAGCGTCTTGTGAACGTTTTGACGTTGACTGGCTCTGGACCGGCGATGATGTGGCGGGCCAACAGGCGCTCATCATGAGCCCGGCCCTGTGGCGCACAATGATCAAACCGCATCTCAAACGCGTGGTGGACATCGGAACCGGTAAGAAACTTCCCGTTGCGTATCATTGCTGCGGGGCGTTGCGTGAGATCATCCCAGACTTGATCGAGATTGGCATTCAGGTGTTGAACCCGGTGCAATGCAATTGCCCCGGCATGGATCCCCTGGATCTGAAACGGGAATTTGGCACTGCGCTGACTTTTATGGGCGGCGTAGACACCCAGGGCGTCCTCCCGAATGGAACCGCCGCCGATGTGCGCCGTGCTACAGAGTGGTTAATCGAGGGCATGACCTCGGATGGCGGCGGGTATATCCTTGCCGCATCCCATACAGTGCCTCCTGAAACACCGGATGAAAACATTTTCGCCCTGTATCAGGCGGCCGGAATTTCCCGGGAAGAAATATTTGACCGTGCGGCGGCTATTCGGGCAACGCGCGGTGCATAACCCGGCGCATGCCGAATAGCATCAGGATGCCCGCCAGTATCGCGGCACCCAGCCACGGCGCCTGGACAATCGCAACAATGGGCCACAGGGACAGACGCACTAAGGCTGCCAGTACAGGATGAACGGCCACAAGGTCCGCCAACGGCGGGCTCAACCGGTAATACATGTCAACCAGCGCGCTGCCCAGCGGATTACTGAGAAGCAACATATCGCGGCCGTCGCGCAGCACCTGGACTTCCCCGGCGAGAGGCGTGCCATAGGCGGCGGTCGCAATGAAACACGGCCCTCCCGCATTCGGCCCAATGATGGCAAAGGTGCCCAGATAAGAGGTTCTGAACGACAGCGTGCCATCGTTGATCCGAATATGCGTGATCCCTCCTTCAAACCACACCTGCGAATCCGCCTGCCAATACCAAACCTCCACATCGTCATCCTTCGCCCTGCTCCCAATCGGAGTTTCCACGGTAATAGGCTGGGACAACTGGATATTCGTTGGAGCGATGTCAAAGAGATGCGCTATATTGCCTTCCGGCATAATCGGGATGACACCGTCCGGAACTTTGCTCAGCGCAAAGGTCATTTTCTCATTGACCGCATTCCCTGGAATGATAACCCGCGTTCCCGCCAGGGAGTCGGCGGCATCGGTCACGCTAATCTGCCCCCCGATTCCCGGCGTAATTTCAACCGCCGTGGTAATTGGATACGGCGTGACGGTGATGTTGGCAAGAAACTGCGTGGAGACTTGTTCCTCATCCATAACCAGTAATGCGGCCCGCTGTATTCCCGGCGTTGTATCTTCAGGATACGTAAACACCGGATTCTGATCCGTGCTGTCAATCACTGCGTCGCCATCGAATTCCCAGGCATAGGACAAGGCGCCGCCGCTCAGCGAAACCGCCTCAATATTCATGGCGACCGTCAACGGCGCAGGCCCCGCACCCGGTTGCGGCGTCATGCGCAATACCTGCGGCGGGGCGCCCACGCGGACATTAAACATGGATACCGCGCTCAGCCCCGCATTGTCCGTAGCGCGCACGGAGACCAGATAGCCTCCCGGCTCCGTGAACAACACCGGCACGGTCGCGCCATTGCCATCCGCAAAACCCACACCGTCCAAGGCATCGAAATCCCACTCCCATGTGGTCACCCCCCAATCGTCGTGGCTGGCCGAAGCGTCGAGAAACACCGCGAGCGGCGGGAAGCCCTGGGGAGGTGAAGGCGTCGTGGTAACAAGAATATTGGGCGCCAAACGATCCATAACGCCATAAGGACCGCCATCGGCTCCGACATCATTGCGCGTGCCATTGGTATCCCGGTATTCCTGCGAGGGATCGCCGGTGTTCCGCAAATTGGACACCTGCAGCAGGTGGAAATTCAGGTTGGCCGCATCGATAAACTGCGGATTGCTCACAAAATCGGTATCCCCCGGCACATAGGAGCCTTCATGCGTAAGCGTATTTTTGAAAAAGACCGTGTACCCGCTCACCACCGAGCCGGTATTCGCCACGGAAACACCCGTACCGTTTTCCGCCAAAACACAATTGCGCAATGGATCAATTTGGGCCGAAGCGTCCGCACGGACCGCCACAGTGTTCTGATAAAACGTGTTGTTCACACAACGAAGCCGCGATCCGCTTTCCGCCAGAAGCGCTGTGCCATTCTGGTAAAATGCGCAATTGCTTACTGCGCCCGCCGCATCGGCGGCTATGGACAATCCCGCGTTGGCCGTGGCGCCGAGGGTGAACCCGCGGATCGTTGCGCCATTACTAAGCGTCACCAGCGGAGCGGCGCTTTTGGCTGGATTCTCAATAAACGTGTGCGCCACCCCCTCCTCCGATAGCAGGGTCGTGGTTACGGTCACCGTAATGGGGCCGGCATATGACCCGCTCCGGACAATCACCGTATCAAACCGCCCCGCCACCGTCTGCGCAAGCGCTTCGCCTATCGTGTCAAAAGGCCGGTTACTGCTGCCCGTTTCCCGGCCATCATACGAGGCATCCACATAGTAGGTCTCGGAGGTGGCACAATAACCCTCCCTCCCCCAACAGATTCCGGCCAACAGCGCCAGCACAATAACCGCCACTCGTTTCTGTCTGCCCTGCAAAGACGGCCTCATGGAACGTTCCTCCTGCGCTTTCACACAAAAAAACTCACCAACACCCATGATTATACTCTATTTATACGTATGAGCATAGTCCCCGCCCCAAAGGAAGTCAACCGCTTATCCTTCAACACGATTCTCTTTTTGCCACGAAAATTTCCCTTTCAACATGCGCCCCTCAAAACCTCACGTCATTCCTCCCATTCTTCCCACCCTCCCAGATTTCCCAGACCTCCCAGATTTCCCAGACCTCCTATCCCCTCTTGACATTTCACTGTGTATAAGGTATATATACAGTATATGAAGCGAGAACCAACCCATAGTCTGCTCCTTCCGCACATTTCACCCGCGGCCTCGCTGCCGTTGTATCAGCAGATCATCGACGGTATAAAGCGGGAAATCAGCGAAGGGCGGTTAATGGCGGGTGCGCCGCTCCCTTCGTTTCGGATGCTCGCGGAACAACTTCTGGTTAGCGTAATCACCGTAAAGCGCGCCTATGAAGAGCTTGAACGGGATGGAATTATCTACCGAAAACAGGGCTTGGGCACCTTTGTGTCGGAAAACGGCATTGTGCGCAGCCGCGAGGTCAAACGGGAACAAACCGAGCAATTGCTTCGTGCGGCGTTGCGCGAAGGCCGCGAGGCCGGACTGAGTGATCGGGAGTTATTGGAAATGACCCGGAAAGTACTTGGGGATAAGGAGATATCGTTATGAATGACACCGCAATCTGCATCCAAGGGCTTCTAAAACGGTTTAAGACATTCACCCTGGGGCCGTTGAATGCAAGTGTGCCGCTGGGGGCGATTTACGGTTTTATTGGCCCGAATGGCGCCGGGAAAACCACGACAATTGATCTCATCATGGGCATGGGTCACGAAGACGAGGGCACTATTCGCGTGTTGGGCCTGGATCATCGAGCAGACGAGGCCGCGATGAAAGCGCAGATCGGGTATGTCAGCCCGGAAGTGAGTTTTAACGCCTGGGTGAAGGTAAAACGGGTCATTGGGTTCTATCGGAGCTTTTATCCAGACTGGGACGATGCTTATTGCGAGGAACTCATGCGCCGTTTAAAACTGGACTGGCAGGATCGCATTGCCACACTATCGTACGGCTCGCGCACCAAGTTAAACCTGGTGATCGCCCTGTCACATCGGCCAAAACTGCTCCTGCTCGATGAACCCCTGTCTGGACTCGATGCCCTTGCCAAGCAGGAAGTTTTTTCCGAATTGCTCTCCGCGGTGCAAGACGAAGATCGCACGGTATTCATTTCTTCGCATAACCTTGATGACATCGAACGTTTCACGGATCATCTCGGCATGATCCAAAACGGAAAAATGCTGCTGGAAGGCCCCACCGCCGATCTCGTCGAACGTTTTCGCATGGTGGACGGCATCAGCAACAACGGTTACACGATAACATCGCTTGCCGGGGTGCGTATTCAATCCCGCGAAGGGGAACGTTGCCGCATTTTGGTGGACACAAAAAAAACACCGTTGCAGGCGCTCTCTGAAAACGGGGTTCAAATCCTCGCGGACAGCCCAGTGTCTCTTGAAGAACTTTTTGTCGGTATCATGAAGGAAAACTGAGTCATGATGAAATTAATCGAAGATTTTATTCGAAGACGGTGGTTGTATTTTTTTATACCCGTGCTCCTGGGTATTGTGCTCTCCGCTGAAGATAAACCCATAGCTTCCGTGCTACTATTTTGTTTTATCTTTATGTCTGCCTCGGGCACGAATTTGGAGGTGGGACGCGATCATCAACGCGCCCTTCATATGTTACCGGTTTCGGGTTTTCACCGGGGTTTCACCTTTTGGTTTGAAGGCGTGCTGCTTTTTCCCGGAGTCTTTTTTGCCGTGGGGTGTGGCTCGACCCTTTTTCAAGCGATCTTTTTTCATGGATCGTTGATGCCCAATACGCTGTTCCTCTGCGCCACCGCATTTACTATTGGGATGTCGGCGCTTTTTTTTATCCTGCAACAAACACAGCCCGCCAATATTCAAACTATGGCACGTTTTACGCTGCGATGGATCGTTGAGTTAGGTGGATTCTTATTGGCGTTTTTGTTGTTGACAGGACTATGTGTGTTAAGCGTCCGGAACCCGAATACCATCCATGTCAAGTTGCTGTTTTTAGTTTCGTTGCTGCTCGCCGCCGTTTCCATGGCGCGGGCGCCGAATGGAATACAGATGATGCCCACGGTTTCCGTGCGGCAAACACAACGGCAAAAAATCCCGTCACGCCCCGTAAATTTTGGCGGAAGTTCATTTTGGGCGCCCTGGGGCATGGAACTGCTCATTGGCTTCCTGTTTCTTGCCGCGGCAACAGCGGGGACGGCACTCTTTTCGGGACTCAAATATTTCAATCTGACCGGCGAACGATCCTGGACGTATTTGACCATTGCTCTTATACCGTGTTGGATCATCGTGGTCACACTTCGGGTGCCGGTGTGGTGCGTATCAATGCGCAGTCTCCGCATGCTGCCACGCCGATCCTCTTGGCTGATGGGATACTTGCTATCTTTGGTTATCATGCCCTTGCTTTTTGTGGTACTTGGCCTGGCACTCTTCATGCTGATAACTTCCCAGCCGGTATCCGGCCTGATAATGCTGTATGTGCCCCTTATCCTGCTCGATTATCTGTTCCTGGCGATAGTGCTATTCCTCATAGGCGGACAGGTTGCCATGAGCCTGAGTATTGTGATTTCGTTGTTTTATTTCTCCATGTTCATCGCCGGACGAAGCGCTGCATTAATCAACGCCACTGATATCTCGCTGCTTTTTCTTCCCCTGCTGGTTATGGTGGTGTTGCTTGGCGCGGTGTATCTCCTGATCACGCGGAATAGTGACGTTTACCACCGCAAGCCCTATAATCCCAACGAGGGATTCTCCTGGCGGTAATTTACGAATTTTTCCGGCGTCTTTTTGCGAGGACGCTGTGGTGGCGGCCGTAGAAGAAATACACGACGAAGCCAATGGCGAACCAGACCATGAGCCGTAGCCAGTTCTCGGAGGGGAGTGAGAACATCAGGATCAGGCAGAGGATCGTGCCCATGATCGGGACAAAGGGCACGAAGGGGCATTTGAAATGGCGCTCGGCGTCAGGGCGGATGCGCCGCATTACCAGGACCGATAAACACACAATCACAAAGGCCAGCAGCGTGCCGATGTTGACCAGTTCGAGGAGGATGCGCAAGGGCAGGAGGCCGGATATGGTGGCCACGGCCACGCCTGTCATGATGGTGGTTTTCCAGGGCGTTTTGAAGCGCGGATGCACCGCGGCGAAGAATTTGGGCGGCAGCATGCCGTCGCGCGACATGGCGAGCAGCACGCGGGGCTGGCTCAGCATAAGCACAAGCTGCACCGACGTGATGCCGGTGAGCGCGCCCACGGAGATCACGAATTGCGCCCAGGGAAGCCCCACCGACATGAAGGCCGCGGCGACGGGAGCGTCCCGGTCGATATGATCATAGGGCACCATGCCGGTGATCACGGCGGACACGGCAATATAGAGTGCGGTGCAGATCAATAGGGAGAGAATAATGCCGATGGGCACATCCCGGTGGGGATTGCGCGCCTCCTCCGCCTGCGTGGACACCGCATCAAAGCCGATGTACGCAAAGAACATCATCCCTGCCCCCGCCAACACCCCGACGGGTTTTCCGTCGCGTAATTCCCCCCAAATAAATGAATCGCCGAAAAAGCTCAGGCCTTTCCAGCCATAGGGGGCGAAGGGGGTCCAGTTTTCCGGATGAATGTAAAACACGCCGACCAGAATCACCAGCAACACCACGGACAGCTTAATCAACACCATGATGCCGTTCACCCAGGCGCTCTCGCGGATGCCAATCACGAGCACCACCGTCAGAATCGCGGAAATGATCACCGCGGGCAAATCAATCAAGGTGCCCGTGAGATGCAGATTGCCGTCAAAGGGGGCTAATGAAAGCATTTTCGGCAATTCCAGGCCGAACAGATGCAGCAGTTTCTGAAAATAAGCCGACCAGCCATGGGCCACCGTGGAGGAAGCAATGGTGTATTCGACGATGAGGTCCCATCCGATGATCCAGGCGAATACTTCGCCCAGCGTGGCATAGGCATAGGTGTACGCCGACCCCGCAATGGGCGCCATCGAGGCAAACTCAGCATAACACAGCGCGGCAAACACGCAGGCAAACCCGGAAAACACCAGCGACATGATAATGGCCGGCCCCGTGACATCCCGCGCCACCTGCCCCGTCACCACGAATATCCCCGCGCCGATAATGGTGCCAATGCCCAGCGCCGTCAAGGCCACCGGCCCCAGCGCCCGGTGCAGACGATGCTCCCCCTGCATCTCCTCCAACAGCAATTCCAGGGATTTACGCTCAAAAAAATGTTTCACCCGGTGTCTCCCTCCATAACTATCGGCGCATGCAGATAAAAAGACTCCGGGGCGAAGTTATACCTGCTGATTTCACACTATGTCAACTTTACGCGGAAGAACATTGGGACTTCAGATAATGATAGAATAATTATGTTGCAAATGATTACAATAATGTGAGCAAAATTTACAATGAGAAAGACAACTAAAAGCCCTATCTCCAAAGCGCTTCTGGACGTATGGGAAGCCAAGAAACGTATTTTGGAAGAAACAAAAGATATGACACCCGATCAAGTTACCCGTTATTTTAGCGACTGCTCCGAAAAAGTGGCTCAGGAATTGGGAAAACGATGGGTGAAAAACGATAACGGCACATATTCCCTCAGATAATCTTTATTTGTTTTCCTGGGTTTCCCCTTGCGCCAAGTTCGAGTTACACGGCGAATCCGATATAACCCTGAAATAAGACATCCCTCCCGGCGGCAGAGGCTGCTGCCGGGAGGGAATAGAATTTTTTAAGGTTACTTCTTCCGGCGGAGTGCAGTTCCGGCGGCGCCCAGGGCCGCGGTCATAAGCAGCAATCCGATCAGGCCCGCCGCGGGCATCGCGCCGCTCAGGCTCAGTTCGGCCGTGGATTCCACCATCGCGCCGTTGTCGTCGAACACC